>NZ_JBVJGN010000018.1:0-93644 GCF_055587305.1 Micromonospora sp. NPDC047521 | reverse complement strand
TTCGCCACCGCGGCAGTATCCACGGCGGCCATCGATCCTTCGGACATCAGGTGCTGCTCCTTGATCAGGAGTTACACCGTTCGTCTTACAGTCCCATCGAGCACGATCATGCGAGGAGGAACCGGCTGCGGGGTGTGCGGCGCGGTGGGTCAGGGGTGTCGAGCATGGCGAGGACCGCGTCGCGGGCGGCGAGTACGGCTCCACTGGGCTGCGCGCGTGTGGTCGAGGATGCCCGTGGTGGCGCGGACCTGCTCGACCATCGCGGAGACGTCATCGGCCGAGGCGGGCAGTGCCGACAGTTCGGTGACCTGGTAGCTGATCAGCGCGCCGACCGGGTCGCCCTCGGCGAGCGGTGCGCCGTAGCTGCTGATGCCGAATGGGCCGGCCGGGTGGTCGGCCCCCGATAGAGCGGCGAGCGGTGCGCCGTAGCCGCGTTAGAGCAGCCAGTCGCGGGGGTCGGGCACGTCTGGTGGCAGTGGTGCGCCGTGCACCACGACGACTGCCGGCGCCGGCCCGGTGCGGGCGGGCGGGTGCGGGTCGACGGTGCCGTGCCGTTCGACGGGCGCGGCGGGTGTGGTCAGGACGAAGGGTGGCTCGGCGACAGCCGTCGTCATCTCCGCACGATATCGGTCACCCGTCGGTGACGGTGCCCCGCGCGTCGTCCACAGGGGAGTTCTCCCCGGCCTGTGCGTGCCGCTCGAGGAGCCGCTGCCGGATCTCCTCGGGGGTGTACGCGCGCCGCCGTCGTTCGGCGCGGGCGATGACCACGCCGGACGCCGCGACGCCGGCGAGGCCGGCGAGCCCGAGGACCTTCCACCACCGCATCCGTTGCCGCATCGGCCTAGGGTAGACCCTCATGAGCATCAGCCTGGATGAGGCCGTCGAGTTGACCCGCACCGGTGACGTGTGGGTGTTCCGGGGCCGCAGCGTGCCGGACCGGGCGATCCAGTTGACCACCAACAGCCCGGTGAACCACGTCGGGATGGCGGTGGTCCTGGACGACATGCCGCCGTTGATGTGGCACGCGGAGCTGGGCCGGTCGCTGCCCGATCTGTGGTCGGGCGGTCATCAGCGGGGCGTGCAGTTGCACGACCTGCGGGACGCGGTCTGCGTCTGGGCCAACAGGTACGGCCAGCGGGCCTGGCTGCGGCAGCTCGACCCGCCTGCGGACGGGGAGATGGAACGGGCCGTGCTGCGGACGATCGCGCGGCTGGACGGGACGCCGTTCCCGTCGACCGCGCAGCTGGCGTGGCGGTGGGTACGGGGACGGGTGCCGGCGCTGCCGCGTCCCGGGCGCCTCGGGTCCCAGCCGGCGCGGACGTCCGAGGCGCGGGAGCGGGCGTTGGAGACGGCGTACTGCGCGGAGGTGGTGGCGGTGACCTATGAGGCGATGGGGTTGCTGCCGGCGGGACGGCGTCCGAACTGGTACGACCCGGGGCGGTTCTGGAGCGGGGACGATCTGGGTCTGGCCTCGGGTGCGGGCCTGGGTGCGGAGATCGAGGTCCACGTTCCGGCGCGTTGAGGTTTGGCCGGGCCGGTGACAGGCAATTGCTGTCGCCGTGAACGCCTCCACCGATCTCGACACGCTGGCGGACTTCTTCGACAGGTACGGCGTGGCGCTGGTCTCCGGTGACCTGCCGGCCCTCGCCGGCTGTTACGCCCTGCCCGGACTGGTGGTGGCCGACACGTACAGTTTCTCGTTCACCTCGCCGGCGGCGGTGGCGCTGTCCTTCGTGGGCGCGGCCCCCGACTACCAGGACCGGGAGCTGGTCGCGGCGCACGCCCGGATCGAGGACGTCCAGCCGTTGTCCGCGCTGCTGACCATGGTGGCTGTGGAGTGGGAGTTCCTGGACAGCCGGGGGTGCTCGGTGCCGGGTGAGCGGTACCGCTATCTGCTGCGTACCGCCGACTCGGAGCCGGTCATCTGCACGGTCGTCCGGACGGCCTGATCGGCCGGGGTCGCCTGCGCGACCGGCCCGTTCGTGGTGCCGGGTGGGCCGATCGGCCCGATCCGTCGGTGCTGGCTACGCTGGCGCGTCGGTGGGGACGAGGGGAGACCTGATGGCGGTGCGGCCGGAGGGTGCGGCAGAGGCGCGGACGGCTCGACTGTTGGCGTCGGTGCCATGGGTTGTGGTGCTGCTCGGCGTGTGTGTGCTTGTGGCGTTGTTGGTGGTCGCGTTGCTGTCGTTCCGTACCCGGGAGAAGGGTGACGGGCCGCGCGCCGCGCCGCCGGTGTTCCTGCCGACGGTGCCGGCGGCGGTGTCGCCGACGGGTGGGCCGACGCCGGCGGGGGTGGAGCGGCGGACGGTGTCGCCGCGGCCGTCGCGGAGCAGTCGGGCGCCGTCGCCCCGGGTCGCCACGGCGTCGCCGTCGCCGGGGCGGGGGAGCGCGCCGGCGGTGGCGGCGACGTCGGCGAAGACGGTGAGCGCGCGGTACGAGGTCGGTACGGATGGCCGCGACGGGACCGAGGCGGTGCTGTCGGTCACGAACTCCACGGGCCAGTCGGTGGACTGGCGGGTGGAGTTGGCGTACGACGACGACGTGTGGGCCCTGCGGGTGAACGACGACTCGGGGGTTTCTGTGTGGGGGCGGGGCGACGGCGAGTTCGTCCTGCGGGGCACCCGTTCGTTGGCCCCGGGCGACACCCGGACGGTGCGGTTGCGGTTGGGCTGGGGCGAGTCGGGTTCCCGGCCGCTGCGGTGCGCGGTGAACGGGCTGGCCTGCCGCCTCGGCTGATCGCCAGGTCGTCGTCGGCGCTTCCGGGCCTGGCCGTCGGTCGCTACGCTGCCCGGACGGCCTGCTGAGGGAGGTACATGTCCGGCATGCGTCGTGCCCGTCGACCGTCCCGTGGTCCGGTCGCCATCGCGTCGTCGCCGTGGATCGTGGTGCTGGCCGGTGTCGTGGTGATGGTGGTGCTGCTCATCGTGGCCCTGGGCGCGTACCGGGGGCGTAGTCCGGCGCCGGACGCCGGGTCGCCTCCGCCGGCGTTGCCGCTGCCGTCGGTGCCGTCGGAGGAGCCGACGCCGACGCCGACGCCGACCGGGTCGTCGTCGCCGGCGCTGTTGCCGGGGCTGTCGCCGCGTGCCACCGGGGTGCCGTCGAGCAGCCCGGCGGTGTCGCGGGCACCGACGGCCGGGGTGACGCCGACGCGGGCGGCCACGCGCGCTCCGCAGGCGCCGGCGGTCGGTGGCCGGTATCGGGTGGTGCAGAGCTTCGACGGCGGGTTCATCGGTGAGGTGCTGGTCGTCAACGCGTCGGGCGTTCGTCGTGGTTGGACGGTGCGCTTCGAGTTCTCCGGCGGTGGGCGGCTGGTGACGACCTGGGTGGAGGGCGTGCCGCAGGGGACGGTGCGGCAGTTCGACGGTGGTTTCACGTACGTCAGCGGGGTTGACGTGCCGCCCGGTGGGTCGGCGGCGCTGCGGTTCCACCTGGAGCGGGCGTCAGTCACGCCGCGGGGGTGCACTGTCGACGGGGTGCGGTGCAGCGGCTTCTGACGCGCAGCTTCCGCAAGGACGCTGCTTTGTTGCGACCATGTTTGCAAGGTATTGCAGAATGTTTCGGCAAGGGTTAGCGTGCGGCCAATCCACCAGAGGAAGGCGTCGATGAAACCCCCGCCGATACCGCGCACCGCCCTGCTGGCCCTCGTCTCCCTGCTCACCGTCACCCTCGTCGGTGCCCCGGTCGCGGTGCGCCAGCTCGGCGCCACCGACGACAGCCGTCCGTCCGGCGCCGACGCCCTGGCCGCCGCCGGCGCCGTCCAGTGGCGCGACGAACCCACAGCCGACGCGCTGCTGAAGGCGGGTGACACCTCCGCACGCGCCGAGCAGTTCTACTTCGTCCTGCCGGACCGGTTCGCCAACGGCGACCCCCGCAACGACCGGGGCGGCCTCACCGGCGACCGGCTCCGCACCGGGCTCGACCCGGCCGACAAGGGCTTCTACCACGGCGGCGACCTCAAGGGCGTCATCGACAAGCTCGACTACATCCAGGGGATGGGCACCACCGCCATCTGGCTCGCCCCGATCTTCAAGAACCGGCCCGTGCAGGGCGAGGGCGACGACGTCTCGGCCGGCTACCACGGCTACTGGATCACCGACTTCACCCAGGTGGACCCGCACTTCGGCACGAACGAGGAGATGAAGCGGCTGGTCAGACTCGCCCACCAGCGCGGCATCAAGATCTACCTCGATGTGATCGTCAACCACACCGCAGACGTCATCAAGTACGCCGAGGACAGGTACGCGTACGTGGACAAGGCGACCTCGCCGTACACCGACGCGCAGGGACGGGCGTTCGAGGACCGCAACTACGCCGACGGCAGCCGCGCCTTCCCACAGGTCGACCGGGAGTCGTTCCCGTACACGCCGATGTTCGACGACCCGGCGGACGCCACGGTGAAGGTGCCGGCCTGGCTGAACGACGCCACCATGTACCACAACCGGGGCGACTCGACCTTCGCGGGCGAGAACAGCGAGTACGGCGACTTCTTCGGCCTCGACGATCTGTGGACCGAACGTCCCGAGGTGGTGCGAGGGTTGACCAAGGCGTACGGGGACTGGATCGGCGCGACAGGCGTCGACGGGTTCCGGCTGGACACCGTGAAGCACGTCAACATGGACTTCTGGCCGCAGTTCAGCGCGGGCATCGAGCGGGCCGCCGAGAAGGCGGGCAAGAAGGACTTCTTCATGTTCGGCGAGGTGTACAGCGCCGACCCGGAGATCACCTCCAGCTACGTCCGGCAGGGCGGCCTGCCGGCCACCCTCGACTTCGCCTTCCAGGAGGCCGCGCGGGGCTACACCGCGGGCTCCGGCTCGGCGAAGGCGCTTGCCGACGTGTACGCCCGCGACGACCTGTACGCCGCCCGGGACACCGACGCCGGTCGGCTGACCACGTTCCTCGGCAACCACGACATGGGCCGGATCGGCTCGTTCATCGCCGGGGGTGGCACCGATGCGGCCAGCCACCTGCGGCGTGACCAGCTCGCCCACCAGTTGATGTTCCTCACCCGTGGCCAGCCGGTGGTCTACTCCGGCGACGAGCAGGGCTTCACCGGCCCCGGCGGGGACAAGGACGCCCGGCAGGACATGTTCGCGTCGAAGGTCCCCGACTACCTCGACGACGACCTGCTCGGCACGGACCGCACCCACGCCAGCGACCAGTTCGACACGAACCATCCGCTGTACCGGACCATCGCCGAGCTGGGCCGGCTGCGCCAGGCGCACCAGGCGCTGCGCGACGGTGTGCAGGTCACCAGGTACGCCGCCGACGGCCCGGGTGTCTTCGCCGCGTCCCGCATCGCCCCGGCCGACCGCACCGAGTACGTGGTGGCGGTGAACAACGCCGACACCGCGCAGACTGTCACGGTGGACACCTGGTCGGCCGGCGCCACCTTCACAGGCGTCTACGGCGGCAGCCAGACCACCACGGCGGGCGCCGACGGCAGACTCACAGTCACCGTGCCGCCCCTGTCGGCGGTGGTGCACCGCGCCGGCACCCCCGTCGCGCGCCCGACCGCCGCGCCGCGCGTCACCATCACCAGCCCCGCCCCGGACGCGCCGGTCGTCACCCGGGCCGCCGTCACCGCCCAGGTGACAGGCGACCCGCTCGCGACAGTCACCGTCGCCGCCCGGGTCGCGGGCGGGAAGTGGACGCTGCTGGGCAGCGCCGACCACGCGCCGTACACCGTGCGGCACGACCTGACCGGCCTGGCCGGCGGCACCCGGGTCGAGTACAGGGCGGTGGTCCGCGACGGCCGGGGCCGCACCGCCACGGCCCGGTCCACCGCCGTCGTCGGTACGCCGCCGCTGGGCGAGTCCCGGGAGTGGGCGGTGGTGCACTACAAGCGCCCCGCCGGTGGCTACGACGACTGGGGTCTGTACGCGTGGGGTGACATCGACCCGGCGTACGTCACCGAGTGGCCCAAGGGGCAACCGTTCGCCGGCGAGGACTCCTACGGCCGGTTCGCGTGGGTGAAACTCAAGCCGGGCGCGAAGTCCGTGGGTTTCGTGGTGGTCGACAGGAACGGCACCAAGGACGTCGCCCAGGACCGCAGCATCGACGTCACCTCCACAGGTGAGATCTGGCTCAAGCAGGGCGACCCGGCGATCTACCCGACCCGGCAGGCAGCCGCGGGTGAACCGGCCCCGCCTGTCGAGGAGGGCACCGCCGTGATCCACTACCGGCGGGCCGACGGCAACTACGACGGCTGGGGCCTGCACCTGTGGGACGGGGCGGCCACCCCGACGGAGTGGTCAAGCCCTCTGCGGCCGACCTCGGTCGACGCGTTCGGCGCGGTGTTCCGGGTGCCGCTGGCGGCCGGTGCCACCGGGCTGAACTACATCATCCACAACGGCGACACCAAGGACCTGCCCGACGACCAGCGGCTCGACTTCGCCAGCGCCGGCCGGGAGGTGTGGCTGCTCGCCGCCACCCCGGGCCGCCTGCTGCCGACGACCGCGACAAGCGCCAGCGGGGACACCGACATCAGCAGGCAGAAGGCGCACTGGATCGACAGGTCCACCGTGGCCTGGCAGACCGGACCCACCGACGGGAAGACGTACGCGCTGGTCACCGCGCCGGCCGGCGGGGTCAGCGTGGTCGACGGGGAGCTGGCCGGGACGTACACCAGTCTGCCGTTGCGGGCGCAGCGCAACGGGCTCACCGAGGCCCAACGCACGGCGTTCCCGCACCTGTGGTCGTACCGGAGCTTCACCCTGGACCGGGGTGACCTGGCCAGGGTCCCGGCGGCGCTGCGGGGGCAGCTGCTCGTCACCGAGCGCGACGCCGACGGTGCCCTGCTCGCCGCGACAGGCGTGCAGATCCCCGGCGTGCTCGACGACGTGTACGCCCGGGCCGCCGACGCGACGCTCGGCCCGACGTTCGCCGGCCGTACGCCGAGCCTCGCGGTGTGGGCGCCGACGGCCCGCACGGTGGCGCTGCACCTGTTCGACTCGCCCACCGCGCAGCCGACGACGGTGCCGATGCGCCGCGACGACCGCACCGGTGTGTGGTCGGTGCGCGGCAACCACACCTGGGTCGGAAAGTACTACCGCTACCAGGTGCAGGCGTGGCAACCGGCGGCGCAGAAGATGGTCACCGCCTCGGTGACCGACCCGTACTCGGTGGCCCTCGCCGCGGACTCCACGCACAGCCAACTCGTCGACCTGAACGACCCGGCGCTGGCCCCGGCCGGCTGGCGCACCCTGCGCAAACCGGCGCCGGTGCCGGCCGCGAAGGCGCAGATCTCCGAGCTGTCGGTGCGGGACTTCTCGATGGCCGACGACACAGTGCCGGCCGAACGGCGGGGGACGTTCCTCGCCTTCACCGACCCGAAGACCGCGGGCATGACCCACCTGCGGGCGCTCGGCGACGCCGGGGTCACCCACCTGCACCTGCTGCCGGCGTTCGACTTCGCCACCATCCCGGAGAGGCGCGCCGACCAGCGCCAGCCGGCCTGTGACCTGGCGGCCCTGCCACCGGACTCGGCCGAGCAGCAGAAGTGCGTGGCGGCGGTCGCCGGGACCGACGGCTACAACTGGGGGTACGACCCGCTGCACTACACGGTGCCCGAGGGCGGCTACGCCGTCGACCCGGCCGGCGCGGCGCGGACCACCGAGTTCCGCTCGATGGTCGCCGGGGTCAACGGCGCGGGCCTGCGGGTCGTCATGGACGTCGTCTACAACCACACGTCCGCCGCCGGCACCGACGACAAGTCGGTGCTCGACCAGATCGTGCCCGGCTACTACCAGCGCCTGCTGGAGGACGGCACGGTGGCCAACTCCACCTGCTGCGCCAACACCGCGCCCGAGCACGCCATGATGGGCAAACTGGTGGTCGACTCGCTTGTCACCTGGGCCAGGCAGTACAAGGTGGACGGCTTCCGGTTCGACCTGATGGGACACCACCCGAAGGCGAACATCCTGGCCGTCCGCGCGGCCCTCGACCGGCTGACAGTCGCCCGCGACGGCGTGGACGGCCGGTCGATCATGCTGTACGGCGAGGGCTGGAACTTCGGCGAGGTCGCCAACGACGCCCGGTTCGTGCAGGCCACCCAGGCCAACATGGCAGGCACCGGCATCGGCACCTTCAACGACCGGCTGCGCGACGCGGTGCGCGGCGGCGGCCCGTTCGACGCCAACCCGCGCGTCCAGGGCTTCGCGTCCGGGCTCTACACCGACCCGAACGGCGACGCCGTCAACGGGTCGGCGGCCGAGCAGAAGGCCCGCCTGCTGCACGCCCACGACCTGATCAAGGTCGGGCTCACCGGCAACCTGCGCGGATACCGGTTCACCGACACCGCCGGACGGCAGGTCACCGGCGCGCAGGTGGACTACAACGGCTCCCCGGCCGGCTACACCGCAGCGCCGGGGGAGGCCGTCACCTACGTCGACGCGCACGACAACGAGATCCTGTACGACGCGCTGGCGTACAAACTGCCGCAGGGCACCTCTGCGGCGGACCGCTCCCGGATGCAGGTGCTGGCGCTGGGCACCGTGGTGCTGGGACAGGGCACCGGGTTCGTCACCGCCGGCACCGAACGGTTGCGGTCGAAGTCGCTGGACCGCAACTCGTACAACTCAGGTGACTGGTTCAACCAGATCCGGTGGAACTGCGCACAGGGCAACGGGTTCGGCGCCGGTCTGCCGCCCGCGCAGGACAACGAGGACAAGTGGTCGTACGCCAAGCCCCTGCTGGCCGACCCGGCGCTGGTGCCGGACTGCGCGGCGATCACCACCACCGACGCCCGGTACGCCGAGCTGCTGCGCATCCGGGCGTCGTCGCCGGTGTTCGGGCTGGCCACCGCCGAGCAGGTGCAGCAGCGGGTGGCGTTCCCGCTGTCCGGGGAGCAGGAGACGCCGGGCGTGCTCACCATGACCCTGGACGCCCGCGGGCTGGGCGGCCCGTACACGTCGCTGGCAGTCGTCTTCAACGGCACCCCGACGGCGGCGACGCAGACGGTGGCAGGTCTGCGCGGCGCGAACGTGGCACTGCACCCGGTGCTGCTGACGTCGGCCGACCCGGTGCTGCGCACTGCCGCGTTCGACAGGGCGTCCGGCACGTTCACGGTGCCGGCGCGCAGCGTGGCGGTGTTCGTCCAGAAATGACGACGGACCGGCCCCCTTCCGCGTCGCGCGGAAGGGGGCCGGCCTCTGTTGTGTTCGGGTCCTGCTGCTGTCACCCCAGGGGTGATCAGGCGAAGCAGTTCTCGATGGTGCCGCCCGGGATGGCCAGGCAGTTGGTCGGACGGTTCGCCGTGATCGCCGACTTGTCGTCCACGTTCACCTCGCCGAAGAAGGTGAAGACACCGCCCGGAGCGAAGGTGGAGAAGTTGTGGGCGACAGTCGTCTTCGACAGGGTGACCTCGCCGAAGATGTTGAAGATGCCGCCGCCGACCCCGATCGGGCCGATGGCCCGGTTGCCGACGACCTCGCTGTCGCGCAGCGTGGTGACGCTGTCGGCGTTGAAGAGCCCGCCGCCGAAGAAGCCGGCGGTGTTGTCCTTGATGCTGCTCTTCTCGAACGTGACCGCGCTGTCGAAGGCGATGGCCACACCGCCACCGACACCCGCGGTGCTGTTCTTCTCGACACTGACGTGGTGCAGGTTCAGCTGGCTGTCCGCCGCGGCCAGACCACCGCCGGCGAGGACCGCGGTGTTCGAGGCGAACTTCGTCTCGTACGCCGTGGTGTTGCCGCCGATGTCGAGGAGGCCACCGCCGAAGCCGAGCGTCTCGTTGTCGGTGATCTCCGTCTTCTTCAGCTCGACAGTTCCGCCGTCGACGTCATCGGTGAAGATGGGCGCCGCGCCGTTGGAGATGCCGCCGCCGCCGATCACGGCGGTGTTGTCGGTGACCTTCGACTCCTCGACCTTGAGCACGCCGGCGTTGAAGACACCACCACCGAAGAAGAAGGCGGTGTTGCGGGCCACGGTGCTGTGCCAGATCTTCGTGGTGCCGAAGTTGGCCACGCCACCGCCGTTGCCGCCGGACTGGTTGAGGACGACCTCGGACTCCAGGATCTCGGCGGTGCCGCCCGGCTGGACCAGGATGCCAGCGCCGTCGTTCGCGTCCGGCTCCTGCACGAGCGGCGTGACGACGCCGCCCTGGGCCTTCGGCGCGGCCTTGGGTGCGGCCTTCGGAGCCGCCTTCAGACCCGCCTTCGGGTTCGCCTGCCGGGCGCTGAGCGCCTGGTTCAGCGGAACGCCGGCCTTCACCTGCGCGGCGATCGCCTCGGAGTCCGAGTAGGACGCCCAGACGGCCGCCGGCTCCACCGCGTCGAACAGTTCGAGGGTCTGGCCACCCTTGACGGTCACGCCCTTGATGGTGAGGTGACCACCGCTGCCGACGTTGAGGATCCGGAAGTAGTCCGCAGTGGCTTCCCGGGAGATCGTCGTGTGCTCACCCTTGAGGGTGATGTCCTCGGTGATCACCGGAAGGCCGTTGCCCTGGAAGTCGTTGCGGGTCAGGTTGTAGGTGCAGCCCTTGGCCAGCTCCAGCACACCGCCGTGCTTGTTGTTGGCGAACACGATCGCCTGGATCAGCTTGTCGGTGTCGCAGGGCACCTCCTTCCCGCGCTCGTGGTCCTTGTCCCGGTCCTTGTCCTTGTCCCGGTCCTTGTCCTTGTCCCAGTCGCGGCCCTCGTCGCCGCGCTGGTCGCCGTCCTTGCTCACCTGCGCGGTGTTCCAGTTCAGGCCGACCGCACCGGCGCTGCTCGCGACGCCCACCGCCGCGAGACTGACCACGCCCGTCAAACCGGCCACGCCGCTGGCGAGCCAGAGCTTGCGGCGACGCTTGGCCGCCGCCCGCCCGGAGGCTTCGTTGTTCGTTAGGTAGTTGGACATCGGAGCTCTCTGCCCTCTCCTCGTACCAGACAGGGTCGCCGCCCTCAGGCGGGCGTCCCCTGCTACAAATCGGTTGTAGCTCCCAAAACCAACTTATGAGAATGTTCCTCGCCTCGCGGGCTTATCCGAAACAACCCCACATTAGGTTCGTAGCGGGCCCGGAGGGGTCTGGAAGCCCCGGTTCGGGACGGGCCCCCCAAGCCGGTCGCAGGGCCGGTGAGCAGCCCAAATGGGTACGCCCCTCCGCACCGGAGACCCGGCTCGGAGGGGCGCGCCCTCTATGTGGATCAGCCACCCGTTCCGGTCAGAAGCAACCGGGAACGTTCAGGCAGTTGGTGGGGCGGTTGGCCGACACCGCGGACTCGTCGTCCAGTCGTACGAAGCTGCCGAGGCCGTTGGAGATCCCGCCCGGCGGCAGGGTCGCGACGTTGTGCGACACAGTCGTCCGGCGCAGGGTGACCTCGCCGCCGTCCGTGTTGTAGATGCCGCCGCCGCTGCCGAACGGCCCGATGGCCCGGTTGCCCACCACCTCGCTGTCGCGCAGCGTGGTGACGCTGTCCTCGTTGTAGAGGCCGGCGCCGAAGAACCCGGCGGTGTTGTCCTTGATGGTGGTGTCCTCGATCGTCGCGGTGCTGTCGAAGGCGACCGCCACGCCGCCACCCACACCGGCGGTGCTGTTCCTCGCCACAGTGGCCTGCTCGAGGGTGAGCTGGCTGTCGGCCACGGCCACCCCGCCGCCGGCGAGGACCGCCGTGTTGCCGCTGACCGTCGTCTCGTGCAGCGTCGTGGTGCCCCCGACGTCCAGGACGCCGCCGCCGAAGCCGAGCGTCTCGTTGTCGGTGACCTCGCTCTTGTAGACCCACACCGAGCCGCCGTCGACGTCCTCGGTGAAGATCCCGGCCGCGCCGTTGGCGATACCGCCACCGCCGATGATTGCCGTGTTGTCCTTGATCTTCGACTCGTCGACCTGGAGCACCCCGGCGTTGAAGATGCCGCCGCCGTGGAAGAAGGCCGTGTTGTGCGCCACCGTGGTCCTGCTGAGACGGGTGCTGCCGAAGTTGGCCAACCCGCCACCGTTGCCGCCGGACTGGTTGTAGAGCACCTCGCTGTCCAGGATCTCCGCGCGGCCACCGGGCTGCACCAGCACCCCGGCGCCGTCGTTGGTCCCCGGCTCCTGCACCAGCGGCACCGCCGCGGGCCCGGCCGTCGCCGGCTTCGCCACCGTCGCCGTGGGCCTTGCCGCCGTGGCGGCTGCCGCCTTCGCCGCCGCCTTGGCCGCCGGCTTCGCGGCGGGCTTGGCTGCCGCGGTGGTCGGCTTGGCCGCCGCCACCGGCGCGACCGGCTTGGCTACTGCGGCCGGCTTGGCTGCCGTCGCCGGCTTGGCCGTCGTGGTCCGGACCGACGTCGAGTACGGCGCCCATACCGTCGCCGGGTCCGCGGTCATCGCCCGCTGGATGGTCTGACCGCCCCTGATGCTCAGACCCTTGAGAACGAGGTCCCCGCCCGGGCCGACGTTGAGGATGCGGAAGTAGTCGGCGGTGGCCTCACGACCGATTGTCGTGTGCTCCCCCTTGAGGGTGATCGGTTGGGTGATCACCGGAAGGCCGTTGCCGTCCTGGTTGCGGGTCAGGATGTACGTGCAGCCCTTGGCGAGTTCCAGCACGCCGCCGCTGGCGTTGTTGGCGTACGTGATCGCCTGGATCAGCTTGTCGCTGTCGCAGGGGACCCGCGTACCCCGGTCCTTCTCGGCACGCTTGTCGGCCCGATCGTCGTAGCCGCTCCAGTCGTCGCCGCTCCACTCGTCGTCCCGGTCGCCGGCCTCCTTGCCGCCATCGGCGGTGTCACCGGCGTCGCTGACGTTCTGCCGGTTGGTCGAGGGCTGGGCGTCGGACACCCGGTCGGAGCTGGGCTTGTCGTCGCGTGCGGCAAGGCCGCCGAGGGCCGCGAGGCCGACAACGCCGGTCAACCCGGCCACGCCGGCGACCCAGAGCGCCCGGCTTCGTCGTGTCGGCGGAGCTGACGAGGCCCCGCCGTCGGTACTCGATACGTCGTAGGACATCAGAGCCTTCCGCCCTTCCTGTTACCAGACGGGATCGCACCGCCCGAGGCGCCACGACCAGCTACAAACGGGTTGTAGCCTCCGATCCCCACCGTATGAGAACCATCTTCGCGATGTGGACTTATCCGAGATAACTCCGCATATGGTGCAGGCGGCGGCAGGAGCCGGTGAACCGGCCGGCGTGGCGGTAAGGGTGTGAGCAGCGCAAACGCCGACGGAAGGTGCCACGTCCCCCACTGAGGATCACGCGTCGGGGGCTGGACCGCCCGCCGCCGAGGCGGGCCACGGCGGACGAGGTCGGGCCGCAGAGACAGGCCCGGGCCGCGACGGTGAGACGTCGCGGCCCGGGCGTGAGGTTGCCGGTGGTGCTTGTGTCGCGGTCAGCCGGGCAGGCGGGGACCGGCCTCGCGCTGCTCGGCCAGCCAGGTCTCCACCTCGTCCGAGGTACGCGGCAGCCCGGCCGAGAGGTTCACCGCACCCGTCGCGGTGACCAGCACGTCGTCCTCGATGCGCACACCGACGCCGCGCAGCTCCTCGGGGACCAGCTCGTCCTCCGGCTGGAAGTACAGACCCGGCTCCACGGTGAGCACGTAGCCCTCGCCCAGGGCGCCGTCGCGGTACGTCTCCTTGCGGGCGTTCGAGCAGTCGTGCACGTCGATGCCGAGCATGTGACCGAAGCCGTGCAGCGTCCACCGCCGGTAGACGGTCGACTTCTCGTCCATCGCCTCGTCCACGCTCACCGGGAGCAGACCCAGGTCGGACAGGCCCTCGGCGAGGACCCGCATGCAGGTCAGGTGGACGTCCTTGAACTTCACACCGGGCCGGATGGCCTCCATGCCGGCCTGCTGCGAGGCGTACACGATGTCGTAGACCTGGCGTTGCAGGGCGGTGAACCGGCCACTGACCGGCAGCACGCGTGTCACGTCGGCGGTGTAGAGGTTGCGGCCCTCGACGCCCATGTCCATGAGCAGCAGGTCACCCGGACGGGTGGCGCCGTGGTTGTGCACCCAGTGCAGGATCGTGGCGTGCTCGCCGGCGCCGACGATCGAGCCGTACCCGACGTCGTTGCCGTCGTGCCGGGCGCGCAGCGCGAAGACCCCCTCCAGCAGCCGCTCGGAGACCGCCCGGTCGGCGGGCAGGACGCGGGCCACGTCCTCGAAGCCGCGTACGGTGGCGTCGATCGCGTCCTGGAGCTGGCCGATCTCCCACTCGTCCTTGACCAGCTTCATCTCCGAGATGGCGATCGCCAGCTCCCGGTCACGGGCCGGCTGCCCCTCGGCGCGGACCCCGTCGTACGGGCGGACGGAGGCGTCCACGCGGGCGTCGAAACCGCGCAGCACCCGGGTACGCCCCGGCGCCAGGTCGGCCAGCGCCGCCTCCAGGCCGGTCAGGTCGGCGGTGGGCAGCCCCAGCTCGGTGGACTTCTCGCTGAGCGTGTGCCGCCGGCCCACCCACAGCTCGCCGTGGCGGCTGCGGAAGAACTCGTCGGTCTCCCGCGAGGAGCGGGGCCGCATGTACAGAGTCGCGTCGTGCCCCGAGCCGGTCGGGCGCAGCACCAGCACGCTGTCCGGGTCGTGGTCGCCGGTCAGGTAGGCGAAGTCGCTGCCCGGCCGGAACGGGTGGTCGGTGTCGTTGGCCCGGACCTTCTCGGTGCCGGTCGGGATGACGAGCGTCTCGCCGGGGAAGGCCGCCGAGAGCGCGGCCCGCCGCTTGGCGTAGTTGGGCACCTCGGCCCGAGGCGCCACCGGCAGCGCCGTGTCGCGCCAGCCCTGCCGCATGAAGGACAGGAACGCCTCCGGGAAGTCCGGATCGTGCGATTCCGTACCGTCCGCCGGCGTACCGTCGGTGCGTCCCTCGGTCATTGCGCCGCTCCCTTTCGCTTCGTTGCTGGTCCCGACGGTACCGCGCGCCCGGTTCGCGGTGGTGCCGCCCAGGGAGCGCTCCGGATGCACGGACGGCTGCGACGGGCCAGTGGCGCGCGTGGGAAGATGACCACCATGTGCGGACTCCTGGCCTTCTTCAGCGCGAACGGTAACGCCGCCGCGCACCGCGACCACATCGCCGGAGCGTTGGAATGCCTGCACCACCGCGGCCCCGACGAGACAGGGGTCGAGGTGGTCGGCGACGCCTCCGGCCGGTACGCGGACGGAGTGTTCGCCCACAAGCGGCTCGCCATCATCGACGTGGCGTCGAGCCACGAGCCGCTGCCCTACGCGAACGGCCGTTACCTGCTGACCTTCAACGGTGAGATCTACAACTACATCGAGTTGCGTGACGAACTGGTCCGCGACTTCGGCGCGCAGTTCGCCACCGCCGGTGACGGCGAGGTGATCGTCGCCGGCTACCACTACTGGGGAGAGCAGGTGCTCACCCGGCTGCGGGGCATGTTCGCGTTCGTCATCTGGGACCGGCAGGAGCGGCGCGCGTTCGGCGGCCGCGACTACTTCGGCATCAAGCCGCTGCACTACCTGGAGACCGCCGACGGGCTCTACCTGGCGTCGGAGAAGAAGGCGCTGCTGCCGTTCGCGCACAGCAACTACCAGGGCGACGCGGGTGTCGACGCGGCCAACCTCAGCCACTACCTGACCCTTCAGTACGTGCCGGAGCCCGGCACGCTGCACAAGGGCATCAGCCGGATCGGCTCGGGGGAGTACCTGACCTGGACGCCGGGCGGGCGGATCGACGTACGCCGGTGGTACCGGCCGGTGTTCCGGCCGGCGCCGGTCGACGACGAGCAGAAGCTCTACCACGAGATCCGTGAGACGCTGCGCGAGAGCGTGCGCATGCACATGCGCTCCGACGTGCCGGTGGGCTCGTTCCTGTCCAGCGGCATCGACTCCACGGCGGTGGTCGCGCTGGCCCGCGAGTTCAACCCGAACATCCTCACCTTCACCGTCGGCTACGACGTACCCGGGTATTCGGAGATCGACGTCGCGCAGGACTCGGCCCGGCACCTGGACGTCACCACCATCCCCACCAAGATCGGTCCGCAGGACATGATCGACGCCCTGCCGAAGATCGTCTGGCACCTGGACGACCCGGTGGCCGACCCGGCGCTGGTCCCGCTGTACTTCGTTGCGAAGAAGGCAGCCGAGCACGTCACTGTGGTGCTGTCCGGTGAGGGCGCGGACGAGTTCTTCGGCGGCTACACGATCTACCGGGAGCCGCTGTCCCTCGGCACCGTGAACGGCCTGCCGGGCGGCGTGCAGAAGGGCCTGCGGGCGGTCTCCAGGGCGATCCCGCAGGGGGTCAAGGGCAAGAGCTTCCTGGAGCGCGGCACCACGCCGATCGAGGAGCGCTACTACGGCAACGCCCGGATGTTCACCGAGGAGGAGAAGCAGCACCTGCTGCGTCGCTACGACCCCTCGGTGCGCTACACCGACGTCACCGCCCCGATCTACGCCGAGTGCACCGAACTGGACGACGTCACCAAGATGCAGTACGTCGACCTCTACACGTGGCTGCGCGGCGACATCCTGGTCAAGGCCGACCGGATCTCGATGTCGCACTCGCTGGAGGTGCGGGTGCCGTTCCTCGACCGCGAGGTGTTCGACGTGGCGGCGAAGATCCCGGTGGACCTGAAGCTGCCGCCGCGCTCGGACGCCACCAAGTACGCGATGCGTCAGGCGTTGCAGGGTGTCGTCCCGCCGGCCATCGTGAACCGCAAGAAGTTGGGCTTCCCGACCCCGACCCGGGTCTGGCTGCGCGGGGAGATGTACGAGTGGGCCCGGCACGTGCTGAGCACCTCGGGGGCCGGTGACCTGCTCGACCTGTCGTACGCGCTGCGGCTGCTCGACGAGCACAAGCGGGAGGAGGCCGACCACTCCCGCAAGGTGTGGACGGTGCTGATCTTCTGCATCTGGCACGCCATCTTCGTGGCCAAGACCCTCGACCCGGGCATCCAGCGCAACCAGTCCGCCCTGCTCACGAAGCCTGTCGTCGGGAGCATGGTCCGCTGATCCTGTCGATCGGGAGGTCTGCGTCAGCGCCAGGCGGTGACGCAGACCTCCCGATCAACTCAGGAGTGTCAGCGACGGGCGCAGGTGACCGTCGGGAGTCCGTTCGTTCCTGACGTGCTCGCCAGGAAGCCGAACGTCGTGGTGCCTTCCGGTGCGACGGTGCCGTTGTAGGCGACGTTCGTGGCCGTCACCGAGGAACCGGACGACGTCTGCGTCGCACCCCAGATCTGACTGATCGACTGCCCGTTGGGCCAGGTCCAGCTCGCGGTCCAGCCGTTGAACGGCGTACTGCCGTGGTTCATGATCGTGACCTCGCCCTGGAAGCCGCCCTGCCAGGCGCTGCTCACCTTGTAGACCGCCATGCAGTCACCGCCCGCGGGCGGCGGGGTGGTGGTGGGCGGCGGGTCGGTCGGCCCGGGTGTCGGGGTGGTAGGCGTCGGGGTCGGGGTGGTAGGCGTCGGGGTCGGCGACGTCGTGCCGCCCTTCACGCCGGTCACCTGACCGTTGCCACCGTCGAACACCACGTCGGAGCAGCCGAAGAAGTTCTCCTGCGAGTCCGAGCGGACCCAGCGGGAGTAGATGATGTGCTGGCCGCTCTTGCCCGACGGCAGGTTGCCGCTGAAGTAGTAGTGCCCCTCGTTGGTGCCGACCGAGCCGCGCTGCGGCGGGTTGGTCACCGTGAGGAACGGCTGCTCCTCCAGGTCACTCCAGGCCAGCGCCCGGGTCGGGCTCCAGCTGTTCTTCGTCACGTAGAAGTAGAACGTGCCCGGGTGGTGCGCCCAGTTGCTGTACCGGAAGTCCAGCCGCGCACCGGAGGTCAGGTGGGTCAGCGGCCAGTCGGTGCGGGCCAGGTTGAACCCGCTGTAGCCGGAGTTGCCGCCACTGCACAGCTGGCCGTCCGGGATGAAGCCGGTGGTGCGACCGCCGGCGTCGGAGCGCAGCACGCTGAACCAGTTGTAGAGCGAGTTCGCGCCGCTCTGCGCCACGGCGGCCGAACACGCGGGGTTGGTGGGCCGGATCTCGCCGGTCTGACTCAGGCCGTCCTGCCAGCACAGGTAGGTGCGGCTGCCCGGGGTCATCGCGGCGCCGTGCGCGGCAGCCGGCTGCGGGCTCGACGCCAGGGCGACGGCGCCCAGAGCGACGGTAAGGGCCGCGGTGAGCAGTGCGGCCGTACGGGAACGGTTCACGGGATCTCCTGACTCGCGAGGCGTGCCGCCCGAGACGCCCCGCCCAATCGGGTGGGATGTGGCGATCACGGCGACGTGCCAGGCCGGAAGCGGCCAATGGACGCGCGCCATCAGCGGTCCTGTCACGGACCGGCGCCCTCGCGTCGAACAACCCGGCAACCGGCGGCGCGGCAGCCCTCGCACCGCCCGGTACGCGTCATCCCACCATGCCGCCAGACCGGCACGCAATAGCCGATCCTCGATGTGTCGGACGACCCGCAGCGCCACTGTCTGCGGCATATCCTGCCAAAAAGGAAGAATGACGCGGGGAGGTGCGGGTGCCGGACGTGTTCGACGAGATGCACCGCCGCTGCCACGCTGGCGAACCGGTCGCCCTGGCCACAGTCGTGGCCACCTGGCGCTCCGCGCCACAACCACCGGGCGCCGCCATGCTTGTCGCCGCCGACGGCACCGTCACCGGCAGCGTCTCCGGCGGCTGCGTCGAGGCCGACCTGTACGAACGCGCCCGCCTGGTCCTCGACACCGGCGCACCCGAACTCACCCGCTACGGCGTCAGCGACGACGACGCGTACGCCGTGGGGCTGACCTGCGGCGGCGCGCTCGACGTGTTCGTGGAGCGGATCGGCCCCGGCCGTCGTACGGAGCTGGAGGCGGTCGCCGCCGCCCGCCGCGCCGGACAGCCGGCGGCGGTGATCACCTGCGTGGCGGCCGACGCCGGCGAGGGAGCGGCAGCGGCCGATCCGGCCGGACGGCTCGGCCGGCGACTGGTGCTCACCGCCGACGAGGTCACCGGGTCGCTCGGCGACGACCGGCTCGACGACGCCGCCACCACCGACGCCCGCGGGCTGCTCGCCGCCGGCCACAGTGGCCTGCTGCGGTACGGCTACCACGGTCAACGCCGGGGCCTCGGCCTCAGCCTCTTCGTGACCGCCTACACCACACCACCTCGGATGATCGTCTTCGGGGCGATCGACTTCGCCGCCGCAGTGGCCCGGATCGGCGCTTTCCTGAACTACCGGGTCACCGTCTGCGACGCCCGGCCGGTCTTCGCCACCGCACGACGATTCCCCGAGGCCCACGAGGTCGTGGCGCAGTGGCCGCACCGCTACCTGCGTACCGAGCTGGACGCCGGGCGGGTCGACGGACGCACAGTGGTCTGCGTGCTCACCCACGACCCGAGGTTCGACGTGCCGCTGCTGGAGCTGGCGTTGCGCCACCGACTCGCGTACGTCGGGGCCATGGGGTCGCGGCGCACCCACGACGAGCGGCACAAGCTGCTGCGCGAGGCGGGACTCAGCACCGCCCAGCTCGCCCGGCTCGCCTCCCCGATCGGGCTGGACCTCGGTGGTCGTACCCCCGAGGAGACCGCGGTGAGCGTGGCCGCGCAGATCGTCGCGGCCCGGTGGGGCGGATCCGGCCGGCCGCTGGCGGCGCTCGCCGGGCCGATCCACGAGCCGGCGTAGCGCGGCGTTGCGTCGCCTTCCCCGCCCGCCGGGCCGCCGGCTGTGCCAGCCTGGTGCGGCGGGCGGTGGCGGCCCGCGACGGACGAAAGGGGGCGGCATGGGGTACGCGGTGGTGCTCGGCGAGGCGCTCGTCGACCTGCTCGACAGCGAGTGCGACGGCGAACGGGTGTACCGGCAGGCCATCGGTGGCGGCCCGCTGAACGTCGCCGTCGGGGTGGCCCGACTCGGCGGCGCGGCACAGTTCGTCGGCTCGCTCGGCGACGACGTGCTGGCCGGCCGGATCCGCGCGTTCCTGGCCGCCGCCGACGTCGGGCTGGCCGGCGCGGTGACCGCGCCGGCGTCCACCTCGCTGGCCGTTGTCACCCTCGCCGGCCCGGAACCCGACTTCCGCTTCTACGGCGAGCCGCCCTCCTACAGCCTGCTCGGCCCCGACGACCTGGACCTGGCGCTGACGGAGGGCGCCGACGTGCTCTACTGCGGCTCGGTGGTGCTGCTGCGACCCTCCACCCTGGCCGCCGCCCGCCGCGCCTGGTCACTCGCCACCGGGCTGCGGGTCTTCGACCCGAACGTACGGCCCCGGCTGCTGGACGGGCCGGCCGCGCTGGCCGGGCTGCGCGAGGTGGTGGCCGAATTCGCCGCCGGAGCGCACGTGGTGAAGTTGAGCGGCGCCGACGCGCAACTGCTCTACCCGGGCGAGCCGGCCGAGGGGGTGGCCGCGTACCTGCGTGAGCTGGGCGCCGCCACGGTGGTGGTGACACTCGGCGCGGCCGGCGCGGTGCTCGCCGCCGCCGACGCCGACCCGGTCCTCGTGCCCGCGCCCAAGGTCGACGCGATCGACGCCACGGGCGCGGGGGACTCGGTGATGGCCGCGTTGATCGCCGACCTGCTCGTCGACGGCGAACCGACCGACCCGCAGGGCTGGATCGCGCGTGTCGCGTTCGCGCTGCGGGTGGCCGGCCTGGTCTGCGAATCCCCGGGCGGCGCCACCGCCATGCCCACCCGCGCCGACGTCGACCGCCGCTTCGGGACCTAGGCGGTGCCGTCCAGTTCCAGGTAGCCGCGTTTGGCGGCGAGCAGGGCGGCGCGGGCGCCGAAGGGGGCCTCGGCGGCCACCCGCTCGGGCGGCGCGCTGCCGGTGTGCGCGGCCCGGATCAGCCAGGCCAACCGCACCAGGTCGGCGTGCTGGGCGCGGACGAACTCGACGTCCACCGGGTCGCCGTGCCCGGGCACGACCACCGTGCCCGCCGTGGTCAACCGCAGCAGGTCGGCGACGGCGTCCGGCCAGCGCAGGGGGTACGAGTCCTCGAAGGCGGGCGGCCCGCTCTGCTCCACCAGGTCACCGGCGACGAGCACATCCGCGTCGGGCACGTGCACCACCAGGTCGGCGTCGGTGTGCCCGCGACCCGGATGGCGCAGCAGCACCGGCCGGCCACCCAGATCGATCTCCGTCTCGGTCTGCACGGTGTGCGTCGGGGCGAGCAGCGGTGTGGCGGCCAACTCGGCGGCGAGCGCCGGATGATCGTGACGCAACTCCTCGTACGCCTCCCGGCGCAGCCGCTCCGGCTGCTCGCGCAGGGCCGCGGCGGCGAGGGCGTGCGCGTACACCGGTCGGGGTGGATCGCCGGCCAGGACGGCGTTGCCGAAGCAGTGGTCGTAGTGGTGGTGGGTGTTCACCACGGTCAGCGGACGGTCGGTGACCTCCCGGACGGCGTCGCGCAGCTCGACGGCCTGGGCGGCGGAGGACAGCGTGTCCACCAGCAGCGCCTCGTCGGCCCCGACGACAAGCGTGACGTTGACCCGCAGCAGCGGTTCGCTGCGCACGTACACCCGGTCGGCGACCTCGACGAACCCGGCGGTCACGAGGACCGCCCGGCGCGCTCGACGAAGCGTTGCCGGTCCACCAGGATCCGGTCCACCCGGCCCCGGGCCACCGTCTGGTCGCCGTCGCTGACGGTGACCTCGAACGACAGCCGGCGGCCGTCGACGGTCGCCAGCAGCGCCTGCGCCCGGACCGTCCGTCCGACCACCGTCGGCGCCAGGTGTTCCAGCTCGACGCGGGTGCCGACAGTCGTCGACCCGGAGGGCATGCCGATCGCCGTCGCCGCGACAGTGGCCGCCTCGACAAGCGCCAGCACCCGGGGAGTGCCGAGCACCGGTACGTCCCCGGAACCGACCGCCTGGGCGGTGTCCGCGTCACTGACGGTCAACTCGACCTGGGCGGTCAGACCCGGCTCGAAGGCCGGCTCGGGCTGCTCCTGCATGGTCGCCAGCCTAGGTGCTCGTCCGGGCCGCCGAGCACGCGCCCGGTGATCCGGGTGCACCCGCCCGGAACGACCGACGGGTGGTCCCCGTCGGTCGATGCCGTATCCGTCGTTAACCTTGACCGCGATGGCCGTCGTGACTGACCCCCAGCCCCCCGCCCGGACCGACCCGCCCGCGTCGCCCGACGGGGGCCGTCGGCGCGTCATCGCCATGACGATCTGGGCGGTCGCCTTCGTCGCCGCGTGGCTGGCGATCGGGCTGCCCACCGACCCCGCGTACGCCTTCGTCTGGATCTGGGCGGCGACGATCGCCTGGAACAGCGACCGGCCGTGGCGCAGCCACCTGCGCTTCGCCCGGGACTGGGTGCCCGTGGTGCTGCTGTTCGTCGTCTACAACCTCTCGCGCGGGTTCGCCGACAACGGCGCCACCCCGCACGCGATGGAGCTGATCGTCGCCGACCGGTTCATGTTCGGCTGGGCCACCGGCGGGGAGGTGCCCACCGTCTGGTTGCAGGAGCACCTCTACCGCCCGCAGGTGCACTGGTGGGACGTCGCCGCGAGCTGGGTGTACTTCTCGCACTTCGTGGTGGCGCTGGCCGCCGCCGCCGTGCTCTGGCTGCGGGACCGGCACCGCTGGGCCGCGTACATGCGGCGCTGGGGTTTCCTCTGCGCCGCCGGCCTGGTGACCTACTTCCTCTACCCGGCCGCCCCGCCGTGGTGGGCGGCGCAGAACGGCCTGCTCACCGAGGTCGCACGGATCTCCACGCGGGGCTGGAAGGCGTTCGGCATGCACGGTGCCGGCAACGTCCTCAACGCCGGTCAGATCGCCTCGAACCCGGTCGCCGCGATGCCGTCGCTGCACACCGCGTGGGCGCTGTTCGTGGTGCTGTTCTTCCTGACCACCACCCGTCGCCGCTGGTGGCCGCTGCTGCTCGCGTACCCGCTGGCGATGACCTTCACCCTGGTCTACTCGGGCGAACACTA
This sequence comes from Micromonospora sp. NPDC047521, assembly GCF_055587305.1. Taxonomy (NCBI): domain Bacteria; kingdom Bacillati; phylum Actinomycetota; class Actinomycetes; order Micromonosporales; family Micromonosporaceae; genus Micromonospora; species Micromonospora sp. NPDC047521. The sequence continues at coordinate 70,895 of NZ_JBVJGN010000018.1, read as the reverse complement.
CGTGATCGACGTGCTGGTCGGTTGGGCGTACGTGGGGATGACCTTCCTGGTGGTCGGCCTGGCCGAGCGGGCCTGGAGGGCCCGCCAGACCCGCCGCTCACCCCAACCCCCACCCCCGGATCCCGTCGATCATGAAGTTGTCGCCAGCGGGGAAGGCGTGTCGCGGCGATAACCTCCTGATCAGGGGAGGCGCAGGCGGGCGGCGTGCGCGCGGGCGGTCAGCTCGGCCGCCAGGGCCCACGCCTCGGCCACGTCCCGGTCCTCGGCGGCGGCACCCGCCCCGCCGGCGGTGTCCGCGTGGACGGTGGCCAGCCTCAACCGGCGCTGCACCGGCCCCTGCACCACCCGCACGCTCTGGATCCGGGCGTAAGGCACGATCACCAACTGCCGGGTGAGCAGCCCCGAGCGGGTCGCGAACACCCGGTCGAACAGACCCGCGCCGAGCGCTCCCCGGCCCAGTGGGTGCACCCAGCGGGTGCGGGGCGGCGGTGGGGTCAGCGCGAGCCCCTCGAGGCGTACGCCAGGCAGCACCTCGGCGACGATCGTGGCCGCCGTCGGCAGGTCACCCACCGGCAGCAGCCGGTCCGGCCGGTTGCGGTCGTCGGCCTCCGCGAGCGAGTACCCGGCCACCTCCAGCCGCAGCCGCAGCCAGCCGTTCACCCGCCAGAGCAGCGGCCAGGTGGCCCGCACGGTCTGCACCCGCTCCAGCGGCACGGTCTGCGCCCGGGTCTCCAGCAGGCCGTTGTGGACGCGCAGCGTGGCGCCGTCGCGACCCAGCCGGAAGTTCCAGTCGTCGAGGACCCGGCGGATCGGTTGCAGCAGCACACCCGCCATCGCGGTCACCGTGCTGGCCACCGCGACGAACGACCACGAACCGGCGGTGAGGAACTGCACGACGACGAAGGCCACGCCGAACGGGAGCAGGAACGCCTGCGGCGTGAGCAGTTGACTGACCAGCAGGTCCCGGTTGCGTACCGCGTGCAGGGGCCGACCCGGCACGACGGCCGGGGCCGGTCCGTCCGTGGTCGAGGGAGCGGCGTCCGGCGGGGACGGCTGGGCCACCCGGCCGGCCAACGCCAGCAGCCGCTCGCGCAGCCGGGCCGCGTCGGCCACCCCGAGGTACGCCAGCGGCGCCTCCGTCTTGCCCCCACCGACCACCTCCAGCCGCAGCTCGGCCAGGCCGGTGAGCTGGGCGAGCAGCGGCCGGACCACCTCCACGGCCTGCAGACGCTCCAACGGGATCGCCCGCGTACGCCGCCAGAGCAGCCCCTCGTGCACCCGCAGTTCGCGGCCCACCACGTGGTAGCCCGTGTTGTACCAGCTGATCACCGACAGCACTGTCGCGCCGAGCGCCAGCACCGCCACCATGGCGGCGAACCACCCGAAGCCGACCCGGGACAGCGTCGACCAGGACAGCCCGGCGATCACCACGACCAGCGACTTGGCGCCGTGCAGCACCGGGCTCAGGGGGTGCAGGCGCTGCCGTGGCTCGGCGTCGACACCCGGTGGCGGCGTCGGCCAGGTGTGGGGGACGGTGTGCTGCGGCGGAGCGCCGACGGGCGGCTCGGCCGGGTGGTCGCTCATCGGGGCGGCCTCCGACGCTTGCCGGCTCGGGGCGTCACAGCCCCTCCGCCCGGTCCTCGCCGAGGGCGGTGAGCCGGTCGCGCAGCCGGGACGCCTCCGCCGGGCGTAGCCCGGGCACCCGCGCGTCGCTCGCCGCGGCCGCCGTGTGCAACTGCACGGTGGCCAGGTCGAAGGCGCGCTCCAACGGCCCGGCGCTGACGTCGACGAACTGCATCCGCGAGTACGGGACGATGGAGAGCCGCCGGACCAGCAGCCCGTGCCGGACGAGCAGGTCGTCCTCCCGTTCGGCGTACCCCCAGGCCCGGACGGCGCGGACGATCGCCACGGCACGCCACAGGCCGAGCACCGCGACGACGGCGAGGGCGAGCCCGAACAGCCAGTGGCCGCTCAACGCCCAGCCGACCGCCGTGACCGCCAGCCCGATGGCCACCACGATCGCCAGTCGGATCAGCTCCACCCAGATCAGGTCCGTGGAGATCGACTGCCACTGGACCGTGTCCGGCCAGGGCTCCAGCGGCCCGCGCCCCACCGGCCCGGACGGCAGGAGGCCGGGCGCCGGCAGGTCGGGCGCGCGCTGATCGGTGGTGGGAGCCGGCCGGTGCCCGGGCGGCGGAAGCGCGCCCGGTGGCAAGGGGGCGGGCGACGAGACGTCGGGCGCGGTGGGGTCCGGGCCGAGCGTGCCGGGCGCCGGGAAGGCGCCGGGCGGCGGCTCGACGGCGGGTGGGGCGCCCGGAGCGGGCGGCCGGGACGGAAAGGTGGGGCCGGGGGAAGCCGGTGGGTCGCCGCTCACATGTCGAGGGTAGGCGATCCGGGCACCGCGGTGACGGCACGCAGGAAGCCCCGGGCGTCCAGGAAGTCGCCGAGAGTGCCGCGATGGTCGGCGCAGGCGAGCCACGTCTTGCGGCGGTCGGCGTCGTGCAGGCGCGGATTGTTCCACTCCAGGGCCCAGACGGCGGCGGCGCGGCACCCTCGTGCCGAGCAGACCAGGGGCTCATCGGCCGGAGAGGGGATGCTCATCGCGGCCAGTCTAGGGCGACGCGACGGAGAGCTTGAGCGCCGGGCGGCCACGGGGGGAGCCGCCCGGCGACGGGGTGAATCGTACACGCGGCAGGCGGGTCCGTGTCCACCCGTCACGGGCGATTCGGCCGTCGAGGACGGCGCGGCGAAAATCGGCTTCTCCCCACCTCGACACTCAGGAAGGCGTGCGAGTCTTGATACCGCACCAGCCGCGACGACCAACGAACGCTGTGGAGGACCGGTGGCCCAGCCGACCACGCCCGACGCTCCGACGCCGAACGGGGCGTCGGCCCCGGAGAAACCCACTCCGGTGACGACTCCCGCGCAGGACGCCAGCCTGCTGGAGAAGGCGCTGTTCGAGATCAAACGGGTGATCGTCGGGCAGGACCGGATGGTGGAGCGGATGTTCGTCGCGCTGCTCGCCCGCGGTCACTGCCTGCTCGAAGGGGTGCCCGGGGTGGCCAAGACCCTGGCCGTGGAGACCCTCGCCAAGGTCGTCGGCGGGTCGTTCGCCCGGGTGCAGTTCACCCCGGACCTGGTGCCCGCCGACATCATGGGCACCCGGATCTACCGGCAGTCGAGCGAGAAGTTCGACGTGGAGCTGGGCCCGGTCTTCGTCAACTTCCTGCTCGCCGACGAGATCAACCGGGCGCCGGCCAAGGTGCAGTCGGCGCTGCTCGAGGTGATGAGCGAGCGGCAGGTGTCCATCGGTGGGGAGAGTCACCGGGTGCCCGACCCGTTCCTGGTGATGGCCACCCAGAACCCGATCGAGCAGGAGGGCGTCTACCCGCTGCCGGAGGCGCAGCGGGACCGGTTCCTCATGAAGATCGTGGTGGGCTACCCGACGGACGCCGAGGAGCGCGAGATCGTCTATCGGATGGGCGTGGCCGCGCCCGAGCCGACGGCGGTGTTCGACACCCCCGAACTGATCGCGCTGCAACGCAAGGCCGACCAGGTGTTCGTGCACAACGCGCTTGTCGACTACGCGGTACGCTTGGTGCTGGCCACCCGTGCCCCCGCCGAACACGGCATGCCGGACGTCGCCCAGCTGATCCAGTACGGGGCCAGCCCCCGCGCCTCGCTCGGGCTGGTCCGGGCCACCCGCGCGTTGGCGCTGCTGCGTGGCCGCGACTACGCCCTGCCGCAGGACGTGCAGGACATCGCCCCGGACATCCTGCGGCACCGGTTGGTGCTCAGCTACGACGCGCTCGCCGACGACGTGCCGGCCGACCACATCGTGCACCGGGTGATGTCCACCATCCCGCTGCCGGCGGTCGCTCCCCGCCAGCAGGCCACCCCGTCGACGGCTCCGCCGCCGGGCGCCGGCTGGCCCGGGCAGCGCCCGTGACCTCACCCACCCCTCGCCCCGCCCCTCTCGCCGACCGCAGTGAGGCGGTGCTGTCCCGGCTCCAGTTGCTCGTCACCCGCAAGCTCGACGGCCTCCTGCAGGGCGACTACGCGGGCCTGCTCCCCGGTCCGGGCAGCGAGGCGGGGGAGTCGCGCGAGTACCGGCCCGGCGACGACGTACGGCGGATGGACTGGCCGGTCACCGCACGGACCACGACGCCGCACGTGCGGCGTACGGTCGCCGACCGGGAACTGGAGACCTGGCTGGCACTTGACCTGTCGGCAAGCCTCGACTTCGGCACCGGGCAGTGGCTCAAGCGCGAGGTGGTGGTGGCCGCCGCGGCCGCCATCACCCACCTGACCGTGCGGGGCGGCAACCGCATCGGCGCGGTGATCGGCACCGGCGGCGGCGCGTCGGCCCCGGCCCGACGCTGGCGGGGCGGACCACCGCCGCCCGGGCCGGGAGTGCTCACGCGCCTGCCCGCGCGCTCCGGCCGCAAGGAGGCCCAGGGCCTGCTGCGTGCTGTCGCCGGCACCGCCATCCAACCCGGCCGGGGCGACCTGGGCGCCCTGATCGAGATGCTCAACCGCCCGCCCCGCCGTCGCGGCGTGGCCGTGGTGGTCTCGGACTTCCTCGCCCCGGCCGAGCAGTGGTCCCGGCCGATGCGCAAGCTGCGCGTACGACACGACGTGCTGGCGATCGAGGTGGTCGACCCGCGCGAGTTGGAGCTGCCCGACGTGGGGGTGCTGCCGGTGGTCGACCCGGAGAGTGGTGAGCTGCACGAGGTGCAGACCGCCGACCCGCGGCTGCGGCAGCGCTACGCCGAGGCTGCCGCCGCCCAGCGGGCCGCGATCGCCGCCGCGCTGCGCGGTGCCGGCGCGGCCCACCTGCGTCTGCGTACCGATCGAGACTGGCTGCTGGACATGGTGCGTTTCGTCGCCGCGCAGCGGCACGCGCGTACCCGGGGGACGACACGATGATCCGTTTTCTGCAACCGTGGTGGCTGCTGGCCGTGCTGCCGGTGCTCGCCCTCGCCGCGTTCTACGTCTGGCGGCAGCTGCACCGCCGGGCGTACGCGATGCGGTTCACCAACGTGGACCTGCTGCGTACGGTGGCGCCCAAGGGGCTGGGCTGGCGTCGGCACGTACCGGCGACCGCGTTCCTGCTCTGCCTGCTGGTGCTGGCCACCGCGCTGGCCCGGCCCGCCGTGGACACGAAGGAGCCGCTGGAGCGGGCGACGGTCATGCTCGCCATCGACGTGTCGCTGTCGATGCAGGCCGACGACGTGGCGCCGAACCGGCTGGAGGCGGCGCAGGAGGCGGCCAAGCAGTTCGTCGCCGAGCTGCCGGAGAGCTACAACCTGGGCCTCGTGTCGTTCGCCAAGGCCGCGAACGTGCTGGTGCCGCCGGGCAAGGACCGGGACGCGGTGACCGCCGCCATCGACGGTCTGGTGCTGGCCGAGGCGACCGCGACCGGCGAGGCGGTCTTCACCTGCCTGGAGGCGATCCGGTCGGTGCCGGCCGACGGCGCGGCCGGCATCCCGCCGGCCCGGATCGTGCTGCTCTCGGACGGGTTCCGCACGTCCGGCCGGTCGGTGGAGGAGGCCGCGGCCGCCGCCCAGGCGGCGAACGTGCCGGTCTCCACAATCGCGTTCGGCACGGACACCGGTCAGGTCGACATCGGTGGGCAGCTCCAGCGGGTGCCGGTGGACCGGCTGGCCCTGGCCGAGCTGGCCGAGACCACCGAGGGCTACTTCTACGAGGCGGCCTCGGTGAGCGAGCTGAAGCAGGTCTACCAGGACATGGGCAGCTCGATCGGCTTCCGGACCGAGCCGCGTGAGGTGACCCAGTGGTACGCCGGGGTGGCGCTGCTGCTGGCACTGTGCGCGGGCGCGCTCAGCCTGCTCTGGTCGTCCCGGATGCTCTGAGGCGCCAGGCCGGCGGTGGTCAGTGACCGCCGCCGGCCAGCACGAAGACGACGGCCACCCAGACGGCGGCGAGGGTGAAGCCCAGCGGGGCGACGTAGCGGCTCATGGACGGCTCCGGGTGGCGGCTGGACGGTCCGCGAGCAGGGGCGGACCGCAGGGGGTGGGGACGCGCACACGAAGTCGTGACCGGGCGGCTCCCGGCGACCGTCCGGAGGATCGGACGGCGCGGCGCACGCACCCCGGCGTGGGCCGGGGCGGTGGGGGAGCGGAGCTGGGTCAGCTCACCAGACTGAGTCGTGGCTCAGCGGGGCTGACCATCGGCCCGGCCACGACTGGGAGGATCGCTATCTCGCACAGCGATCACCTCCTGCAAGTCGGCCCGGCCGGAACGTCGATGATCGTACACCCGAGGTGTCGGGCGGACGCACTCGGCCGACCGGTCGGCGACCCGTCCACCGCCCGGGTGCCCCGCCCCCCGGTGGCCCGTGCCGGCCCGCACCAACACGACAAGCACGAGGGCGAGCAGCGGCAGCCAGCAGCAGCGCGCCAGCAGCCACGCCGGTCCGTCCGGCGGGGCGTGCAGACCCGGCAGCGGCACCGGGCCCCGGGCGGTGAGGGCCGTCACCGCGACGAGCACGGGCTGGTGCCACAGGTAGATCCGCACCGCGTGGCCGTTCGCCTCGCGTACCACCCGGGCCGGTGCCGGGCGGGCCAGCAACCGCTCCAGCGCGGGGCGGGCCAGCAACCCCAACCCGACCTGGGTGACCGCCAGCGCCACGGCCAGCAGCGACGGCGGGTTCAGGTTGGACACCCCAGCGCCGGGCACCCCGACCGCGCTGACCGGGTATCCCAGCGCCAGCAACCCGGCCAGCGCGGCGCCGCCGCCGATCGCCAACCCGGCCGCCGCCCGCCGGTCCGCCAGCCGTCCGTCACCATGCGCCAGGCCGAGCAGGTACGGCACCGCCCACGCCACCAGCACCGTCAACGGCGGCAACCCGACGCCCTCGGGCAGCACACGGACCGCCAGGTCCATCCCCGCCACCACGACCACCGCCGGTACGACGCAACGCGCCAGCCCCCACCGGCGTACCGCGGTGCGCAGCGGGCCGGTCATGGCGACCAGGAACACCAGGGGCGCCAGGAACCACAACGGGCTGACCGCGAGCCGCAACGCGACGGCGAGCGTGTCGTCCGGGGTGCCGACGACCGTCGCGGCGAGCAGCACTGCGGCACCCACGCCCAGCAGCGCCACCACGCCCAGCAGCAGCCGCCGCAGCCGACCGGCCAGCCAGCCCGACCGCCGGCCGCCGTGGCGGGCCAATGACCGGGCCGAGCCGAACCCGGCGGTGAAGAAGAACAACCCGAGGGTCTGCAACACCCAGGTCACCGGGGCCAGACCGGGCAGCGCGGCCAGCGGGCTGGCCTGCCGCAACCCGCCGCCGTCGGTCACCACCAGCGCCGTCACCAGCCAGTGCCCGACCATCACCCCACCGATGGCGTACGCCCGCAGCGCGTCGACCGCGCGGTCGCGGCTCACCGGACGGCCCCGACCGGGCCGGCGCCCAGCACGACAGCCGCGACCGCGAGCAGCGTGGCGCTGCCCGGCGTCAGGTAGCCGTCATGCCCGGAGACCCCGGCCACCGACAACGGCCGGGCGCCGAACGCGGGGTCGCCCGGCCTCCGGCCGAACCCGAGCCCGGGCAGCCGCACCGGCGGCACCCGACGGATCCAGTCGGTGGCCGCCTCTGCCGCCCAGAACCGCCGTCCCCCGGGCAGTTCGTCGGCACGCCGCACCCCGGCGCCGATCCCGCCGAGGCTGACGACGTCGGTGACCTGGGTCGGGGCGTCCGCGGCGGCCAACGACACCACAAGCGCGCCGTAGCTGTGCCCGACCAGGGTGATCGCCGCCCCCGGGCGGCGCGAGGCCAACTCCCGCAGCAGCGCGGCCAGCCCGGTCGCGCCACGCCGGGCGCTGGCGTCACCGGCGGCCGTCAGCACCCCGTCGGGCGGGTCGTAACCCAGCCAGGCCAGCACCGCCACCCGTGCCGCCGGGTGGCCCGCCCGCAGCTCCCGGTAGAGCTGCCCGGCCTGCACCGCCGGCGCCCGCCGGGCCACCCCACCCAGCCCCCTGTCGAAGTCGGCCAGGGTGGTGCCGACCCCTGGCACCAGCACCGCTATCCGATCCGCGCCGGCCAGGTCACCCAGCACCTCGACCGCACGGCCGTCGCCGCGCTCGTCGAACAGCAGGAACCGGCGTCCGTCGTCGGCCCAGTCCGCGTACGGGGGGCCGGCTGCGCGCATCGCCGCCGCGGTCACCGGGTACGCCTCGACGAACCCGACCGCGGCGACCGGCTCGGGTCGGGTCGGCAGGACCAGGTTCACGCCGAGCAGCGCGGCCACCGCCACCCGGCTGGCACCTCGTCGTCGCATCAGTTCTCCCTCCGGAATGTCGTCCGGAGGGAGAGTGCGCGAAGGGGTGGTGCCCGGTCGTCGTCCCGCGGAGCCGTTCCCGCGCTGGCTCCACGGGACTACTCGCCGGCGGCGACCAGACCCGTCTCGTACGCCAGCACCACGGCCTGGGCCCGGTCGCGCAGCCCCAGCTTGGCCAGGATCCGCCCGACGTGCGTCTTCACCGTCTGCTCGGCCACCACCAGGTCGCCGGCGATCTCGGCGTTGTTGCGACCCCGGGCGATCAACCGCAGCACCTCGGTCTCGCGGGGCGTGAGCCCGGCCAGGTCGGTGGGGCGGGGTCGGCGACGGTCCGGGCGGGCCGCGAACTCGGCGATCAGTCGTCGGGTGACCGTCGGGGCGAGCAACGCGTCCCCGGCCGCCACCACCCGCACGGCGTGCACCAGGTCGGCCGCCGGGGCGTCCTTGAGCAGGAAGCCGCTGGCCCCGGCGCGCAGCGCCTCGTACACGTAGTCGTCCAGGTCGAAGGTGGTGAGGATGAGCACCCGGGGGTGCTGCGCCGACCGGTCGCCGAGCAGCCTGCGGGTGGCCTCCAGCCCGTCCATGACAGGCATCCGCACGTCCATCAGCACCACGTCCGGGTCGAGCCGGCGGACGGCGGCGACGGCCTGCGCGCCGTCGGCGGCGTCGCCCACCACCAGCAGGTCCGGTTGGGCGGCGAGAAGCGCGCCGAAGCCCTGCCGCACCATCGCCTGGTCATCGGCGATCAGCACCTTGATCACGCGTCCCCGCCCTCCGCGTCGTACGGCAGTTCGGCCGTCACCGCGTAACCCCCGTCGGGCAGCGGCCCGGCGGTGAACGTACCGCCCAGCGAGGCCGCCCGCTCCCGCATGCCGGTCAGCCCGTGCCCGGTACCCGCCTCGGCGTCCGGCCCGACCCCGTCGGTCGGCGCGTTCCGCACCCGTACCGTCAGCGTGGACCGGCCGGCGTCAACGGTGACCCGCACCGCGGCCCCCGGCGCGTGCCGGGCCGCGTTGGCCAGGCCCTCCTGGGCGATGCGGTACGCGGCCAGCCCGACCGGCGCGGGCACCCGCCCGTCGTCGAGCGGCCCGGCGTCCAGGGTCACCGCCAGCCCGGCCCGGTGGGCCGCGTCCACCATGGCCCCCAGGTCGGCCAGGTCGGGCTGTGGTGCGGTCTGCGGGCCTGTCGACTCGCTGCGCAGCACCCCCAGCAGCCGCCGCATGTCGGTCAACGCGTCGCGCGCCGAGTCGGCGATGGCGGCGAACTCCGCGGCCGCGGGCGCGGGCACGTCGGTCAGCCGGTAGGGGGCGGTCTCCGCCTGCACGGCGATCAGCGACATGTGGTGGGCCACCACGTCGTGCAGTTCCCGGGCGATCCGGGTGCGTTCCTCAAGCACCGCCCGGCGCTCCTGCTCCCGTTCGCTCAGCTCGGTCTGCGCCGCGAGCGCCCGCCGGGACAGCCGGTTGCGCCGGATCAGGTCGCCGACGATCGCCGACGCGCCGAGCAGCGCCAGCACGGCCGGCCGGTTGTCGGGGTGCACGAGGGTGAGCACCGGCACCGTGCTGATCGCCACCACCCAGGCCAGCACCGGCCGGTCGACACGCGCGACGACCCCCGCGAGCACCGCCACCGAGCCGAGCGCCAGCGGCGGGGTCCACGGCCACGGCTGGTCGGCCGGCGCGTTGAACGTGCACACCAGCAGGGCCAGCACCGTCAGCCGCCAGGCCAGCAGCGGACGCCGGGGCAGCGCCAGCAGAGGTGCCACGGTCATCGCCGCGAACAGCACCGCGACCGGCGTCGGCAGGCCCCAGTCGCTCTCCACCGTCACCGTGATCCAGAAGAGACCGAGGGCGGCGAGCAGGCCGCCCGGGCCGGCATGGCGGGCCAGCCCGGGCCAGCGGGCCAGCAGCGGCCGGCCGGGCGGGGCGTCCGGGCCCAGCAGGGTCTGCCGCAGGGCCCACAGGGCCACGACGAACGGTTGCCGGTTCATCACCGGGAGGCTACGGGCCGCCCCCGGTCAGGGCGTGCCACCAGGGGTTGATTCCGGTGTCGTACCCCGGTGTGACACGACTCCCGTTAGCGCTTACCTGCCGGTAACGCCTAGGCTCCGACGCGTCCGTGCTGACCATTCGCAAGGGGGAACAGTGGCCCGTACCGTGCTGGTGACCGGGGGCAACCGGGGAATCGGCCTGGCCATCGCGCAGGCCTTCGCCAAGCAGGGCGACCGGGTGGCGGTCACCCACCGCAGCGGCGAGCCGCCGGAAGGGCTGTTCGGCGTACGGGCCGACGTCACCGACGCGACCTCGATCGACGCCGCGTTCACCGCTGTGGAGGCCGAGCTGGGCCCGGTCGAGGTGCTTGTCGCCAACGCCGGCATGACCGACGACACGCTGCTGCTGCGGATGACCGAGGAGCAGTTCACAGGTGTGGTGGACACCAACCTCACAGGCGCGTTCCGGGTCGCCAAGCGGGCCTCGGGCAAGATGCTGCGGGCCAAGTGGGGTCGCATGATCTTCATCTCCTCGGTGGTCGGCCTGTCCGGCGGAGCCGGCCAGGTCAACTACGCCGCCAGCAAGGCCGGCCTGGTCGGCGTGGCCCGTTCGATCACCCGGGAGCTGGGCAGCCGCAACATCACCGCGAACGTGGTGGCGCCCGGCTTCATCGACACCGACATGACCGCAGGCCTGTCCGACGACCGCAAGGCGGAGATCCGCAAGTCGATCCCGGCCGGCCGGATGGCCAGCCCGGACGAGGTCGCGGCGGTGGTCACCTGGCTGGCCTCGGACGGCGCCGGGTACGTCTCCGGTGCCGTCATCCCGGTCGACGGCGGCCTCGGCATGGGCCACTGACCCTTTCTGACTACGGAGGAAACCCCGCATGTCCGGACTGCTCGCCGGTAAGCGACTGCTCGTCACCGGTGTCATCACCGACGCCTCGATCGCCTTCTCGGTGGCGAAGCTCGCCCAGGAGAACGGCGCGCAGGTCGTGCTCACCGGCTACGGCCGGCTCTCCCTGGTCGAGCGGATCGCCAAGCGGCTGCCCGAGCCGGCGCCGATCATCGAGGTGGACGTCACCAACACCGAGCACCTCGCCGGCCTCGCCGACCGGGTCCGCGAGCACGTCGACGGCCTCGACGGCGTCGTGCACTCGATCGGCTTCGCCCCGCAGAGCTGCCTGGGTGGCGGCTTCCTCGACGCGCCGTGGGAGGACGTGGCGACCGCCCTGCACGTCTCCACCTTCTCGTACAAGTCCCTCGCGATGGCGGCGCTGCCGCTGATGTCGCCGGGCGGCGCGGTGGTCGGCCTGACCTTCGACGCGACGAAGGCCTGGCCGGTCTACGACTGGATGGGCGTGGCCAAGGCCGGCCTGGAGTCCGCGTCCCGCTACCTGGCGATGCACCTGGGCAAGCAGGGCATCCGCAGCAACCTGGTCGCCGCCGGGCCGCTGCGCACCATAGCCGCGAAGTCGATCCCCGGCTTCGACCAGTTCGAGGACGCCTGGACCGAGCGGGCCCCGCTGGGCTGGAGCCTCACCGACCAGGAGCCCGCCGCGAAGGCCTGCCTGGCGCTGCTGTCCGACTGGTTCCCCGCCACCACCGGCGAGATCGTGCACGTCGACGGCGGCTACCACGCCATCGGCGCCTGACGTTCCCGACGACGCCCCCGGTCTCGTCCGTGTGATCCACGCGGTCCAGACCAGGGGGCGTCGCCGGGCGCTCCCGGCCGACCGGCAAGAATGACCCCATGTCGTACGACGCGGTGGTGCTGGTGTCCTTCGGTGGGCCGGAGCGGCCCGAGGACGTGATGCCGTTCCTGCAGAACGTGACCCGTGGCCGAGGTGTGCCGCCCGAGCGGCTGACCGAGGTCGCCGAGCACTACCAGCACTTCGGCGGGGTGTCCCCGATCAACCAGCAGTGCCGTGACCTGCTGGCCGCCGTCCGCGCCGACTTCGCCGCGCACGGTCTCGACCTGCCCGTCTACTGGGGCAACCGCAACTGGGACCCGATGCTCGCCGACACGGTGACGCAGATGCGGGACGACGGGGTGACCCGGGCGCTGGCGTTCGTCACAAGCGCGTACGGCGGGTACTCGTCCTGCCGGCAGTACCAGGAGGACATCGCCGCCGCCCGGGCCGCCGTAGGCCCGGACGCGCCGGTGATCGAGAAACTGCGCCAGTTCTGGGACCACCCGGGCTTCGTCGAGCCGCACGTCGACGCGGTCCGGACCGCCCTGGGTCAGCTCGACCCGGCGAAGCGGGACAGCACCCGGCTGGTCTTCACCGCCCACTCCATCCCCAGCTCGATGGCCGCCAACGCCGGGCCGCACGGCGGCCGGTACGAGGCGCAGCTGCGCGAGAGCGCCAGGCTGGTCGCCGAGGCCGCCGCCCCCGACCTGCCGTACGACCTCGTCTGGCAGAGCCGCTCCGGGCCGCCGCACGTGCCGTGGCTGGAACCGGACATCAACGACCACCTGACCACCCTCGCGCAGGACGGCACCACGAGCGTGGTGGTCAGCCCGATCGGGTTCGTCTCCGACCACCTGGAGGTGGTGTGGGACCTGGACACCGAGGCGCTGGAGACCGCCAAGCAGCTCGGTCTGGACTTCGTCCGCGCCGCCACACCGGGCACCGACCCGCGCTTCGTGACAATGGTCCGTGAGCTGGTCACCGAGCGCACCGACCCGGACGGCGCGCAGCTGCGACGCCGCCTCGGCGAGCTGCCGATGTGGGACACCTGCCCCACCGTCTGCTGCGTGCCGACCCGTCGCCCGACGCCTGCTGGGAGCACCGATGCATGACCGCAAGCCCGTGCAGAGCTGGCTGACCGACATGGACGGCGTGCTGGTGCACGAGGGCCAGCCGGTGCCCGGCGCGCCGGAGTTCATCAACCGGCTGCGCGCCTCCGGCAAGCCGTTCCTGGTGCTCACCAACAACTCGATCTACACGCCTCGGGACCTGACGGCCCGGCTCAGCCGGATGGGGCTGGACGTGCCGGAGGAGTCGATCTGGTCGTCCGCGCTGGCCACCGGGCAGTTCCTCGCCGACCAGCGGCCGGGCGGCACCGCGTACGTGATCGGCGAGGCCGGGCTGACCACGGCGCTGCACGCCGTCGGGTACGTCCTCACCGACTTCGCCCCGGACTACGTGGTCCTCGGTGAGACCCGCACCTACAGCTTCGAGGCGATCACCAAGGCGGTCCGTCTGATCAACGACGGGGCCCGGTTCATCTGCACCAACCCTGACGTGACAGGCCCGTCCGTGGAGGGCGCGCTGCCCGCCGCCGGCTCGGTCGCCGCCATGATCTCCAAGGCGACCGGGGTGGAGCCGTACTTCGTCGGCAAGCCGAACCCGATGATGATGCGCTCGGCGCTGAACACGATAAACGCGCACTCGGAGAGCACCGCGATGATCGGTGACCGGATGGACACCGACATCCTGTGTGGTTTGGAGGCCGGGTTGGAGACCATCCTGGTGCTCACCGGGATCAGCAGCCGCACCGAGGCCGAGCGTTACCCGTACCGCCCGTCCCGGATCATCAACTCGGTAGCGGACCTGCTCGACGAGGTCTGACCGGCCGCCCTCGACCGGCGGCTGGTCAGGGGCGCAGGGGGGCGTTGCAGGCGGCCACCAGGGCCTGGCGGCAGGCGGCGGTGAGTGGTCGCAGCGCCGCGTCCCGTTGCTGCGCCTCGTAGTTGTTGATCGCGCCGCCGGGCGCGGAGTGCCCGGCCAGCGCGAGCACCCGGTCGAGCACCGCGGCCCGGGCGAAGAGCCGACGGGCCCTCGGGTCGAAGCCTGGTGGCAGATCGGTGGTGCCGTCGGGGCGGCGCAGCGCGGCCAGCGCGCCTGCCAGCTCGGGCCGCCACTGGGCGACGTCGAGGCGGGTCAGCGCGGCGGTCGTCTCGGCCAGCGCGGCGGCCAGCTCGGCCTCCGCCTCGGCGGCGCCAGGCAACGAGAGTGACGCGGCGGGCGCGTTGGCCGGCAGCGGGTACACCCGCCACAGGACGGTTTCGAAACAGTCTCCGGAGCCGGAGGTGTGCGAGCGGACCTCCGGGATCAACCCGAGCCCGCCGGCGACCACCGCCTCACCCGCCACCAGCGCCGCGCCGGCGAAGTCGCCGGGGCCGGGCAGACCCCGGGGGTCGCCGGGTGCGGGCAGCACCAGGCGGATCTCGTCGGGGGAGAGCTTGGCCAGGGTGGGCAGCGCGGCGCCCAGCGGGACGTCGGTCCAGGTGCCCGGGGCGTCCGCGACGAGATGTTCCTCGTCGCCGGCGATGGCGTCGGCGACCTCGTCGTACGGCACCAACCCGGCTCGCCACGCGCGCACCCAGGCAACGAACCGGCTCGACCGGCGCGGCGCGAGTGTGGCCGCGCCCGTTGCGGGGGTGGACATGCCGAAAGGGTACGTGGTCACGACCGGCCCTGTCTCGACTGCCGCTCCGGCCGCCCTGCGTGCCCCGAACTGCCCGGGTCCGTGCCGGGAACGATCGATCTCGCCCGACCCGGTGCTGGTCACCGTCACCTCCGTCGCATCCCTTGGAGACACGGAACGACGTTCCGTACGTTTTGTCGGAACGAAGTTCCGCATATGAGCGGAACCTGCCGCCCGACGACCGACTACGAAGCCAGGGAGACGACTGACGAGAGCCCCGAGCGGGTCGCGCTGATCCAGCGGCTCACCTGGGCCCACCTCGGCGACGCCCTCGGCCTGAAGGACTCCGTCTGGCCGGCACCTGTCGACACCGCACTGGGCCGCCTCGAATCCACCTCGTGACGCACGCGGTGTGTCGGGGGACCGGGGTGCTGGCGCGGGAGTTAGCGTGATCGACATGGCGGGGCGATACGGCGAGGACGTGTTGGCGGGGGACTGGCGGCGGCGCAGGGTCACCCCCGAGGTGGACGCCGAACCGGACCTCGTGGTGGAGGACGCCGACTCCGGGTTCTGCGGTGCGGTGGTCGGCTTCGAGGCAGGTGCCGTGGTCCTGGAGGACCGGCACGGCAAGCGGCGCAACTTCCCGCTGCTGCCGGCGGCGTTCCTGCTCGACGGCAGCCCGGTCACCCTGCGCCGCCCCACCCGTGCCCCGGTGCCGGCGGCCCGCCGACGTACCGCGTCCGGTTCGGTTGCCGTGGACAACGTCCGCGCCCAGGTCGCCAAGGCCAGCCGGATCTGGGTGGAGGGCATCCACGACGCCGCGCTCGTCGAACGGATCTGGGGCGACGACCTGCGGATCGAGGGCGTCGTCGTGGAGCCGCTGGACGGCATCGACGCCCTCGACGCCGACGTCCGCGACTTCGGCCCCGCACCGACCCGGCGACTGGGCGTCCTCGTCGACCACCTGGTGCCCGGCAGCAAGGAGAGCCGCATCGTGGCCCGGGTCACCTCGCCGTACGTGCTGGTGACGGGCCATCCCTATGTGGACGTCTGGCAGGCGGTCAAGCCGGCTGCGCTCGGTATCGCGGCGTGGCCCGTGGTGCCGCCGGGGCGACCGTGGAAGGAGGGGGTCTGCGCGGCCCTCGGGGTGGCCGAGCCGGCCGACATGTGGCGGCACATCCTGTCCCGGGTGAACAGCTTCGCCGACGTGGAGACCCCCCTGATCAACGCCATGGAACGCCTCATCGACTTCGTCACCGAAGCGCCCTGACGGCCCGACCCGTCAGGTGGCGGGTCAGGGGACCTCGTCGGGACTGCGCGTGAAGACGAACGTGGCGATGTCGATCGCCACCGCCCGTCCGTCGTCGTCGCGCCGCACCGTCAGGATCTCGCCGTTCTCCGGGCCGGACCGTCCCCGCCAGCGGTCCGGTCCCTCGGCGGTGAACCGGCTCACCCGCTCACCGCGTACGTGGGCGACGAGGTCACCGGCGTCCCAGCTCAGGTCCAGCGACGTGCCCATCCACCACCAGCGGCCGGTCAGCTCGGTCAGGCCGGCGGCAGGCGTGGCGGTGGCCGGCCGCCACGGCTGCGCGAACGCCGGCTCGGCGTCCAGCACCGTGGTCAGCAGCCGGCGGCCGAGCCCGGTGATCGGGAAGCCGTACGAGTTGGCGAAACCGACAACGGCGGTACGGGTCGGCCGGTGCACCGTGAGGGCGGCCACGTACCCGGGCATCGAGCCGCCGTGCCCGACGTACACGCGTTCCCCATCGCGGTAGAGCTCCAGCCCCAGGCCGTGCCCGCCGGTCCAGGAGTCGAGATCGCTGATCACCACGGGGGCGCACATCTCGGTGAGCGTGGCGGGGGCCAGCACCGACGGGTCGGGGTCGGCGAGGAAGGCCGCCCACCTGCCCAGGTCCTCGATCGTCGACCAGAGCTGCCCGGCGGGGGCCATCGCGCCGGTGTCGGTGCGGGGCTCCTCGCGCAGCGTGCCGTGCCAGGGATGGACGACGTAGCCGCGGGCGTACGGCTCGGTGGCCGTGTACGTGGTGCGGCGCATCCCCAGTGGGGTGAGGATCCGCTCGTCGAGCAGGTCGTTCCAGGGTGTCCCGGTGAGCCGTTCGAGCACTCCGCCGAGCAGCCCGTACGCCAGGTTGGAGTAGTGGTACGCGGTGTGCGGCGGATAGGCGATCTTGTCGGCGGTCACTGTCGCGAGCAGGGTCGCCAGGTCGACGCCCGCCGTCCGTTCCCACCAGTCGCCCTCGGGTTCGCGTTGCATCCCGCTGGCGTGCCCGAGTAGCTGACGCAGGGTGAGCGAGCCGACGTCGGTGCCCGGCAGGTGTTTCTCCAACTGGTCGTCGACGCTGAGGCGGCCGGCGTCGCGCAGTTGCATGATCAGCGTCGCGGTCATCGTCTTGCTTATCGATCCGACCCGGTACTGCAGGTCGCTGCCCGGGCGGGGGTGTTCGCCGGCGGCGGCCAGGTGGACGAGCGTGCCGTCACGGAACACGCCCAGCACCAGTGACGGGGTACGACCGTCGATCTGTGCCCGGGCGACCTGGTCGTCGATCTGTCGGGCGGTCGCCTGCAGCAGGGTCACGGGGATCTCCTCGTTCGGCCGGCGGATTCGGTGGACGGCTGTCACTGCGCCGAGCCTACTGATCATCACGGGTGGGCTGCTCGTGCATTAACGTGTCACCCTTGCGGTGTGGACGCCGTGGTGTGGATCGTTTTGGGTGTGGTGCTGGCGGTCGCCGAGATCTTCACGACGACCCTCTTTCTGATCATGTTCGGGGTCGGTGCGTTCGCCGCTGCGGGCGCTGCCGCCCTGGGCGCGCCGGTGGCCGTGCAGGCGCTCGTCTTCGCGGTGGTGTCGGCGCTGAGCCTGGTTGTCGTCCGACCGGTCATCCGGCGGCACGGCCGGTCCGCGTTGGAGAGTGGCGAGCAGCCGTTCGGTGTGGAGGCGATCGAGGGCTCCACGGCGCAGGTGCTGGAGCGGGTGGACGCCGACCACGGCCTGGTCAAGATCGACGGTGAGCTGTGGACAGCCCGGTCGTACGACACGACGCAGACTTTCGAGCCCGGTCAACGGGTTCGGGTGATAAAGGTCAGGGGCGCGACAGCCCTGGTGTGGCAGGACGATGTTTCTTCCGCCGGCGAGCTGCCGGAAGCGAGAGGGTGAACGGATGACGGTCATCGGTGTGCTGATCATCGCGGTGGCGTTGATCGCCGTGATTACGCTGGCCAAAGCGGTGCGGATCGTGCCGCAGCAGCGCCAGGATGTGGTGGAACGGCTCGGCAAGTACAAGCGCACGCTGAACCCCGGCCTCAACCTGCTGGTGCCGTTCATCGACGCGGTGCGCACCAAGGTCGACATGCGCGAGCAGGTGGTCAGCTTCCCGCCGCAGCCGGTGATCACCTCGGACAACCTGGTGGTCTCGATCGACACCGTCCTCTACTTCAAGGTGGTCGACTCGGTCCGGGCGACCTACGAGATCTCCAGCTTCCTGCAGGCCATCGAGCAGCTGACCGTCACCACGCTGCGTAACGTGATCGGCTCGCTGGACCTGGAGCGCGCGCTGACCAGCCGGGACGAGATCAACAGGCACCTCTCCGGTGTGCTCGACGAGACCACAGGCCGCTGGGGCATCAAGGTCACCCGGGTCGAGATCAAGGCGATCGAGCCGCCGGCCAGCATCCGTGACTCCATGGAGAAGCAGATGCGCGCCGAGCGTGACCGTCGCGCGGCGATCCTCACCGCCGAGGGTCACAAGCAGTCGGTGATCCTCACCGCCGAGGGTGACAAGCAGTCCGCGGTGCTGCGGGCCGACGGTGACCGGCAGGCCCGGATCCTGCAGGCCGAGGGTCAGGCGAAGGCGATCCGGACGGTCTTCGACGCGATCCACCAGGCGAACCCGAGCCAGAAGGTGCTCGCCTACCAGTACCTGCAGGCTCTTCCGCAGATCGCCCAGGGCAGCGCCAACAAGGTCTGGATCGTCCCGGCCGAGCTGACCAAGGCCCTGGAGGGCATGGGTGGCGCGCTCGGCGGGCTGAGCCAGATGGTGGGGGACCTGCCCGCGCCGGAGGCGGCCGAACACGCGAGCCAGGTCGAGCGCGAGGCCGCGCAGGCGGCGCAGGCCGCGGCCGACGCCGCCCAGCAGATCCACGACGAGGTACGCGTCGCCGAGGCGCAGGCCACCGGCGGCAACAAGCCGCAGGGGCTGCCCGCGCCGGAGCCGGTCTCGCCGGACAGCCTGGTCAACGACCCGGCCGACCAGCGCGAGCGCGGCTGATCAGTACCCCCGGCCGCCACGGCGGCTAAATACGAGAAATGCTCATGGGGCGCTCCGACGCCTGCCACGATCGGTCCTAGGACGGGTGGTGACCAGGCAATCGGGGCGCCCCGGCGCGTCTCGCACCGCTCGCGGACGAGCGAGGTGACGCATGAAGGATCCGGCGAATCGGATGTGGTCCTCGGCCCCCGTGCCCGGCGCGCACGACCCGGTCGCCCCGCTGGGCTCCCGGCGCAGCGGTGGCGGATTCGGCGTCCTGCCGTTCGTCGGTGAGCCGACCCCGGCCGGCCCCGCCACGAACGCCAGTTGGGCCTGGTCGATACGCCGGTTCGCGCGGGCTGCGGTGTGGCTGCTGCCCGCGTACGCCATCCTCTACGGCGCGGTGGCGATGGCAAGCGACGGCGGGGTGGGCAACGACCCCTATCCGGCCGACGGCCGCGCGGCGTACCTGATCGGCTGGGTGGCCGCGGTCTGGCTCGGCCTGCTCGCGCTGCTGGCGCTCACCGGGTTGCTGGCCGCGACCCGCAGCCGCCGGGCGGCCGCCGCCGGGCTGCTGGTGAGCATCGCCGGCACGGTACTGATGCTGCCGTTCGCCGGGCTCGCCGAGCAGACGCCGGTCTTCGGCACCACCGCGCGTTCGCTGGTGCTGCTCGGCGCGACCTTCTACAGCGCGGGCTGGTTCCTGACCGGGTGGGCGGTGGCCCGTTCCGGCACGTTCAGCCTCGGTGACGGGGTCATGCTGATCATCGCGGCGCCGCTGCTCGGCCTCGGAGGGGCGCTGATCGGCTCACTCCAGACCTTCGGCGCGATCTTCGTGCTGGTCGCCGGCATCGGCATCGGCTACCGCTCCGGCCGCCTGATGCCCCGCGAAACCGCAAGAGACGCAGCCGCCGCCAGCCTGAGCACCTCAGCCCCGTAACCCGGTCCCTCCTCCCCGGCCCTGCCCTTTCGTCGGTGATCAAGAGGTTTGCGTCAGGAACCGGCCCTCATCTGACGCAAACCTCTTGATCACCGAGCTGGGGTGGGGGTTGGGGGGTGGGTGGGGAGCCGTGAAGTTGGTGACAGTCGGGCCGCGGGGGTGGTCGGTTGGTGTTTTTTGTGGCAATCCTGGGTTGCATGGCCGCCCCCCGCTCGCCGCTGTCGCGGCTGTTCACCGTGCTGCTCGCCGGCCTTCTGGCCGGGTTGGTCCTGGCAGTCGCCGCACTGCCGGGCAACCTGCTGCTCGGGTTCGCCGCGCGCTCGGCGCTCGGGTCGTACGCCGCGTTGCCCGACTCGCTGCGCACCCCGGCCACCCCGCAGCGGTCGTACCTCTACGCCAACGACGGCAAGACGCTGATCACCACGTTCTACGACGTGAACCGCACCGACGTCGCGCTGGAGGACATCGCCCCGGTCATGCGCCAGGCCATCGTGGCGGCCGAGGACCGGCGCTTCTACGACCACGGCGGCGCTGACCTGCGCGGCCTCGCCCGGGCGCTGGTGGCGAACGTCAAGGGCGGCGGCACCGAGCAGGGCGGCTCGACGCTCACCATGCAGTACGTCCGCAACGTCCTCAAGACCGACCCCGCCCGCACCGCCGAGGAGCGGGCCGCCGCGACCGACCCCACAATCGGGCGCAAGATCCAGGAGATCCGGTACGCGGGCGCGTTGGAGAAGAGCCTCGGCAAGGACGAGATCCTCGACAGGTACCTGAACATCGCCTACTTCGGCTCCGGCGCGTACGGCATCGCGGCGGCCAGCCAGCGCTACTTCGGCAAGGCCCCGGCGCGGTTGACCCTCGCCGAGTCGGCGCTGCTCGCCGGCCTGGTGCAGTCGCCTGACGCGTACAGCCCCATCGACGGCGACAGGGACGCGGCACTCGCCCGCCGGTCGTACGTGCTGGACTCGATGGTCGCCACCGGGGCGGTCACCGCCGCCCAGGCCACGCAGGCCAAGGCGGAGCCGCTGACCCTGCGCCCCACCGCCCAGCCCAACGGCTGCACCGCCGTGTCCCAGGGCCACGACGACTGGGGCTACTTCTGCGACTACCTGCGGCGCTGGTGGCTGACCCAGCCGGCGTTCGGGGCCACCGTGGCCGAGCGGGAGCAGGCCCTGCGCTCGGGCGGCTACACCGTGGTCACCTCGTTGGACCCCAAGGTCCAGGCCACCGCCCAGCAGCAGGCCACAAAGGTCTACGGGTACGGCAACAAGCGCGCCCTGCCGATCGCCGCCGTGCAGCCGGGCACCGGTCGGGTGCTGGCGATGGCCGTCAACAGGCACTACAGCCTCGCGGACAACCCGGCCGGCCAGGCGAACTACCCGAACACCGTCAACCCGCTGATCTCCGGCGGGGCCAGCGTCGACGGGTACCAGGCGGGGTCGACGTTCAAGCTGTTCACGATGCTCGCCGCGCTGGAGTCGGGCCGTACGCTCTCCACCGGCTTCGACGCGCCCGCCAAGCTGCCGACCCGGTACCCGGCCGAGGGACCGGGCAGTTGTGACGGCCGCTGGTGCCCGGCCAACGCCAACCCGGACTGGATGGACGGGTACCGGATGATGTGGGACGGCTTCGGCCGCTCGGTGAACACCTACTTCGTCTGGCTGGCCGAGCAGGTGGGCCAGGACAAGGTGGTCGAGATGGCCCAGCGGCTCGGCATCACGTTCCGCGCCGACTCGGACGCCGCGTTCGCCAAGGACAACGCCGCGAACTGGGGTTCGTTCACCCTCGGCGTGGCAGCCACCACCCCGCTGGACCTGGCCAACGCGTACGCCACGGTGGCCGCCGAGGGCACCTACTGCACGCCGCTGCCTGTGGTCTCGGTGACCGCCGCCGACGGCGAGAAGGTGCCGGTGGGGGAGCCGTCCTGCAAGCGGGTCCTGGACGCCGACGTGGCCCGCGCCGCGACCGACGCCGCCAGGTGCCCGGTGGGGCAGCAGTCGCCGTACGGGCAGTGCAACGGTGGCACCGCCACAGGTGTCGACGACATCCTGGACGGTCGACCGGTGGCCGGCAAGACGGGCAGCTCGGAGCAGAACTCCACCGAGACGTTCGTCGGCTTCACCCCGCAGGTCGCGGTGGCCGGCATCGCCGCCAACCCGGACGACCCGGCCGACTCGGTGGGTTCCGCGGTGCAGTCGAAGGTGATCGACGCGGTCGCCCGGGTCATCGCCACAGCCGTGAAGGGTCAGCCGGAGAAGATGTTCGCCGCGCCCAGCCGTGACCTGGCCGGTGAGCCCCGCCGCCCTGTCGAACGCGCCCCCGTGGTGCCGGACCGCCAGCCCACCCAGGACCCGCGCAGCGCCCTCCAGCGCTGGCTGGACCGCCGCGGCTGACCTCGCGACACGACGGCGCCTCCCCACCGCTGGTGGGGAGGCGCCGGCCGAACGCACCGAAGCCGAGTTGCGGCAGACCGGTCGCCGGGGCCGGCCCCGGTCAGCTCTCCCGGCGGCGGGGGCGGTAGCTGGCGATCGTGGACGGTAGGCCGCGGCGGATGATGCCCGCCCAGTCGGTGTCGCCGCGCAGCACCGCCGCCGCGGTCTTGCGGGCCTGCTCGGCGGTGAAGTGCGGCGGCAGCATCAGCTCGGCCGGGTCGACCAGCGCGTTGATCACCACCGGTCGGTCGGCGGTGAGCGCCAGGTCCCAGGCGCTCGACACCTGCTCCGGGGAGTCGACAAGCTCACCGCGCAGCCCGAGGACCTCCGCCCACTGGTGATAGGCGATGTCCGGCAGTTGCTGGCTGTCCGGGAACATCGGCGTCCCCTCCGAGGAGCGCTGCTCCCAGCTGACGAACGCCAGGTCCCGGTTGTTGAGCACCAGCACCACGAACCGGGGGTCGGCCCAGCTGCGCCAGTACTTCGCCACCGTGATCAGCTCGTTGACGCCGTTCATCTGCATGGCGCCGTCGCCGATCAGCGCGACGAGCGGCCGGTCCGGGTGGGCGAACTTGGCGCTCAACGCGTACGGCATGGCGCCGCCCATGGACAGCAGCGTGCCGGACAGGCTGGCCAGCATTCCCGGGCGGACCTGGATGTGCCTGGCGTACCAGGCGGTGGTGGTGCCGCAGTCGACGGCGAGCATCACGTCGTCGGGGAGCCGCTGGTTGAGCGTGTGGAAGAGCAGTTGCGGGTTGACCGGGTCGGCGCTCTGCTCGGCCAGGTCGCGCTGCGTCCGGCGCCACGCCGAGGTGGTCTCGGCGACCTTCGCCCGCCAGGCGGTCGGCCCGGGGCCGGGGCCCAGCTCGTTCAGCAGCGCCCGCAGGGTGGGGGCCGCGTCGCCGGTCAGGTTCACCTCGGTCGGGTACCGCAGCCCGAGCTGGGTGCCGTCCAGGTCGATCTGCACGGCGCGGGCCTGCCCGGGCGGCGGGTAGAACTCCGAGTACGGCATGTTGCTGCCCACGATCAGCAGCCGGTCGCAGCCGGTCATCAACTGCCAGCTCGGTCGGGTGCCGAGCAGCCCGATCGCGCCGGTCACCCACGGCTCGCGGTGGTCGACGGCGGTGAAGCCGAGCAGTGCCGTGGCGACGCCGGCCCCGAGTCGGTCGGCGATCTCGCGGACCTCGTCGCGCGCGCCCAGTGCGCCCTGCCCGACCAGCATGGCCACCCGCTGCCCGCCGCGCAGCACCTCGGCCGCCCGGCGCAGGTCCGCCGCCGGCGGCACGGTCGGCGTGCTGCTCGGCGCGTTGCTGGTCTGGTAGTAGCCGTGTGCGTGCGGCAGGTCCGGGACGGCCGGCTCGTCCTGGAGGTCCAGGGGGAGGATCAGGGCGGTGACGGTACGCCGGGCCAGCGCCGTACGACACGCCCGGTCGACCAGGTGGCGCACCTGCGCGGGGTGGTCGAGCTGGGCCAGGAACGCCGCCGCCACGTCCTTGTAGAGGGCCAGCAGGTCGACCTCCTGGTAGTAGCCCCCGCCCTCGGCGGTCGTCGCGGTGTGCCCGACCAGGGCGACCACCGGTTGGTGGTCGAGCTTGGCGTCGTACAGGCCGTTGAGCAGGTGGATGGCGCCCGGGCCGCTGGTGACGAGGGCGCACCCCAGCGGTCCGCCGCCGTACTTGACGTGGGCGGAGGCGGCGAAACCAGCAGTCTCCTCGTGCCGTACCTGGATGAACTGGGCCCGATCGTTGGTGCGTTGCAGCGCGGAGGTCATGCCGTTGATGCCGTCACCGGGATAGCCGAAGTAGCGGTGCACACCCCAGCTGGCCAGCCGGGACACGATGTGGTCCGCGACAGTGGGGTGCCGGGGCAGAGCGCCCGCTTCGCCCGGGGTGGTCTGGTCTGCGCTCACCTGGCTGATCCTTCCCGTCCGGTCCGATGCTCCGCCGGTCATTCCCCTTCTTCTTCGGACAAACCACCCCGGCGGGCGGGCGTCGGAGGGCGGGGCTCGCCGTCCGGCAGAATCGTCGGGTGCCCGTCCACCAGATCACCGACCCTGACGACGACCGGATCGCCGACTACCGCGCGCTCACCGACGTCGAACTGCGCACCCGCTGGGAGCCGCCGCACGGCCTGTTCATCGCCGAGGGGGAGCTGGTGCTGCGCCGGGCGCTGCGCGCGGGCTACCCGGCCCGGTCGTACCTGGTCGACGCCAAGCGGGTCGACCAAATCGCCGACCTGGACACCGGCGACTCGCCGGTCTACGCGGCGACGCAGGACGTGCTGCAGCAGGCCACCGGTTTCCACGTACACCGGGGGGTGCTGGCGTCGTTCCACCGCCGGCCGCTGCCGACGGCGGCCGAGGTGCTCGACGCCGCGCGCCGGGTCCTGATCCTGGAGGACGTCAACAACCACACCAACCTGGGGGCGATCTTCCGGGGGGCCGCCGCGCTCGGCATCGACGGGGTGCTGCTGTCGCCGTCCTGTGCCGATCCGCTGTACCGGCGCAGCGTGCGGGTCAGCATGGGTGAGGTATTCGCGATGCCGTACGCCAAGCTCGACCCCTGGCCGGCGGGTCTGGACCAGGTGCGGCAGGCGGGCTTCACGGTGCTCGCCATGACGCCGGCACCGGACGCCGTACCGATCCAGCGGTTGACCCCGGCGCAGCGCGAGCGGGCGGCGCTGCTGCTCGGAGCCGAGGGGCCGGGCCTCACGGCGGCGGCCCAGTCCGCCAGCGACGTGCGGGTGGTCATCCCGATGCGGCGCGGAGTGGACTCGTTGAACGTCGCCGCCGCCGCTGCCGTGGCGTTCTGGGAACTGGGTCGCGACGATCAGCTTGCATGACCATGCGTCTTGTTGAATAATCTTCCCCGTGTCCAAGGTTCTCACCTCCCTGCCCATCGGCGAACGTGTCGGCATCGCCTTCTCCGGCGGCCTCGACACCTCGGTCGCGGTCGCGTGGATGCGCGACAAGGGCGCCGTCCCCTGCGCCTACACGGCCGACATCGGCCAGTACGACGAGCCCGACATCGCGTCGGTGCCCGGTCGTGCGCTCAGCTACGGCGCCGAGGTCGCCCGACTGGTCGACTGCCGCGCCGCCCTGGTCGAGGAGGGCCTGGCGGCGTTGACCTGCGGCGCCTTCCACATCCGTTCCGGCGGGCGGGCGTACTTCAACACCACCCCGCTGGGCCGCGCCGTGACAGGCACCCTGCTGGTCCGCGCGATGATCTCCGACGACGTCCAGATCTGGGGCGACGGGTCGACCTTCAAGGGCAACGACATCGAGCGGTTCTACAGGTACGGCCTGCTGGCCAACCCGCAGCTGCGCATCTACAAGCCGTGGCTCGACACCGCCTTCGTCACCGAGCTCGGTGGGCGCAAGGAGATGTCCGAGTGGCTGCTCGACCGCGACCTGCCGTACCGGGACAGCACCGAGAAGGCGTACTCCACCGACGCCAACATCTGGGGCGCCACGCACGAGGCGAAGACCCTTGAGCACCTCGACACCGGCATCGAGACGGTCAACCCGATCATGGGCGTCCGCTTCTGGGACCCGTCGGTGGAGATCCCCACCGAGGACGTCGCGATCGGCTTCGACCAGGGCCGCCCGGTGACGATCAACGGCAAGGAGTTCGGCAGCCCCGTGGACCTGGTGCTGGAGGCCAACGCCATCGGCGGCCGGCACGGCCTGGGCATGTCCGACCAGATCGAGAACCGGATCATCGAGGCCAAGAGCCGGGGCATCTACGAGGCGCCCGGCATGGCGCTGCTGCACGCCGCGTACGAACGGCTCGTCAACGCCATCCACAACGAGGACACCCTGGCGAACTACCACAACGAGGGCCGGCGCCTCGGTCGCCTCATGTACGAGGGCCGCTGGCTGGACCCGCAGGCGTTGATGCTGCGCGAGTCGTTGCAGCGCTGGGTCGGCACGGCGGTCACCGGCGAGGTCACGTTGCGGCTGCGCCGGGGCGAGGACTACTCGATCCTGGACACCACCGGCCCGGCGTTCAGCTACCACCCGGACAAGCTGTCGATGGAGCGTACCGAGGACTCGGCGTTCGGCCCGTCGGACCGGATCGGCCAGCTCACGATGCGCAACCTGGACATCGCCGACTCGCGGGCGAAGTTGGAGCAGTACGCCTCGCTGGGCATGGTCGGCGGCGGGGCTCCGCAGCGGATGATCGGCGCCGCGCAGGCCGCCTCGACCGGGCTGATCGGTGCCATGCCCGAGGGCGGGGCGGAAGCCATCGCCTCGCGGGGCGTCGCCTCCGCCGACGACGAGGCGCTCGACCGGGCCGCCATGGAGTTCGGCGTGGACTGAGCACCACCCCGCCAGGTCGAGAGCCGGTGTCACGGACGGTAGCGTTGCGGCCGTGTTCCCTACCGTCCGTGAGGTCCTCGCCCTGGACCCGGTCCGCCACGGCGCCCCGCGGGTCGTCGCCGGAGACGCGGGGCTGGACCGGCCCGTCCGCTGGGTGCACGTCGCCGAGGTGCCGGACATCGCCACCCTGCTCGGCGGCGGAGAGCTGGTCCTCACCACAGGCATCGGGCTGCCGGGCGACGACGCGGGACTGCGCGCGTTCATCGGCGACCTCGCCGACGTCGGAGTCTCCGGGCTCGTCGTCGAACTGGGCCGCCGCTACGTCAGCGGGGTGCCACGGGTGATGGCGGCCACCGCCGAGCGGCGCGGCCTGCCCCTGGTGGAGTTGCGCCGGGCCACCCCGTTCGTGCGGATCACCGAGGCGGTGCACGCGCTGATCGTCGACGCGCAGCTCACCGAGCTGCGCGCCACCGAGGAGATCCACCAGCGGTTCAACGACCTCTCCGTCGAGGGCGCCGACGCCGCCGAGGTCATCCGGCAGGCCGCCGAGCTGTCCGGCTGCCCGGTGGTGCTGGAGAACCTGTCCCGGCAGGTCCTCGGGTACGACCACGCGGGCGAGAGCGCGGAGCTGCTGCTGGACGGCTGGGAGCAGCACTCGCGGCGGATCCGGCCGGCCGGGCGCACCGCGTACGACCCGGACAGCGGCTGGCTGGTGACCGCCGTCGGCGCCCGGGGGCAGGACTGGGGTCGGTTGCTG
Organism: Micromonospora sp. NPDC047521; assembly: GCF_055587305.1. Lineage (NCBI taxonomy): Bacteria > Bacillati > Actinomycetota > Actinomycetes > Micromonosporales > Micromonosporaceae > Micromonospora > Micromonospora sp. NPDC047521. The sequence continues at coordinate 43,504 of NZ_JBVJGN010000018.1, read as the reverse complement.
CTGCGCTGGCCGGCCAACGGCGACATGCCGAGCGTCCAGGCCGGCGAGCCGGCCGCCGGCCCGCCCACCCGGCTCAGCATCCTGATCGAGCGGGCCGCGTCCACCCTCGCGCTGGGCCGGCTGATCCGCCGCGACGCCGAGGGCCTGGAACGGCAGATCCACCGCACCCTGCTCACCGCGCTGCTCGACCACTCCCGGCCGGTGGACGAGGTGGCGCTTCGGGCCAAGGCGCTCGGCGTCCTGCTCGACAGGCGACACCTCGTCGGCGTGATGGTCCGCCACCGCGCGGACGACCCCGCCGGGGAGTCCGGCCCCGAGGCCGGTCAGGCCCGACTGCGCGACCTGTCCGAAGCGGTCGGCCAAGCCCTGCGGGAGGCGAAGCTGACCGCGCTCACGAGCGCCGTCGACGACAACTCGGTGGGTGCCCTGCTGGCACTCGCTGACCCGGCCGCCGAGGACCGCGCGCTGTCCGCGTTCGCCAGTGCACTTCGTCGGGTACGCCTCGACGCCGGCACCGGCCGCGCGCCCGCCGGCGAGGCGTCCCGGTCGGCCACCGGCGCCGATGTGTCGCGCCCGGCGCCAGGTGTGGAGCCCGCGCGGGCGGTGGCAGGTGTCGACCCGTCCAGGGGTGGCGGCGGTGGCGGGGTGATCGTGGCCGCCGGGTCGGGCGTGAGCAGTCTGCGCGAGGCCCGCCGGTCGCTGGTCGAGGCGCGGCAGATCGCCGAGGCCGCCCGCCGGGACCGGCGTGACCTGCCGATCTTCCGGCTGCCCCACGTCGGCCTGGCCGGGCTGCTGCACCTGCTGCGCGACGAGCCCCGGTTGCAGACCTTCGTCGAGCGCGAACTCGGCGCGCTGCTGGAGTACGACGCCCGGCACCCCCGGGAGCAGTTGCTCGACACCCTGCGCGCCTACCTGGAGCAGGGCCGTAACAAGTCAGCAGGCGCGGCCGCTGCCCACCTGTCCCGCCCGGCCTTCTACGAACGACTGGCCCGCATCGCCCGAATCCTGGACGCAGACCTGGACTCGGTGGAGACCAGCCTCTCCCTGCACGTGGCCCTGCTGGCCCTGGAAGCAGTCCGCACCCCCTGACCCGGCCGACCCCGCCCGCCCTCCCCGCCACCCGCGTTGATCATGAGGTTGTTGCCGTGACACGCCGGTGCGAGTGGCTACAACCTCATGATCAACGCAGGGAGGGTCAGGCGCCGAGGGCGGTCAGGGCCTTCGCGTAGGTGGGGGGGATGTGGTTCGGGCCGCCGGGGGTGAAGACGTCCGAATTCGCCACCGCGGACCAGGCCGTCGCCGGTACGGCGTCGACAAGGGCCCGGATGACCGGGGCGTCGCGCCACTGGTCCTGTTCGGCGAGCAGGCCGAGGGCCACCACCGACTCCTCGACCTCGCCGACGCACTCGAACGGCTTGTGCCCGTCCACGCCGAGCAGTTCCCGGTAGCCGGGGATCTGCTCCGGGTCGGCCAGCAGGTCGCCGCCGAAGATGCCCACCACCCGCTCCCGGGCCATGAACGGCGCCATGGCGAGGAAGACGAACCGGCACTTCGGGCAGTCACGGCACCAGCGCTCGGACGCGTCGCGCAGCTTGAACGCCTGGTTGCAGCTGGTCACCACGTCGTCGTACCTGGTGAACTCGGCGAACATCCGGGCGATGTGCAGCTCGGACAGCGAGCGCAGCAGCGAGAAGTACGGTTCGGTGAGGCCGGCGTGCTCGGCCAGCGACGCCCGCAGCAGCCCTTCGGCCTCGACGCCCTTGGACCACTGGTGGTTGATCTCGTGACCGTCCCAGACGAGGTTCGGGTCGGACGCCGAGCGCTCGTTGGACATCACCACCGGGCCGAGCCCGTGCAGCACGGCGGTGGCCACGGCGATCAGCGAGTTGATGGCGGTGACCGGAATGTGCCCGTTCAGCGCGCCTGACGCGTTCAGGTCGAACAGCACCGGGTCGATCCGCCGCCGGGCAGCCAGCGGGGTCAGCCCGGACGCCTCGTTCACCGAGACGATCACGTGGTTCGGGTTGACCGAGAACGGCACCGGGTCCAGGTCGGCGCGGCGAAGCGCCTCCAGGCTGACGATCGAGTCCTTGCCGCCGCCGACGGCGGAGAGGGGGCGGCGGTCCGAGGTGTCGTACACCCGTGGTGGCTCCGGAGAGCCGGCCGGCACCTCCGGGCGCAGCTGGAGCACGTGCGGCAGTTGGTTGCGGTACGCGTACTCGGCGAGGCCCCTGGTGTAGATGGCCGTGACGTAGTCGACGGTGGCCGCGCCCAGCGGCGCCGGCAGCACGAGCCGGGGCGGCGCGGCGGCCTTGTAGTAGCTGACCCCGGCGACCAGGTGCAGCACCTCCAGCACCCGGTTGAGGGTGGCCACCGTCTCGTCCGACGGCGGTTCCGCCGGCAGCGGGAGGGTGATCACCTCGGTGAACCGCTGCTCGCCGCCCGGGCCGGTCAGCGCGTAGTCGAACAACACCTCGCCGGTCGCGAAGTCGATCGAGTAGGACGGGAAGGTGAAGGCGTCCATCCGCCGGAGCTGCTCGTTGGGCACACGCCATACTAGGCCCTGGTTCGTCCGGCCGTGTCCGGACCGGGCCCGCCCAACCGCCGCCGTGATCCCGAGGAGAGTCCCGTGCGCCTGTCTGACCTGCGCGGACGTACCGTCGCCGTCTGGGGGACCGGCCGGGAGGGCCGGGCCGCTGTGACCGCGATCGCCGCGCACGGCCCCGCCGACCTGGTCGCCGTCGACGACAGCGCGAACTTCCTGTCGCTGCCCTGGGACGGCCCGCTGGCCGAGGCGGCGCCGCTGGTCACCGGCGAGGCGGGCTTCGAACGGCTCGCCGCCGCCGACGTGGTGGTCCGCTCGCCAGGTGTGCCGCAGACCCACCCGTGGCTGGTCGAGCTGCGCCGGCGCGGCGTACCTGTCACCCAGGGCACGGCGCTCTGGATGGCCGACCACGCGGCGCGCACCGTGGGGGTCACCGGCAGCAAGGGCAAGAGCACCACCTCCAGCCTGATCAGCCACCTGCTCACCGCGATGGGCCGGCCGAACGTCTTCGGCGGCAACATCGGCGTGCCCACACTCGATCTGCCCGAGTCCGAGCTGTACGTGCTGGAGCTGTCCAGCTACCAGTGCAGCGACCTGACCGACTCGCCCCGGGTGGCGGTGGTCACCGCGTTGTTCCCCGAGCACCTGGACGCGCACGGCGGGGAACGCGAGTACTACCGGGACAAGCTCAACCTGCTCGCCCACGATCCGCAGACGATCGTGGTGAACGGTGGCGATCCCCGGCTCGCCGCCGAGCTGGGGGAGCTGCCAGCGGTGCGGGCCGGCCGTCCGGACACCACCCACGTCGCCACCGGTGCCGACGGCACGCCCTGGTTCCATGTCGGCGACCAGCCGCTGTTCCCGCGCGCCGTGCTGCCGCTTGTCGGCCGGCACAACGAGGGCAATCTGTGCGTCGCCCTCGCCGTGCTCGACGCGCTCGGCGTCGACGTGGTGGCCGAGAAGGACAGCCTCGCCATCGCCGTCGCCGAGTTCCAGGGGCTGGCCCACCGGCTCACCGAGATCACCGACCCGTCGGGGTTGACGTTCGTCGACGACACCCTGGCCACCAGCCCGTACGCGGCCATGCACGCCATCGACGCGTACGACGGACGGCCGTTGACCGTGATCGTCGGCGGCAACGACAGGGGCCTGGACTACACGCCGCTGGCCGAGCACCTGGCGGAGCGGGAGATCACGGTCATCGGCATCCCGGACAGCGGCCCCCGGATCATCGAGGCGCTGGCCGGGCTGCCGATGGTGCGTACCGAGCTTGCCGAGGATCTGGTGGCCGCGGTCGGGCTGGCGCGCAAGCTGACTCCGGCGGGCGGCGTCGTGCTGCTCTCCCCGGCGGCCCCGAGCTACGGGCGGTTCCGCAACTTCGAGCACCGCTCCGAGGTGTTCGCGCAGGCGGTCGCCGACACCGCCCGTTGACTCAGCCCCGGTCGACCGGGCTGGGGTCCGGTGACGGCTTCCCGGGCAGCAGCGCGGTGTCGTCCTCGTCGTCGTTCTCGGGCGACGCGGGTTCCGTCGCGGCGCCGGTGGGGTGGCCGTCCTTGTCCGGGGTCCAGGCGAAGGCGAGTGCCCCGCCGGTCAGGGCCAGCAGCATCCCGACCACGAAGCCGCCCAGGTTCGAGGTCAGCCAGGAGACCAGGCCGAGCACCAGCGAGACCACGGCGTAGAAGACCCGCTGCTGCGGGGTGGTGATCAGCAGCACCCCGCAGATGACGAGGATGGCGGGTACCAGGTACGCGGCGAGCCCCTGCGGTCCGATGTGCAGCAGCACTCCGAGCGGCGCGCGCAGGGTGGCCAGCATCTCCACGCCCCCGAGGGCGATCAGCACGGCGGCGGTGAATGGGCGGGCCCGCCGCCAGCGGCGCCACCGCCCGCGGGATCCGCGGACGGCAGGCGCTGCCTGGTGTTGTTCGGTGCTCACGTCAGCACCCGTCGGAGGTGAACGCCATGCGCAGGTTGGGCAGGTTGAAGACGGCCGCCGTGGTGGCGTAGTTGTTCTGCCGCAGGTTTTCGATGACGACCGAGTCGGCCTGCTGCGAGAAGACGCCGGGGTTGCCCTTCACGCCGGGCACCTTGTCCAGGGTGCTGGCGTCCTGCCCGACGTCGATGTTGCGGAAGGCGGCGTCGCCGTTGACCTCGTCACCGTCGACCACAAGGGTCCGAGCGGTGACCGGTCGGTCGCCGCCGCCGGCGGTGATCTTCAGGAAGATGCCACCGAGGTTGATGCTCTGGCAGAGGTTGGTCAGCTCCGCCTTGTCGATCGCCGAGACCATCACCAGGACCTGTCCGCCGGTGTCGCCCTGGTTGGGGCTGTCCGGGATCATCTGGTCGAGGGTGGCGAACTGCTCGAACCCGGTGCCGGTGAGCCTGTCGGCCGTGACGGTGAACGGCATGCCTGAGATGGCGAACTGCGCGCCAAGCACGCCCTGGGCGGTGAGCATGATCATGCCGGCGGCGCCCGCCACGACGACGCCGAACGTGGCGGTGAACCGGCGCCAGCGCACGCCACTGCGCGGCGGGCCTGCTGCGATTGGTGTGGTTTCCTCCGACATGGCGGCTCCCCTTAAGATCAATTCATCAGCGACAATGGGAATTGCATCCTTGACCTGTGCTTTGTGGGCGCAGAGCCGAAGTTACCGCTGAGTAAAGGACAGGTCAACGCCATGTGGCGGCCATTTGGGCGGTATTTGTTAAATGCGGCCAAAGTGAAAAACCGCTGCGGTTTCCTACCGGGCGATCAGGAGTGGTGGGTCGGTGCGCACGGCGCGGTCGTGCTCGGGCCGTCGTCCGGCCGTATCGGCCGGGTCGCCTGAATCGCACCCCCGGTGCCCAGGAACGGCGCCGTGGCCGCGTAGGTGAGCACCGGCAGCAGTTGCGGCAACTCCGCCGCCCGACCCCTCGCCACCCGGCCGCGGACCGTGGCGTAGATGCCGCCGACCACAGTGGACACCAGCTCGTCGCGGCCCACGTCGGCGAGCACCGGCCCCGGGCCGGCGTCGGCGAAGAACCGGCGGAAGCTGGTGAGCAGCGCGTCGCGCTCGCGGCGGGCGTCGGGGCCTGCCGCCTCCACCTCGACGAGCGCCATCCGCGCGAACGCCGGCACGCTCGCCAGCACCTCCAGCAGGGTGCGCAGCGCGGCCCGTGCCGCGTCCGGCCAGGCCGGGCCGGCCTCGCGGTAGGCGCTCTCCATCAGCTGCGACACCACTGCGATCCCGTGCCGGTACGCGGCGAGAAAGGCGTCCTCCTTGCCGGTGAACAGGGCGTAGAAGGCCGGCCGGGTCACGCCTGCGGCGTGGCAGATGTCGCTGACTCGGGCGTTGTCGTAGCCCTTCGTCGCCACCTCGTGCACGAGCCCGTCGAAGAGACGGTCACGTTGGGTGGCGGCCACGACCTCCGCGGAGACCCGTCGCGGGCCGCGCTTGATCGCGCGGTCCGGGTCGCGGCCCGGGCGCGCGCCGGGCAGGGGTGCCGGCACCGGCGGGGGGTGGCTCTGCGTGGTCAACTCATTGACCTCCGTTGATTCGTTGACTTTACGACCCTCCGGGGTTTATAACTTTCCTCACGCTCAGTTCGCTCCCCGTCACCATTGGTGATCTCCCGGATGGTCACCCCGACTCGTCGAAGGAGGGCTCGATGGCTGTCATTATCGCCGAACACGAACGCTCTCCCAATGCCGGAAAGGCGCAGGTGACGCGGCTCCGCCGCAGTGCACCACGCCGAGCCGCCCGCTGACCCCGCGGCGCCTTCCGTCATCCGCGGTCGACCCGACGGTCGCCCGGCACCTCCACCACCGCCGTCCACCATGGACGGCCACACTCGCCGCCCGGACCTACCCGCCCGGCGGTGACCGCCTGTGCGGTCCGCTCGTTCCCGTCCCACCACCGGAAGGAAGCAACATGCCCAGGTACGGAAAGATCGGCGGGGGCCTCGTCGCCCTCGCGCTGCTCACCGGCCTCCTGGCCGGCACGCCAGCCTCCGCCGACCCGTCGGCAGCGCTCGCCAGCAACGTCCTGACCTACCCCACGGCCGGCGGCACCGCCGTCGCCGTCAACGACGTCATCCAGGCCAGCCTCAAGACCGGCACCAACGCCACCTTCTACAACTCGACCTCGGGCACCACCGGCATCAAGTGCGCCGCGTCAAGCTTCAGCGCCAAGGTGCTCACCAACCCGACCGCCCCGGGCACCGCCACCGAGAGTCTCACCGCCCAGAGCTTCGGCACCTGCACCACAAACGTGTTCGGCACCACCGGGGTGCAGAGCATCGCCCTCAACAACCTGCCGTACGCCACCTCCGTCACCAGCGCCGGCGTGGTCAAGATCTCCGGCACCGCGGCGGCGCCGGTCCAGAGCACCGTCGTGCTGAACTCGCTGCTCGGCGCGATCACCTGCGTCTACCGGACCAGCACCAACAGCCTCACCGGTGTGGCGGCCAACGCCACCAACTCGATCACCTTCACCAACCAGCCGTTCACCAAGTTCTCCGGCCCGTCCCTCTGCTTCGGCACCGCGTACTTCTCGGCGACGTACTCGCCGGTGCGTGACAGCACCAAGGGCAACGCCGCCGTCTACGTGAACTGACCAGGTTCCACCGGGCCGGTGCGCGGCGATCCGCCGTGCGCCGGCCCTCGACGTGGCGCGGGTCAGCCGGTGACCAGCGCCCCGTGCAGGGCGCGCATCGACCGGACGGCCGAGCGGATCTCCTGCAGGTAGCGGCCGGGGCTGAGCGTCGGCTCCGGCAGCCGGGCCAGGTCGGGCAGAGTGGGGTCCACCCCGACGGTGTCGACCTCGCAGCCGTACGGCAGGGCCAGGGTGCGCAGCGCGTCGCAGTGTTGGAACGGCACGTAGATCGGCGCGGTCACCAGCAGCACCTCGTCGTCGGTGGCGAGCTGGACGTGCCCGGCCCAGAACCGCTGGGTGTCCGCGGTGTGCGCGCGCCGCCGATGGGGCTCGCTCGACGGCGCCGCCAGCACCCGCACCGGAGGCAGACCGGCCGGCAGATAGGTGCGCGACGACCAGGAGTGGTGTGGGTGACCCGCGTCGACCCCGTCCCGCAGGGCCGGCGCGCTCACCCCCAACGCCAGCCGGACCGCCGCGTCCAGGGCGTCCACCTCCGTCGCGCAGTCGCGCACCCCCGCCTCGACCAGCGTCAGGCGTTCCAGCTCGGAGAGCGGCCGGAAGCTGCCCAGCACCGCCACCTCTCCGGTCACCCGCAGCCCCTCGCGCAGCAGGTGCACGGCGTACGCGACGCGGCGCAGGCAGGCGTGCGCCAGACCGCCCAGCACCACCAGGTGGGCGTACGCGGGCCGGGCCGGCGGTACGGGTCGGACGAGCCCGAGCGCGGCGGCGGTGACGCGTACCAGCTCGGCGGTGTCCGGGTCGAGTGCCGGCTCCCGGGCGTCGGGCCTCTCGCGGCCACCCCGGAAGTCCCAGTGGACGCCGGAGAAGTCGTCGAGGAACCGGAGAATGTCGGCGAGGTCGCCGCCCGGCCAGGTGCCGCCGAAACGGGCGACCAACCGGCGCAGCGGGTCGGCGCCGACCCAGCCGGCGATCCCGTCGATCATCGCGGATGCATCCGGGGCTCCGGCGGGCAGCGGCACGTCCGGCCCGACGGGCACCGGCCCGGTGCGCACCGACCCGGACGCTGGCGGGGCGGGGAGTTCGGGCACCGCCGGATCGTACCGATCGGAGCGCCCGGCGCGCGGTCGACCGCCACGACCGGGCTGACGCACTGTCAGGAGCGGACGCTCCCTGCGCTACACAGTGGCAGTTGTCCATGCCGGCTGGTGGTGGGAGCGTGCGGTATCCACGAACGCCGCTGAAGGGTGCCCACGATGACCGACGACCTGCTGGCCCGGCACCGGGCCGTGCTCCCGTCCTGGATGCCGCTCTACTACGCCGAGCCGATCGAGCTGGTCTCCGGCTCGGGCCGCCGGGTCGTCGACGCCCAGGGGCGCAGCTACCTGGACTTCTTCGGCGGGGTGCTCACCAACATGATCGGGTACGACATCCCGGAGATCCGGGAGGCGGTCGAGCGCCAGCTCGCCACCGGCATCGTGCACAGCTCGACGCTCTACCTGATCCGCCAGCAGGTGGAGCTGGCCGAGAAGATCGCGCAGCGGTCCGGCATCGGAGACGCCCGGGTGTTCTTCACCAACTCCGGCACCGAGGCGAACGAGGCCGCGCTGCTTGTCGCCACCAACCACCGCCGTTCGCACCAGATCCTGGCCGTGCGCAACAGCTACCACGGCCGGTCGTACGCGGCGATGGGTGTCACCGGCAACCGCAACTGGTCGGCCAGTGCGCTCAACCCGCTCCAGGTGGCCTGGCTGCACTCGGGTGACCGGGTGCGCGGTCTGCTGGCGCGGCTGAGCGCCGAGGAGCAGGTCGACGCGGCGGTGGAGGACCTGCGCGAGGTGCTGGCCACCCAGACCACAGGTGACGTGGCCGCGCTGATCGCCGAGCCGATCCAGGGCGTCGGTGGTTTCGTGCACCCGCCGGACGGGCTCTTCGCCGGGTGGAAGAAGGTCCTCGACGAGCACGGCATCCTGTTCATCGCCGACGAGGTGCAGACCGGCTGGGGGCGTACCGGGGAGCACTTCTGGGGTTACCAGGCGCACGGCGTCACCCCGGACCTGCTCACCTTCGCCAAGGGCATCGGCAACGGGTTCGCCCTGGCCGGGGTGGTCGGTCGGGCCGAGGTGCTGGAGGCCGTGCCGGCGATCAGCTTCTCCACGTTCGGCGGCAACCCGATCTCCACGGCGGCCGGCAACGCGGTGCTCGACTACCTGCTCGCGCACGACCTCCAGGCGAACGCGGCACGCGTCGGCGCGATCCTCGCCGACGGCCTGCGGTCCGCCGTGGGCGGTCTCGACTGCGTCGCCGAGGTACGCGGAAAGGGGCTGATGCTCGGCGTCGAGTTCGTCAGGCCGGGCACCAGCGAGCCCGACCCGGCGTTGACCAACCAGGTCTTCGAGGCGTGCCGTTCCGGTGGCCTGCTGGCCGGCAAGGGCGGCCTCTACGGCAACGTGCTGCGGATGGGTCCACCGTTGACGCTTACCGAGGAGGAGGCCCGCGAGGGCCTGGCGATCCTCGTCGACGCGATCCGCTCGTCGGCGGGGGTAGCGGCATGAGCACCGGACACTTCATCGACGGCAAGCGGGTCGGCGGCACGTCCGAGCGGCGTGGCGACGTGTTCGACCCGGCGACCGGTAGGCGTACCGCCGAGGTGGAGCTGGCCTCCGCCGCGGACGTGGACGTCGCGGTGCAGGCCGCGGCCCGCGCGGCGCGGACCTGGCGGGACGCGTCGTTGGCGAAGCGGTCGACGGTGCTGTTCGCGTTCCGCGAGCTGGTGCACGCCCGCCGCGACCGGCTCGCCGAGGCGATCACCGCCGAGCACGGCAAGGTGCTCGCCGACGCCGCCGGCGAGGTGCAGCGCGGCCTGGAGGTCATCGAGTACGCCTGCGGTCTGCCGTCGGCGCTGCGCGGCGCGTTCAGCGAGAACGTGTCCACCGAGGTCGACTCGTACACCATCCGGCAGCCGCTCGGGGTGGTGGCGGTGATCTCGCCGTTCAACTTCCCGGTGATGGTGCCGCTGTGGTTCGTGCCGGTGGCGGTGGCCTGCGGCAACACGGTGGTGCTCAAGCCGAGCGAGAAGGACCCGAGCGCGGCGCTGCTGCTGGCCGAGTGGTTCGCCGAGGCGGGCCTGCCCGACGGGGTGCTCAACGTGGTCAACGGCGACTCCGAGGCCGTCGACGCGCTGCTGGACCACCCGGAGGTGCGGTCGGTGTCGTTCGTCGGCTCCACCCCGATCGCCAGGTACGTCTACCAGCGCGGCACCGCGGCCGGTAAGCGGGTGCAGGCGCTCGGCGGGGCCAAGAACCACATGGTGGTGCTGCCCGACGCCGACCTGGACCTGGCCGCCGACGCGGCGGTCAACGCCGGGTTCGGCTCGGCGGGGGAGCGGTGCATGGCCATCTCGGTGCTGGTGGCCGTGGAGCCGGTCGCGGACGCGCTCGTCGAGCGGATCGCCGCGCGGATGGCCGGCCTGCGCACCGGTGACGGGCGGCGGGGCTGCGACATGGGTCCGCTGGTCACCGCCGACCACGCGGCGAAGGTGCGCTCCTACGTGGACGCCGGGGTGGCCGCTGGCGCGGTGCCGGTGGTGGACGGGCGGGACGTGACGCCGGACGGCGACCCGGGCGGCTTCTGGCTGGGCCCGACGCTGTTCGACAGGGTGACCCCTGACATGTCGATCTACACCGACGAGATCTTCGGGCCGGTGCTCAGCGTGGTCCGGGTCGGCTCGTACGACGAGGCCGTGGAGCTGGTCAACGCCAGCCCGTACGGCAACGGCACGGCGATCTTCACGAACGACGGCGGCGCGGCCCGGCGCTACCAGCACGAGGTGGAGGTGGGCATGGTCGGGATCAACGTGCCGATCCCGGTGCCGATGGCGTACCACTCGTTCGGCGGCTGGAAGTCCTCGCTCTTCGGTGACCTGCACGCGCACGGTGAGGACGGGGTGCGGTTCTTCACCCGGGGCAAGGTGGTCACCAGCCGGTGGCTCGATCCCCGGCACGGCGGGGTGAACCTCGGGTTCCCCACCCAGACCTGAGCGGACTCCGCCCTCGGCGGCGGCGGGTGGTGATAACGGTTCGACCCTCAGGACTTGAAGTCCGGGCGTGGCTGTCGTAGAAATTCTTCAGCAACTGAGCATGAACTGAAGAGAATCAACGTGCCTCGCGCGGCGGACGCCTTCCCCCACACGGCGATCCGCCCGACCCGACCCGAGGAGAACCGATGAACAGGCGTGACATCCTGCGGCGCAGCGCCGCCGCCGGCCTGCTGGCCACCCCCGCCGCCGCTCTGCTGACCGGTTGCGCGACCGGCGGCGGCGACAAGGGCGATGCCGAGACCTACAAGGGCACCAAGAGCGCCGAGAACCCGCTCGGCGTGAAGGAGGACGCCCCGCTCGAGGTGGTGATCTTCGGCGGCGGCTTCGGCGAGGAGTACGCCAAGGCCCACGAGGCCATGTACACCGAGAAGTACCCGAAGGCGAAGATCAAGCACTCCGCCACCCAGGAGATCAGCAAGACCCTCCAGCCACGTTTCGTCGACGGCACCCCGCCCGACGTGGTCAACAACTCCGGCGCCGGCCAGATCGACTTCAACGGCCTGGTCAGCCAGAACGCCATCGCCGACCTCGGCGAACTGCTCGACGCGCCGAGCCTCGACGTCCCAGGCAAGACGGTCCGGGAGACCCTGCTGCCCGGCGCGGTCGAGATCGGTTCGTACGACGGCAAGTTCCTGGTGATGAACTACACCTACACCGCGTACGGCATCTGGTACTCCAACAAGCTGCTCACCGACCGCGGCTGGACGTACGCCAAGACCTGGGACGACCACATCGCCCTGTGCAAGCAGATCAAGGCCGCCGGCATCGCCCCCTGGACGTACGCCGGCCTGCACCCGCGCTACATGAGCTGGCCGCTGATCTCCACCGCGATCAAGCTCGGCGGCCCGTCGGTGGCCACCGCCATCGACAACCTGGAGCCGAACGCCTGGAAGTCCGACTCGATGCGCACCGCCGCCGACGCGTGGCACCAGATCGTCAAGGACAAGTACATCCTCGACGGCTCCTCCGGCCTGGACCACAAGCAGTCGCAGACCGCCTGGTGCCAGGGCAAGGCCGCCTTCATCTCCTGCGGATCCTGGCTGGAGAGCGAGCAGAAGGACGTCACCCCGGCCGGCTTCAACATGACAATCGCGCCCACGCCGAGCCTGGGCAGCGGCGACAAGCTGCCGTTCGAGGCGATCCGGGGCACCGCGGGCGAGCCGTTCATGGTGCCCGCCAAGGCCCGCAACCTCGCCGGCGGGCTCGAGTACTTCCGCACCATGCTGTCCCGCAAGGGTGCGCAGGACTTCACGAAGAAGGTCTCCAGCCTCACTGTCGTCGCCGGCGCCAGCGAGGGCGTGGACCTGCCGTACGGGCTGAACACAGTGGTCAAGGCGCTCGACGCGTCAGGCTCCAACGGCTTCAACTGGGTCTACAACAACTACTACCGCAAACTGGAGCGCAACCTCGTCGACGCCGCGTGCGGCGAGTTCTTCAGCGGCCGGATCGGCCCGGCGGAGTTCCTCGACCAGTGCCAGAAGGGTGCCGACTCGATCGCCCAGGACAGCTCGATCAAGAAGTACAAGCGAGCGGCCTGACCGCCCGGCCGGTGGGGGAGACGACCACCCCCACCGGCCGTATCCCCTCGGAGAGGTCCTTCTCGTGAGACATGGCAAGTGGCCGCTGATCGTCACGTTCCTGGTGCCGCCGGTGCTGCTGTACGTGTTCTTCGTCGTCTCGCCGTACCTTCAGGCGTTCCAGATCTCCACCACCGACTGGCTCGGCTACTCCGCCGACGCCAACCCGGTCGGTCTGGCGAACTTCAGGGCCCTGTGGCGCGACGACTACGTCTGGAACGCGCTGAAGAACAACGGCATCCTGCTGGCCCTGGTGCCCGTGCTGACAATCGTGCTCGGGCTGTTCTTCGCCACCATGCTCGCCATGGGCGGACGCAAGGGCCACGCCGGAGTCACCGGGGTACGCGGCGGCGCGTTCTACCGCACCGTCTACTTCTTCCCGCAGGTGCTCTCCGTGGTGATCATCGCGCTGCTGTGGAAGGAGGTCTACCACCCCAACAAGGGGCTGCTCACCAGCGCACTGCACGGCCTCGGCCTGCCCTCGCCGACCTGGCTCGGCGACCCGGCGACAGCCTTCTGGTGCGTCCTCGCGGTGATGGTGTGGAGCAACGTCGGCTTCTACGTGGTGCTGTTCGGCGCGGCCATGTCCGCGGTGCCGAAGGAGATCTACGAGGCGGTGCTGCTCGACGGCGCGTCCCGGTTCACCACCCTGCGCCGGGTCACCCTGCCGCTGCTCTGGGACACCGTGCAGGTCGCCTGGGTCTACCTGGCCATCTTCGCCCTCGACGGGTTCATCCTCGTGCAGCTCATGACCAACGGTGGACCGAACTTCTCCACCGACGTGATCGGCGTACGGATGTACGACACCGCCTTCGGCAGCGAGACCAAGTTCGGCTACGCCTCGGCGATCGGCGTGGTGATGTTCTTCCTGACCCTCTCGGTTGCCGTGCTGTCGCTGCGGATCGGCCGGCGCGAACGGATCGAGTACTCGTGACCACACTGGACAAGCCCGCCGCGACCGCGCCGACCCCTACCGCCCGGCGGGACCGTCCCGTACGCCGGGAACTGGGCGTCGCCAACACCCTGTCGCACGGCTTCCTGCTGATCTGGGGCCTGCTCACCGTCCTGCCGCTGCTGTGGATGTTCCTCAGCTCGTTCAAGACCAACGGCGAGATCCTGGCCGACCCGTGGGGGCTGCCAAGTGCGCTGCACTGGGACAACTGGGCGCGGGCCTGGACCGGCGCGCACATCGGCAGGTACTTCCTCAACAGCCTCGTGGTGGTCACCGGCTCGGTCAGCCTCACCATGCTGATGGGCGCCACCGCCGCGTACGTCTTCGCCAGGTACGAGTTCCGCGGCCGGCAGTTCGTCTACTACCTGTTCGTGGGCGGACTGATGTTCCCGGTGTTCCTCGCCCTGGTGCCGCTCTTCTTCGTGGTCCGCAACGCCGGCCTGTTCAACACCTGGGTCGGACTGATCCTGGTGTACGCGGCCTACTCGCTGCCGTTCACGGTGTTCTTCCTGACCGCGTTCTTCCGGACCCTGCCGACCTCGGTGGCGGAGGCCGCGATGGTCGACGGCTGCGGTCACTTCCGGCTCTTCTTCCGGGTGATGCTGCCGATGGCGCGTCCGGGACTGATCAGCGTAGCGATCTTCAATTTCCTCAGCCACTGGAACCAGTTCCTGCTGCCGCAGGTGCTCATGCAGGGCGACGAGTCCAAGTGGATGCTCGCCCAGGGGCTGTTCGCGCTGTCGGTCAGCCAGGGTTACGCGGGCGACTACGCGCGACTCTTCGCCGGGCTGAGCATCGCGGTGCTGCCGGTGCTCGCGATCTACGTGGCCTTCCAGCGCCAGGTCCAGACCGGCCTGACCGCCGGCCAGCTCAAGTAACCCGACCGATCCCGATCGCTGTCTCCCGCCTCCAGCCCACCCGCCCAGGATCCGCGCACCTTCAGGGAAACTGCTGCCTCAGCCCGCCCCGAGACAGCAGTTTCCCCGAAAGTGCCCGGATCTTGCTCGCAGGCGGCGGCGTGTGCGCCCCCTTGGGGAGCGCGGGCGGGCGTCAAGCGGTCGTGCACGTCTTGATCGCGCTCGATCCAGGATGTAGTGGCCTCCCGGCGCGAGGTGGGGACTACATCCAGGATCGAGCGCGATCATGCCCACCGGGCCGGCCCGGCGCGACCCGTGGGGTCCGGCGTGACCGCGCGGCCCCGGTGCGCGCGGTCCCTCGTCGGCGCCGGTCGCGTGCGGCGCCGGTCCCGTGCGGCGCCGGTCCCGTGCGGCGCCGGTCGCGTGCGGCGCAGATCTCGCCGGGCGGGCGGGGTCAGGGGGCGGCGGGGAAGAGGCGGGCGTGCAGGGCGGCCGGGTCGGTCAGCTCGGTCAGGTCGCGGGCGGCGAGCCAGGCTGCGGCGGCGGCCCCGTCGCCGGCGGTACGTAGCGGCGCGTGCGGCCAGTACCGGCTGACCTCGGCCCGGACGGCGGTGGCGAGCGGGGTGTCAGCGGTGAGCAGTCCGCCGCCCAGCACGACGGGTGTGTCGGCTCCGGCCGCGCGGATCCGGCTGACGCTGGACGCCAGGTGCGCGGCGGCCTCGGCGACGAGTGCGGTGGCGACCGGTTCGCCGTCGGCGGCGGCGGTGACCACGAGTGGCGCGAGCCGGGCCAACTCGACGGGGGGTCGTCGGGTGACCGCCTGGATGGTGGCGTCGACCGTGTCGCGGGGTCGTGGAGCGATGTCGGCGCTGCCCATCAGTTCGGTGAGTACCGCAGTGGCCAGCGCGCCCGGCGTGTGGCCGGCGTCGAGGTCGGCCAGGAGCCGGCGAACCGCCTCGCGGCCGAGCCAGAAACCGGACCCGGCGTCGCCGAGCAGCCACCCGTGACCGTCGGCGACGCGGTCCAGTCGCAGGTCGCGGACCTTGGCGGTGATCGCCCCGGTGCCGGCGATGAGGACCGTCCCGTCGGGCTCGGCGGTGCCGGAGGCGTACGCGACGAGGGCGTCGCCGTGAACGGCGTACGGGCAGCGCAGGCCGGCGTCGTGCCAGGCGCGGTCGAAGGCGGCGCGTCCGGTCGGGTCGGCGAGTAGTCGGGCGGCTCCGGCCAACCCGATGGTGCCGGCGGCCACCCGGCTCGGGTCGACTCCGTGCAGCGCGCCGCGCAGTGCGGTGCGCAGTTCGGCGGCGGCCCGTTCGGCGCCGTGGCTGGTGGGGTTGCCACCGCCGGCACGTCCGGTGCCGAGGCGGTCACCGGTGAGGGTCAGGGCGGTCGCCCGGGTGGACGTACCGCCGACGTCGAGGCCGACCACGACGGTGTCGGACATCGGCACGGGCCTCCTTGCGCAGCGCGGCGACGGGTCTGTTCATGCTGGTCCGCACCGTCGCGCGGGGCAAGGTCCGGGGGTGCGGCGGCTTGTGCGCCAGGTAACAGTTTGAAAACTTCGCCCACGGTCTTGACACGGAGGGGCGTTCAGTAAGAAATTTTACCACTAACAGTTAACAGTCCTTCGAAAATGCGAGGCGTCGATGGTTGATCATGAGGTGGACACCGCCGCGGGGACCGCGGTGGTCGACGCCGACGCGGTCGACCGGCGGGGCAGCCTCGGATCAGCCTCCGACGGGGTCCTGGCCCGGGTCCGCAATGGACTCGACGAGCTGACCGGTGCCCTGCGCCGGGTCGCCGACCACGTGCTCAGCGACCCGGAGGCCGCCGCCCGGTCCACAATCGTGGAGCTGGCCGAGCGCAGTGGCACCTCACCGGCGACCATCACCCGCTTCTGCCGGGCGATGGGCTTCGAGGGGTACGCCGACCTGCGCCTCGGCATCGCCTCCGAAACGGGTCGGGCGCGGTCGGCCGGCTGGACCGTCGACATCGGACGCGAGATCCAGCCGAGCGACCCCCTGGCCCGGGTGCTCGACCAGATCATGGCCGCCGACACCCGCGCCATGCACGACACCGCCACGCTGCTCGACCTCGCCGAGGTGGAACGGGCCGCCGTCGCGATCGCCGGCGCGAGTCGGGTGAACATCTTCGGTGCCAGCGGCAGCGCGCTGGTCGGCGAGGAGATGCAGTTCAGCCTGCACCGCATCGGGGTGGCCGCGTGGGCCTGGAACGACGTCCACGAGGGGCTGGCCAGCGCGGCGTTGCTGCGCGCCGGTGACGTCGCGCTCGGCATCTCGCACACCGGGCAGACCCGCGAGACGATCGAGATGCTCGCCGAGGCCGGCAGCCGGGGCGCCACCACCATCGCCCTGACCGGCTTCCCCCGCTCGCCGCTGGCCGAGCTGGCCGACATCGTGCTGCTCACCGCCAGCCAGGCGACCACCTTCCGGCCGGACGCCCTCTCCGCCCGGCACCCCCAGCTGGTGGTGCTCGACCTGCTCTACATCGCCGTCGCCCAACGCACGCACGACCGCGCGCACGCGGCCTTCCGGCGTACCGCGCAGGCCGTCGACGGGCACAAGGCAGCGAAGGGAGCCCATTCGTGATCAGCGCCCAGGGGTACGCGGACGCCGTCCGCCCGGTGCTCGACCGGCTGCTCGACTCGGAGGCCGACGGGATCACCCGGGCCGCCGACCTGATCGCCGACAGCCTGCGCGACGGCGGTGTGCTCCAGGCGTTCGGCGCCGGGCACTCGGAGGCGTTCGCCGCCGAGCTGGTCGCCCGGGCCGGCGGGTTGGTCCCCACCAACCGGCTCTCGGTACGGGACCTGGTGATGCACGGTGACGCCCCGCGCGACGTGCTCGCCGACCCCAAGCTGGAACGCGACCCCTCCATCGCCCACCAGATCTACGCGCTCGCGGCGCCACAGCCGCGCGACGTGTTCGTGGTGGCGTCCCAGTCCGGCATCAACGGCTCGGTGGTCGAGCTGGCGGCGCTGGTCACCGAGCGCGGTCACCCGTTGATCGCGGTCACCTCGGTCGAGCACACCGCGCGGGTGGCTCCACGGCACCCGTCCGGGCATCGGCTCGCCGACCTCGCCGACGTCGTGCTGGACAACGGCGCGCCGTACGGCGATGCACTGCTGCCGCTCGAGGGCGGCGGCGCGGTCTGTGCGGTCTCCTCGGTCACCACGGCGCTGCTGGCGCAGTTGCTGACCGCTGAGGTCGTACGACGGTTCCACCAGGCCGGAGAGGTGCCCCCTATCTACCTCTCCGCCAACGTCCCCGGTGGGGACGAGCACAACATCGCCCTCGAGTCGCGGTACGCCGGGCGTCTCCGGCGCACCGCCTGACCCGAAATTCCACAAGGAGAGACGACGATGTCGATTACCCCCGAACACCCGGTCGCACTCGACCGTCGCACGGTGCTGCGGCGCGCCGCAGCCGTGGGTGTGCTCGCCACTCCGGCCATCGGCCTGCTCAGCGCCTGCGCCACGAGCGGCGACGACAAGGAGAACGAGCAGGTCGCCGGCGGCACCAAGAGCGCCACCAACCCGCTGGGCGTCAAGGAGGACGCGCCCATCGAGGTCGTCATCTTCAACGGCGGCTACGGCGAGAAGTACGCCACCGACGTGCACGAGCCGCTGTACAAGAAGGCGTTCCCGAAGTCCGAGGTGAAGCACCAGGCGACCCAGGCGGTCTCCACCGTGCTCCAGCCCCGGTTCGCCTCCGGCAACCCGCCGGAGTTCGTTAACAACTCGGGTGAGAAGTTCCTCGACTTCGGCGCGCTCGTCAACGACGGCCAGCTCCAGGACCTCACCGAGCTGTGGGACGCGCCGTCGGTCGACGACCCGAGCAAGAAGGTCCGCGACACCGTCATCCCGGGCATCGTCGAGCAGGGCATGTTCAACACCGCCGACGGGCAGCGCAAGCCGTTCGTCCTGTACTACGTCTCGACGGTCTACGGCATCTGGTACTCCGGCAAGCTCTTCAAGGACAACGGCTGGACCGCGCCTACCAACTTCGAGCAGTTCAAGGCGCTCTGCGAGCAGATCAAGGCCAAGGGCATCACCCCGTACGGCTACGCCGGGGCGAACGCGGCCTACTACCAGTGGAACGTGATCCTCAGCCAGGCCGCGAAGATCGGCGGCGCGGACGTGCTGAAGAACATCGACAACCTGGAGGACGGCGCCTGGAAGCAGGACGCCGTCAAGCAGGCCGCCGAGGCGTGGGCGGAGATCGGCGCGAAGTACTCGGACAAGAGCTTCGAGGGGCTCAAGCACACCGACGTGCAGCTGCGGCAGAACCAGGGCAAGGTCGCCTTCTACCCGTCCGGCGACTGGCTGGAGAACGAGCAGAAGAAGGACACGCCGGCGGGCTTCACCTACCAGCTCATGCCGGTGCCCAGCCTGACCGCGTCGGACAAGCTGCCCGCGACGGCCATCCGGGCGGCCGGTGGCGAGGGCTACTTCGTCTCGTCCAAGAGCAAGAACCCGCGCGGCGGCATGGAGTACATGCGCCAGATGCTCTCCAAGTCGGGCGCCCGGGGCTTCACCGAGACCGTCGGCGCGGCCACGGTGGTCCCGGCCGGCAGCGAGGGCTTCCAGTTCCCGCCCGGCGTGGCCAGCGCGCAGGCGGCGCTGAAGGCGGCCGGCAACGACGTGTTCAACATGCTGTTCGACAACTGGTACAAGGAGCTCGACACGGAGGCGCGCACCGCCACCAACGAGCTGATGTTCGGCCGGATCAAGGCGGACGCCTTCGTGGAGCGCATCCAGAAGCGCGCCGACGCGATCAAGAAGGATTCCTCCGTCACCAAGTTCAAGCGCTGATCGGAGCGTAGGAATCATGCGGCACGGCAAGTATCCGTTCGTGATCGGGTTCCTGTTCGCCCCGGTCACCCTGTACGTGGTCTTCGTCATCGCGCCGTACGCGCAGGCGTTCCAGATCTCGATGACCAACTGGCGGGGGCTGTCGGCCCCGCAGTGGGTGGGCTTCGACAACTACCGGAGGCTGCTCGACGACGGCAGCTTCTGGAAGGCGGTCCAGCACCACGGCGTACTGCTGCTTGCCCTGCCGCTGATCACCATCGCCATCGCCCTGTTCTTCGCCTTCCTGCTCAACGTGGGTGGCAAGAGCAGCGGTGGTCAACGCCAGGGGGTCTGGGGGGCGAAGTTCTACCGGGTGGTGTTCTTCTTCCCCCAGGTCCTGGCGGTGGCCATCATCGCGGTGCTGTTCCAGATGGTGTACCGGCCCAACGAGTCCGGCCTGATCAACGGCGTGCTGATGAAGCTCGGCCTCGACCCGGTGCTCTTCCTGATCCGGCCGAACCTGGCCCTCTGGTCGATCATCGCGGTGCTGGTCTGGCAGGCGGTCGGCTTCTACGTGGTGCTCTTCTCGGCCGGGATGGCCTCCATTCCCGGTGAGATCTACGAGGCGGCCGAGATGGACGGCGCGACCAAGGTGACGCTGTTCTTCCGGGTCACCCTGCCGCTGCTCTGGGACACCCTCCAGGTGGCGTGGGTCTACCTGGGCATCGCGGCGTTCGACGCGTTCGCCATCGTGGCGGTGCTCTCGGTGGACGGTGGCGGCCCGGACGGCGCCACCACGGTCCTGGCCATGGAGATCTACCGCAACGCGTTCGTCTACTCGAAGTACGGCTACGCCTCGGCGATGGGCGTGGCGCTGTTCTTCCTCACCCTCACGTTCGCGGCGTTGACGCTGCGGCTCACCAAGCGGGAAAGCGTGGAGTACTGATGAATCCGCAGTCGACGCTGCCGCCGACACCGGCGGCGCTGCCGCCGAAGACCGGTGACCCGTCCGCCCCGGCCGGGCGGGGGCGCAAGGGCCCCCGATCGGAGGTACGGCTCTTCGCGGGCCTGGGGCACGTCGCGCTCGCCGTGTGGGCGGTGATCGTGATCGTGCCGATCCTCTGGACCTTCCTCGCCGCGTTCAAGAACACCAGCGAGATCTTCAGCAGCCCGTGGACGCTGCCGGCGGAGCTGCGCTGGGAGAACTTCGGCCGGGCCTGGACCAAGGCGAACGTCGGACGGTACTTCCTCAACAGCGTGATCGTGGTGTCGTGCAGCACGTTCGGCACCATGCTGCTCGGCTCGATGGCCGCGTACGTGCTGGCCCGGTACAAGTTCTGGGGCAACCGGGCGATCTACTACCTGTTCGTCTCCGGGTTGGCGTTCCCGGTGTTCCTGGCCCTGGTGCCGCTGTTCTTCGTGGTGAAGAACCTGGGCCTGCTGGACACCCACACAGGTGTGGTGCTCGTCTACATCGCCTACTCGTTGCCGTTCACCGTGTTCTTCCTGGCCGCGTTCTTCAAGACGCTGCCGTCGTCGGTGGCCGAGGCGGGGATGATCGACGGCTGCGGGCACACCCGGCTGTTCTTCCAGGTGATGATGCCGATGGCCAAGCCGGGCCTGATCAGCGTGGCGATCTTCAACATCATCGGTCAGTGGGCGCAGTACCAGTTGCCGTTGGTGCTGCTCTCCAACGCCAAGGACAAGTGGGTGCTCACCCAGGGCATCGCCGACATCTCGGTCAACGCCGGCTACGAGGCCGACTGGTCCGGGCTGTTCGCCGCGCTGACCATCGCCATCCTGCCGATGATCATCGTGTACGCGGTCTTCCAACGTCAGATCCAGGCCGGCCTCACCTCCGGCGCCGTGAAGTAGCCCGCGGTCACCTCGGGCGCTCGTCGGCCTGCGTGTGCCAGGAGTGCCAGAGTGCCGCGTACGCCCCGTCGGCAGCCACGAGATCATCGTGGCTGCCGATCTCGGTGATCCGGCCGTCGGCCAGGACGGCGACCCGGTCGGCGTCGTGCGCGGTGTTGAGCCGGTGCGCGATCGCGATGACGGTCCGCCCGACCAGCACGGCGGCCAGGGCCCGCTCGGTACGCCGGGCGGTGCTCGGGTCGAGCGCGGCGGTGGCCTCGTCCAGGATCAGCGTGTGCGGGTCGGCGAGCACCAGCCGGGCCAGGGCCAGTTGCTGTGCCTCCGCCGGGCCGAGCTGCCGGGCGCCGTCGCCGAGCGCGGTGTCCAGCCCGTCGGGCAGCTCGGCGTACCAGTCGGCGCCCACCGTGCGCAGCGCCGCGAGCATCTGGTCGTCCGTCGCGTCGGGTGCGGCGAACGACAGGTTGTCGCGGACCGAGCCGATGAAGACGTGGTGCTCCTGCGTGACAAGGGCGATCCGCCGTCGGCGTTCGGCGGGGTCGAGGTCGGTGATCGGGCAGCCGCCGATGCTGACGACGCCGCGCCGTGGCGCGTCGATCCCGGCCAGCAGCCGGGCCAGTGTCGACTTGCCGGCGCCGGACGGCCCGACCACGGCGAGCCGCTCACCGGGTCGCACCTCCAGGTCGATGCCGTGCAGCACGTCGTGCCCGTCGGAGTAGGAGAACCGCGCACCGCGGACGACGAGCCGTTCGCCACGCGAACTGGCCGCGCTGCCGGACGGCTCCGGCGGAACCAGGCCCACGCCCAGCACCCGGGCGTACGACGCGAAGCCGCGCTGCGCCTGCTCGGTCCACTGCAACAGCCGGTCCAGCGGCTCGATGGCCTGTTGCAGGTAGAGCGCGGCGGCCACCACCGCGCCGAGCGAGACCATGTCCCGGGTGAGCAGGTAGCCGCCGACGAGCAGGACCAGGGCGACCGGCAGCGGGTAACTGGCCTCCACCACCGAGAAGAAGACGGTCCGCAGCGCCAGGGTCGCCCGTCGGGCTCGCCACACCCGGGTGACGCGGGTGGTGCCGTGCCGGATGCGGTCGTCGGTCAGCCGTAGCGCCTCCACCGTACGGGCGCCGTCGGCGGTGCTCGTGAGCGTCTCGGTCAACTCGGCGGCCGCCGCCCCCTCAACGAGGTACGCCGAGCTGGCCCGGCGCAGATACCACCTGGTCACCGCCACGATCGAGGGCATCCCGGCGAGCGCGGCGAGCCCGAGCACCGGGTGCAGCAGGAACACCGCGCCGAACAGCAACGTCAGCTGCACCGAGGCGATGACGATTGTGGGCACCACGTCGCGGACCGTCGTCCCGACCGTCGCCACGTCGACCGAGCTGCGGGTCGCCAGGTCGCCGGAACCGGCGCGCTCGACGACCGAGACCGGCAGCCCGAGCGTCCGGCTGACGAACTGCTCGCGCAGCTCGGCGACGGCCCGCTCACCGAAGCGGTGACCGGCGTACTGGGCGAACCGGGCGAGCAACGCGCTGACCACTACGCAGCCGGCGATGGCCAGCGCGAGCCGGTCCACAGTGGCCACGCCCGCCCCGGCGGTGACCCGGTCGACGATGGTGCCCAGCAGCCACGGCGGGGCGAGCCCGGCGACCGCGGCGGCGCTGTGCAGCGCCAGCACGACAGCGACGGCCCGGCGGTGCCGGCTGATCATGTCCCGTAGCGCCAGTCGTACGGTGCCGCGGTCCGCGACCGGCAGACGGCTCACCGGTACGCCTCCTCGGCGTCGGCGGGCCGCTCGGCGTCGGGGTCGTCGCTGCCCCGGGCCACCAGGTGCCGGTAGTCCGGATCCCGGTCGAGCAGGTCGGTGTGGGTGCCGACGGCGCTGATCCGGCCCCCGCTCAGATACGCGACCTCGTCGGCCCGGCCGAGCAGCAGCGGCGACGTGGCGAGCACAAGCGTGGTCCGCCCGGCCCGCGCGGTCCGCAGCCGCTCGGCGATCCGCGCCTCGGTGTGCGCGTCCACCGCCGAGGTCGGGTCGACGAGGATCAGCACCTCCGGCTCGGCCAGGAGCGCGCGGGCCAGGCGTACCCGTTGGCGCTGACCCCCGGAGAGGGTCCGGGCCCGGGCGTCCAGCGGAGTGTCCAGCCCGGCCGGCAGGGCGTCCACGACGTCCTGCGCCGAGGCGGTCCGCAGGGCCGCGCCGATCCGTTCGTCGTCGGCCCCGGGGCGCAGGACGTCCCGCAGGGTTCCGGCGAAGAGGTACGAGTCGTGGTCGGCGACCAGGATCCGGGCGCGGACCTCGTCCAGGGCGATCCCGCTCAGCGGCACGCCGCCCCAGGTGGTGTCGCCGGCGACGTACCGGCCGAGCCGGTCGGCAAGCGCCACCGCCGCGGCCGGGTCGTCGCAGGCCACACCGGTCAGCCGGCCGGCGCGTACGGTCAGCCCGGTCACCGGGTCGTGCAGATCGGCGAGGCCGGCCGGTGCGGCCACGCCCTCGGGGTGGCGCGCGTCCGGCACGGTGCCCGGCCACCGGCGACCCGGCCCGCCCACGTCGTCAGGTGGCACGTTGAGCAGGTCGGCGATCCGTCGGGCGGCGACCCGACCCCGGATCAGCTCGTAACTGCCCTCCAGCAGGAACCAGACAGGCACGATCAGGCTGGCCACGTAGCCGTAGACGGCGACCAGTTCGCCGACCGTGACGGTGCCGTCGACCGCCATCCGGGCCGTCAACCACACCACCGCCGCCAGGAACAACCCGGGGATGGCGACAGTCGCCGCGTCGATCCAGCTCACCACGGCTCCGACCCGGTACCCCTCGGCGCGCAGGTCCTGCGAGCGGTCCGCGTACCGGCGGGCGAAGAGGTCCCGGCCGCCCACCCCGGCGAGCACCCGCAGCCCGGCCACGATGTCGCCGGAGCGGGCCGTGAGCGCGCCCTGCTGCCTGCGGTAGGCCGACTCGGCCCGTTCGAGCCGGCGCAGCAGCGGGCCGACGACCAGCCCGACCGCCGGCACCCCCACCAGCACGCAGAGCGCGAGCATCGGGGAGATCGACCAGAGCAGCACGGCGACGACCCCGTACGCGACGACCGCGCCGACCCCCGGCCCGGTCAGCGTCAGCACCTGCGCCGACCAGTCGATGTCGGAGCCACCGACGGTGGCCACCTCACCGGCGGCGGTCCGGCGTGGCAGCGCCGCCCCGACCCGGGACAGGTGACGCAGCAGGACCTCCGCCGAGCGGGCCTTGGCGTCCTCCCGGATGAAGGTCATCGTGCGGTGCCGCATGATGCCCAGGTACGACAGGCCCATTCCCGCCACGACGATCGCCGCGACCCAGAGGACCAGGGCGCGTGTGTCACCGGCGCGCAGCCCGTCGTCGACGGCCCGGGAGATCAGGTAGGGCCGGGCCGCCAGCCCGACCATCCAGGCCGTGCCGAGCACGCTGCCACGCAGCACGCGCCCGGGCTGGCAACGGACCAGCCACCACAGGTACCGCATCGGACCGCGAGTGTCGGGAGTGCCGGGCTCGGAGTGCGGGATCTGCGGGGGCACCCGACCACGCTACCGAGCGCCCGGTCGACCCACCGACCCGTTTTCCTGTCGCACGGGGAAGGCAGAATCACATTCGTGCTGGTGGCGGTGGTGGCGGGCGAGCGGGGCGGGGGAGAGCTGCGTCCGCTCGACGCCGCCGGCCGGCCCGCCGGCCCGGTCGAGACCGTCAGCGACCTCGCGGCGGCGGTGGCCGCTCGGGAGGCCGCCGAGCACCCGCGCTGGGTCTGGGCCACCGCCGGCGCGATCTACCCGGCGCTGCTGCGGGCCGGCGTGCGCGTCGAGCGGTGCCACGATGTGGAGCTGACCGAGGCGTTGCTGCTCGGGCACGCCGGCCGCTGGGGGGAGCCCCGCTCGCTTGCCGCCGCCTGGGCCCGACTGAGCGGCGGCCCGGTGCCACCCGACCCGCCGCCGCGCGCCGCCGCGCCGCCCGGGCACGGCCAGGGCGCGCTCTTCGACGCGCTGCCCGGCCCGCCGGGCCCGGGCATCGAGGCACTGACCCAGGTGTACGCCGACCAGCTCGCCCGGGTCGCCGCGACCGAGCACCCGGGCCGGTTCCGGCTGCTGGTGGCCGCCGAGTCGGCCGGCGCGTTGGTCGCCGTGGAGATGGGCGCCGCGGGGCTGCCCTGGCGGGCCGGGGTGCACGACGCGATCCTCGCCGAGCTGCTGGGCGAGCCGTCCCCGGTGGGTGGGCCGCCGCGCCGGTTGGCCGACCTGGCTTCCCGGATCGCCGACGCGTTCGGCGTACGCCGGCTGCACGCCGATTCCCCGGCGGAGCTGTTGAAGGCGTTCGCGCGGGTCGGCGTGGAGCTGCCCAACACCCGGGCCTGGGTGCTGCGCGGCGTGGACCATCCGGCGGTGCCGCTGGTTCTCGAATACAAGGAGCTGTACCGAATCTGGACGGCGCACGGCTGGTCGTGGCGTGAGCAGTGGGTGCGCGACGGGCGGTTCCAGCCGGAGTACGTGCCGGGCGGGGTGGTCTCCGGCCACTGGGCGACCCGGGGCGGCGGCGCGTTGCAGATCCCGAAGGTGATCCGCCGGGCGGTGGTGGCCAACCCGGGCTGGCGGCTGGTGGTCGCCGACGCCGGTCAGTTGGAGCCGCGTGTGCTGGCGGCGGTCTCCGGCGACGCCCGGCTGGCGGCGGCGGGCGGGGCCGGCGATCTCTACGCCGCGCTCGCACGTGACTCGTTCGGCGGTGACCGGGCGCGAGCCAAGGTGGCGCTGCTCGGTGCGATGTACGGGCAGACCGGCGGGGCGGCGGTGCCCGCGTTGGCGGTGCTGAAGCGCAGCTACCCGACGGCGTTCGGCTTCGTCGAGGCGGCGGCGCGTACTGGTGAGGCGGGTGGGTTGGTGCGGTCCTGGCTCGGGCGTACGTGCCCGCCGGGCACGTACGGGTTTGGTGATCCCGACGACGCGCCGCTCGATCCGGACGCGGCGGCCGATCCGCAGGGTCCTCGGGCGCGGGCCGCCCGGTCGAGGGGGCGGTTCACCCGCAACTTCGTCATCCAGGCCACCGCCGCGGAGTGGGCGTCGACGTTGTTGGCGACCCTGCGGACGGAGCTGGCCGGCAGCACCGCCGAGCTGGTCTTCTTCCAGCACGACGAGGTGGTCGTGCACGCCCCGGCGGGCGAGGCCGCCGACGTCGCCGAGGCGGTCAGCCGGGCGGGGGAGCGGGCGTCGGCGCTGCTGTTCGGTGCCACGCCTGTCCGTTTTCCGCTGGATCTGTCCATCGTCGACTGTTACGCGGACGCGGCCTGACCGGTTGGTGCCGACCCGTCAGTGACCGCCGGTCCGGCATCGCGTCCTCGGCGGTGGTGGGCTCCGATGCGTAACGGTTGCACTATTTCTCCTTTTCGCCCCGCCACCCGCGAGCCGCCGTCCTCGTTGCAGTGTCCGTAGGAGGGGCCGACCGGTCACGGTCGGTGCCGTGCTGGAGGGGGCGCAGCTGAACCGGATCGCAGCAATGATCATCGCCGCAGGCGGGGGACGACGGATCGGTGGTCCCGAGGCCCTGCTGCACCAGGGTGAGAAGCCACTGGTCAACCAGATGATCGACACGATGACCGAAGCGGGCTGCGAGCAGATCGTGGTCGTGCTGGGTGCCGCCGCCGATCAGGTCCGGGAAACCGCGGACCTGGGCAGGGCCACCGTTGTGATCAACAAAGCGTGGGGCACCGGGGTCGGTTCGTCCATCAGGGCCGGCCTGGCCGCGATGGACGACGACGGGATCGAGGCGGTGGTGGTGGTCCCTGTCGACATGCCGGGCCTGACCGCCGCGGCGGTCCGACGGGTGGCCGCGCTGCCGTACCCGGACGTGCTTGTCTGCGCCACCTACGACGGGTTGCGCGGTTACCCGATGCTGTTCGGCCGTCGGCACTGGCCCGGCATCGCCACGCTGGCCAGCGCCGACGTGGGCGCACGCCCGTACCTGCTGGCGCACAAGGACCAGATCGTCGACATCGCCTGCGACTCGGTGGCCGACGGCAGCCGGGTCGACACCCCGGAGCTGATGGCGCTGTACGGCCTGACCGTCCCGCCGCAGCGCGTGGGCGTCTAGCCGCTGCCAACCCGGTCAGGGTGTGCAATCCTGCCCATTAGCCACCCGCTGATCATGGCCTGGGCCCTCAACCGTAGGCGGCACTGTCGTCAAGCCGACGGCGATGCTCTCTGGGAATGCCTCGGCACCTGCTCGCCCGAACTGCCACCATGGCGTCCAGTCCGTCCAATCGGGAGGCGACGTGGCAATGCACCGACCGAGCCTGTTGATCGGCGCTGCCTCGGCCGTTGTGGGCCTGGCTGTCGTGCTGCTGGTGGCAACCCCGGGATTCGCGGTCACCTGGCCCTGGAGCCCGCCGAGCAATAAGGATCCGCAGACCGTCATGGTCAGAGGCTCTGTCTCGTGCTCGTCGGCGACGAGTCTCTCGGACGGCTTCGGCGGCAGTCCGGCCCTGCTCACGATGACCGATGGCCGCGTCTCCGAGACCCTGCCCTTCCCGTTCAAGTTGCAGCATTCGCGATTCGGATCGATCTACCGCCCGCCCTACTTCACCGGCTACGAATTCAAGGCCACGGTCCCGGCGAAGTCCGACAAGACTACGATCAAGTGGCACCTGGAGTGCCGCGATCAAAACGGCAAAGCCGGGTCCAAACACGACGGCACCTTCAGCGTCGGCCGCAAGGACCTGTCCCGCACCATCTGCTCCTACGGCGGCTTGACCAACCCCTGCAGCGGCGCCGAAATTCGCGACAAGTCGGCCGCCTGCGCTTTCAGTGTCCTGACCGCACGGCTCGACAATGATGCGCTCAGCTTGGCGGTAGTTATCGACGACGCCCAAAATGGCTGGACCCTGCAGGATTATCTGAACACCGCGGGTCTGGCTCATCCGCTGGTCGGCCTGATCGTCGGCTGCGCCCCGATCGTCCTGCCCAACGCCAACCCAGCCCCGACCGTCAAGCCGACGGCGGCCGCCCCGCTACCGACGCTGACCGCGCCGCCGTTGAGGCCGCTGCCGACCACCCAGACTCCGAAGCGGCAGATGCCGCCCCAGGCACCCTCGCCGCCCCCGGCTCCCGCCCAGGTGGCCCTGACCGTCCACAACCTCGCCACCAGAGGTGCTTCCGGCATGGGCGAGGATCCGGTACCGGCCTACCTGACCACCTACCCGGAAAAGTCGTGCAGCAAGAAGGGCTGCAACATCGGCGGAACCGATCGGCGTACGGGCGACACCTACAAGCCGGCCGTCTGTCAGACCCAGGGCCCACGCACCACCAACGGCAACGACTCCGACCCGGCCGACGACACTAATCCGCAGCTGTACACCTCGACCCGGTACTACGGCGTCCAGCTGGACGGCCGTGTCGGCTACATCTCCGAAGTCTGGATCCAGCCCAGCCAGCGAGGCGGTCTCGGTCTGCCCCAGTGTTGACCTGGAGCTGGACTTTCCTTGATCGTTGGCAGCTGATCGACTCGACACGCCGGGTGCCGCCCTGCTGCTGCCACCGATCGCCGCTTTGGTGCTCCCGCGCCGGAAGCCTGGCGGACCATCGTCGGTCAGGCTTGCCGGCGCGGAGAAATCGTCAATCCTGCGGCTGGTCCAGCTCGCCGGTGGCGGCCAGGTGCTGGTACCAGTGGGCGCTGTCCTTCCAGGTGCGGACCTGGGTGTCGTAGTCGACGCGGATGATCCCGAAGCGGCGGTCGTAGCCGTAGCCCCACTCGAAGTTGTCCAGCAGCGACCAGACGAAGTAGCCACGGACGTCCGCGCCCTGCGCCCGGGCGTCGGCCATCGCGCCGATGTGCCGGCGCAGGTAGTCGATGCGCCGGTCATCGTGGATCCGGCCGTCGGCCGACACCACGTCGTCGAAGGCTGCGCCGTTCTCGGTGATCATCATCGGCTGGCTCGGGTACTCCCGGTGCAGGCGCAGCAGCAGCTCGGTCAGGGCCGGCGGGTCGATGTTCCACCCCATGGCCGTGTACGGGCCGGGCTGCGGCAGGAAGTCGACGTGCTCGGCGGCGACCCAGGGCGTCGAGGTGGAGGCGCCGTGCCCGTCCGCGTCGGAACGCGCCGACACCCCGTCCCAGGCCCGGACGAGGGTGCTGGAGTAGTAGTTCACTCCGAGCACGTCAAGCGGCACCGCGATCAGCTTCTCGTCGCCCTCGCGGACGAACGACCAGTCGGTGACCGACGCGGTGTCGGCGAGCAGGTCGGCCGGGTACTCCCCGTCCAGCATCGGGCCGAGGAACGCCCGGTTGGCCAGGGCGTCGATCCGCCGTACCGCATCGTGGTCCGCCTCGGAGTCCGAGGCCGGCCGGATGACGTGCAGGTTCAGCGTCGCCGACAGCTCGGCGGCGGGCGCCACCTCCCGCACCACGCGCCCGGCCAGGCCGTGGGCGAGGTTGAGGTGGTGCACCGCGGCCAGCGCCGCCGCCGGTTCGGTCCGGCCCGGCGCGTGTACGCCGGAGGCGTAGCCCAGGTACGCGGAGCACCACGGCTCGTTGAGCGTGGTCCAGGTGTGCACGCGGTCGCCCAGCGCGCCCACGATGCCGGCCGCGTACTCCTGGAAGCGCAGCGCCGTGTCCCGTACCGCCCAGCCGCCGGCGTTCTCCAGCTCCTGCGGCAGGTCCCAGTGGTACATGGTGGCCACCGGGCGGACGCCCCGCTCCAGCAGCCCGTCCACGAGGCGGGAGTAGAAGTCGATGCCCGCCTGGTTGAACCGGCCCGACCCGCCCGGCTGGACCCGGGGCCAGGAGACGGAGAACCGGTACGCGCCCAGACCCAGCTCGGCGATGTGGTCCAGGTCCTGCTGCCACAGGTGGTAGTGGTCGGCGGCCACGTCACCGGTGTCACCGTTGAGCGTCCGCCCGGGTGTGTGGCTGTACGTGTCCCAGATGGACGGTCCACGGCCGTCCTCGGTCGCGGCGCCCTCGATCTGGTACGCGGCGGTCGCCGACCCCCACAGGAAGCTCTCCGGGAAGTGGTGTTGCGTCATCGTTCTGTCCCCTGGATCTCGCAGATGTAGCCCGTCGAGGCGCCGGTGACCAGTTCGGCGCTGGCCGCCACACCGTCGTAGCGCACCTCGAACTCGGCGCCCGGACCGTGCCCGGGAGACGGTACCCGCACCCGGGTCCGCTGCCCTCGCGCCGGTGCGTAGAGCCGCAGCCGCACGTCGTCCGCCCACTCGTAGTCCGGTCGGTCGGTGCGGGAGCCGAACGGGATGACCGCGCCGGGGCGGGCGAGCACCGGCAGGCTGTCGTACCCGTGCTTCTCGGTCACCCACGCCGGCCCGGTGACCTGCGCGCCGGTGAGCAGGTGCGTCCACGTGCCGGCGGGCACGTAGTAGGTGACCTCCCCGTCGGCGCTGAGCACCGGCGCGACCAGCACGTCGGAGCCGAGCATGTACTGCCGGTCCAGGTACGCGGTGGCCGGGTCGTCCGGGAACTCCACGATCATCGGGCGCATCATCGGCGTACCGTCACGGTGCGCCTCCTGGGCGGCGGCCGCGAGGTACGGCATCAGGCTGAGCTTGAGGTGCGTGAACTGCCGCAGCACGTCCACGGCCTCGTCGTCGAACTCCCACGGCACCCGGTACGAGCCGGAGCCGTGCAGCCGGGAGTGCGAGGAGAGCAGCCCGAACGCGACCCACCGCTTGAACACGGCCGGGTCGGGGGTGCCCTCGAAACCGCCGATGTCGTGGCTCCAGTAGCCGAAACCGGACGCCGCCAGGGACAGCCCGCCGCGCAGCGACTCGGCCATCGCGACGAACGTCGACTCGCAGTCGCCGCCCCAGTGCACCGGGAACTGCTGCCCGCCGGCGGTGGCCGAGCGGGCGAACAGCACCGCCTCGCCCTTCCCACGCTCGGACTCCAGCAGCTCGAAGACCGCCTTGTTGTAGAGGTACGAGTAGTAGTTGTGCATCCGCTGCGGGTCCGAGCCGTCGTGCCAGACCACGTCGGTCGGGATCCGCTCGCCGAAGTCGGTCTTGAAGCAGTCGACGCCCATGTCCAGCAGCGCCTTGAGCTTGCCGGTGAACCAGCGCACGGCGTCCGGGTTGGTGAAGTCGACGAGCGCCATGCCGGCCTGCCACTTGTCCCACTGCCAGACCGAGCCGTCCGGGTTGCGGACCAGGTAGCCGGCCTCGCGGCCCTCCTCGAACAGGTAGGAGCGCTGCGCGATGTACGGGTTGATCCAGACGCACACCTTCAGGTCGCGCTCGTGCAGCCGGCGCAGCATCCCCTCCGGGTCGGGGAAGGTCGCCGGGTCCCAGACGAAGTCGACCCAGTGGAACTGGCGCATCCAGAAGCAGTCGAAGTGGAACACCGACAGCGGCAGCCCCCGCTCGGCCATCCCGTCGACGAACTCGGTAACCGTCTTCTCGTCGTACGAGGTGGTGAACGACGTGGACAGCCACAGCCCGTACGACCAGGCGGGCACCCGGGCGGGGCGGCCGGTCAGCGCCGTGTAGCGGCGCAGCACCTCCTTCGGGGTGGGCCCGTCGATGACGTAGTAGGTGAGGGTCTGCCCCTCGACGCTGAACTGGGTCTGGGCGACGACCTCCGAGCCGACCTCGAACGACACGTGCTCCGGGTGGTCGACGAACACCCCGTAGCCGGCGCTGCTGAGGTAGAACGGCACGTTCTTGTACGCCTGCTCGCTTGCCGTGCCGCCGTCGGCGTTCCAGATGTCGACTGTCTGACCGTTCTTGACGAACGGGCCGAAGCGTTCGCCCAGCCCGTACACCGTCTCGCCGACGCCCAGCGCGAGCCGCTCGTGGACGTGCCGGCGGCCCTCGGCGTCGGTGACGACGCCGATGCTGCGCCCGGTGGACGCGGTGATGAGCCGGTCGCCGTGCAGGAACTCGACCCGCCAGCCGTCGATGAGCGCGACGCGTGCGGTGAGGTCACCTGTGGTCAGTGACGCGCTGAGGCCCGTGACGTCAACGGTGACCGGGTGCGCGTCGTCGGTGGTCAACCCGAAGTGCGGCTCGCGGGGCAGCCCGCCGGTGTGGTGGGCGATGGTGACCCCGACGACGCCGGGGGCGGGGGTGAAGAACCGGACGGTGACGACGGGCCGGTTGAGGGTGTCGCCGCGTCCGGTGATCCGACCGGCCGGCGCGAAGACGGTGAATCCGCGGTCGTCCGGCTGGACCGACTCGACGGTGCCGGGTCGCAGGACACTGACACCGGGGCGCAGTTGCCAGTACCCGTCGGTGAACTTCACTTCTCGGCTCCTGCCGTGATGCCGCGCGCGAGGGTGCGCTGGAAGATGAGGAAGAAGAGGATGGCCGGCACCAGGCTGATCAGCGCGCCGGCGTTCGTGGTCGGAGCGTCCATCAGGCGGTCACCCTGCAACGACGCGAGCGCGACCGGGATGGTCTGCGTCTGGTTGTCGATGAGCATGACCAGCGGGATGAGGAACTCGTTCCAGGTCCAGATGAAGAAGAAGATGAGCAGCACGGCGAGGGTGGGTCGCAGGTTGGGGAAGACCACCCGCCACAGCACGGTCCACTTGCCGGCGCCGTCGAGCGCGGCGGCCTCCAGCAGCGAGCGCGGGAACGTCCCCATGACCGAGGCCAGCAGGTACGTGCCGAACGCGCTCTGGATCACGGTGAAGATGATGATCACCGAGAGTTGGGTGTTGTAGAGGCCGATCTCCTTCGCCACGTAGTACAGCGGGTAGATCAGCGCCTCCTGCGGCAGCATGTTGGCCAGCAGGAACAGCCCGACGATCCAGAGCCGTCCACGGACCCGCCCGATGCCCAGCGCGTACGCGTTGAGCAGGGAGACGGCCACGCCGAGGACCGCCACGGAACCGGCGATGAGCGTGGAGTTCCAGAGCTTGAGCGGGAAGTTCACCGTGGTCCAGTACGTGCGCAGACCCTTGGTGTAGAACTCGTCAGGCCAGCTCAGTGGCCCGCCCGAGGAGTAGTCGCCGGGTGACTTGAACGCGTTGAGCAGCATGAACGCGAACGGCACGAGCATGACGAGCGCGCCGACGGTGACCAGGGCGAGCACCACCCAGCGGCTCGCGCCGCGGTGGTGCCGGTCGCGGACCGGCCGGCCGGCCGGCGCGGGCGTTTCGGTGATCATGACAGCCATCTCAGAACCCCCGGTCGCGGCGCTCGCTGCGGGCCTGCATCCAGATGAAGAGCACTGCCACCAGCACGATGATCACCGTGAGCACCGTGGAGATCGCGGAACCGTAGCCGACCTGGAGCTTCTTGAAGAATGTGTAGTAGGCGAAGTACGACGGCACGTTCGTGGCGTTCTCCGGGCCGCCCCGGGTCAGGGCGAAGATCGGCCCGAACACCTTCAGCGCGGCGATGGTGCAGGTCAGGGCCACCACGAAGGTCTCCGGCCGGATCTGCGGCAGGGTGATGGCCCGGAACCGGTGCAGCCAGTTCGCGCCGTCGACCTCGGCCGCCTCGTACAGCTCGGGGTCGACCCGTTGCAGCGCCGCCATGAAGACGACAACGGGGTAGCCGATCTGCACCCAGATCATCACGGCCATCACCGCCGGCAGCGCGGTGCCCGGGTCGCCGAGCCAGTCGTGACGCAGCGCGCCCAGGCCGACCGCGTCGAGCAGGCTGTTGAACGCGCCGTCGGGGCGCAGGATCCAGCCCCAGACGATGCCGGCCACCACGACGGGCAGCACCTGCGGGAGGTAGAACGCGGCCCGCAGCGCGGCGGCCGTGCGGGGCTTGAAGCGGCGGCCGATGACGTCGAAGAGCACCGCGGCGAGCAGCAGCCCGAGCGCCGTGGGGACCACGACCATCGCGATGATCATCGCGACGGTGTTGCGGAACGACGCCCAGAACACGTCGTCGTGCAGGAGTTGCCGGTAGTTGTCCAGGCCCACGAACGTCGGGTCGCCGATCCCCGACCACTTGGTCAGCGACAGGTAGCCGGTGCCGACCAGCGGCGCGCCGATGACCAGGATGAACAGCACCGCTCCGGGGAGCAGATAGAGCCAGTACGCCGCGTTGCGGCCGCGAGGTCGGCGGCGGGGCGGGGGCGGGGTGGAAGTCGCCGCCGCGGGTGTGGCGGCGACGGTCTCGGAGACTGCCATGGAAGATCCTTCCCGGCGGGGCGGGCGGGCGCGCCGGTCGTACCTGTCGCGCCCGCCGCTCGCCGTGTCACTTGCCGGTGATCTCCTTGACGCCATCGGCGTACGGCTTGGCGATCGTGTCGAGCACCTGGTCCGGGGTCTTGGACCCGTTGATCAGACCCTGGAAACCGCCGACCAACACGTCGTAGTAGCCGGGCACCGGCCAGTCCGGGTAGAAGGCCAGACCGTCCTGCTTGCTTACCGTGTTGAAGTCCTCGATCAGCTTGCGGTCCTTCGCGTCGCTGATCTTCGCGGGGTCACCGGCGACCGGGACACCACCGTTGTTGCCGATCAGATCCTGGATCTCCGGACGCAGGGTGATGTCGATGAAGTCGTACGCCAGGCTCTTGGCCTTGCTGTTCGCCGGGACCACCCAGAGGTTGCCCGACGAGCCGGCGTGCAGGGTGTTGCCCGGGAAGAGGAACGTGTCCCAGTTGGCCTTCATCTCGGTCTTGAACCGGCCGTACCACCAGCTGCCCGAGACGATCATCGGCGTCTTGCCGGCGATGAAGGCCGTGCCCATGTCCTCGGCCTTGAGGCTCGCCGAGTCCTTGGCGACGTAGCCCTTGCGCACCCAGTCGGCGAAGGTGTCCGCGCCGTACTTGAGCGGGTCGGCCTTGAAGTCGACAGGGTTCTTGTAGAGCTGGTAGTTGTCGACGAACTGCCTGTCGGCCTTGGACAGGGCCAACTGGTAGAAGAGCTGCCCGGCCGGGTACTCGGCGCCGGCCATCCCCAGCGGGGTGACGCCCTTGCCGACGAACGTGTCCATCGCGGCGGTCATCTCGGCCATGCTTGTCGGCACCTTGACCCCGTTGCGCTCGAACAGGTCCTTGTTGTAGTAGACAGTGACGTACTCGCCGTAGTTGGGCACGCCGAACCAGTTGCCCGAACCCATCACGCCCTTGTCGCTGTACCTGGCGGTGGTCTGCAGGCTGGGGCTGAGCTTGTCGGCCCAGCCGCGCTTGTCGGCCTCGGCGCTCAAATCGGTGAGCAGGCCCTGGGAGGACAGCAGGCCGGCCGTCGCGTTGCCCTTGTTGTACTCCATGATGTCCGGGCCCTCGGACGAGTTGATGATCATGCCGGCGTTCTGCTGGATCTGCTCGAACGCCTTGCGCTCGAAGCGCACCTCGACGCCCGGGTGCTCCGCCTTGAAGATCTCGATGGCCCGGTTCCAGCCGACCCCCATGGCGCTGTTCTCGCTCTCGTAGTGCCAGAGCTTGAGGGTCTTGGCCCCGCTGTCGTCCTCGCTGTCACCACCGCCGCACGCGGCCACGGCGGTCGTCGCGGTCGCCGCCAGGGCGATCGCGGCGACGATCCGGCGGAATCGCTGCATTGCTATCCTCCTCGTTGAGTATCTAGCGGTACCTCGATGAGGCCCGTCGTCGCGTTGCAGCGCGGCGGCGGGCTGTTTTCACTTGTCGGCCCCCATGAGCTGGCGGGTCCGTGGTACGGCGGTCGAGCCCCGGATCTCCAGCGCGCACGGCAGCAGTTGCTGGTGGCGCGCGCCGCCGGGACCGTCCAGGTGGCGCAGCAGCGCCTCGATCGCGATCCGGCCCAGCGCCGACCCGGGGGACGTCATAGCGGTCAGCGCCGGGGTGGCCAGTTCGGCGACCTGCGGTGAGGTGACCATCGAGACGACCGAGACGTCGTCGGGCACCGACAGCCCGCGCCCGGTCAGCTCGCCGAGGATGCCGAAGATCGCGGTCTCGTTCATGGCCAGCACCGCGGTCAGCTCCGGCGCCTGCGCGAACGCGGCGGCGAGGGCGGCCCGCCCGCCCGCGGCGCTGTCCTCGGCGGCGATCATCACCGGCTCCAGGCCGTGGTCGGTCATCGCCGAGACGAAGGCGTCCCGGGTACGCAGCGCGGGGCCGTAGCCGGTGGCCAGCGTGGCGGCGGAGTGGTTGACGTAGACGATCCGTCGATGCCCCAGGCCGACCAGGTGCCCGACGGCCTCCCGCACGGTCTGCTCGAAGTCGATGTCGACGTAGGAGAGCCCGCTGGTGTCGCCGGTGCGCCCGATCAGGACCAGCGGCACGTCCGCCTCCTGGAGCACGGTGACCCGCTCGTCGGCGAGCTGCACCTCCATCAGCACGACACCGTCGAGCATCCGCTGGGTGGCGAGCCGGCGCAGGTCGTCGAGGTCACCGCCGCCGACCGGGGAGAGCACCAGGTGGTAGCCGGCGGCGCTGGCCGCGGCGGCGGCGCCGGTGACGAAGGCCGTCTCGGTGGCGCCCAGGCCACGCTCGTCCATCGGCATCAGCAGGCCCAGGATCCGGCTGCGCCGGCTGGCCAGGCCGCGGGCCATCGCGTTGGGCTGGTAGTGCAGCTCCTCCATGGCGGCGAGCACCTTGTCCCGGGTGGCCTGGGAGATCGGGCGGGCGCCGGTGAGCACGTACGACACGGTGCTGACCGAGACCCGGGCGAGGCGGGCGACGTCGTGCATGGTGGCCACGCGCACCTCCTCCGGCCAGGCGTGGGACCGCTCCCGAATCTGCGTCGAAGCGTTTCGACGAAGCGGTTCGACAGGACGCTAGGCCACCCGTTACGGGGACGTCAATAGCCGATGTCGAAAAGAAGTCGTAGCGCTCGCACCCGGCGTCCCGGGCAGGGTCGGGGCGCGATCCCGGGGGCGCGGCCTGGTGACGCGTCGTCAGCGCAGGTCGAACAGGTCCACGGCGCTGTCCCAGCAGACCGCCCGCAGCCAGTCGTCGCCGAGGTCGAGCCGGACCAGTCCGGTCAGCTGGTCGGCGTACGGGTAGGGGATGTTGGGGAAGTCGCTGCCCAGCAGCACCTTGCCGGCCAGACCCAGCTCGCGTAGCCGGGGCAGCTCGTCGGCGGGGAACGGAACGAACCGGTCGAAGAACGGGGTGAACGCCATAGTCGTGTCCAACCGGACCCGCTCGTACGCCTCCGCCAGGTCGAGGAACGCCCGGTAGTCGGGGGCCCCGAGGTGGGCCACCACGGCGCTCAGTCGGGGGTGACGGGCGAGCAGGGCGGCGAACGGGTCCGGCCCGGTGTGCGTGGTCCCCACCGGGGCGTGCCCGGCGTGCACCACCACCGGCACCGCCGCGTCGGCAAGCAACCCCCAGACCGGATCCAACAGCGGATCCGTCGGCGCGAACCCACCCACCTGAAGGTGCACCTTGAACAGTCGGGCGCCGTCGGCGAGGGCCGCCCCGACGTACCCGACGGCGTCCGGCTCGGGGAAGAACGTGGCCGAGGCCAGGCAGCCCGTGGTGTCCCGGGCGAACTCCAGCGTCCATCGGTTGAGGTCCGCCGCCATGCCCGGCCGGTGCGCGTACGCCAGGGCGCTGAACGCCCGCACGCCGAGCCGGCGCAGGTGCGCGACCCGCTCGGTGTCGCTCCACCGGTAGCGGATCGGCCACTCGGTGCCGACCAGGGGACCGGCCGCGTCGAAGTACGCCCACACCCGGCGCAGCAGGCGCGGCGGCAGGAAGTGCACGTGCACGTCGGCGAGCCCCGGCAGCCCCAGCGTCCGCCAGATGTCAGGCACCTGCCGGTCGGCCTCGGGCGGGGACTGCTCCGCCGGTCCGGTCATATCTCGATGTTGAACCGTTGCAGCACCGAGGGCGCGATCAGGCCGGTGGTGGCGAGCACCGCCACGACGGTCAGCACGGCACGCAGCACGACAACCTCGGCCTTGCTGCCGGTACGCAGGGCGATGCTGTTCGGCAGGCCGATCATCGTCCACATGCGCCGCTTGATCGGGATGGGCCACAGGATCGGCACGCCCGCTCGGGTGATCATGTCGCCGAGGATGTGCACGAAGCAGCCCACCCCCAGGGCCGTGCCGATCAGGGGATAGCCGCGCCCGCCCGGGAGGTTCGCGAAGGTGAACCAGGCCGCCCCCGCCGACGCGAGAGTGATGATCACCCAGCCGGCCCGCTCGGCCCACTCGTCGAACAACCCGCGCAGGGCCAGGCCGAACATGAAGAACAGGATGGTGATCACCGCCCACTTGCCGTACGCGGCGCACAGCGCGGTGGTGCCCCACCCGACGAGGACCGTGAACGGGAGCGTGTGGGTGAGCGTCCGGTGCCCGTTGTTGCGGCGTGGATCCTTGCTGAGTTTCGTGGCGTAGTAGACCCCGAGGGAGATCTTCTCCATCACCTCGGCAGCGAAGAGCGAGAAGACCCCGAAGGTACGGGCCACGGTGGCCCCGCCCTGGTTCCTTGTCACCTTGCCCGACATGTCGAGGTCGGGAAAGAGGGCGCCACCCGCGCAGACCGCGGTGCCCACCGCCAACGCGAGCGGTGACTGGTGGTAGTCGGCGAACTGGTCCAGCGCCCAGGACCCGGCCAGCCACACCGCCGCGCCGGACAGCGCGTGCGACGGTCCCATCATCTCGGCTCACCCTCCCCAGGGATCTTGAGCGCCCAAAACTACGCCACTGTAGTCAGCGCCGGCGCCGCAGGGGCATCACCCGGACGATCCACAGAGGACTGTGTCAGAGAGCGGGGGTGAAGCTCTGCCGGATCATCGGCAAGTATGCCGCGTTGACCTGCCAGTCGAACTCTTTTGTCAACCACGAGACGGTGTAGGAACGACCGGCCGACGTGTTGGCCAGCAGGCGAAAACTGTGCACCTGCTCGCCCACCGCGTTCTCCCAGCCGCACTCCCACACGGCCCCGCCCTCGAAGATGTCCATCGCCGAGATGTCCACCATGCGGTAGCCCGGCAACGCGTCGCCACGGGTGAGCCGAGCCTCCTCGGCCTTCCAGTACGCCAGCGGGTCGTCCCGCGGCGGCCCCGCCTCGACGCTGAGCACCCGGGCCCCGTCGGCCTCGCGGAAGCAGGTCGCCGCACCCTCGTTCCAGCGCGCCCAGCCCACCGGCGCGGCGATCCGGAACCCGGTCGGGTCGTCATGCCAGGTCCAGCCCTCACGCAGCCCGTACCGCCCGTCGGCGGCCGGCGACGACGACACCACAGGAGTCGCCGTCGGGGGAGGAGGCGTCGAGCAGGCGAACGCGGCCGGCCGGGCGGTGGCCGCGCCGCCCCCGGAGCCGGACGGCGGTGTCCGCTCGGTGTCCCGGGTCGCCAGCACCACCGTGACGCCACAGGCGATGGCCAGCGCGCTTGCCGCGCCCGCCAGGCCGATGAGCAGTCGACGCCGGCCGGCGGGCCGGGGGGCCGGCCGGGCGGTCGGCGGCGCGGGACCGCCGAGCGGGCCGAGGGGGGTCTGGGCCAGGTTCCGGCTCGCGCTGCGCACCGCCGCCACCGCCGAGGAGGGGGCCGTCCCGGCGGCGGGCTCGTCAGGGTCGGCCGCTGCCCGGCGCAGCAACGGCTCCGCCTCGGCGGCGGTCAACCGCCGCCAGGGATCACGCTGCAACAGACCGGTCAGGACCGGTCGCAGCGGCCCGGCCCGACGCATCGGATCCGGTGGTTCGGTGGCCAGCGCGCTGAGCGTGGCCATCGCGCTCGACCGGGCGTACGGCGACTGCCCCTCCACTGTCGCGTACAGCGTCGCGCCCAGCGACCACAGGTCGGTACGCGGATCCGACACCCCTTCGCGGGCCCGCTCCGGGGCGACGAACTGCGGTGAGCCGAGCACAGTTCCCGGACCGGTCATCGACCCGTCACCACCGTCGAAGGTGGCCAGCCCGAAGTCGGTGAGCACCACCCGCCCGTCGTCGGCCACCAGCACGTTGTGCGGCTTCACGTCGCGGTGCAGCACCCCGGCGGCGTGCGCGGCCCGCAGGGCGGCGAGCACCGCCAACCCGATCCGGGCGGTACGTTGCGGACTCAGGGGCCCCTCGACGCCGAGGATCTGCTGCACCGAGCGGGACGGCACGTACTCCATCACGATCCAGGGGCTCTCCCGGTCGTGCACGACGTCGTAGATCCGGACCACGTTCGGGTGGTTGAGCCGGGCGGCGGTACGCGCCTCGCGCAGCGTCCGCAGCCGCACCTGCTCACGCTCGGCCTCGGCCAGCCAGGACGGCGGCACGACCTCCTTCACCGCGACGTCGCGGTGCAGCATCTCGTCGCGAGCCAGCCACACCCGACCCATTCCGCCGGTGCCGACCAGGTCGAGCAGCCGGTACCGACCCGCGATCAGCAACTGCTGCACGGTTCGCTCCCCCTCGGTCACCCCGAGTTACACGATAACCACCAAAGCGGGTTTTCTCATCCGCTGACCGGTCTCGGTCCACGCCGGACGGTGGTCGGGATCATGACCATACGGTGCAGGTCAGGGGGGTGGTCGGAAACTGTTTCGGACTGTCGTCCAGTCTCTGCCGGCCCCGATCCAGTCCCTGTCGTCGGTGATCCAACCCAGCGTCCAACGGCCGGCCGTGACGGCCTGTTGCCGGGCGTGCAGCCACGCGCCGTACGGCGCCGACCAGCGGCACTCCCACTCCGCCCCGCCGTCGATCACGGCGAGCCGGATCTCGTCGTACCCCGGCAACGCCCCGGCCCCGGCCGCCGCGTCGCGTGTCGCACGCAGCCGGACCAGCGGATCGGTGCCGTCGCCCGCGGCGACGCTGAAGGCCCGGCCGGTCGCCGGGTCCTGGAAGCAGGCGACCGCGCCGTCGCGGGAGTAGTACCAGGTCGCCGGTACGGAGACCCGGAAGCCTGCGGTGTCGGCGTGCCAGACCCAGCCGGGTGGCGGCCGGAGCCGTTCGCCGGGCAGCGGCGCGCCGGCCAGCACCGGCGCGCCTGTCACGTGCGGTCGGACACATTCGAACGGTGGCGGGGGCACGTCCCCCCGCCCCACCGGCGGCGGGTCGGGCCGGTCGGGGCCGCGACCCGGGCCGCCCGGCCCGTCCGGGGGACGACTCGACGGCGACGCCGCGGGTTGGCCGGCGTTGTCGCGGGGCTCGTCAGCGGTGACGGCCAACGCCGTGCCCACGCCGGCGGCGGCGGCCACCAACAGCGCCACCGCGATCAGCGCGCCGCGCCGACGAGCCGGAGCGGCGGGGGAGACGGGGTCTGCCGGGTCGGTGCCGGACCCGTCGGGCTCGGACAGCGGGATGGTGGCCTCCTGGTCGGCGGCCGGCTCGTCGGCATCGGCGGGCCGGCCGTCGGACGCCGGCTCGTCGAGGGCGGACGCCGCCCGCGGGTCGGGCCCGTCGGACGCCACAGGCGCATCGGTGTGGCCGCCCGCCGCGCTCATGAGCAGCCGGCGGGCCGCTTCGTGGTCGAGACGCTCACGCGGGTCGCGGCTCAACAGGCCGGCGAGCACCGGTGCGAGCGGCCCGGCGTGCGGGGCCGGGTCCGGCGGTCCGGCGGCAAGCGCGCTCAGGGTGGCCATCGCGGTGCTGCGGGCGTACGGGGAGCGGCCCTCGACTGCCGCGTGCAGGGTGGCCCCGAGCGACCACAGGTCGGCGGCCACCGTGGACACCCCCTCGGCGGCCCGCTCCGGGGCGACGTACTGCGGGGAGCCGAGCACCATCCCGGGGCGGGTCATCGCGCCGTCCCCGCCGTCGAAGGTGGCCAGCCCGAAGTCGGTGAGCATCACCCGCCCGTCGTGCGCCATGAGCACGTTCTGCGGCTTGATGTCGCGGTGCAGCACCCCGGCCGTGTGCGCGGCGTGCAGCGCGCCGAGCAGCGCCAGGCCGATCTGGGCCGCCGGGGCCGGCTCCAGCGGACCCTCGACGTCCAGGACGTCCTGCAGGGTGCGCGACGGGACGTACTCCATCACGATCCAGGGGCTGTCCTCGACCGGCACGACGTCGTACAGCCGCACCACGGCGGGGTGAACGAGCCGGGCCGCCGCCCGCGCCTCCCGCAGGGTGCGCGAGCGCAGCTCCGCCCGCTCGTGGTCGGCCAGCCAGCTCGGCGGCACGACCTCCTTGACCGCGACCTCGCGGTGCAGCATCTCGTCGCGGGCCCGCCACACCCGACCCATGCCCCCGCGACCGACCAGGTCGAGCAGCCGGTACCGACCAGCGATCAGCACCTGCGCACGCTCCTCCTCAGCCGCTGTCCGGGCTACACCCTAACCAGCGGATCGGAAGTCACCTATAGGTCATCTGACGTAACCTCAGCAGGCGGCGTGGTCGACGGCGGCGAGCAGATTGCCCTCCGGAATGGCGATCCGGGTACGTCCGCCGGCCAGCCGGGCGGCGGCACGCCGGGCCTGGAGAGGGCCGTGCTCCCGGCGGGCGCCGGCGTAGCTGGCGGCGGTGCGCGCCGCGATCGTGGCCCAGCCGTACCGTTCGCCGACCATGGTGCGCGCCCGGCGGGCCACCCGACGGGCGAAGATCTCGTCGCCGAGGAGCTGACCGACCGCACCGGCGAGCGCGTCCGGGTCGCTGTGCGGGAACGTCACACCCGTCACGCCGGGCTCGACGATCTCGGCGAGGCCGCCCGTGCGGGCCACGGCGAGGGGCGCGCCGGCCGCCGCCGCCTCCAGCGCCACCATGCCGAACGGCTCGTAGAGGCTGGGCACCACAGTCGCGTCGGTGGCGCCGAGCACGGCGGGCAGTTGGGTGGCGTCGAGGAAACCGGTGAAGCGGACCGTCGAGCTGAGCGCCAGGCGGCGGGCCTGCGCCTCCAGTTCGGCGCGGTAAGGGCCGTCGCCCGCGATCACCACCCGCAGCCCGGGGTGCTCCTCGCGCAGCCGGGGCACCGCGTGCACGAGGTGCTGGACGCCCTTCTCGTAGACCAGCCGCCCGGCGTACCCCACCAGCGGGCCGCTGCCGGCGAACCGGGCGCGGGCCGAGGCGACCGCGCGCGGACGTGCCCGCCAGGCGCGGTCGTCGACACCGTTGGGCACCACGTCGACAAGCGCGGCCGGCAGGTCGAACAGGGTGGTGACCTGGTCGCGCATGTACCCCGAGCAGGTGATCACGCGGGTGGACGAGCCGCTGAGCCAGTGTTCGACGCCGTGGATGGTGCGGTTCATCTCCTCGGGCAGCCAGCCCTGGTGCCGGCCGGCCTCGGTGGCGTGGATGGTGGTGACCAGTGGCAGGTCGAGGTGCTCGGCGAGGGTGACGGCGGTGTGGGCGACGAGCCAGTCGTGGGCGTGGATGACGTCGTACGTGCCGGCTTCGGTGGCGCGCAGGGCGGTGCGGGTGAGGGTGTGGTTGAA
>NZ_JBVJGN010000017.1:0-105100 GCF_055587305.1 Micromonospora sp. NPDC047521 | reverse complement strand
CCCACACCCAACAACAACCCCCCACCCCCCACAACTTTCCCCAACACCACGATCTCCCCTTGTGGGGCCCCGTTCGGCCGCCGGGGGCCGCCCCGGGGGGGAGCCGGCCGGCGGCGGTCCGGGGGGTACGCCGACGGGCCGCCCGAATGGGGGGTGTCGGCCGGCCCGTAACGGGTACGCCCGCGCCATGACCGTCCTGGCCCGGCGGCGGCCCGCCGCCCGACCCCGGCCCGCGCGGCCCGGCCCCCTGCGGCCGGGTGGCCCGGTGCCGCGACCCGCCGCCCGCCCCGGTGCGGCGTGAGCGGCCCCGAGACGCGGTTCCCGTTCCGCTTCGACCCGGTCTTCCGGCCGCTGTTGGCGGTGCTGGGCGTCCGCCCGTCGACCGCCTGGGTCGTCGTCACCGACCGGGAGCTGCTCATCAGGTACGGCCCCTGGCGGCTGCGCACCGACCGGGCCAACGTGACGGGGGTCGAGGTGAGCGGGCCCTACCGCTGGTGGCGGGCGATCGGACCGCACGTGTCGATGGTCGACAGGGGTGTGAGCTTCGGCAGCAGCACGGCCGGTGGGGCGTGCCTACGCTTCGGCGTGCCGGTGCCGGCGCTGGTGCCCGCCGGGTGGCTCCGCCATCCGGCGGCCACGCTGACGATCACCGATCCGCCCGCCCTGGCCCGGCTGCTCGCCGGCCCGGACCCGTCCTGAGCTGGTCGTCCGCCTGCCCGGTTCGGCCGGTCGGGCCCGGGGCCACCGCCTACCGTCGGATCAGAACCTGCGAGGGTGGGACGGGC
The DNA here is from genome assembly GCF_055587305.1 of Micromonospora sp. NPDC047521. Taxonomy (NCBI): domain Bacteria; kingdom Bacillati; phylum Actinomycetota; class Actinomycetes; order Micromonosporales; family Micromonosporaceae; genus Micromonospora; species Micromonospora sp. NPDC047521. The sequence goes on along the minus strand of NZ_JBVJGN010000017.1, from coordinate 104,315 downwards.
GATGTCTGACGAACACCGGGCGAGACCACGACGCTGGAACGGACGCCGCCACGCGCCGACGGGACCGGACCCGGCGCTGCGGGCGGCCCGCGACCCGGCCCGCCCGCACCGGGGTGGTCGACCGGGCGTCGTGGTGCCCGAACGGGTGGCCAGCCCGGCCCGTTCCGGGCCGCCGGCCAGCCCGCTGCGCCGTTGGCTCTTCCAGCACCGGGTGCAGCCGCCCGGCCCGGAGGCGGAGGAGGGGCAGAACCGCAGGCACGCCTGGTGGCAGGTCATGTGCCTGACCGGCGTGGACTACTTCTCCACCCTGTCGTACCTGCCGGGGATCGCGGCTGTCGCGGCCGGGGCGCTGTCCCCGCTGGCGACCCTGTTGATCGTCGCGCTCACCCTGTTCGGCATGCTGCCGATGTACCGGCGAGTGGCCCAGGAGAGCCCGCACGGGCAGGGATCGGTGGCGATGCTGGAGCGGCTGCTGCCGTTCTGGCGGGGCAAGGTCTTCGTGCTCGTCCTGCTCGGGTTCGTCGCCACCTCCTGGATCATCACGATCACCCTCTCCTCGGCCGACGCCACGGTGCACCTGCTGGAGAACCCGTACCTGCCCGACGCCCTGCACGGTCCCGCCGTCCCGGTCGTGGTCACCGTGGCGCTGCTGCTCGTCCTGGGCGGGGTGTTCCTGCTCGGCTTCCGCGAGGCCGTGGTGGTGGCCATCCCGCTTGTCGCCGTCTTCCTGCTGCTCAACGCGGTGATCGTGGTGGACGCGCTGGCCCGGATCGTGGCCGACCCGCGGATCGTGTCGGACTGGACCGCCGCGCTGACCACCGGCGGCGCGGGGCCGGGCCACGTGCTGCTCACCGCCGTGCTGGCGTTCCCGCTGCTGGTGCTGGGGCTGTCCGGGTTCGAGACAGGTGTCAGCATGATGCCGCTGGTGTCGGCCGACGGGCCGGACAGGGCGGCCCGGCTGGCGGCCCGGATCCGCAACACCCGCCGGCTGCTCACCACCGCCGCGCTGATCATGTCGGTGTACCTGATCTCGACCACGTTCGTGACGACGGCGCTCATCCCGGCCGAGGAGTTCCAGCCGGGCGGTGCGGCGAACGGCCGGGCGTTGGCCTTCCTGGCGCACACCTACCTGGGCGAGGCGTTCGGCACGGTGTACGACCTGAGCAGTGTGCTCATCCTCTGGTTCGCCGGCGCCTCGGCGATGGCCGGCCTGATCAACATCGTGCCGCGCTACCTGCCGTCGTACGGGATGGCGCCGGAGTGGGCCCGTGCCGTGCGCCCGGTGGTGATCGTCTACACCCTGGTCAGCGTCGCCATCACGATCGCCTTCCGCGCCGACGTCAACGCCCAGGCCGGGGCGTACGCGACAGGGATCCTGGCGATGATGGTCTCCGGCGCGGTGGCGGTGACCATCTCCGCGGCCCGCCACGGCCAGCGCGTCTCCGCGATCGGTTTCACGGTGCTGACCCTCGTGCTGCTGTACGCGCTGCTGGAGAACGTCATCGAGCAACCGGACGGCATCACGATCTCGGTGCTGTTCATCCTCGGCATCATCGCGGTCTCGCTGGTGTCCCGGGTCACCCGGACCACCGAGCTGCGCGCCGAGCGCATCGAGTTCGACGAGCGGGCCCGCCGGTTCATCACCGAGTCGCTGGCACACGACGGGCAGCTGCACCTGATCGCGAACAAGCGGCAGGGCGGCTCGGTGAAGGAGTACACCGTCAAGGAGCGGGCGCAGCGGGGGATGAACCCGGTGCCCGGCGCGGCCGACGTGCTGTTCCTGGAGATCGACGTGGTCGACCCGTCGGAGTTCAGCCAGGTGCTGCGGGTGCACGGGGTCGAGGTGGGCGGTTTCCGGGTGCTGCGGGCGAGCAGCCCGGCGGCGCCCAACGCGATAGCGGCGATCCTGCTGGCCCTGCGCGACGCCACAGGGGTCCGGCCGCACGCGCACTTCGAGTGGTCCGAGGGGAGCCCCATCGCGCACCTGCTGCGCTACCTCATCCTCGGTCGGGGGGACACCCCGCCCGTGGTGCGGGAGATCCTGCGTCGTACCGAACCGGACCCGCTGCGCCGGCCCGGCATCCACGTCGGCGGGTGAACGGCGGACGTCCCGTCTGGGCGGTTAAAGATGAATCACAGCACTATTCACGTTCACACCTTCCTGTCCGGATTGCGGACCTATCGTGACCTTTGGTGGTCGACGGCACGTCGAGCCCCCCGCGCCCGGATCGGCGCGCGGTCACGTCACGCAGGCAGGAAGGCAGGCACCTTTGATGTCCACGTACCGAAGAGGGGACCGCGCGGCCCGACCCAGACGGCGGCCCCGATGGGTCCTAGCCGGCGGTCTCCTGGCCGGGAGCCTGGTCGTGGGGGCGGCCGGCGTGGCCGGCGTCGCCGCCGCCGCGGCCGACCGTGACCTGTCCCTTCCGGGGCTGGGCCGGCTCGGCGCCGCGGCCCGGGACGACGACCGGCGAGGAGGGCCGCAGCGCGACGGCGACGACGCCGAGCGTGGCCGGCCGAACACCCCGGGGACCGGCAAGCGGGGCGTGGTGTCGGTGCCCTGCGACTCGGCGAAGCTGATCGCGGCGCTTGTCGCGGCGAACGCCGAGGGCGGCGCCGAGCTGCGTCTCGCCCCCAAGTGCCGGTACGTGCTTACCGAGGCGTTCCACGAGACCGACCAGTACGACGGTGGGATCCGGGACGCGCGGGAGGCGGCCGACGCCGCGGAGACCCCCGGTGACGCCGACGCGCCGCCGCACAACCCGGCCGACGACACCGCCGGACTGCCGGTGATCTACCAGCCCATCGTCATCGACGGCGCGGGGGCCACCATCGCCCGCGACGCCCAGGCCGCCGCGTTCCGCTTCTTCACCGTCCGCGACGGAGGTGAGCTGACCCTGCGCGACATGGAACTGCACAACGGCCGCTCGGCCATCGAGGGCGGCAGCGTGCACGTGGTGCACGGCGCGACAGCGGTGGTGGAGCGGGTCACCGTCACCCAGAGCACGTCGCTGTCCCCGGAGGGCGGCGGTGGCGGGATCTTCAACGACGGCAACATGGTGGTCACCGACTCCACGTTCGTCGGTAACAGCGCCTCCGGCGCCGCGGGCAAGGGCGGGGGCCTGCTCAACGGTGGCGTGCTGACGCTGAAGCGTTCCGAGTTCCACCACAACAGCGCCAACGCGTACGGCGGTGGGCTCGGCAACTACCGGGGCGCGGCCGACGTGGAGAGCACCAGCTTCCGGCAGAACAGCGCCGCCCAGGGTGGCGGGCTGGCCAGCTTCTCGGCGCGTACCAGGGTCTCCGACACCGAACTGCTGAACAACACCGCCCAGGTCGGCGGCGGCGCCGCGAACTCCGACGCCGTGCTGGTCATGCGCACCATGACCATCCGCGGCAACACCTCCACCGTCAACGGCGGCGGCATCTCGACGGTGAAGGGCCTGACGCCACTCGACGACAGCGTGGTCGAGGGCAACACGACCCACGGCATCGGCGGCGGCATCTACGCCGAGAAGGCGAACCTGCTGGTCCGTGGCAGCGACGTGACGGGCAACGAGGCCGTGGGCGCGACGTCCCGGGGCGGCGGCATCTACGCCGCGGCGGGCTCGGTGGCCCTGTACACCAGCAAGGTCGCCCGGAACGCGGCCACGGTGAAGCCCGGTGGCATCTTCGCCGAGCACGCCCAGGTCAAGGTCGACGACGAGAGTGTGGTCGTCGAGAACGAGCCGACCAACTGCGAGGGCAGCGCGGTACCGATCGTGCACTGCTTCCGCTGACCGTCGACCCGCGCTCTCCCTCCCGAGGGCATCCATCCTGAGCGCGCCCGCCCGTCCGGACGACCCGTCCGGGCGGGCGGGTGTCGTGCGGGCCGCCGGTCAGCCCCGATCGGGGCGGTCAGCCGTTCGCGCGCAGCCGTCCGGACAGGTCGTTCGCGAAAAAGTCCAGGAAGCCGTCCGGGTCGGGTCCGGCGTTCTGCAGCACGATGTGGTCGAAGCCGGCCTCGACGTACGACCGGACCTTGGCCAGGTGCGGCTCCGGCTCGGGGCCGACGGCGAACAGCTCGCGGATGTGCTTCTCCTCCACGTGCGCGCTGGCCGCCTCGAAGTTGACCGGGTTGGGCAGCTCGCTCATCACCTTCCAGCCGGTGACCATCCACCGGCTGGTACCCAGGACGGCCTGCACCGCCTGCTGCTCGTCGGTGGCCCAGGCCAGCGGCACTTCGGCGTAACGCGGGCCCGATCCGCCGGCCCGGTGGTAGTGGTCGACGATTGACGACTCCGGCTCGGTGGCGAAGATCCCGTCACCCAGCTGGGCGGCGAGCCGGGCCGACTCCTCGCCGCTGGCCGCCACGGCGATCACCGGCGGAGTGTCCGGCAGGTCGAAGACGCGGGCGTCCTCCAGGTGCAGGTGCCGGCCCTCGTACGACTGGTAGCCGCCCTGCCAGAGCAGTCGGATGATCTCCAGGGCCTCGCGCAGCCTCTCGTGGCGGCCCCGCACGCTGGGGAAGCCCTGGCCGACCACGTGCTCGTTGAGTCGCTCGCCGGCGCCCACCCCGAGGGTGAACCGCCCGTCGGAGATCAGCGCCATGGTCGCCGCGGCCTGCGCGATGATCGCCGGGTGGTAGCGCACGGTCGGGCAGGTGACGCCGGTGGCGAGGCGCAGGTTGCTGGTCCGGGCCGCGATCGCGCCGAGCACGCTCCAGGTGAACGAGGAGTGGTCCTGCGCGTCCAGCCAGGGGTGGTAGTGGTCGCTCATCTCGACGAAGTCGAAACCGGCCTGCTCGGCCAGGACGGCCTGTCGGATGATCTCCTGCGGGCCGAAGCCCTCCGAGGCGAGCTTGTAGCCGATCTGCATGCCGTGCCCCCGATTCCGTCCGCCGGCTGACCCGGGTCGGTTCCCGGCCGCGCCCGGGACAAACACCGACGCCAACGGAAACCCAGCCTCCTAGGATGCCGTACGGGTGGTGCGGTCCGCCGCAGAGGCACGCGCACCCGGTGGGGGAGCGGCGGACAGCAGACGACCCGCGCCCCGGACGGGACGCGGGTCGGACGAGGCGTGTCCTACTTGGACGGCTCCGGCAGCTTGCAGTCGACCTTGGGGTTGGCGCCGATGTAGTTCAACGGCCCGGCCACGATGGTGACCAGGATGGTGCCGGCCTCGGCGCAGTTCGTGTCGTCGCCGCTGTAGTAGCCGCGCTGGCCGCCGGCGATGGCGCCGATCACCAGCCAGATAACGACGATGACTCCGAGTATCGAGGTGCCGCGCATCGCTGCCTCCTGAGGAATGTGGTGGAGAACTGAGGTGCAGGCGTTGTACCCAATCCGTACGAGCGGCCAAACGGTCGCCCGACCGGCGCGTGCATCGGCCATCCGGCCGGCACCGGCAGCCGTCGGTACCGCCCGCGTATCAGCCACCCGCACCGGGTAGCGCGGGCCGGCTATCGGATCGACGACCCATCCGGCCGCCGCGCGGGTCGCCGGACGTAGAACTGCCTCACGGCCCCGCCGAGGAGGACTCATGGACGCCCCGACACCGCACCTGTACATCGACCGCCCCGAGGACGTCGCGGTCGCGGCCCGCGCGCTCGCCGGCGGCGCGGTCGTCGCGGCGGCGTTCGCCAACTTCTACGCCATCGTCACCCGCCCGGACGCGGCCACCGTGGCCCGGGTCAACCTCGCCAAGGGGCGGCCGATCCACCAGGTCGGCAGCATCACCACGACGATCGGCCGGATCCCGGGGATGTTCGACTGGTCGCGCATCTCGCCCCGGCTGCCGGCCGGTCGGGTGCGGGCGCTGATGGACGCGCTGTACGGCACCGGACCGTTCGGCTTCCGGGGACCGGCCGCGGACCGGCTGCCGGAGCATCTCACCCAGGTCGACAGGGGCCTGCGCACCACCCAGGTGATCGCCCCCGGCCTGACCTGCCCGTCCAATGTGTTCTTCGAGCGGGCGCTCGCCGAGACGGGCACCGACCACCTCTACATCACCTCCGCCAACCGGTCCCGACGCATCACCGGCGCGTCCGAGGAGCCCGCGCACTGGAAGGCGTGCGCCCTCGCCGCCGACTTCGCGCACCTCGACGACCTGGTGGTGCTCGCCCACCGGGACGAGGCCGCCGCCCGCGCCGCCTACCCGGGCTACCTCACCACCTCGGTCACGCTGCTCTCCTTCCACGCGCCCGACGGGGAGCTGGAGGAGCCTCCCGTGCTCACCGTGGACCGGCACGGCTCGCTGCACCTGGACGACGTCCGCCGCGCCGCCGCGCCACTCGGCCTCCAGGTGCGCCTGGGCGGCGCCGCCGACAAGCGGTTGCGGGTCCGGGGATACGCGGGAGCACTCGTGTAGCACCAGACGGTCGGGCGCACGGCCACCGGTGTCAGTGCGGCGGGGCGGGCATCTCCGGCGGCTTGCCTCTGCTGCGGCGGAAATCCGCGTAGGCGACACCGGCGAGCACCAGCATCGCGCCGAGCGCCGCGTACAACGGCGCCAGGAACAGCACGGCGGGCGCGACGCACAGCAGGGCCAGCACGCCGCCGGGCCGGGACAGGGACACCCGGCTGAACACCTCGTACTCGAAGGAGGCCCGCCCGGTCAGGAACAGGGCGGGGCCGCCGAGGATGACCGCCAGCCAGGCAGGCGGCGTCCGACCGGTCGGCTCGTGCAGCACCAGGTGGAACCCGGAGGCCGTGACCACCACGCCGGCGATCATCAACAGATGGGTGTACGGGGCACTGACCAGGAACTTGCTGGGTGACCGTGCCGCCTGGATGGCCTGCGGCAGCAGTTGGCCGGACTTGTGCACGTAGATCCGCCAGAGCAGCAGCGTGGTCAGGAACGCCACCGCGAACGCCCCGATGTTCTCCGCCTCGTTGTGCTCCATGCTGAACATCGTGCCGATGGTCAGGATGGCGTCGCCGAGGGCGATGATGAAGAACTGCTGGTAGCGCTCGGACAGGTGCTCGGCGGTGACGTTACGCTGCTGCTCCGGCACCACCCCGAGCCCCGGCACCGGGTACGCGAGGCGGAAACCGAGGTAGTCGACGGCGAGCGCGATGCTCCAGCAGACGATCCGGGCGTCCCCGCTGACGTACGCGCCGACGATCCAGGGGACCGCCGACACGGCGAACCAGACGAAGATCCGGGCGGCCCGACGCTGGGTCTGCCGTTCGTGACGCACGATGGGCATCAGGAACAGCCCACGACCGAGATGGATCGCCACGTAGGTGGCGGCGAAGACGATCCCCCGGGCACCGAACGCCTCCGGGATCGCCGTGGTCATCAGCAGCGCGCCGAACATCACCGCGGTGATGAGCAGCTTGATCTCGTTGCGTTCCGGGTTGTACATGTCGGTGACCAGGGTGGTGATCGCCCAGGTCCACCAGACGGCGGACAGCAGGATCAGCGCCTGCGCGGCCCGGTGCCAGTCGAGCTGGTCGACCATGCCCCGGGAGATGAGCGCGAGGGCGACCACGTACACCAGGTCGAAGAAGAGTTCGAGAAGCGTGACCCGCCGCGGGTTCTCCGGATCGCGCACCGGGGGTCGGGACCGCGGGGCCCCGGGCTCCGGCGCGGCGAGGTGCACGTGTCGCTCCTGGGTACCGGTCGACGCGGGCGGGCCGACCGGCCCACCCTCGACCGACCGTAGCGAGCGGCCCTCGGCGTCGCCGCCGGTTCGTGCGCATTCACCCCGACCGGGGTGAGCGTCGAACGGTCCGCCGGGAACGGGCGAGCCCCCGGCCGACGGTCGTGTGTGACCGTCGACCAGGGGCTCGGCGGAGGGTCAGCCCTGGCTGCCGTCCGGCAGCACGGCGACGATCTCGTCCCCGGCGCCGGCCAGGACGCGGGCCTGCTGCGGCCAGCTGGCCAGCCCGGGCGCGGCGCGCAGGCCGGCCGCCCGGATCAGGTCGCGCAGCGCCTGCTCGTCCAGCTCACCGAGCTGACGGTACGTGCGCACGCCGGCGGCCTGGAGCGCCGCCGCCATCTTCGGTCCGATGCCCTGGATCCGGCGGAAGTCGTCGGCCGGGCCGGACAGGTCGGTCTCCGCGGCGCTGGGCACGGTCTCGGAGAGCGGGCGTACCGGTGGCGTGGCCGTGGCGGCCGGCCGCACCGGCGGCGTGGCCCGCACCGGCTCCGGGTCGGCGTCCGTCGTCTCGCCTGCCACCGGGGTGGGCGTCGGGTCGACGGCCGTGACCCCGGCACGGTCGGTCTCCTCCGCGTCCGCGTCGCGCGGCGTGGCGTCCGGCTCGGTAGCCGGAACCTCGGCCGGAACCTCGACCGGCGCGTCGGCCTGCGGGACCTCGGCCACGGGCGCGTCGGCCTGCGGGACCTCGGCCACGGGCGCGTCGGCCTGCGGGACCTCGGCCACCGGCGCATCGGTCTGCGGAGCGTCGGCCGGAGTCGCGTCGGCCGGAGTCGCGTCGGCCGGAGTCGCGTCGGCGGACGCGGTGTCGGTGGACGCGATGTCGTCCGCCGGCTGGCGCGGGGCGACGACTGTCGCCGGGGCGGGCTGCTCCTGGGCCGCCACCGGCTCGGGGGCGGGCTCCGCGATCGGCTCACCCGCGTCGGACCGGTCGGCGGCGGGCACGGGCGGCGGGGCCTCGGTCAGCGCCATGTCGGCCGGGTCGACCGCGCCGGGGGAGCCCGCCGGTGTGTGCACCGGCCCGGGGTCCTCGGACGCGGTCACCGCGGCCGGGGCGCTGATCGTGTCGACAGGGGTGGGCTCGTCGGCGACCGCCGTCGGCGCCGGGTCGACGGTCGCCGCCGGGCGGGCGACGTCGGTGGTGGCCGGAGGCGTCGGCGTGGCGATGTCCGCCAACCCCGCCACCGGATCACCGTCCACGATCGACGGACCCGGCCCGCCGTCCCGCCGGCCGCGCAGCAGCCACCCACCCGCCACGCCGAGCAATACAGCCAATACCACTATCAGAGAGTGTCCGATAGACCACGCCACGGCGAACCTCCCTCTCACGTCGTCGGAAAAGTCACGAGAAAAACTCGCCGCAGCTTCGCACACGCGTCAGAACGACGACAGAGAGGACCGGCCGGTGCCGGCGCGGGTGGGACGGTCGGTGCCTGGGGTGCCCGACAGGTGACGTAGCGTCGCGCCGGAGACGCGGAAACCCGGGCCCACAGGGATGCGGGCCCGGGTCGGTGACGACTGTCAGTCCTGGTCGCCCTCGTAGGTGTGGAAGTCGTCGACGAACCTCTGGCGTAGCCGCGGCACCCGACTTGTCACTCCGAAGTAGCCGCGTGCGCCGAGCAGTGCGAGTCGACCCACCACCGGCCGGTACATCCGATCCTCGCCACTGGTGCCGCTGCGGTTCAGTGACTCGGTGACCCGCGCGAAGCCGTACGGCACCATCGCCGCCTCGTAGTCGGCGACCGCCTGCACCAGGGTCTTGTCGCCGGCGGTGGCTTGGACGAGTTCCCGACAGAGCAGCCGCGCGTCGCGCAGCGCGGTGTTCGCGCCCACCCCGCGTCCCGGCGTCATGGTGTGGATGGCGTCGCCGAGCAGGGTGACGGTGCTGCTCTTCCAGGGCGGCACCGGCTCGGAGGTGCTCACCTTGATGGGCAGGGCGCTGTCCGGGTCGCTGAGCGTCAACAGCTCCCGCAGGTGCGGATGCCAGTTCCCGGTGAGGTCCAGGGCGACGCGCTTGAGATCCTCGCCGCGCCGGCGCATGACGTCGGCAGGGAACCGGCGGGCGGCACTCCAGATGATCAGGTTGATGTTGTCAGTGGTGGTGTCATGGGCCAGGCCGGGCCAGTTCCGCAGCAGCGCGGCGTCGCCGTCGCTGACCCCCGGCTTGATCGCCCGGTCGGCGTCCCACCTGAACTCCATCACGTGCAGCACACCCATCGTCCCGCCGGCTCCGAAGATCAGCGAGATGCCCTGGCGGACCCGCTCCGGTACGAGGTCGCGGGTGTGCGCGGTCAGCGGGACCCGGGTGGCGATGTTGATGGTGCCCGCGTCGCGGGTCACGGCGTGCGGCAGGTACTGGTGGCGTACGGCGGAGTGGGTGCCGTCCGCCGCCACCAGCAGGTCGCCGGTGGCGCTGGTGCCGTCGGCGAAGTGGGCGGTGACCGTCCCGTCGTCGCGCTGCTCGTACCTGATGAATGTCTTGTCGAAGTGCACCACGTCGGTCAGGCCGGTCAGCAGGACCTGGCGCAGCACCATCCGGGCCACCGAGTGTTCGGTGTGCTCCGGGGCGGCGTCCGGTCGCAGCTCGAACGAGGCGGTCTGGCGCAATCCCTGCGTGACCACGTTGAAGTAGCGCGGCGGCCGGGCGCAGGTGGCCAGGAAGGTGGCGAACAACTCCGGCGGGAGGCATTCGCGCAGCGCCCGGCTGCCGGTCGGGCCGATGCCCACCCGGTAGCCGAGCAGCCCCTCCGCGCGGTGGCGGTGTCGTTCGTAGACGGCGACGCTGATCCCGGCACGCCGCAGCCCGTGCGCCAGGCACAGGCCGCCGGTGCCGGCGCCGATGATCAGGACGTGCGGCGCGCCGGACATGTCAGCCCGCCGGGTGCGCCGCGGGCGCGTCGGCGGCGTCCCACCTGTAGAAGCAGCCGGCGATCGCGTCGCGGGGGGAGCGCCAGGTCGGCAGGTACGGCGAGGTGTGCGCCGAGAGCCGTTCGTTCACCTGCTGAAAGAGCGGGTGGTTGCGGGCGGATGCGAGCGCGTCCGGGTCGACGTCGGAGGTCTCCATCAGGTGCACGTACAGGTCGTGCAGGCAGTACAGGGACCGGTGCGTGACGCCGGTCAGGCTGGGGAGCTCGGTGGCGTCGGATTCGGCGAAGATCTGCGCGACCCGCCCCTCCGCGCCCGGGATGATCCGGCTGACGATCAGTAGACGACTCATGGGACCCCTTCCGCCGGTGGCTCACCCGATCCACGGGACCGGCGACCACGTGCTCTGTGCGCCCACCGTGCCGCAGCGCCTGTCACATCGCCGTCACGTGCGCCGGCCGGCCGGTGACGGACGGTCGGCGGGCTCGGCGGCGGGCTCCCGGGTGGCCCGGCGGATCGGGGCGAGGGTGTCGTCGAGCAGGGCGCTCATCGCCGGGCTGGGCTCCAGGCGCAGCTCCCGGCGCAGCAGGTCGCGGTAGACGTAGAAGGCGTGCACGGCCTCGAAGGCGTTGCCCTCGGCGAGGTGGATGCGTACGACCAGCCGGTGCGGGGTCTCGCGCAGCGGCTCGGCGGCCATCGCCTCCAGCGCGGCCTCGAGGGCCTCGCCGTGCCGTCCCTCGGCGAGGTGCTGCCCGGCGACCTGCTCCAGCATGTGCAGGCGTAGCTGGCGCAGTCGCTCCCGGTCCAGCAGCACCCAGTCGTCGTACCAGCCGGGCAGCAGATCGTGCCGGCCCGCGGCGAGGGCCCGTGCGGTGCACGGATCGTCGCCGTCGCGGACCCGGGCCGCCGTTCCGACCAGCTCGTCCACGTCGAGCCGGACGGCCGGACCGAGGCGTACGGTATCGCCGGCCACGGACATCGGGCAGCACGGGTCCTGCCGCAGCCGCCACAGGGCGGTGCGCAGCGACGACAGGGCGCGCTCCTCGGAGACGTCGGGCCACAGCAGGCCGGCGAGTTGGCTGCGGGTGGCGCCGGGGCGCAACCCGATAAGCGCGATCACCCGTTGCAGCCCGCGTGGCACCACGACGGGCACGGTGCCGCGCAGCAGCCGGAAACCGCCGAGCAGGTGCAGCGAGACGCCACCCTCGGGCGGATCTCCGGCGGTCGGCACGGACGGATCAGCGGCCACGGCGGCACCCCCTGCGGAACACTCGTCCCGACTGTCTGCTGTGTCCCGGATCGGCTGCCCGTGAGACCACTGTCGACCGCACCGACGGGGTGCGACCACTGCTGCGCGGGCGCGGCCCCGCCCGCCGGGGCCGCCGGGCTGACCACTGTGAAGATTATCAATAGCGGTCACGGTGAGTCAACGGGTTGTGGACCTTCTACCGACCTTCGCAACCATGAGATCGGTTCTGAACTGGTCAAACACTTTTCGATCTTTTCGGCGCGGGCATAGCTGATACACAGATTGCGTCAACGCAGCGTCACCGAGGGGCGTCCCCAACCGGCCCGGCGCGGTGACGCCGTGGTGACGAGGACTCCCGCATCGTGTCGGCAGTCGTCCAGCGCGTCCGGGGCCGCCCGCCGCCGGCCCGGACGCCGTGGGGGGAGGCCCAACCATGGACCGATCGCTGATCGTCGCGAAGGTCGTCCCGACCGCCGAGGAGCGGGTCGCCGAGATCTTCGCCGAGTCGGACGCGACGGAGCTGCCGCGCCTGGTCGGCGTCCGGCACCGCTCGCTGTACCGGCTGCACGACCTCTACGTGCACCTGCTCGAAACCGACCAGCCGGCGCAGGGGGCCGTGGAGGCCGCCCGTGACCACCCCGAGTTCATCCGGGTCAGTGACCGGCTGCGCCCTTACGTCTCGCCGTACCTGCCGACGTGGCGCTCGCCGCGCGACGCGATGGCGCGGTGCTTCTACCGGTTCGACGCCGCCGACGCCGGGCGACGGTCGTGACCGCCACCGCACCGCGCGAGGACCAGCTCTGGTCGCGCTGCGCCGGCTGCGCCAGCCTGCTCTACCGCAAGCGGTTACGGCGCAACCTCGACGTCTGCCCCGAGTGTGGCGCGCACGCCCGGCTCGGCGCGCCGGAACGCCTGCGCCAGCTCGTTGACCCGGGATCGCTGCGCCCGCTGCCCGACCGGCTGCCCGAGGCCGACCCGATCGACTTCGTCGACGTGCTTCCGTACCCGCACCGGCTCACCGCCGCGCGCACCAGCACCGGGCTGTCCGAGGCGGTGGTCTGCGGCACCGCCACCATCGGCGGGCACCCGGCCGTGCTCGCGGTGATGGACTTCCGCTTCCTCGGCGGCAGCCTCGGCTGCGCCGTCGGGGAGCTGATCACCCAGGCCGCCGAACGGGCCCTGGACGACGGCGTCCCGCTCATCCTGGTCACCGCCTCCGGCGGGGCGCGGATGCAGGAGGGCGTCCTGTCGTTGATGCAGATGGCCACCGTCAGCCAGGCCATCGCCGCCCTGCGCGAGGCGGGCCTGCTCACGGTCAGCGTGCTCACCGACCCGACCTACGGCGGGGTGGCGGCGTCGTTCGCCACCAACACCGACCTGGTGCTCGCCGAGAGCGGCGCCCGGATGGGTTTCGCCGGCCCCCGGGTGATCCGGCAGGTCACCGGCCGGGCGCTGCCGGAGGGCTTCCAGACCGCCGACTTCCTGCTGCGCCACGGCCAGGTCGACATGGTGGTGCAGCGCCGCTCCCTGCGGGGACGACTCATGGCGCTGCTCGCCGCGACCGGCTCCGCCCGTCCGCTCCGCTCGGCCGTACCCCGGCAGGAGTCGGCGCCGCGCCGCGAGCGTCTCGCCGACGCGCCGGTCGCCGAGCCGGCGCCGGCCGACCGCGACGCGTGGGACACCGTGCGGGTCGCCCGCCACCCCGGCCGACCGACCACACTGGACTATCTCGACTCCGTCTTCGACGGGTTCGTCGAACTGCACGGCGACCGGCTCGGCGCGGACTGCCCGGCCGTCGTCGGAGGAGTGGCCCGGCTGGACGGGCGGCACGTGATGGTGATCGGCCACCAGAAGGGGCACACCACCGCCGAACTCGTCGCGCGCAACTTCGGCATGGCCAGCCCGGCCGGGCACCGCAAGGCGCTGCGGCTGATGCGCCTCGCCGCCCGGCTCGGCCTGCCGGTGATCACCCTCGTCGACACCCCCGGCGCCGACCCGGGGGTGGGCGCCGAGGAACAGGGCCAGGCGGCGGCCATCGCGGAGAACATCCTCACCCTCACCGTGCTGCCCACCCCGGTGCTCGCGGTCATCACCGGTGAGGGTGGCAGTGGCGGCGCGTTGGCCCTCGCGGTCGCCGACCGGGTACTGATGCTGCAACACGCCGTCTACTCGGTGATCAGCCCCGAGGGCTGCGCCGCCATCCTCTGGCCGGACCGCTCCGCGGCGCCGCAGGCCGCCCGCGCGCTGCGACTGACCGCCCCCGACCTGTGCCGGCTCGGCGTGATCGACGAGGTCGTGCCCGAGCCCACCCCGGCCGCGCACGACGACCCGGCGGAGACCGCGCGCCGGCTGCGCGCTGCCCTGCTGGCGAACCTGCTGCCCCTGCTGGACGTGCCGACCGCGACGCTTGTCCGCCGCCGCCGGCAACGGTTCCGCCGGTTCGGCGCGGCGCGCGCCACCTTCCGGGCTGGTGCCCGGTGACCGCAACGAACGACCGGGCCGTGTCGAGCAACGGGCACGGCGGGCCGCCGCCCGACGCGCCGGACGGACACCGGCCCGACGAGACGGCCGGCGGCGAGGAGGTGCTGGCCGGACTGCGTCGGCAGGCACGGCATCTCGTCGCCGAGCTGACCGGGCCGGTGCGCCGGATCCGGTTGCGCAGCGGGTCGACGGTGCTGGAGGTGGAGTGGCACCCGGGCGAGGCGGTGCGTGCCGACGTACACCCGGAGCCGCCGCCGGTCCCGGTGCTGCCTGTCCCGCCGGCGCCCGGCCCGCCGCCGGCGCTGATCCGGCCGTCGGTGCCCGGACGCGCGGCCGTGCGGGCACCGATCGTCGGCACCTTCTACCGGTCCCCGGAGCCCGGCGCGGCGCCGTTCGTCGCGGTCGGCGACCTGGTCCGGCCGGGTCAACCGATCGCCATCGTCGAGGCCATGAAGCTGATGAACGAGGTGACCGCCGACCGCGCCGGCCGGGTGACAGCGATTCTCGTCGAGGACGGCCAGCCGGTCGAGTACGACCAGCCGCTGGTCGAACTGGAACCGGCCTGACGGCGCGGGTGGGTGAGCATGTTCGAGACCGTGCTGATCGCGAACCGGGGCGAGATCGCGCTGCGGGTGCTGCGGGCCTGCAAGGAGCTGGGCGTCCGCACGGCGGTCGTCTACTCCGCCGCCGACGCCGACTCGCCTGCCGTCCGGCTCGCCGACCAGGCCGTCCGGATCGGACCGGCGACGAGCCGACGCAGCTACCTCAACGCCGCCGCCATCGTCGAGGCGGCCCGGCAGGTGGGCGCGCAGGCCGTACACCCCGGCTACGGGTTCCTCTCCGAGGACGCCGACTTCGCCGAGATCTGCGCCGACAACGGGCTGATCTTCATCGGCCCGCCACCGGCGGTGATGGCGGCGCTCGCCGACAAGTCGTCGGCCCGGGCCCTGATGAGCCGCGCCGGCCTGCCCCTGCCGGCGGGAAGCGTCGCGCCGGTGCCGACAGTAGCGGCGGCGGCCGAGGTGGCCGACAGCGTCGGCTACCCGGTGATCGTGAAGGCCGCCGCCGGTGGCGGCGGCCGGGGAATGGCGGTGGTGCGCACCCCCGCCGACCTACCCCGGGTGTACGCCCGCACCCGCGCCGCCGCGCAGGCCGCGTTCGGCGACGACCGGGTGTACGTCGAGCGGTACCTCACCGAGGCGCGGCACGTCGAGGTGCAGGTGCTGTGTGACTCGCACGGCAACGGCGTGCACCTGGGCACCAGGGACTGCTCGGTGCAGCGCCGGCACCAGAAGCTCATCGAGGAGGCGCCCGCCCCGGCGCTGCCCGCCGGCGTCCTGGACGCCATCGCGGAGACCGCGCTGCGCGGCGCGCTCGAGGTCGGCTTCGTCGGCGCGGGCACGCTTGAGTTCCTTGTCGACGCCGAGGAGCGGTTCCACTTCCTGGAGATCAACTGCCGGATCCAGGTGGAGCATCCGGTCACCGAGATGGTCACCGGCATCGACCTGGTGCACGAGCAGCTGCACATCGCCGCCGGGGTGCCGCTGCGCTGGCGGCAGGAGGAGATCCGCCTGCACGGCGTCGCCGTGGAGTGCCGCGTCAACACCGAGGACCCGGCGCGCGGCTTCGCGCCCACCCCGGGCCGGTTGGAACGGTTCACCCCGCCCGGCGGCCCCTTCACCCGGGTCGACACCCACGCCAGCGCGGGCTACGTGATCGGCCCCTGGTACGACTCGCTGCTCGCCAAGGTCGTCGTGTGGGCGCCCGACCGGGAGTTGGCGCTCAACCGGCTCGAACGCGCCCTGGAGGAGTTCGACATCGCCGGGTCGGGCGTACGCACCACCATCCCGTTCGTCCGGCGGGTGCTCGACGACGCCGCGTTCCGCAAGGGCCGCTACACCACAGGCCTGGTCGACCGCCTGCTCGCCGCGCCCGCACCGGCGCCCGCGCAGCGGCCGACGGGCACCCCCGCACCCCGCCCCGCGCCCGCCGCGGAGCCCGACGTATCCCACAGGAGGAACCGATGACCGTCACCCATGGTCGCCCGATGACAGCCGAGATCACCGACATCCTGGTGGCGCACTGCGGCCTGGACGCCGACGCCGCGGCCCGGGCGCCAGCCGCCTCGCTGGAGGAGCTGGGCATGGACTCCCTCGCCCTGCTGGAGCTGTCCGCTGTCGTCGCCGACCGGTGGCAGGTGACCATCGGGGAGCAGGCCGGCCAGCTGAGCATCCCGGCGGTCGCCGACCTGGTCGCCCGCCGCGTCGACCCGCCCGGGCACACCGAGAACGACGTGCTCATCGACGCGCCGCTGCCGGTGGTCTGGGAGGTCACCAACGACGTGGCGAACTGGACCGAGCTGTTCACCGAGTACGCGGTGGTGGAGATCCTGCACCGCGAGGGGCACACCGTGCGGTTCCGGCTCACCATGTACCCCGACGAGAACGGGGTGTCGTGGAGCTGGGTCAGCGAACGCACCGCCGACCCGGTGAGCCACCAGGTCCGCGCGCACCGGGTCGAGACCGGGCCGTTCGAGTACATGCGGATCCACTGGCGGTACTCCGAGGAGGCCGGCGGCACCCGGATGACCTGGACGCAGGACTTCGCCATGAAGCCGACCGCGCCCGTCGACAACGCCGGCATGACCGAGCGGATCAACACCAACAGCGTCATCCAGCTCGCGGTGATCAAGGACCGGGTGGAGCGGATCGCCCGCCAGCGCGCCGAGCAGGACCGCCCGGCTGCCGGCGACGAGTCGACGGAGGCCGGCGATGAGTGACCTCGGCACGCGGCCGATCGCCGCGGCGGACGTACCCCCCGACCGTCGGCGCGGCGGTGAGCTGCGGGTGCTGCTCGGCCCCCGCACCGTCGGCAGCACCTCCGGCTTCCTCGGCGTGGCCACGCTCGCGCCGGGGGAGCGGATCGCCGAGCACTACCACCCGTACAGCGAGGAGTTCCTGTACGTGGCCCGTGGCGCGATCACCGTCGACCTGGACGACCAGCCGACGCTGCTGGCCGCCGGCGAGGCGCTGTTCGTGCCGGTGAACGTGCGGCACCGACTGCGCAACACAGGCGTCGAACCGGCCGAGGTGGTCTTCCACCTGGGCCCCTTGGCGCCCCGCCCCGAGCTGGGGCACGTCGACACCGAGTTGGTCGAGGCGTCGTGACCGGGCGCCGCACGGTGGTGACCGGCGTCGGGGTGGTCGCCCCCGGCGGCGCCAGCCGGGACCGCTTCTGGAAGACCATCACCGAGGGGCGTACGGCCACCCGGCGGATCAGTTTCTTCGACCCGTCGCCGTTCCGCTCCCAGATCGCCGCCGAGTGCGACTTCGACCCGGTCGCCGCCGGGCTTACCGACGCCGAGCGGCGCCGCGCCGACAGGTACGTGCAGTTCGCCCTGGCCTGCTCGGCCGAGGCGGTCGCCGACGCCGGCCTGGTGCTCACCGACGCCGAGCGGGACCGGGCCGGGGTGGTGCTCGGCACGGCCGTGGGCGGCACGATGGCCCTGGAACAGGAGTACGTCACCGTCAGCGACCACGGTCGACGGTGGCTTGTCGACGCGGCACGCGGAGGCCCGTACCTGTACCAGGCGTTGGTGCCCAGCAGCCTCGCCGCGGACGTGGCCTGCCGGCACGGGCTGCACGGCCCGGCGCAGGTCGTCTCCACCGGCTGCACCTCGGGCATCGACGCCATCGGCTACGCCCACCAGCTGATCGTGGACGGTGAGGCCGACGTGGTGTTGGCCGGCGCCGCCGACTCGCCGATCTCACCGGTGACCGTCGCCTCGTTCGACGCGATCAAGGCGACCAGCCCGGACAACGACGACCCGGCTCACGCCTCGCGCCCCTTCGACGCCGATCGGCACGGCTTCGTGCTTGCCGAGGGCGCGGCAGTGCTGGTGCTGGAGGAGGCCGGGCGCGCCCGGCGGCGCGGGGCGCACGTCTACTGCGAGGTCGCCGGCTACGCCAGCCGCAGCAACGGCTACCACATGACCGGGCTGCGCCCGGACGGGCTGGAGATGGGCCTCGCCGTCACCGACGCGCTGCGGCAGGGCGGCATCGCACCGGAGCAGGTCTCCTACATCAGCGCGCACGGCTCGGGCACCCGGCAGAACGACAGGCACGAGACCGCCGCGTTCAAACGGGCCCTGGGCCAGGCCGCGTACCGGGTGCCGATCA
Organism: Micromonospora sp. NPDC047521; assembly: GCF_055587305.1. NCBI lineage: Bacteria > Bacillati > Actinomycetota > Actinomycetes > Micromonosporales > Micromonosporaceae > Micromonospora > Micromonospora sp. NPDC047521. The sequence goes on along the minus strand of NZ_JBVJGN010000017.1, from coordinate 85,900 downwards.
GTTCGATCAAGTCCATGGTGGGGCACTCGCTCGGCGCGATCGGGTCGATCGAGATGGCCGCCTGCGCCCTCGCCATCGAGTTCGGGGTGGTGCCGCCGACCGCGAACTGGAGCACCCGGGACCCGGAGTGCGACCTGGACTACGTACCGAACGAGGCGCGGGAGGTCCCGGTGGACGTGGCGCTGTCGGTGGGCAGCGGATTCGGCGGGTTCCAGTCGGCGATGGTGTTCCGCCGCCGGCCCCCGGCGGTGGCGGCGTGAGCGGCGGCCCGGCGGTGGCCGGGTGACGGCCCGGGCGGTGGTGACGGGCATCGGCGTGGTCGCTCCCAGCGGCGTCGGCGCGGACGCGCACTGGCGCACCGTGCTGGCCGGCACCCGTCGTACCGGCCCGATCACCCTGTTCGACCCGGCCGGCTACCCGACCCGGCACGGCGGGCAGGTGCCCGACTTCACGGCCGGCTCCTACGCCGACAGCCGCCAGCTGGTGCAGACCGACAGGTGGACGCACCTGGGCTTCGCCGCCACCCGACTCGCGCTCGCCGACGCCGGCCTGCCCGAACGGGCGCCCGACCCGTACGGCTACGCGGTGACCCTGGCCAGCTCCTCGGGGGGCAACCTGTTCGGTCAGCGGGAGCTGCAACGGCTCTGGGGTGGCCCGTCGCGCACGGTCGGGGCGTACCAGTCGATCGCCTGGTTCTACGCGGCAAGCGTCGGGCAGCTCTCCATCCACCACCAGTTCAAGGGCCCGAGCGGGGTGCTCGTCGCGGAGACCGCCGGCGGGTTGGACAGCCTGGCGCACGCCGCCCGCGCGGTACGCCGGGGCACGCCGGTGGTGATCGCCGGGGCCACGGAGTGTCCGCTGAGCCCGTACGCGCTGGCCTGCCAGCTGCGCTCCGGGCTGCTCAGCGACGTCGACGACCCGCAGCGGGCGTACCGGCCGTTCGACGCCTCGGCCAGCGGCTACCTGCCGGCGGAGGGCGGCGCGGTGTTCGTGGTGGAGGAGCTGGGGCACGCGTTGGCGCGGGGCGCGCGGATCTACGGCGAGGTGAGCGGCTGGGGCTCCACCCACGACGCCGCGCACACCACCGCGGACAGCGCCGGTGACGTGGGGCAGTACGCGCGGGCGATGCGGCTGGCGCTGGACCGGGCCGACGTCGCGGCGGCGGGGATCGACGTGGTGCTGCCCGACGCCCTGGGTGTGCCCCGCTACGACCGCAGCGAGGCCGAGGCGCTTCGTGCAGTGTTCGCCGACCGACCGCCCCCGGTGACGACCCAGAAGCCGTTGACCGGGCGGGCGCACCAGGGCGGGTCGGCGCTGGACGTGGCCACGGCGCTGCTCGCCTTCGCGCACGACACGCTTCCCGCGTCCGCCGGCCCGGACGTGGTGGCCGACGGATGTGAGCTGGACTTCCTGCGCGAGCACCGGCGGCCCCGCAGTCGGCTCGCGCTGGTCTGCGCGCGGGGATTCGACGGGTTTAACAGCGCGCTTGTCCTGCGCGGGGCAGCGCCGACGAGGAGAGAGACACAATGACCGAACAGCGGGCCCGGGTGGTCTTCCTGGTACGGGTGCCGGTGCCGCGCACCGAGCAGTTCCTCGCCGCGTACGAGGAGGTGCGGCATCTGGTCGCGGACGGTGTGCCGGGGCACCTGGTCGACCAGGTGTGCCGCTCGTCGACCGATCCGGAACAGTGGCTGATCACCAGCGAGTGGGAGAGCCTCGCGGACTTCGAGAGCTGGGAACGCAGCCCCGAGCACCGGGACCTGGTGCGCCCGATGCGGGAGTGCTTCACCGACGCCCGCTCGCTGCGCTTTCACATCCACGCCCAGACACCGGCGCTCGCGCCCGGCTGACCAGGCTCAACCGGCGAGGCTCACCTCGGCCAGGTACACGCGGGTCCGTCCCTCATGGGACGAGTAGTAACTGACCCACAGCAGGCCGTCGTGCCAGACCCGGACCGAGGCCGGCGGGGGCGTGCGGCCGGTGTCGCCGACCCGCACCTGCGGGGGCCGCCCCCGCCGGTGGCCCCGGAACAACCCGTCCGGTACGGACTCAGCGCGCCACCGCGTGCTCGGCGAGCAGTTCACCGAGCACGTGCCGGGCCCCGGCGGCCCAGTCCGGCCGCGGGTCGCCCAGGGTGATCAGGGCCTTCCACAGTGCCCATCCACGCCCGCGTGCCCAGGTGGACTCGTCGAGTCCGAGCGCGTCGCGGAAGGCGGCCCGGCTGTCGCCGCGCAGCAGGGTCCAGGCGATCACCGTGTCGCAGGCCGGGTCCCCGACGCCGCAGCAGCCGAAGTCGATGACGGCGGCCAGCCGGCCGTCGCGCACCAGCACATTGCCGGGCGCGACGTCGCCGTGGAACCAGACCGGCGGTCCCGTCCAGGTGGCGTCGAGGGCGGCCCGCCACATCCCGGTGACCACGTCGACCGGCAGCCGGTCGCGGTGCTCCTCGATCGCGGCCCGGGTCTCGGCGTCGTACGTGGACAGCGGGCCTCCCCGCCAAGCGCTGTGCGCGCCGGCGACCGGCCCGTCGGTGGCGTCCACCGCACGCAGGGCGCGCAGGAAGGCGGCGAGGTCCGTGGCGAACCGGGTCAGGTCGCCGATCCGCTCGCCCTGGGCGGTCTGCCCGTCGATCCACCGGTACACCGACCAGGCGTACGGGTAGCCCGCCCCGGCCCGGCCGTACCCCAGCGGGACGGGCACCGGCACCGGCAGCCGTGGCCCGAGCACCGGCAACCAGCGCTGCTCCTTGGCGACCTGCGCGGCGTACCCCGCGCCGCTGGGCAGCCGCACCGTCATCTCGTCGCCCAGGTGGAAGGTGCGGTTGTCCCACCCGCCGAACTCCACCGGACGGACCGGCAGGTGTGCCCAGTGCGGGAACTGCTCGGCCACCAGGCGGCGGACCAGCGGCACGTCGATGCGGTCGGCGTCGGCGTCCGGTCCCTCGGCAGATGCGTTCACCTGGTCGAGCCTGCGCGGCGCCCCGGTCGCTCGCAACCGGTTTGCCACCGGGCCGGTCGTCTCCAACCACGGCGGCCGGCGACCTCGCGGGTTGACACACCGCGTTCACCGGATGGCAATGCGCGACTGCCCGCGTTCCGCCGTCCTGGGTGGACGGTCATAATGGGCCGCATGGTTGCCTGGGAGTACGCCTTGCTCGTCCGTCGCTATCAGGGACAGGGCCGCAATTTCCACGTCTCGTTCGTCTGGTACGGCCCAGACGGCTCGCGCAAGGACATCACCGCCTACGGCGACACCGCCATCGCGCACCTCAACCGCGCGGGTCGGGAGGGCTGGGAGCTGGTCTCCGCCGCCGAGGACGTGAACAACGTCCAGGGCAGCACCGAGGTCCACCGCTACCACCTCAAGCGCCCGCTGAACTGACCCGTCCGGTCGCCCGCCCGACACGTCGGGCGGGCGACCGGGTTGGGCCGCGACCGCGCGGTCAGGACAGGTCGATGCCGGGGTAGAGCGGGTGGGGGGCCAGCAGGTCGGTGGCCTGGCGGGAGATCTTGTCGGCCAGGGCCGGGTCCAGCGCGTACTTGGCCTTGGACGGGGTGCCGTCGCTGTTGGCGGCGGCGGTCGTCTGGGTGAGCACGGTGTGGATCAGTTCCGCGGTCTGGTCCATCTCGGCGGTGCCCAGGCCCCGAGTGGTCAGCGCCGGGGTGCCGATCCGGATGCCTGAGGTGTACCAGGCGCCGTTCGGGTCCTGCGGGACCGAGTTGCGGTTGGTGACGATGCCGGAGTCGAGCAGCGCCTGCTCGGCCTGCCGACCGGTGAGCCCGTAGCCGGACACGTCGATCAGCACCAGGTGGTTGTCGGTGCCGCCAGTGACGAGCGTCGCGCCGCGGCGCAGCAGCCCGTCGGCGAGGGCCTGCGCGTTGTCCACGATCCGCTGGGCGTAGTCGGCGAAGTCGGGGCGGCGGGCCTCGGCCAGGGCGACGGCCTTGGCGGCCATCACGTGCGGCAGCGGACCACCGAGCACCATCGGGCAGCCCCGGTCCACCTGGTCGGCCAGCTCCGGCTGGCAGAGCACCATGCCGCCGCGCGGGCCGCGCAGCGACTTGTGGGTGGTGGTGGTGACGATGTGCGCGTGCGGCACCGGGTCGAAGTCGCCGGTGAACACCTTGCCGGCCACCAGGCCGGCGAAGTGCGCCATGTCGACCATGAAGGTGGCGCCGACCGAGTCGGCGATCTCCCGCAGGATCCGGAAGTTCACCTTCCGGGGGTACGCGGAATACCCGCCCACGAGGATCAGCGGCTTGAACTCGCGGGCCGCCTCGGCGACCCGGTCGTAGTCGATCAGCCCGGTCGCCGGGTCGGTGCCGTAGCTGCGCTGGTCGAACATCTTGCCGGAGATGTTCGGGCGGAAGCCGTGGGTGAGGTGACCGCCGGCGTCCAGCGACATGCCGAGCATCCGCTGGTTGCCCAGCTCGCGGCGCAGCGCGAACCAGTCCGCCTCGCTGAGGTCGTTGACCTGGCGCACCTGCGCCTTCCTCAGCGCGGGGGACTCCACCCGGTCGGCGAGCACCGCCCAGAAGGCCACCAGGTTGGCGTCGATGCCCGAGTGCGGCTGCACGTACGCGTGCGCGGCGCCGAACAGCTCGCGGGCGTGCTCGGCGGCGAGCGCCTCGACGGTGTCGACGTTCTGGCAGCCGGCGTAGAAGCGACGCCCGACGGTGCCCTCGGCGTACTTGTCACTGAACCAGTTGCCCATCGCCAGCAGCGTCGCCGGGGAGGCGTAGTTCTCGCTGGCGATGAGCTTGAGCGACTCCCGCTGGTCGGTCAGCTCGGCGCCGATGGCGTCGGCCACCCGCGGCTCGACAGCCCGGATCACCTCGAGGGCGCTGCGGAATGCGGTGGACTCGGCGTTGTGCGACATGCGACCTCCAACAGACGTGCGGGAAGGCCCAGGCGCTCGGCAAACGTCCTCGTGACGGGGCCGCTCCCCGATGGTTGTCCATCCCCACGCGCCAGTAACGGCCCGAACCGATCCTACCGGGCCGGTCGCGGCGTGCCCGGTCCGACCTCCGGACGCGACCCGCCGACGTGGTTGGACGGCCCGCCCCGGGGCACTCGGTGGGTGACTGCCGCACCGGGCGGTGCGGTCACCGTCCGCACGAGAGGGAGTCGACACCATGACCACACCCACCTCCGACCGGCCGCTCGCCGTCGTGACCGGGGCATCGAGCGGGATCGGGTACGAGTTGGCGGCGCAGTTAGCCGAGCACGGCTTCGACCTGGTCATCGCCGCGCCGGACGACGGGATCGACGCGGCGGCACAGAAGCTGCGCCGCGACGGCGGCCCGCAGATCCGCCCGATCCGCGTCGACCTGGCCCGTGAGCAGGGCGTGGAGGACCTGGTTGCCGCCGTCGCGGCGACCGGGCGTCCGCTGGACGCGCTGGCGCTCAACGCCGGCCGGGGCGCCGGTGGCGCCTTCGTCGGGGGCACCGAGCTGCGCGACGAGCTGGAGATCGTCGACCTGAACGTGCGCTCGACGGTGCACCTGGCCAAGCTGCTGCTGCCCGCGATGGTCGAGCGGGGTACGGGCCGGGTGCTCTTCACCTCGTCGATCGCCGCCACCATGCCGGGGCCGTTCCAGGCGGTCTACAACGCGTCGAAGTCGTTCGTGCAGTCCTTCGCCGAGGCCCTGCGCAACGAGCTGAAGGACACCGGCGTCACGGTGACCGCGCTGATGCCCGGGCCGACCGACACCGCGTTCTTCGAGCGGGCCGACATGCAGGACACCCGGGTGGGCTCCGGCAAGAAGGACGACCCGGCCGAGGTCGCCGCCCAGGGCTTCGCCGCGATGATGAAGGGCGACCAGACGGTCACTGCGGGTTCGCTGTTGAACAAGGTGCAGACCGCCGCCGGCAAGATCATCCCGGACAAGCTCAAGTCCGAGCAGCACCGCCGGATGGCCGAGCCCGGCTCGGGCGACTGATCACCGTCACGCCGCGAGCGCGGTGGCACACGACGAGGGCCCGGCAGCACGCCGGGCCCTTCGTCGTACGCGTGTGGTTCAGGCGGTAACCGCGTCGATCGCCTTCTTGATCGCCTTGGGTGCGGTGGGGGTACGCGGCGCGTCCGCGCGCAGCGCGATCATCTTCTCGCCGATCTCCTGGAGCTGCTTGCGGCCCAGCGCCTCGCGCACCTTGGGGAACCACTCCTCCTCTTCCTCCTCGACGTGGTGCGTCACGTTCTCGATCAGCACCGTCGTCTTGGCGTTGAAGCGCTCGTCGTCGGCGCTCATGCTGGCCAGTTCGGCGCAGAGCACGTCGGCGACGTGGTGTTCCTCGTACGACTCGAGGATGTCGTCCTCCAGGTCGGGCAGCAGCCGGCGGACCTCCGGGTACATCACCTCGTTCTCCAGGTAGGTGTGCACCGTCAGGGCCTCCAGGATCTGGTCCACCAGCTTCTGCCGCTGGCTCGCCGGCCCCTCCTCGGCGTCCTGGAAGGCCTTGAACAGGCGGCGCATCTCCTTGTGGTCGTCCTTGAGCAGGACGATGGCATCGTTCGACACCGGCGTGACCTCCCTGAAATCTCGTCTGGTGTGCTTCCGGTACCCCCACGGCGAACTGGGCAAACAGGAGGTAGTGCGCGATCAGACCATGGCCAGGGTGCGCGGGATCTCGTCGAGCAGTTCCCGGGCCAGGAAGCCGATCCGGCCGTACCGGGGGATCAGCCGCTGGCCGCTCACCGCGTGCGCGAACGACCCCCAGCAGGCCGCCTGCGCCGGGTCCGCGCCCCGCGACAGCAGCCCCGCCAGCAACCCGGCGAGCACGTCACCGCTGCCGGAGGTGCCCAGCCCGGCGTCGCCGCTCTCCTCCCGCCACCTCCGCCCGTCCGGCGTGGCCACGTGCCCGTAGAGCGACACCACCGCGTCGTACCGGGCCGCCAGCTCGGCAGCCTCGGCGTCCAGGTCGTCGCCCGGGTCGCGACCGAGCAGGTGCCCCGCCTCGGTGACGTTGGGGGTGAGCACCACCGGCCGGCCCGAGCCGACAAGCAGTCCCGGGTCGTGACTGAGGGCGCCGAGGGCGTACGCGTCGAGCACCAGCGAGGTTTGCGGCCGGGCGGCGTCCAGGACCAGGCTCAGCAGACGGTTCGTCTCGTCGATCGCCTTCAGGCCGGGGCCGAGGGCCACCACGTCGGCCTGTGCGACAAGCTCGCCGAGCTGGCCGTCCCGGTCGGCGTCGACCGCGCCGTCGGGCGTCTCCGGCAGCCCGACCACGAGCGCCTCGGGCACCTCGATGCTGAGCGTGGCGGCGGTGGACTCGGCGGCGGCGAGCTGGAGCACCCCCGCGCCGGCGCGCAACGCCGCCACCCCGGCGAGCAGGACAGCGCCCGGGGTGAACCGGGAACCGCCGACCACCAGCACCGTGCCCCGGCTCTCCTTGCCGCCGGCCGGCACCGGCAGCGCCCAGTCCCGCAGCAGCCCTGGCGTGATCACCTTGACGTCAGACCGGCTCGGCATGGATCTCGTCCTCCCTGGTCGCCTCGGCGCCCTGCTGACGCAGGTGCTCGACATCGTTGAACGTGCTGAGGACCAGTCGGTCGTCGGCGTTCGCCGACCATTCCGTGATCGAGCAGTTGGCGATCACCTGCTGCCGCGTGAGCGCCATCAGCTCCTCCTCGGTCAGCCCCTCCACCAGATAACGAAGCAGGAAGACCAGCGCGTCGTGGCCGAAGAGCAGCACCCGGCAACCCTCGTGGTCACGACGCAGGTCCCCCAGCAGCGTCCGCAGTCGTAACGCCACGTCCGTCCACGACTCTCCGCCCGGCGGCCGGTAGTAGAACTTGCCGAGCCGGGTCCGACGCTCGGCCTCGTCCGGGTAGCGGCGCCGCACCCCGTGCCCGGTCAGCCCGTCGAGGATGCCCAGCTCCCGGTCGCGCAGCCGCTCGTCGCGGTGCACGGGGATGTCGGTGCCGGCAAGCGCCAGCCGCGAGGTCTGCACCGCCCGCAGGTACGGCGACACCACGGCCACATCCGGGCGCTTCGCGTCCGGCAGCTCGGCCAGCCAGCGGCCGGTCGCCCTGGCCTGGTCCTCGCCGGTCGGGGAGAGTGGCACGTCGGCGTCACGGTGGGTGAGGTCGATCAGCTCCGCGCCCGACGCCTCGGCGTGTGTCGCCGCGACGTTCGCGGTGCTCTCGCCGTGCCGGACGATCCAGAGGGTTGCCAGTTCCGCCATGCCGACCCCCCTACCCGGGCGCCGTCGGCGGTAACCGCGTGGCCCGACGCCGTGCCGGGCGGGCGGCGCCGTCGGCCTCGGGGCAGCGGCGGGACGGGTAGACGGGCGACAATGTCCCCCTACGGGGGTGGTGGACGATGACTGTCCTGCGGGGTCTGCGGGAAGCGTTCGTGTTGTTCGTGATCGCCGTGCTTGTGGTCGCGGTCGCGGCGGCGCTCTGGGTGGCGGTCGCCGGCGGTGACTTCACGAATCGGTTGGGCATCGCGTTGATCGTGGTCGGGGCACTGTCCGGCGTGACAGGTGACCTGACGCTGAGCCGGATCGGCATGCTGGACGCCCGCTCGGCCTTCGGCGTTGCACCGGAGCGCGAGGAGGCCGGCGGCGCGCGCGTGCTCACCGGGGTCGGCATCTTTCTGTTCGTCGGGCTGCCGCTGATCCTGGTCGGTGTGCTGCTGACCACCTGACCGGCGTCGTACCCTCAGGGGCGTGGCCACGGCGGCGGAGGAGATCCAGGTGGGGGAGCGGCTGGTCCGCGTCTCCAGCCCCGACAAGCCGTACTTCCCGGAGCGCGGGCTGACCAAGCTGGACGTGGTGCGGTATTTCATCGCGGTGGGCGACGGCATCCTGCGCGCCCTGCGGGACCGGCCCACCATGCTGGAACGCTGGCCGCGCGGTGTCTTCGAGGGCGCGACGATCGCCACCAGGCAGACCAACCGGGGTGACGCCTTCTACCAGAAGCGGCTGCCGGCGGGCGCGCCCGAGTGGGTGCGTACGGCGCACATCACCTTCCCCAGTGGCCGAACCGCGGACGAGGTAGCACCCAGTGAGCTGGCCGTGGTGATCTGGGCGGCCAACCTGGGCACCCTGCGCTTTCACCCGTGGCCGGTGAGCGCCGCCGACGTGGAACGACCGGACCAGCTGCGCATCGACCTGGACCCGATGCCCGGTGTCGGCTTCGAGCAGGTGGTGCCGGTGGCCCGGGAGGTGCGCGCGTTCCTCGCCGAGCTGGGCCTGACCGGCTACCCGAAGACCACAGGCGGGCGGGGCCTGCACGTGTACCTGTCGATCGAGCCGCGGTGGAGCTTCGGCGAGTGCCGTCGGGCGGTGCTCGCGTTGGGCCGCGAGATGCAGCGCCGACTGCCGGACCTGGTCACCACCACCTGGTGGCGGGAGCAGCGGGACCGGCCGGTCTTCGTCGATTACAACCAGATGTCGCGGGACCACACGATGGCCTCGGCGTACTCCATCCGGCCCACGCCCCGGGCGCTGGTGTCGGCGCCGCTGGACTGGGCGGAGCTGGACGACGCCCGGCCGGAGGACTTCGACGTGCTGTCCGTGCCGGCCCGCTTCGCCGAGCGTGGCGACCCGCACGCGGGTCTGGACGGCGACAGGTTCTCGTTGGAGCCGCTGCTGGAGTTGGCCGACCGGGAGGGCCTTGAGGCCCCGCCCGAGCGGTGAGCCCGCCCCGGGCCGTCACCGCCCGGCGATCACGGGTTTGAGTGCGTCGGCCACCCTCGGTGCGAGTGTCGCGGAGTAGGTGGCGGTCAGGTGGTGCGCGTCGCGCCAGACGAGGACACCTCCGATGACCGGCGCGCAGCGGGCCGCCGGGCAGATCCAGTCGTTCAGGTCGATGAGGCGTACGCCGGCGACACCGTCGGCTGCCGCCTCCTGGGCGGGACCACCGCCGAGGCGCAGGACGTCGGCCCGGGACGTGGCGCACGCCGTCAGGCGGGTTGGATGCTCGGACACGCATTCGGCCATGTCCTTCGGGTGCAGGGGAGTGTCCCGCAGCACCACCACCCGCAGTTTCTCCACGGTCATCGCGCTCCACGTCCGGCGCAGCTCGCGGGCCATCGCGGAACGCCACCGTGACGGCGGCTCGCCCCGGACCGGGTACTCGGCGTTGGTGACGACAAGGATGTCGGGGCGGTCCGCGCCGAGCAGCTCCGCCCGTACCCGGCTGTTCCATTCGGTGCAGGACGAGTAGGGCCGGTCGTTCAGGAGGATCTCGGCGGTGAGGAACGGGCAGCCGGACTTGGTGTAGGTGGCGAGCCGCCAGCCGTTCGTCTCCGCCGCACCCCGCAGGGCGGGGACCCAGTGGTCCGCGTGGGAGTCGCCGACGAGCGCGACCCGGGTCGTCGCGTCGTTCCGCCCGTAGACGCACGCCGTAGGCGTCGACGACTCCAGGCTCACGTGGCAGCTCTTGGACCTCTGCGACTCGGGCGTGTCCCGGGCCGCCGCCACCGGGTCGGGGACGATCGACGCGACCCGGTCCACTGGCGCTCCGGCGCGGCTGGAGCGGGGCGAGGCGCCGAGGACGGCGGCGCCCGGCGCTGTCGACGCCGGCTGCGCGCTCGCTCCGGGCACCTGGCCCAGCCCGACCGTCGATGCGGGAGCCGGGCCGGCCGTCGACGGGACGACCAGGTGGAACGCCAGGCCGGCCAGTGCCGCGACACCTGTGCACGCCGCCCCGACTTGCAGTGCGGCGGAGGGTCGGGCCGCGAGGGTCCGCGACCGGCGGACCGGGTTCTCCACGAGGTGGTAGGTCAGCGCGGCGGGAATGGTCGAGGCGGCGACGACGGCGAGCGCGGCGCCGACGCCGAGATCACCGACGTGGGCCTGCGCGGCGATCAGCAGGGGCCAGTGCCACAGGTACAGCGAGTACGAGATCCCGCCGAGGTAGCGCAGCGGCTGCCGGCCGAGCAGGAGACCGGGACCGGCGTGGCCGGCCGCCGGGCCGAACGCGATGACCGCCGCCGTACCGACGGTCGGGCCGAGCGCGGCGTACCCCGGGAAGCCGGCTTCCGTGTGGATCAGCGCGGCGGAGGCGCCGACCGCGATGAGCCCGGCCCATGCCAGGGGTATGGCCAGCACGCGGGGCGACCGGTTCAGCCGGATCGCCGTGACGGCGACGGCGCCGCCGAGGGCCAACTCCCACATCCGGGTCGTGGTGACGTAGTACGCCGACGGATCGGTGGGCGCGACGGACAGGGCCCAGGCGAACGACGGGACCGCGATCAGGGCCAGGCCGAGCAGGTGCAGGCCGCGTCGGCCGCGCCCGCGCCGCCTGGCGAACCACCCGAGGACGAGCAGCAGCAGTGGCCAGATGAGATAGAACTGCTCCTCGACGGCGAGGGACCAGAAGTGCTGGGCGATGCTCGGCGCGTCGGTGGCGGCGACGTAGTCGAGGGACTGGTCCGCCATGCGCCAGTTCATCGCGTAACACGCGCTGGCGATGACATCCCAGGCGGTGGCGGACCAGCGGCCACGGGGGAGGAAGAGGTAGGTCAGCACCAGGCTCGCGACGAGCACCGTCGCGGCGGCGGGCAGGAGGCGCTTGGCCCGTCGGGCGTAGAACCCGGCGAGCGACAGGCGCCCCCGCCTGTCGAGTTCCTCCAGCAGCAGGCCGGTGATGAGGAAACCCGAGATCACGAAGAACACGTCCACGCCGACGAACCCGCCGGGCAGGTACGGCACCCCGGCGTGACGGAGGAGCACCAGCAGCACGGCGACCGCCCGCAGACCTTCGATGTCCCCCCGGAAGGACCGTGGGTTGTCCGGCGCGGGCGGTCGCGGGGCGGAGGCCCTGGCCGCCGTCCACAACTGGTCCGAGATAGCCATTCGGCGGATCGTACGGGCGATTTGTTACCGACTGACTGGTATCGGCTTTTCTGTCATCTGGTTCGTGTTACAGGTCCCTACTGCCAGGGGCTCTGCGTCCCGTCGAACTCCTCGAACACCAGCCAGGACCGCGTCGACAGCACGCCGGCGATGCGCTGCACCCGGTCCAGCACCACGTACCGCAGGGTGGCGTTGTCCGGGGCGCGGACCAGGGCCAGCACGTCGTGCTCGCCACTGAGCAGCGCCACGTGCTCGACGTAGCGGACCTGGGCCAGTTCGGCGGACACCTCGCGCCAGGTGTTCTGCTCGATCGTCAACGCCATGTACGCCGACGTGCCCAGCCCGGCGGCCTCCGGCGCCACCTGGGCGCGGAAGCCGGTGATCACACCGTCGCGCAGCAACCGCTCCACCCGGGCGTACGCGTTGGTGCGGGAGATGTGGATCCGTTCGGCCAGGGTGCGCACCGAGGTCCGGCCGTCGCGGACCAGCTCGTCGAGGATCCGCCGGTCGACCTCGTCCAGGGGCTGGGCCGATCGTCCCGATCCGCTCGCCCGGCTCACCCCGTCTGTGGGCTCCTGGCTCACCGAAGCTGCCTCGCCATGCCAATCGTCCCACCTTCCTGGTGGATCTTGAGTCAATCATCCGTCAGCGGAAGCATAGGCTCACCACACGTCCCAGGAGGTTCCGCCGTGACGACCACTCCCCAGGCGGTCCGCAGGGCATCCCCGCGTACCCGTCGGGCGGCCACCCCGCCCGACCCGGCGCGCCCACTGCTCCCGGACGCCGAACCGGTCCGCCTGCTCGACCCGACAGGCACGCCGCTGCCCGCCCGCACCGACTATCCGGAGCCACCCGTCGAGGTGCTGCGCGAGCTGTACCGGCGGATGGTGCTCGGCCGCCGCTTCGACACCCAGGCGACCGCGCTGACCAAGCAGGGCCGCCTCGCCGTCTACCCGTCCTCGCGGGGCCAGGAGGCGTGCCAGGTCGGCGCGGTGCTCGCGGTCCGCGACACCGACTGGGTGTTCCCCACCTACCGCGAGTCGATGGCTCTGGTTGCCCGGGGCATCGACCCGGTCGAGGTGCTCACGCTGCTGCGCGGCGACTGGCACTGCGGCTACAACCCCACCGAGGTACGCACCGCGCCGCAGTGCACGCCCCTGGCCACCCAGTGCGTGCACGCCGCCGGCCTCGCGCACGGCGAGGCGTACCAGGGTCGCGACACAGTGGCGCTCGCCTTCATCGGCGACGGCGCGACAAGCGAGGGCGACTTCCACGAGGGGATCAACTTCGCCGCCGTGTTCAAGGCGCCTGTCGTCTACTTCGTGCAGAACAACAGGTACGCCATCAGCGTCCCGCTGTCCCGGCAGACCGCCGCGCCGTCGCTGGCGTACAAGGGCGTCGGCTACGGCGTGCCCAGCGAGCAGGTCGACGGCAACGACCCCGTCGCCGTGCTCGCCGTGCTCACCCGCGCGGTCGCGCACGCCCGCGCCGGAAACGGGCCGTTCCTCGTCGAGGCGCACACCTACCGGATGGAACCGCACACCAACGCCGACGACGCCAGCCGCTACCGCGACGGCGCCGAGGTCGACGCCTGGCGCGACCGCGACCCGCTCGCCCGCCTGGAGACCTACCTGCGGGCCCGGGGCGTGCTCGACGACGCGGCGGTCGCCGAGATCGCCGAGCGGGCCGAGGCGTACGCGGCGGACCTGCGCGCCCGCATGAACGAGCAGCCCAGCGTCGACCCGCTGAGCCTCTTCGACCACGTCTACGCCGAACCCACCCCGCAGCTCGTCGAGCAGCGTGAACAGGTCCGCGCCGAACTGGCCGCCGCGAGTGACGAGGACGGGAACGCCTGATGGCCACCACCATGGCGAAGGCGCTCAACACCGCGCTCGCCGACGCCCTCGCCGCAGACGACCGGGTCGTCGTCTTCGGTGAGGACGTCGGCCAGCTCGGCGGCGTCTTCCGGATCACCGACGGCCTCCAGGCGCGCTTCGGCGAGAAGCGCTGCTTCGACACGCCCCTCGCCGAGGCGGGCATCGTCGGTTTCGCCGTCGGCCTGGCGATGTCCGGGCTGCGGCCGGTCGTCGAGATGCAGTTCGACGCGTTCGCGTACCCGGCGTTCGAGCAGATCGCCTCGCACGTCGCGAAGCTGCGCAACCGCACCCGGGGAGCGCTCAGCGTGCCCATCGTCATCCGGGTGCCGTACGCGGGCGGCATCGGCGGAGTGGAGCACCACTGCGACTCGTCCGAGGCGTACTACGCGCACACCCCGGGCCTGAAGGTGGTCACCCCGGCGACAGTCGAGGACGCGTACTCGCTGCTGCGCGAGGCGATCGACGACCCCGACCCGGTGGTCTTCATGGAGCCCAAGAAGCTCTACTTCGGCAGCGCCGAAGCCGAGCTGCCGACCCGTACCGAGCCGTTCGGCCGGGCCGTGGTGCGTCGGCCCGGCCGCGACGCCACCCTTGTCGCGTACGGGCCGGCGGTGCCTGTCGCGCTGGAGGCCGCCGAGGCCGCCCGCGAGGAGGGCTGGGACCTGGAGGTGGTGGACGTGCGCACCATCGTGCCGTTCGACGACGCCACAATCACCGCCTCGGTCCGGCGTACCGGCCGGTGCGTGGTGATCCAGGAGGCGCCCGGCTTCGCGGGTGTCGGCGCGGAGATCGCCGCCCGGGTGCAGGAGCGCTGCTTCCACGCCCTGCACGCCCCGGTGCTGCGCGTCGCCGGGCTGGACATCCCGTACCCGGCGCCGATGCTGGAGCACACCCACCTGCCCGGCGTGGACCGGGTCCTGGACGCGGTGGCCCGCCTGCAGTGGGACGACCAGCCGGACGCGCGTTGGGCGGCGGCATGACCACAGTCGAGCGGACCCAGGTCTTCCTCCTGCCCGACCTGGGCGAGGGGTTGAGCGAGGCCGAGATCGTCGAGTGGCGGGTCGCCGTGGGCGACATCGTCACTGTCGACCAGAGCGTGGTCGAGGTGGAGACCGCCAAGGCGGTCGTCGACGTGCCCTGCCCGTACGCCGGCCGGGTCGTCACCCTGCACGGTGCGGCAGGTGAGGTACGCCCCGTCGGCCAACCCCTGATCACCATCGCCCCCCTGGACGGTGGCGGCGACGAGCCCGCCGGGCACGCCACCTACCGCGAGGAGGAGCGGGCCGGGTCCGGCAACGTGCTGATCGGGTACGGCACCGGCCATGGCGGCGCCACCCGGCGTCGGCGGCGCCCCCGGCTGGCCCTCGCTCCCGAGCCTGTCGACGCCGGCCCGACGGACGTCGCCCGGCCCGACATCCGCCGCGCCGACTCCACAGGCGCCGACGCCGGGCCGACGGGGCACACCGTCGTGGGGGCCGCCCCCACCGATCCGGCGCGGACAGCGGCCCCCCTGGTCATCTCACCGATCGTGCGGCGGTTGGCCCGTGAGCGCGGCGTCGACCTCACCGCGCTGCACGGCAGCGGGCCCGGCGGGGTGATCCGCCGCGCCGACGTGGAGGCGGCACTGGCCGCGCCGGCCGCCCGGCTCGCCGCCGTGCCAGACCCGCACGTCGCCCTCGCGGCGACCGGGGACGACGACGTGATCATTCCGCTCACCGGTGTGCGCAAGGTGATCGCCGACAAGCTGTCCCGCAGCCGTCGGGAGATCCCCGAGGTGACCATCTGGGTGGACGTGGACGCCACCGGGCTGCTGGAGACCCGGGCGGCGATCAACGCGGCGACGCCCGACGCCCCGGTGAGCATCCTGGCCCTGCTGGCCCGGATCTGCCTCAGCGGTCTGCGCCGGTTCCCCCAGCTCAACTCCCGGGTCGACACCGAGGCGCAGCGGATCGTCCAGTCCGCCGGTGTGCACCTGGGCATCGCCGCGCAGACCGACCGGGGCCTGCTGGTGCCGGTGCTGCGCGACGCCCAACGGCTCACCACCGCCGAGCTGGCCGCCGAACTGGCGGCGACCACCGCCGCGGCGCGGGCGGGCAGCCTGCCGCCGGCCCGGCTCACCGGCGGCACGTTCACGCTCAACAACTACGGCGTGTTCGGCGTCGACGGCTCCACGCCGATCATCAACCACCCGGAGGCCGCGCTGCTCGGCGTCGGGCGGATCGTGGACAAGCCGTGGGTGGTCGACGGGCAACTCGCCGTCCGCAAGGTGACCCAGCTCAGCCTCACCTTCGACCACCGGGTCTGCGACGGTGGGGTGGCCGGTGGCTTCCTGCGGCACGTGGCCGACTGCGTGGAGCGCCCGGCGCTGCTCATCGCCGCCGTCTGAGGCGCGTACCCCGGCCCCGGCGCTGCCCACGCGGCGCCGGGGCCGGGCCGCGTCCGGGGGTTTCCCCCACCCGTCACCGGGAAGTCGGCGCGCACCATCCGCGTCGAAGGGAGCCGGCCCGTGGCGTACGAGGCGATACTCAACTCGGTCCGGGTACGGCGGCCCGCCGCCGCCGGCGCGCCGCTCTACTGCGACGCCCTGGAGTACGGGCTGACCGGTGACGGCGCGACGAACGACCAGCCGGCGCTGGCCGCCCTCGTGGACCGGCTCGGCGCCGGGTACGCCTCCGACGGGCGGGCCCGGGTGATCTACTGCCCGCCGGGCATCTACTCGATCCGCGACGCCGGCACGGTGTGGCGCAGCGGGGTGTCGCTGGTCGGGGCCGGCCCGGCGGCGACCCGGTTCATGCTGAGCAATGAGGGCAACCGGGCCGACCCGACACCGTTGGCCTTCTGGACGACCCTCCAGCACGGCGCCGACCGGGACCGGCACATCGCCGACTGCACGTTCGCCGACTTCCAGATCGACGGCTCGGGCGTGGCGATGGCCGAGTACAACTACCTGGCCAAGGGCCTCGGCCTGCAGTACGTGGTGCGGGGCGTGTTCCGCAACCTCTACATCCACCACACCGCGGCCAGCGGGCTGGGCTGCGACTTCCTCCAGGACACCCTGATCGACGGCGTGGTGGTGGTCGGCTGTGGCCGACTGGACAACGGCGAGCAGATGGGCGGCGCCGGTATCGGTATCGGTGTCGGCGGGTGGGGTCCGATGGAGCGGCTGACCATCGCCAACTGCACAGCCCTGGCCAACGGCACCAACGGGATCTTCCTGGAGTTGCAGAAGGACTTCTGGGAACCACCCCGCGGCTACCGCATCATCGGCTGCCACAGCCAGGGCAACCGGTTCGGCATCTCCGACTGGGGCACCGACGGCCTGATCGTGTCCGCCTGCACCATGACCGGCAACCTGGAGGCAGGCTTCGACGTGTCGTCGCAGGGCACCTCGACAGTGGCCGGGCGGGGCGGGCTCGTCACCGACTGCGTCATCGACGGCAACCTGCGCGACGGGATCAGCATCGGCAACAGCCCCGGCCCGTACGTCGTCCGGGGCAACCGGATCAGCGGCAACGGCCAGCACGGCTACCATGCGCGCGACCTCGGTCGCGGTTACCAGGGACCCGTCCGGGACGTGGTGATCGAGAGCAACGAGTTCTGGGGCAACGGCCTGGACGCGGTCCGCATCGACCACCAGATGAGCGACGCGGTGCTGCTCAACAACCGGATCCGCAACAACGGGCGGCAGTACGCCAGGGCCGCCGGCGGAGCGGGCGAGGCCGTCCGCTACAGCGAGCGGACCCTGGTGGACCGCACCGCCGACTGGCCGCACGACGGGCACCGGGGCAAGATCCTGCGGGTCGGCCGGTCCGTGGCCACGGTGGCCGCCAACACCGGAGACGAACTCACCCTGGCTCCGGTACGCCCGGACGCGTTCAGCGCGTGGAGCGGGGACGTGCCGCCGCCGGGCTGCGCGTACGAGCTGGACCCCGCTCCCGGGCGGCGGGCCGGCATCACCATCAACGCGCCGTTCGACTCGGCCACCATCCGCGGCAACCGGATCTGGGACAGCGACGAATCCCGCACCCAGACGCACGGACTGTGGATCACCGAGCGGGGCAGCTGCGTGGACTGCCGGGTCGAGGACAACGACCTCGCCGGCAACGCCGAGGACGGGATGCGGCTGGACACCCCGCCGGTGGGCGGACGCTGGCGCGACAACCACGTCGACAGCGACTGGAGCTGAGCGGCGGGCGGCGGCGGCCGGAACGCTCCGACCGCCGCCGCTGTCACGGTGAAACTCCTCAGCCGGCCAGGCCGGCCACCGGGGTCGGGTCCAGCACCACGGTGGCCGAGGCCGACTGCGGCGGCACACCCGGCTCGGTCGGCGCGTCGGTGTACTCCGCGACGAAGACCGCCGTCAGATTGTCCGCCCCGCTGTGCCCACCGTCGATGAAGGTGGGGATTGTCCCGCTGCAACCCGTCGATGTGGAGAGCGGGTGCCCGTGCTCGTCGTGCCCGAGCACGTAGGTGACCTTCACCCGGGAACAGTCCACCGGCAGGTCGTCGGTGACCTTCACCTCGTACGCGACCGTCTGCCCGAACTGGAAGGGCTGCCCGGCCACCGGGGCGACGAACTCGACGACAGGCGCGGTCGGCCCGACCACCAGAGGCAGGGTCGCCGAGGCGGAGCGTCCGGTGCGGTCGGTCACCTTCAGCGTCGGGGTGTACGAGCCGTTCTCCGCGAACGTCCAGGTCGCGTTCGGAGCGGTGCTGTCCACCGAACCGTCCGCGTTGAAGTCCCACGCGTAGCTCAGCCTGTCACCGTCCGGGTCGGTGGTGCCGGCGCTGGAGAACGCGACGGTCAACGGCGCCTGCCCGACGGTCGGGGTGCCGCTGATCTTCGGGATCGGCGTCCGGTTGCCCCGCACGAAGTCGATCCGGGACAGCTGCGCGTCCGGGTTCTCGGCGAAGTAGCCGTCGCCGTACTCCAGCACGTAGAGCGCGCCGTCCGGGCCGAACTCCATGTCCATCGGGTTGTCCACCACCAGCGACGGGACCACCGGCCGGATGTCCGCGACGTCGCCGTCCTCGTCGAGGCGGAACTCCTTGATGTAGTCCCGGGTCCACTCGTAGAACAGCGGAACGCCGTCGTAGTAGGCCGGCCAGCGGGTCCGCGAGGTGCTGGTCCCGTCGTAGTCGTACGCCGGGCCACCCATCGGGCCGATGCCGCCGGTGCCCAGCTGCGGGAACTCACCGGACGCCGCGGACGGGTACCAGACCTGCGGCTGCTCGACCGGCGGCAGCTGCCGCTTGCCCGTGTTGTGCGGTGACTCGTTGACCGGGCGCGCGCAGTTGAACTTCTTGCCGGACTGGCCGGTGGCGAAGTCGTAGTCGCGGTACGCGATCGTCGGCGTCACGCAGTACGGCCAGCCGTAGTTCGCCGGCTTGTCGATCATCATCCATCGGCCGTGTCCGGCCGGCCCGCGCTCCGGGTTCGCCGTGGAGGCGTCGGGGGAGTAGTCGGCCAGGTACACGTTGTCGGTCCGCCGGTCCACCGCGAACCGGAACGCGTTGCGCAGCCCCATCGCGTAGATCTCCGGGCGGGTCTTCGCCGTCCCCGGCTTGAACAGGTTGCCGGCCGGCACCGTGTAACCACCACCGGCCTTCGGCTTGATGCGCAGCAGCTTGCCGCGCAGGTCGTTCGTGTTGGCCGAGCTGCGCTGGGCGTCGTACGCCGGGTTCCGATCGGCCCGCTCGTCGATCGGGATGTAGCCGTCGGAGGCGAACGGGTTGGTGTCGTCACCTGTCGACAGGTACAGGTTGCCCTTGCTGTCGAAGTCGATCTGGCCGCCGACGTGGCAGCAGATGCCCCGGTCGGTGGCCACGTCGATGATCTGCTGCTCGCTGGCCAGGTTGAGCTTCATCCCGTCGAGCTTGAACCGGGACAGCCGCAGCGCGCCCTTGAACCGCTGCCAGTCCGCCTCGGTGCCGGTCTCCGGCGCGTCCCCCTCGTTGACGCCG
Organism: Micromonospora sp. NPDC047521; assembly: GCF_055587305.1. Taxonomy (NCBI): domain Bacteria; kingdom Bacillati; phylum Actinomycetota; class Actinomycetes; order Micromonosporales; family Micromonosporaceae; genus Micromonospora; species Micromonospora sp. NPDC047521. The sequence continues at coordinate 66,251 of NZ_JBVJGN010000017.1, read as the reverse complement.
GGCGTGGCGGGATCGTCCACAGGGGTGTTCAGCGGCGGCGAGTAGTAGAGGTACACCCACTTGTTCTGGGCGAAGTTGGGGTCGATGGCGACCCCCTGCAGGCCCTCCTCGTCGTGCTCGTACACCGGGATGTCGGCGGCGAGGGTGTTCAGCCCGGTGCGCGGGTCGTGGATGCGGACCTCGCCGGTCCGGGAGGTGTGCAGCACCCGCAGGTCGGGCAGGACGGCGAGGCTCATCGGCTCGCCGGGGAAGTCGTTGAGTGTGACTTTCTGGAAGCTGCTGTCCGGCGGCGCGGCCGGCGCGGCGGCCGCGGCCGCCGGCGGTACGGCCAGGCCGGCCGTCACCAGCAGCAGCGCGGACGCGAATGCGGTCCTGTTCATCAGGTCGTCCCCCGAGGTGGTTTTCAGTACCGGAGTGAGGCGAGGTAGTCGAAGCCGACCCGGGCGGTGTCCAGGGCGTCGGCGGGGGAGCGCGGTGCGGTGCCCGCGTCGTCGCGCTCCACGATGTACTCCTCGATGCCCGCCTCGCGTTCGTGGGCGAAGATCCGACCGAAGTCGATGACGCCGTCACCGAGGTCGGCGAAGCCGCCCTCGACGTCGAGGTCCTTGACGTGCACCTGGCGGATCCGGCCACGGTTGGCCCGGATCACGTCGACCGGGTCGTGGGCGCCGCGCCAGGTCCAGTAGAGGTCGAGTTCGAAGTGGACAAGCCGCGGGTCGGTCTGCCCGGTGAGGATCTCGAAGCCGGTCGGGCCGTCGGTAAGCGGCACGAACTCCAGTTGGTGGTTGTGGTAGCCGAAGTCGAGCCCCGCGCGCTCGGCGAGCCGGCCGGCCCGGTTGAGATCCCGCGCCAGGGCCCGGTAGACGGCGGGGTCCCGGATCGCCTGCCCGTTGGCGTCGCGGCCGAAGTACGGGTGCACGATCTTCTTGCTGCCGACGGTGTGCGCGTCCTCGAGGGCGCGTTGCCAGGTGGCGTCGTCGAACGGCTGCGGGATGCCTGTGTGGCCGGAGGTGGCGCGCAGCCCGGCTTCGTCGAGCGCGGCGCGGAACTGCGCGGCGGTGCGTCCCACGAAGCCGGCGTGCTCGACCCGCCGGTAGCCGATCCGCCGCAGCGCGTCCAGGGTGCCGGGCAGGTCGGCGGCCAGCTGGTCGCGCAGCGTGTACAGCTGGATGCTGATCCGGTCGACAGGCACCCGGCGGCGACCGCCGGAGTGCCCGCCCTGCGCGCTGGGAGCGGCGGCGGCCGGGCTAGCGAGCAGACCGGCGGCGCCGACCGCGGCGGCCGAGACCGTCGCGGCGCGCAGCAGGCCACGACGGCTGACCGCCTCGGACGCCGCTGTCGGCTCCGATCGGTTGGTTTGTTGATCCATGGTGGTGGTCCCTTCCTGACGGCGCGGACGCCGTCGATCGGCGGTCGACCGACTGCCGCCCGTCCCGGGGCGCGCCGGACCGGCCGGAGCCAGGCTCCGGCGGAACGGTGAGGGACGGCACGCGGGGCACGACCCGGACCCATCGGGGCGGGACGCGGCGACCCGGCAGGGGCGGCGGCAGGCTGATCGACGAATGGGCAACCCTCTATCTCGATCCGGACCCTACCCTTGCCCCCGGACGAAGGCAAAGCTTTGTCGTGTTCGCCGAAAGTTTCGCTCCAGATGACAAAAGTTCGCGCCCGGGGTGCGCGCCTGCCCGCGACCTCCCGCCGGTACCGGTCGGCTCCCGCGGGCCGCCCGCCGGCCGGCCGTCTATCCGGACAGCGGGTGTCGCCTCCCCGCAAGCAGAGCAAAGGGCGCGAGGGGCGTCCGGATGGCCTTTCTTCCGCCAACCGACGCAGCGCCGGAAAATGCGCCGGTAAATGCGCCGCCGATTATTTCCGAATGGCGTGGACACCCCTGCCGAGGCGACGAAGATGTGGCAGAGGGAAGCCGAAAACGGGGGGACAGAACATGACGTCGAGGCGGCGACTGACACTGTTGGCGGTAACCATCGCGGCCGCACCACTCGTCCTGGGCGGGTGTACCGCCGAGCGGGAGCCGGCGGCCGGGTCGGCCAAGGGGCACGCCGCGCCCCCGGAGCTCACCGTGTCACCGGGGGACAAGGCCCGCGACGTACCGGTGAGCGCCGAGGTGGGGACCACGGTCAAGGGCGGCCGGGTCACCGGCGTACGACTGACCGACGACAAGGGCGCGCAGGTCAAGGCCGAACCGCGCGAGGACGGCTCCGGCTGGGTGCCGAGCACGCCGCTGCAACCCCGCCGGACGTACACGGCCGAGGTGACCGCGACGGGCGACTCGGGTGCCACCACCACGCGCACCACCACGTTCACCACGATGGCCAAGTCCACCAAGCCGCAGATCACCAGCACCCTCTATTTCGTGGGCAACCGGACGTACGGCACGGCGATGCCGGTAACCGTGGCGTTCGACCCGGGAATTCCGAAAGAGGCCAGAGCAGATGTGCAACGCCGGTTGTTCGTAAAGACGAATCCGCCGCAACCAGGCACCTGGTCCTGGCTTGAGGATGGAACGCAGGTCTATTACCGCGCGCCCGATTTCTGGAAGCCCGGTACGACGATCAGCGTTCGGGCCGGGCTGGAGGGCCTGCCGATCGGCAAGGACCGGGTCGGCGACGCCGAGCGGACCGCCACCTCGAAGATCGGCCGGCAGCAGGCGCTGGAGATCGACAACGCCACCAAGCAGATGACGGTGCTGCGCGACGGCAAGCAGATCCGCCGTATCCCGGTCAGCCTGGGCAAGCCGAGCACACCCAGTTCCAGCGGCAAGATGGTGATCATGGAGAAGCACGAGCGGACCACCTTCGACACCCGGGGTGAGCCGAACGGCGGCTACGTGGTCGACGTCGACGACGCCCAGCGCTACACCTGGGGTGGCGAGTTCATCCACTCCGCCCCGTGGTCCGAGGGCGACCAGGGAAACACGAACGTCTCGCACGGCTGCGCCAACGTCTCCGCCGCCGCGGCCGACTGGCTGATGGGCGTGACGCAGGTCGGTGACCTGATCACCGTCAAGGGCACCGAGGTGGAGTTGCAGCCGGGCAACGGCTGGACCGCGTGGAACGTCAGCTGGGACGAGTTTGTCCGGGGCAGCGCCCTGCCGGTGTCGCCGGGGCTCAAGCCCGCGCCGGTCGCCCCGGCGCACCCGGGGGCGGTGGCCGGGGGATCGCCCGCCCCGGCGCCCTCGGTCAGCGGTCGCTGAGACACCACCGACGGCCGTCCGGGCCGGCCCGCCACCGCGGCGGGCCGGCCCGCGCCGTCAGTGCAGGGGTACGCGGGCCACGCCCGGCCCGATCAGGCTGCCCAGCCAGAGGTGGTCGCCGTGCTGGCGTACCCCGGTGATCATCCAGTAGTGCCCGGCCGGACCGTGCAGCGTCCGGCGGACCGTGCCCGCGCCGTCGACCAGGGCGACCAGCCCGTAGCGGCGCGGTTGCGGCTGCATCGCGTCGGGCAGCAGCGCGGCGAGCTGGCGCAGCCGCGGGTGCGGCAGCAGCCGCTCGGCGATCGGCACCCGCGGACTGGGCAGCGCGATCCAGTACGTCCCGTCGCCCACCGCGGAGAGATTGTCCGGGTACGCGGGCAGGTCGGCGAGCACCCGCACCCCGCCGGCCAGCTCGACGCGGAGCAACCGGTGGGTGGTGGTCTCCACGAGCATCAGCGCCGACTCGTCGGGGGTCAGCGCGATCCCGTTGGGGAAGTACAGCCCGTCGGCCACCACCTCGGTGCGTCCACTGCCCGGATGGTGCGCCAGCACCCGGCCGTTGGGGCGGTGCTCCAGCAGGTCCCGTTTCCAGTGCGAGACCGGGAACCGGTCCGACGAGTCGGTGAAGTACACGGTGCCGTCGCGGGCCACTGCCGCGTTGTTGGCCAGGTGCACCGGGGGCGCCGTCCCGGTCAACTCGCGGACCGCCCCGTCCGGTGTGACCCGCAGCAGTCCCCGGTACGCGTCGCAGACGACAAGCGTCTCCCCGGAGGGGTCCAGCTCGATGCCGAGCGGCCGGCCGCCGGTCTCGGCCAGCAGCCGGGGCCGGGTGCCGGCGGGCGCGTCGGCCGGCCACCACCACAGCCGGCCGTCCTCGTCGCCACTGATCACCCGTCCGGCCGGGTCGACAAGCACGTCCTCGGGGCCGACGGCGCCGTCGGGCAGCGGCAGCAGGTCGACCTGGTCGAGTCGGCTGTCGGTGGCGGCCCACGCCCCGGCGAGCGGGGGAGGCACGGTGGCCGGCTCGCGGACGGGCCGGATCAGCCGGGGCGGCCGGGGGCGGGGAATCACCATCGGTCCATTCTCACCCGCCGATGTCGTCGTCCGCCGCACCGCCGCGCGCCCCGACCATGATCGACCCGCCGGTGTGCTCCACGCGGCCCGTGGCCCCCGGGGTCGTACGCCCGGCCGGGGCGGCGCACCCCCGGGCTCCACCCCGAGGGGGACCCGGGGTGCCTTGAGGGGATGACCCTGGGCGTACCCGGAATCACTCCGTGGACGGGCGAAACTGTCGGTGGTGGGGGATAGGTTTCAGGGCATGGAAGAGCGCAGCGACCGGTTGGACGTGCAGGTCAACGTGGGTGACCGGGTGGTCCGGGTGCGGGTGGCCGGCGAGGTCGACATCGCCACGGTGGCTGCGTTCCGGTCCGTGCTGTGGTCCGCGCCGGCGCGCCCGGTGCTTCATCTCGAGATGTCCGGTCTGCGGCTGCTCTCCGCCGCGGGCGTGCGGACGCTGCTCGCCGCGCACCTGCGCATCCGTGCCCGTGGCGGCGAGCTCGTCCTCGTCGACCCGACGCCCGTGGTCGCGCGGGTGCTGCGCGCCACCGGTCTGCACCGGGTGATGACCGTGCTGGAGCCGTCCCGCGTGGTCGAGGCCGCCCGCCTCGTCGACACGGCACGCCGCCCGGCCACCCCTCCGACGGACCTGATGCTGGCCGCCTGAGCCCTGCTCCCCGGCCTGCCCGGTCCCGGTGCGGTGCGCCCGGGAGCGGGGGCCGCCGGTGTCGGCCGGCGACCCCCGAAGAGCTAAGGTCAGCGCACGTCGAGCAGGTCGACCACGAAGACCAGGGTCTCGCCCGGCTTGATGACGCCGGCCGCGCCCCGGTCGCCGTACCCGAGGTGCGGCGGGATGGTGAGGCGACGCCGGCCGCCGACGCGCATGCCGACCACGCCCTGGTCCCATCCGGCGATGACCTGACCGCCGCCGAGCGGGAACTCGAACGCCTCGCCCCGGTTCCACGACGAGTCGAACTCGGCGCCCGTGGAGTGCGACACGCCTACGTAGTGCACGCTGGCCAGCTGGCCCGGTTGCGCCTGCGGGCCCTCGCCCACGGTGATGTCCTCGATCACGAGGTCGGCCGGCGGCGCACCCTCGATCGGACCCACCTCGGGCTTGCCCGAACGGGCGCCTGCTGCCTGGTTCATGCGGGGATCTCCTGCCGTGTTGGGTGATGTGTCCGGTCACCTCGATCCTGCCGGATCACGCCCCACCGATGTTCGGCGGACCCGTCACCCCGCCCCCGGCGGGGGAAGACCCCTTCGCAAAGCGCGGTACGGCGGGCGCCCCCGGGGTGGGGCGCCCGCCGTGGGAGGGGGTGGGGCTACCGGAGCCAGGGGAACCGGCGGACGATCGGGAGGTTCGCCCAGTACCGGCCGAGGCCCCAGGTGTCGCCGGCGTTGACCAGCGCCAGCACCGCGAGCACCGCGGCGTAGATCAGGTGGTCGTCCATGAAGGGGTTGTTCTCCGGGGGCAGGACGGCGGTCCACATCATGACCAGCAGCAGCCCGCCGGCCACCGCGGCGACCCGCATGCCGATGCCGAGCATCAGGGCGACGCCGATCCCGGCCAGACCGATCATGAACAGCCAGTCCGCCCAGGCGGCTCCGGCGATGCCGGCGTAGAGGTCCTTGAAGGGGCCGGTCACGCCGAAGGTGAGGAAGCCCTTGGTGGGGCTGCCGCCGTTGATCCAGGCGTTCTTCGACTCGGTGGCCAGTCCGAGGCCGAAGAGCTTGTCGAGGAAAGCCCAGAGGAAGATCCAGCCGAGCGCCAGGCGGGTGCCGGCCAGGACGTACCGGACGGCCCTCTCCCGGGCGCCGGCCGTCGGTGTGGTGGCGGTGGTCCGCTCGATCGTCGCGGTCATGGTCTCCACGTCCCTTCGTTGCCTCGCACCGCGCTTCCCGGTGGCATCTCCAGTGGACGCCCCTCGCGGCGTCCGCGGCAGGGCCGACCGGGCCTCGCCGACCCGGGACCTTGGACCTGTTCGGGACCGGCCTCGTGCCTCTGACCCCGGCCGCCGTACGGCCGTAGCGTCCGGAGTGGATGACGACAGGGAGGTCGTGATGAGGACCTGGCAGGTGGGTGACGTGATGACCCGGGAGGTCGCGACAGTGGTGGTCGAGACCCCGTACCGGGAGATCGTCGACGTGCTGCTGCGCCGCGACGTCAGCGCGGCGCCGGTGGTCGACGGATTCGGCCGGGTGCTCGGTGTGGTGTCCGAGGCTGATCTTCTGCACCGCATCGAACGGGCCGGCGAGCCGGCGCAGCGGCGCGTGTTCGAGAGCCGCCACCGGCGCGAGGCCCGCAGCAGGAGCGAGGCGTTGGTGGCCGGGGACCTGATGACGGCGCCGGCGGTCACCACGTACCCGGAGGCGACGCTCGCGGCCGCCGCCCGGCTCATGGACCACGAGCACGTCAAGCGGTTGCCGGTGTTGGACGACCTCGGCCGGCTCGTCGGCATCGTCAGTCGTGCCGACCTGCTGCGGGTGCACCTGCGCTCGGACGCCGAGATCCGCGAGGACGTGGTGCAGGAGGTGCTGCGTCGCGTGCTCGCCGTGCGGGACGGCCTGGTCACCGTGAAGGTGCGCCACGGTGAGGTCGACCTCGCCGGCCGGCTGGACCACCGCTCCGCCGTGGACCTCGCCGGCCGGCTCGCGGCCCAGGTCAGTGGTGTCGTCCGGGTGACGAACGCGATCGCGTACGACACCGACGACACGGTCATCGGTCCGGCCCAGGTGATGCCTGTCGCGTGATCGCCGCCGGGGTCGAGTTGGCCGGAGCGCCGACGTCGGCCGGGCCGCTCGCCTAGGCTCGGGAGCGGCCGGCCGGCGCGGCGGCGGTGCGGCGCGGGTGGTCGATGCCGGGGGGCGCCGGGTGGCTGAGGCGACGGTCGCGGTGCCCCTGTGGGCGTGGGGCGCGGTCGGCGGGGTGATCGCCGTGATGCTCGCGGTCGACATGCTCGCGCACCGGGACAACCATGTCATCGGGTTACGGGAGGCGCTGCTGTGGAGCGGCGTCTGGATCGCGGCGGGCCTGCTGTTCGGGTTGGTCGTCTGGTTCGGCCTGGGCGCCGAGCCGGCCGTCGCGTACTTCTCCGGCTACCTGCTGGAGAAGGCGCTCTCGGTGGACAACGTGTTCGTCTTCGCGCTGCTGTTCGGGTATTTCCGGGTGCCGGCGGGCTACCAGCACAAGGTGCTGTTCTGGGGCGTCGTGGGGGCGCTCGCGTTCCGCCTGCTGTTCATCCTCGCCGGCGCCGAGCTGCTGGAGCGGCTGGCCTGGGCGGGGGTCGTGCTGGGGGCGTTCCTGGTGTGGACCGGGTGCCGGCTGGCCGTACGCGGGAAGCCGGACGTCGATCCGGAGCGCAACCGGGTCGTGCGGCTGTTCCGGCGGGTGGTGCCCACCGACGCCAGGTACCACGGTGACCGGTTCACCGCCCGGGTCGGCGGGCGACGGGTGGCGACCCTACTGCTCGTGACGCTTGTCGCGATCGAGGCCACCGACATCGTCTTCGCGGTCGACTCGGTGGCGGCGATCCTCGCCATCACGACCAGCACCTTCCTGGTGTGGACGGCCACCGCGTTCGCCGTGCTGGGGCTGCGCAGCCTCTACTTCTGCCTCGCCGGGCTGCTGCGGCACTTCGCCTACCTGCGCTACGGGCTGGCCGTGGTGCTCACCTTCGCGGGGTTGAAGCTGATCCTGGCCGAGACGCCGGTGGGTGAACTGCCGGTCTGGCTGACCCTCGCGGTGGTGGTGCTGAGTCTGGCCGTCGCCGTCGGCGCCAGCGTGGTGGCGGCGCGACGCGCCCGGTGACGTGCCCGGTTCAGACGCGTACCGGCCGGGACAGCTGGTCGGCCAGCAGCGCGGGCGCCTCGGCCAGGGACGGGCCGTACCAGGTGAGGTGCCGACCGGAGAGCAGGGCGCACGGTACGCCGGGGAACGTCTCCGGCCCGTCGTCGGCGGTGAACCGGTACGGCTCGTCCGGCAGTACCACCAGCTCCGGCGACCGCCCGCGCAGGTCGGCGAGGGTCGGTCGGGGATAGCGCTCGGGGTGGTCGTCGTAGGCGTTGACGACCCCGAGCCGGCGCAGCACGTCCCCGGCGAACGTGTCGCCGCCGAGCACCACCCACGGCCGCCGCCACACCGGCACCACCGCCCGGCGGGCCGGCACCAGCGTGGGCGGGTCGGCCCAGGCGCGCCGCGCCGCCCGCAGCCAGGGCGGTTCGGCGGGCGCACCCAGTTCGGTGAGCACCTCGCCCAGCTCGGTCAACGCGCCCGCGACGGTACGCGGATAGGTGACCCGTACCGGCACACCGGCGGCCCGCAGCGCGTCCGCGTCGGCGCGGCGGTTCTCCTCCACGTTGAGCAGGACGAGGTCCGGCCGGAGGGCGCGGACCCGGTCCAGGTCGGGGTACTTGCTGCCGCCGACCCGGGCGACGTCGAGATCCGCCGGCTGGACGCACCAGTCGGTGGCGCCGACAAGCGTCCCGGGCAGGGTGAGCGCCACCGCCTCGGTCAGCGACGGCACCAGCGACACCACACGCATCCCAGGTACCCCCGTCCGTCGCCCGTACCGATGATGCCCGCCGGACCGGCGCGGCGCCGGTCAGGGCGTCCGGGTGTGATCCGGGCGGTCACGTCGAGGTGGGCGGGCCGGCACCCGGCGGTCACGGCGAAACGGCTGACCGCGGCGTGGACGTGCTCGCGTACCGTGGCCGCCCCTGCGTCGGCGGTCAGCTCCATCCGGATCCACACGTCGGGGTGGGGTGGCGCGCCGGTGAGCACGACACCTGCCGCTCGCACCGCCGGGTGGGCGGTCAGGTCGCGTTCCAACGCCCGGGTGAGGAGGTCGGCCGCCAGCCGGGTGCGTCCCGGGCGGTTCCCGGGGCGGCTCAACGTTCCGCGTAGTGCCCGTCTGGGTCGGCGCACCTCGCGGGCCAGGAGGCGCTGCCCGGTCAGTGCGGTCAGCAGCCCGGCGACGGTAGCGGCCAGGGTGCTCCACGGCGTGGCCAGCCGCCACGCGTCCAGCAGCCCGTCACCGAGCACCGCCGCGTCGGGACCACCGCCCGGCGGCACGCCGAAGCTGACCACGAGCGTCGTCGCCCCGCCCGCCACCAGGACGAGCGCGACGATCGTCCACAACAGTCGGTGCGCGGCGTCGGTCATGTCGGCCGCCCGTACGGCGCGAGCCGGATCTCGACGTGGCCGCGGCGGGGCGGGGCGAGGCGGCGCAGTTCCTGGTGCACCGCGTACTCGATCTCCGCCCGGGCGGCCGGGTCGCCGGTGGCGCGTACCCGGGGGTGCCACCGCTCGCCGTGCCCGCGGATCCGCACCCGCGCCCGCCGTACGCCCGGAACGGTGCCGGCCGCGTCGGTCAGGCGGCGTTCCACGCACCTGCGGCGCAGGTACCAGCCGTCGCGTTCGCCTGCGTGGAGGCGGACGGGTGTCCAGCGGCGTAGTTGGGCGGCCAGGATGACGAGCCCCAGAAGGACGGCCCCGACGGCCGCCGTCCGGACGTTCGGGTCGTGCCAGCGGGCGGTGGTCAGCGTGTCGTACCAGCCGGCGGGGACGATCGCCGGTGCCGGGCGACCCAGCGTGGCCAGTAGCGCCTGCGCGGCCAGCAGCGTGCCGCCGACGAGCAGGGCCACGGACAGCGCCAGTGAGGCCGCCCGGTTGACGGTCCGCATGCCGTTCTCCGGCCGGTGGGCCGGTCGTGGCGGTGTGACGCCGTCCGCGCCGGGGACGAGCAGGTCGTCCACCGTCACGGTGACGGCGGCGACGGCGAGCCCGGCGGCGTCCGCCACCCGGTCGGCGACGGCCGCCCGAACGGCCTCGGCGACCGCGGGCACGCTGTGTCCGTACGCGGTGACGAGGTGCAGGTCGAGGCCCACCGACTGGCCGCCCAGGCGGACGGTGGCCGGGCGGGCGCTCGCGACCCCCGGTACGCGACCCGCCGCGTCGGTGGCGATCCGCGCGACGTCCGCCGCCTCGACGGTTTCCCGTTCCCGCCGGTTCGCGCTTGTGGCGGCGCTGCTCTCCCCGCCGACGCGGCGGAACAGGCCGGGGGTGGGCCGGCGGGTGGCGACCGGTCGCTGGGGGAGGCGGTGGTGTCTCCCGGCCCGGTCGGCGCGTGGTCGGCGCAGGATTGTCGGATCGCCGGCCCGGCGGGGCAGGCGAGCAGGTCGAGGACGGTCGGTGAGGCGTGGGCGAGCGCCCGGGGCGCTGTCGGCGAGGCCGCCGACCTGCTGTCGCGACATGCTGACCTCCCGGCCGGCCCGCTGCCGGCGACCCCGCTGCTTACACCGGGCAGGGACCTCTGGAACACGAACCAGCTGTGATCCGGATCACAGCATCGCCCGCAGCGCTGGCGCGGTCCACCAACCCTTGGCACGCTTCTACAACGTTGTAACGACCATGAGGAGGCCCCCGATGCGCGTTCACCAGGCCCCCGCCACGGACCCCGCGCCCATCGACGAGGGCGAGGTGCCGGTCGAGGCGCTCGGCGACCTCTACCGCGACGGCATCACCGCCTGCCGTGGCGCCTTCGACCCGGCCTGGGTGGACCAGGTCGGCAGCGACGTGGCCAGCGCGTTCTCCGAGGCCCGCTCCCGCCCCGACGGCGCCGTCGGCCGCGGCCCGCAACGCTGGTACGTGGAGATCCATCCGGAGCAGCTGCGCGGCTTCGTCGACCTGGTGACCCATCCGTGGGTGGTGTCGGTCTGCGCCGCGGTGCTCGGCCCGGAGTACGAGATCGTCGAACTGGGCTTCGACATCCCCTTCCCCGGCGCGGCGATGCAGCCGTGGCACCGGGACTTCCCGATGCCGCAGGACACCCGGCGCCAGCGGCGGCTCACGTCGCTGGCGTTCAACCTGACCACAGTCGACACCGTCGAGGAGATGGGGCCGTTCGAGATCGCCCCGGGCACCCAGTGGGACGACGGGGCCGACTTCGACCACGGGATGTTCCCGCCCCGGGAGCGCTACCCCCGGTACCAACAGCGCGCGGTGCGCAAGTACCCGCGCCGGGGTGACATCTCGGCCCGGTCGGCGCTGACCGTCCACCGCGGCACCCCGAACGTCTCCCGGCTGGCCCGCCCGGTGCTGGTGCTCGGCGTCGACGCCCCGGGTGCGGGCAACGCGGCCCACCACGACATGGCCGTCACCCGGGACTACTGGGAGAGTCTGCCCCCGTTGGTCCGCGAGCACCTGCCCTGCCCGGTGGTGGACCGGCTGGAACCGATCCGGCAGAAGCACACAATCGAGGGCCTGGTGATGGGCGCGGCCGAGTAACCACCGCCGAAATCGTCGGTCCGACCGGCCGGGCACGGTGTCGGCCGCACCGGCGAGGCGCGCGCCATGATCGACCGCCTAGACTCGGCCCGGCCCGACCGACCGGCGGATGGATCAGGCAGATGACGAGCACCGGCAGCGACGCGCGCGGCTGGCTGCGGGCGGCGCCCGCCGACGGCGGCGGCGCGCTGCTCAGTCGTGCCGGCCACCGGGTGTACGCGACGCGTCGGCTCAGCGACCTCGTCCAGGGACGCCCGCCTGGTGTCACCGGCAGCCAGTGGAGTTCGGCGAGCCGGGCCGCGTTCGACTTCGTCCTCTACGCCGACACCGGCCGGCCGGTCGTCGCCGTGGAGATCGGCCCGGTGCCGCCGGCCGGTTCGGCCGAGCAGCGCGCCGAGCGCCTGACTGACGCGGTGAGCGCCGCGGTGGGACTGCCCGTGCTGCGGATCGGCTCGCCGACGCTGCGGGCCGCCGAGCAGGGCCGTCGCCTGATGGAGTACGTGATCGACGCGCGGGCCTACGCGGCGGGCGCCGGGCTGGGCACGGGCGGGGACGACGAGCCGGCCCCGGTGGGCTTCCGGGACATCCTGGGCCGCCTGCCGGACGGTCGTACCGGCCCGGTGAACGACCTCGGCGCGTTGACCCGTTCCGCCGCGGTCGACGCGTACGTGGCCGGGCGGCTCGCCGACCCGATCGTGCGGGGACTGCACGTGCGCTGGGCGGACGGCCCGGCGCAGGGGTGGAGCTGGGTGCAGGTGCGCCCGGACGCCTGCCTCGTGGAGCGGGTCTCGGTGACCGAGCACCGGGTTCTCCTGCGGCGTCGACGCGGCCCGGTTGGCCGAGGACCTCGCCACGGTTGCCGTCGGGGAGCGGCTGCGCGCCGCCGGGCCCGACGACGCGCGGCTTCTGCCCCGCGTCGAGCTGACGGCGCAGATCGCCGCGCTGAGCCGTCGCCGCGACGAGATGGTCGGCGGGTTCGCCTTCGACCACCTGTGCGCCGACTGACCAGCGCCCGTTTTCCCAGCTGACCCCGCTCCGGGTCGGCCCGCGACAATTTTCTGCGCTCCGGTTGAACCTTCCCGCGCGCCGTCCCGTACTCCTGCGCGAATGAAGAGGATCTCCCCATCCGCGTCGAGCCGACGCGGGGGACGGTGCGGAAAGGGCATCGTCGGCCGTCGACACATCACCGGGTAGGTCGTGGTGGCCGCCGTTGACGCGTGCCATCTCAAATCCGTCGGTCCGCCGAGGGCAGGAATCCAGTACCGGATCGAGAAGGAGAGCAATTCGATGCGCAGGTCCACTCGGGCGCGCCGGCCATCCGGCAACGCGCGGAGCAAGCGTCTGCTGGCCGTTGTCGGCACGCTCGTGGTCTTCGGCGGAGTTGTCGCCGTGACCCAGATTTCGTCGGCCCAGGATCGGCGGACCAACAAACCCCGCCCGGCCGCGGGGCAGTGCGTGGAACCCAGCCCGGGCGCGACAGCGCCGAGCGGAAATGGTTCGACCACGCGGACCTGGCAGAACGGCCGGTGGGTGCGTAACCACTGGGGTGACGGGCAGCAGTCCGTCCCCGAGTGTGAGGACGGCAAGGACGGCACGGTTGGCACCGGCTCGGCCGTGGCCTGCCCGGACGTGGCGTCGAAGCTGCCGCAGGTGCCGCAGCGGGCCCGGGCCGAGGTGGACCGCAACCTCGCCCAGTTGACGGCCCAGATCGCCGAGGCCGACCGCCGTCTGGCAGCCGAGGGCAGCAAGGGTGAGGCCTTCATCCGCACCGCGATCCTCCAGCCGCTGGCGGGCAAGCGCCGCGCGGTGCTGGACCGCATCACGACCGCCATCGACCGGGTCGGGCCGCGCCCGCAGGGTCTGGCGCAGCTCGCCGAGTGCCAGGTTCGGCCGACCGGCGGCGACGGTGGCAGCACCGGTGGTGGCAACAACGGCGGTAGCACCCCCAGCAGCACTCCCAGTAGCACCCCCGGCGGTAACAACGGAGGAGGCAACGCCCCCGGCGCCGGTCTCGGCGTGCTGGCCAACAACTGCGACGAGAGCCAGCTCCAGGCGCACGACGGATTCCAGAACGGCAACCGCTGCGTGAGCACCGCGTTCGGTGAGGTCGGCGCCGCCGCCAACAACCCCTCCCTGCTGATCACCCAGTTCCCCCAGCAGGTGGGCCGCAACCAGCCGTTCACGCTCCGGGTCAGCACCCGCAACCTGGTCCGGGACCGCTTCCTGGCCGCCGGTCAGGGCGGGTACTACGTGGAGAGCTCGCTGCTCAACGCCCAAGGCCTGGTCCGGGGGCACTTCCACACGGCGTGCCGGATGCTGGACAGCCTGACCACCCCGCCGGAGCCGCAGGAGGTGCCCGCGTTCTTCGTGGCCACCGAGGACGGTCGCGGTGGTGCCGACCCGGACGAGGTGACCATCCAGATCCCGGGTCTGCCGGAGTCGGGAACCGCGCAGTGTTCGATCTGGGCGGGTGACGGTTCGCACCGCCTGCCGATGATGGAGCGCGCCAACCAGACGCCCGCGTTCGATTCGGTGCGGATCACTGTCAACTGAGTAGTCGTACGGTCGGTGGCGGCCGGTCACCCGGGGCGGAACAGCCCGGGGTGACCGGCCGCCACCGTGACGAACAGTGCCGACAATATGACGGGGCCGCACCGTTTCGGCGCGGCCCCGTCTGCGTGTCGTCCGGTCAGCGGCTCTTGTACGCCTCGACGACCTCGACCGGGATCCGGCCTCGCTCGGAAATCTTGTAGCCGTTCTTGACGGCCCATTCCCGGATGGCCCGGTTCTGCTCCCGATCCATTCCCGCGCCGCTGGGTCGACCCGGACGCCGAACGGTCCGGGTGTTCTCCACGGCACCTCGCCCGATGCGCCGGCCCGCATTGATGTACGGATCCAGCGCCTTGCGCAGGACGCCGGCATTCTCGTCCGAGACGTCGATCGTGTAGGCCACGCCGTCGAGACTGAACTCGACCGTCCGGTCGGCCTTCCCGCCGTCGAGGTCGTCGGTCAGGACCGTGATTACTTTTCTCGCCATTGCCGATTACTCCCTGTGTGTGGCGGGATGTGTCCAAAGTCTGACCTACCAGCCGGGGAATGCGCAACAATATGCGCCGCATTCATTTCGGCGCGTCGCGATTCGGTGACGGGAAACCGCGAATCGGCGCCGAATCGCGGTCCGGCTCATTCGAGCAGGCCGGCCTGACCGGCCACGGCGGCCGCCTCCGCGCGGTTGGCCACTCGCAGCTTGCGCAGAAGCGCGGCGGTCATCCGTTTCACCGTCCGCTCCGAGACGTGCAGTTCCTCGGCGATATCGACGGTGTGGCGGCCGGCGGCTATGGCGCACAGCAGCCGGCGTTCCTCGGCGTCCAGGTCGACGGGTGTGAAGCGCGACGGTCGCAGCAGGACGCGGAGCAGTTCCGCAGGCAGCACCGCCCAGCCGTCGAGGACGGCCAGCAGCGGGGGGAGTAGTTCCTCCGGCCCGCTGGTCTTGGGCAGATACCCCTCGGCGCCGGCGCGCAGGGCCTCCAGCACCGGTGCCGGGTCGGTGGAACCGGACATCGCGACCACCCGTGTCTGGGGTGTGGTCCGCCGGATCGCGGCCACGGCCCGGACGCCACCGGGCGGTGGCAGGTGCAGGTCGACCAGGACGAGGTCCGGGAGGCAGCGGCTGACCAGACCCGCCGCGTGCGCCGCGTTGCCTGTCGAGCCGACGACCTCCGCGCGATTGTCGCTGGTCACCGGCAGCAGCAGTTCCAGGCCGCGGACGAAAAGGGGGTGATCGTCCACGACCGCGATACGAAGGGTGGAGCTGCCCGGCATGTCTGCGCCGTTCCCCGTTGGGTACCGATCATGCAGCCCGGCATCGAACGAGGCGCGTCGGGCGGATCTGCGAACGATAGGGCGTACGGGGTTGGTTGTGGCCGTGCATCCGGTGCGGTGACCCGTTCGGGTCACAGGTTGGCCCGGCGGGGTCACCGGGATGGGGATGTCCTCGTCACCAGCAATTCCGGTACGAGGAGGTTCAGATGTTCAGTCACGTCAAGGATCTGCAGTTCGAAGCGAAGCCGGACGGGCCGGATGCCGCGTTCGCCCGCCGGTTGCAGGAGGTTCTGGGCGGCAAGTGGGGCGAGATGACTGTGGCCAACCAGTACCTGTTCCAGGGCTGGAACTGCCGGCTGCCGGGCAAGTACAAGGACCTGCTGCTCGATGTGGGCACCGAGGAGGTGGGCCACGTCGAGATGATCGTCACGATGATCACCCGGCTGTTGGACAACGCGCCGCTGTCGATGTCGGAGGGCATCGCGGACAACCCCGGGGGCGCGGCCACCTTCGCCGCGTCGAACCCGGCGCACTTCATCCACTCCGGTGGCGGCGCGTTGCCCGCCGACTCCAACGGAGTGCCGTGGAACGGCGCGTTCATCACCGCCAGCGGGAACCTGCTTGCCGACTTCCAGCTCAATGTCACGGCGGAGGCGCAGGGCAGGCTCCAGGTCGCCCGGTTGTTCAACATGACGGACGACCCGGGCGTCAAGCAGATGCTGCGCTTCCTGCTGGCCCGCGACACCATGCACCAGAACATGTGGTTGGCGGCGATCGAGCAGCTCAAGGAGGACGGGCTGGAGGACATGCCGGTGCCGGAGGCGTTCCCGGACTCCGGCGAGTTCACCGAGGAGTTCGGCTACACCTATCTGAGCTTCTCCTCGGGCAGCGACGCCAGCGAGGGGCGCTGGGCGTCCGGGCCCACGCCGGACGGCAAGGGCGAGTTCCGTTACGGCGACAGCCCGCGGGCGAACGCCCCCGAGCCGGTGCTGCCTCCGGGGGACCCGCGCCTGTACGGCACCAACCCGGGGGTGGCCGGCTCGGTCGTGAACACGGTCAAGAACAAGCTCACCTGAGGTGTCCCGTCGGGTTGCCCGCCGGTCCCGGGCGGCCCGACGGACGGGGCGGAAGAGTGGTCTGGGTCACATCGCGGAACAAGGGGAACGCTTTGTTACTTGAGTGAGACACGCTCAACTCAACGCGATAGCAGGTGTTCGATGGCAACTCTTCCGGTACTTCCCCTGACCGACGCCGTGCTGCTGCCCGGCATGGTGATCCCGGTGACCCTCGACCCGACCACCCAGGCCGCGATCGACGCCGCACGGACGACCGACGACCGCAGGCTGCTGGCCGTGCCGCGCATCGACGGCGAGTACGGCCCCGTCGGCGTGGTCGCCACCATCGAGAAGGTCGGCCGGCTGCCCGACGGCGAGCCCGCCGCCGTGGTCCGTGGCCTGTCCCGGGCCCGGATCGGCTCCGGCGTGCCCGGCCCCGGCGCCGCACTCTGGGTCGAGGCGACCGAACTCGACGAACCCGCTCCCGCCGGCCGCGCCCGGGAACTCGCCCGCGAGTACCGCGCCCTGGTGACCTCCGTGCTCCAGCAGCGTGGCGCCTGGCAGGTCATCGACGCCGTCGAGCGGATGACCGACCTGTCCGAGCTGGCCGACTCGGCCGGCTACGCGCCCTGGCTGACCCTGGAGCAGAAGACCGAGCTGCTCGCCGCGCCGGACGTCACCGCCCGGCTGGAGCTGCTCGTCGGCTGGGTGAAGGACTACCTGGCCGAGCAGGAGGTCACCGAGCAGATCAACAGCGACGTCCGCGAGGGGCTGGAGAAGTCCCAGCGGGAGTTCCTGCTGCGCCAGCAGCTCGCCGCCATCCGCAAGGAGCTGGGCGAGGACGAGCCGGACGGCTCGGCCGACTACCGCAGCCGGGTGGAGAGCGCCGAGCTGCCGGAGAAGGTCCGCGAGGCCGCCCTGCGCGAGGTCGGCAAGCTGGAGCGGGCCAGCGACGCCTCCCCGGAGGCGGGCTGGATCCGTACCTGGCTCGACACCGTTCTCGAGATGCCGTGGGGCACGCGTACCGAGGACAACACCGACCTGGCCGCGGCCCGGGCGGTGCTCGACGCCGACCACGCCGGCCTGGCCGACGTGAAGGACCGCATCCTGGAGTACCTGGCCGTGCGCAACCGGCGGGCCGAGCGCAACCTCGGCGTGGTCGGCGGTCGCGGCTCCGGCGCGGTCCTCGCCCTCGCCGGCCCTCCCGGAGTCGGCAAGACCAGCCTCGGCGAGTCCGTCGCCCGGGCACTCGGGCGCAACTTCGTCCGGGTGTCGCTCGGTGGCGTCCGCGACGAGGCGGAGATCCGCGGTCACCGGCGCACCTACGTGGGCGCGCTGCCCGGCCGGATCGTCCGCGCGCTGCGCGAGGCCGGCTCGATGAACCCGGTCGTGCTCCTCGACGAGGTGGACAAGCTGGCCGCCGGCTACGCCGGTGACCCGGCCGCCGCCCTGCTGGAGGTCCTCGACCCGGCGCAGAACCACACCTTCCGGGACCACTACCTGGAGGTCGACCTCGACCTGTCCGACGTGCTCTTCCTCGCCACCGCGAACGTGGTCGAGTCCATCCCCGGCCCGCTGCTGGACCGGATGGAGCTGGTCATGCTGGACGGGTACACCGAGGACGAGAAGGTCGCCATCGCCCGCGACCACCTGCTGCCCCGGCAGCGGGAGCGGGCCGGGCTGACCGCCGACGAGGTGGAGATCGCCGACGAGGCCCTCGCGCTTATCGCGGGGGAGTACACCCGGGAGGCTGGCGTACGGCAGCTCGAACGTGGCCTCGCCAAGATCCTGCGCAAGGTGGCGGTGACCCTGGCGACCGACCCGTCACCGGTACGCGTCGACACCGACAACCTCGCCGGCTACCTCGGCCGGCCGAAGTTCACCCCGGAGTCGGCCGAGCGCACCGCGGTGCCGGGTGTGGCCACGGGCCTCGCCGTCACCGGCGCCGGCGGGGACGTGCTCTTCATCGAGGCGACGAGCATGGAGGGCGAGCCGGGGCTGACCCTGACCGGCCAGCTCGGCGACGTGATGAAGGAGTCGGCGCACATCGCCCTGTCGTACCTGCGCTCCAACGGGCGGCGGTTCGGCATCGACCCGAACGTCCTGGCCGGACGCCGGATCCACGTCCACTTCCCGGCGGGCGCGGTGCCCAAGGACGGCCCGAGCGCCGGCATCACGATGGTGACGGCCCTGGCCTCGCTGGTCACCGGCCGCCCGGTCCGACCGGAGTTCGGGATGACAGGCGAGGTGACGCTCTCCGGGCGGGTACTGCCGATCGGCGGGGTGAAGCAGAAGCTGCTCGCCGCGCACCGGGCCGGCCTCACCGAGGTGATCATCCCGGCGCGTAACGAGCCCGACCTGGACGACCTGCCGACCGAGGTGCGCGAGGCGCTGACCGTGCACACCCTGGCCGACGTGGCCGACGTGCTCGCCCTGGCGCTGCGCCCGGCCGACGTGGAGGCGCTCGACGGTCCGGCGCTCGCCGCCGCCTGACGCTCCGCACACGACGACCCCCGCCGTCTCTTCGACGGCGGGGGTCGTCGCTGTACGCGGGTGAGGGACTACTGTCCCGCTCGAACCTCACCCACCTCTCCGCCGCGAGGCGGTGCCCCCGGAGGAAACCCCTGTGAACGTTGCGCTCTGGGTCATCCAGATCCTGCTCGCCGCGATCTTCGCCGGCGCCGGCCTGGCCAAACTGACCCAGCCCAAGGAGAAGCTGCGCGACCCGATGCGATGGGTGGACCCCGTCCCGCCGTCGCAGGTCAAGGCGCTCGGCGCGGTCGAGGCGCTGGCCGCCGTCGGGCTGGTGCTGCCCCCGCTCACCGGCATCGCCACCGTGTTGACACCCCTCGCCGCGGTGGGCCTGGTCATCGTGATGGTCGGCGGCATCCTGGTGCACCTGCGCGACATGAAGAGGCCCGACAACCAGGACCGGCGTCGGATGGAGATCCAGGGCGCCATCACCTGTGCGGTGCTGCTCGTGCTCGCCGCGGTCGTCGCCTGGGGCCGGTTCGGCCCGTACGCCTTCTGATCCGCGCCGCCGGCGACCGTCGTACCCCGGCGGCCGCCGGCGGCGCGCTCAGCGCTCGCCGCCGCGGTCCCGACGGACAGTGGCCTTGCGGCCCTTGATCGTGCTGGAGCGCAACCCGGAGATCACCTCGTCGGCCACTCCCTGCGGCACCTCCACCAGGGAGAACCGGTCGGCGATCTCGATCGAGCCGATGTCCCGGCCGCGGATACCGGTCTCGCCGGTGATGGCGCCCACGAGATCCTGCGGGCGCACCCCGGCCCGCCGGCCCAGGCCGACGAAGACCTGCACGGTGTTGCCGCCGCCCGGACGCGGCCGGCCTCCGCCGCGCCGGTCCCCACCCCGACCGCCGGACTCCGGCCGGCCCTCGCGAGGGCCGCGCACCGGCACCTGCGGGATCTCCTCCTCGTCGTCTGAACCGGGGGAGGTCACCTCGTGCGCCAGCTTCACCGCGGCGAGGGCGACCTCCATCAGGTCGAACTCGTCGGTGAGCGTCTCCACGATCACCCGGAACGGGTCCAGGTCGTCCTCCAGCAGGCTCTCCCGCAGCGCCGCCTGGGTCAGCTCCAGCCGGCGGGTGCGCATGTCCGCCACCGTGGGGATCTTGTCGATGGTGATCCGCTGGCCGGTCACCCGCTCGATGGTCTTGAGCATCCGGTGCTCGCGCGGCTCGGCCAGGGTGATCGCCACACCCTCCCGGCCGGCCCGGCCCACCCGGCCGATCCGGTGCACGTACGACTCCGGCGCCGACGGCACGTCGTAGTTCACGACGTGGGTGAGCTGCTCGACGTCCAGGCCACGGGCCGCCACGTCGGTGGCCACCAGCAGGTCGGCCGTGCCGGCCCGCAGCCGGCCCATCACCCGGTCGCGCTGTTCCTGGCTCATCCCGCCGTGCAGCGCCTCGGACCGGTAGCCCCGGCCGTTCATCGTCTCGGTCAGCCGGTCGACCTCCTCCCGGCTGCGGCAGAAGACGATCGCGGCGGTCGGCGACTCGACGTCCAGCACCCGGCCCAGCGCGGCCGGCTTGTGCGCCCGCGTCACGATGTACGCGCTCTGCCGCACCCGGGGCGCCTCACCGGCGACCGTCTGCTCCCGGCCGATCTCGATCCGGACCGGCTCGCGCAGGTGCTGGCGGGCCATCCCGTCGATCCGCGACGGCATGGTGGCCGAGAAGAGCACCGTCTGACGCTCGGCGGGGGCGTGCTCCAGGATCGCCTCGATGTCCTCGGCGAAACCCATGTCGAGCATCTCGTCGGCCTCGTCGAGGACCACCGTGGCGAGGCCGCCCAGGCGCAGGGTGCCCCGGGCGATGTGGTCCAGGGCCCGGCCCGGGGTGGCCACCACCACGTCCACCCCGCTGTCCAGTGCCCGCAGCTGCCGCCCGATCGGCTGCCCGCCGTAGATCGGCAGCACCCGCGCGCCCAGGTCCTTGCCGTAGCGGTGGAACGCCTCGGACACCTGCACCGCCAGCTCCCGCGTCGGCACCAGCACCAGCGCCACCGGGTCCCCGCCGTCGCGGTGCGCCACCATCCGGTGCAGCAGCGGCAGCGCGAACGCCGCCGTCTTGCCGGTGCCGGTGGCGGCCTGACCGAGCAGGTCGCGGCCGTCGAGCAGCGGTGGGATCGCCTCCCGCTGGATGGGCGTCGGCTCCTCGTAACCGAGGGCGGCCAGGGCGCCCAGCAGTTCGGCGCGCAGCCCGAGCTCCGTGAAGGCGTTCGCCTCGTCGGTGCCGTCGGGGGTGGTGTCGGTCGGTGCGTCGTGCTGTGCAGGTGCGGAACTCATGTGCCAAGCCTTTCATCACGCCGTCCGGCCCGCTGCGGCGACCGGCACAAGAGCGGCACCCGGGTCAGTCGCCGCTGCTCAGGATCGCCAGGATCATGACCGCGGCGAGAGCCGCGTCGAGCACTCCACACCACTCGGCGTAGCCGCGCGGCACCACCCGGCCGGTCCGGTGGTGCGCCACGTCCCAGCCGGCGTGCGCCAGCCACCCGAACGCCACCAGCCAGGAGGCCGTCCGCCCGCCGACGGCGACCGCGACGAGCGTCAGGGCCACCCAGGCGACCAGACCGACGAGCTGGGTGGCGAGCACGCCCGGCCCGCCCAGCGACCGGCGGGCCAGGCCGATCAGCAGGTAACCGCCGGGCAGCACCAGCATCGTCCACGGGCTGAGCACGAAGGGATCCACCCACATGTCCACGGTCATCAGCAGCGCCAGCCCGGTCGGCCAGCGGCGGGCGAACGCCACCACGGCCGGCCTCCGCCGGATCACCGCAGGCGTCTCGTGCCGGTGCCGCACCGCCACCAGCACCATCGCCGGCACCATCAGCAGGTGCCCACCGAGCATCAGCGCGTCGCCGTCCAGCACACCCGCCCAGAACGGGACGAGCAGCAGCAGGAACGGCACGTACATCGCGGCGGCCATCTCGACGACGCCCCGCCAGTGGTGCGCCCGGTAGCGCATCCACACGGTCATCCCGACTGTCATGTTGGTGGCCATCACCAGCGCGGCCACGTCCGGGCGTCCCAGCGCTCCGCCGAGCCCCAGCGGGTGCCCGACCGTCTCCCACAGCGGCCCGAGCAGCACCATTCCGGCGACCATCGCGAGCGCCATCTCGCCGAGATGCCACAGCAGCCGCCGCGTGCCGCCGGCAGGTGCCGCGTCCGGCGGTGCCGGCTGGTGGGTCGCCAGCGGCCCGGGCGACGGTACGACGGTGGCGGTGTTCGCGTACATCGGTGTCTTCTCCATGCCGTCGACACTGCCGGCGTTCCGGCGCGGTCGGCAGGCTCGTCCGTCACCGGAATCCTGTGCGTGGCGCACGGTCCGACCGTGACAGTTCGCACGGGTGGACCGTGCGCCTGGCGGCCCTAGGATCGACGCGTGGCGAGCGAGGCGGTGATTCCCCGGGCGGACCGCCGGATGCACCGGGCCCGGCAGGCGACGCTGCTGTCGCTGGCCACCGGTGTGTGGGCGACCGTGCTGCTGCCGGCCGTGGGCCTGACCCGGGAGCCGGGCACGTCCCGCGTCGCGTTCGGCGCGGTCGGCATCTGCGCCTTCGCGGCAGCCCAGACCGCCGTGCTGTACGCGGCGGTCACGCCGTGGCTCGCGCAGCGGTGGCGACGCCGCGCCCAGCTCGCTCTGGCCGCCGTGGCGGCGCTGACCGTGCCGTTGGCCGCCCCGGTGGCGGCCGGCGCCTGGCCGACCTGGGCGTGGATCGGCGCGGCCCTGGTCGGGATGGCTCCGCTGCTGTTCGGCCTTCCCGGCGCGGTGGCGGTGACCGCCGGCACCCTGCTCGTGTCGGCGGGCGTGGCCTGGTGGACCGGCGGCTCGGTCGTCCGGTACGTGGTGGTGACCGGCGGGGTCGGGGTCGCCGTGGCGGCCGTCAACTGGTTGCAGGTCTGGTTCTGGGGGTTGCTCGTGGAGGCCCGGCAGGGTCAGGCCGCCCAGGCTCAACTGGCCGCCGCCGAGGAGCGGCTGCGTTTCGCCCGCGACGTGCACGACGTGCTCGGTCACCACCTCACCGTCATCGCGTTGAAGGCCGAACTGGCCGCCCGGCTGGCGCCTGTGGACGCCGAGCGGTCCGGCCGGGAGGCCGCCGGGGTGCAGCGCCTCGCCGCCGCCGCGCTGACCGAGGTCCGCGAGACCGTGCACGGCTATCGCGCGGTCGACCTCGGCGAGCAGTTGGCAGCCGTGGCCGAGGTGCTGCGGTCCTGCGGGGTGCGCTGCACGGTGCAGGCACCACCGGCGGAGGTACCGCAGCCGGCGGCCAGCGAACTGGCTGCCGTGCTCCGCGAGGCGGGCACCAACGTGTTGCGGCACAGCCGGGCCGACTGGTGCCGGATCCGCGTCGACCGGGAGGAGAAGGTGGCCACCATGACTGTCGTCAACGACGGCGCCTACGACCGGGGTCCGGACGACCACAGCCACGGCCTGCGCGGCCTCGCCGACCGGCTCGCCGTGGTCGGGGGAGAGCTGCGGGTGCACCGCCAGGGCGCGGTGTTCACCCTCGAGGTCACCGTGCCGGTGTCGTCGTGATCCGCGTCCTGCTCGCCGACGACGAGGACCTGATCCGGGTCGCGGTCGCCGCCCTGCTCGGCCTGGAGCCGGACCTCGACGTGGTGGCCCAGGCGGCCGACGGGCCCTCGGCGGTCACCGCGACGCTGGCCCACCGCCCGGACGTGGCAGTGGTGGACCTGGAGATGCCAGGCCTGGACGGCATCGGGGTGGCCGCCGAACTCACCCGCGTCCGTCCTGAGTGCGCGGTGGTCGTGCTCACCGGGCACGGCCGCCCGGGGCACCTGCGTCAGGCCCTGACCGCGGGCGCGCGGGGTTTCGTGCCCAAGGGTTCGCCGGGCGGTGCCCTCGCCGACGTGATCCGGCGGGTGCACGCCGGCGGCCGGTACGTCGACCCGTCGCTGGCCGCCGACGCGTTGACCCTGCCCGCGTGCCCGTTGACGCCCCGGGAGCTGGAGACGCTGCGGCTGGCCGAGTTCGGCGCTCCGGTGGCGGTGATCGCCCGCCGGGTGCACCTGTCCACCGGCACCGTCCGCAACCACCTCTCCGCCGCCGTGCAGAAGCTCGGCGCGGCCGACCGGGCCGAGGCGGTGCGCACCGCCCAGGACAACGGCTGGCTCTGACCACCGGGCTAACGTGGGCGCGTGCGTACGGTGGAACTGGTCTGCTCGCCCGGGTTGGACGCCGAGGTCCGGGCGGTCTGGGCCCGGCTGGCGGCAGCAGGGCTGCCCAGCCTGGCCCGCAACACCCACCCGACCAACCGGCCGCACCTGACCCTCGCCGCAGTGGACGGGTTTCCGCCGGGTGCCGATCACCGCCTGGCCGGCCTGTTCGACGCCGCGCTGCCGGTGCCCGTCACGCTGGAGCGGGTCGTCGTCCTGGACGGGAGCGCACCGCTGGTCTGGCTGGTACGGCCGACGCCGGCGCTGACCGCGCTGCACACCGCCGTCTGGGACGTTCTCGCCGACGCCGACGGGCAGCGTCCGTGGCACGCCCCGGGGGCGTGGGTGCCACACCTGAGCCTGGCCCTGCGGTTCCGCGACGCGGACCTGCGGATGGCCCGTGCCGTCGCGGGTGGGCAGCGCCCGACGGGCGCGTTCACCGCCGCCCGCAGCTACGACGGTACGGACCGGACGGTGACGCCGCTCGGATAGGTGCGGCCGCCGGGGTGTGACCCCCGACGGCCGCCGAACCGGTGCGGGTCAGTCGCGGGCTGCGGGATCTCCCGCGCGGTGAGTGTGACCGGGGGGCCGCCGTCCACGCGACGGAGGCCCCCGGGTCGTTGCCTGTCAGCGGTAGAAGCGCAGGTAGTCGAACTGCGCGGTGACCGCCGGCTCGGCGCCGCCGTGAGCGACCAACCCGATCCGGGGAGTGGTGTCGGCCGGGAAGGTCCACACCGCACCCCACGTCCAGGTACGCCCGTCGCGGCTGGAACCGGCTCGGTACTCGTGCTCACCGGTGACCCGGTCGACGTGGTGCGCCAGCCGCAGCCACGTGGTGGTGGCCGGGGTGCCGACGATGCTGCCGCCGTACACCGGCTGGCCGGCGAAGGGCAGCTCGTAGCCGTACTCGACCTGCCTGGTGTTCCAGATCGCCACCTGCGCCAGCCGCGCGAAACGGTCGTCGTCCACGTACGCGACGAGACCCGCCTGCTGGTAGTTGCGGACCGTCTCCTCGCCCAGCTCCAGCGTCACCTTCGTCTCGGCCACGTAGTCGCCGCTCGGCGCGTCGCGCAGCAGCACACCGGCCGTGTTGCCGGTGCCGGTCAGGTCGGCGGCCTGCACAGGCCACCGCAGCGCGCCGCCGGAGACGTCCGCCGCCGGGTCCTCGCGGACCCACTGCCAGTCCCCGTCCAGCCCGTCCCCGAACTCGTCGGAGTACGCCCGCAGCGGCGCGCCCACGCGGGGCTGCGGCACCGCCTTGCGCGCGGGCTGGTACAGCCGGGCCACGCTCACGTTGTCGAACTCGGCCGACCCGCCGGTGGCGGTCAGCCCGACGCGACCGGCGACCGGGCGGTCCAGCCGCAGCGACGCCACGGCGAGCTGGTCACCGAGGCGCGCCGGGCTCAGTTCGGCGACGAGCTGCTGTCCGCGTACCTCGATGGCCAGGTTGTGCGGGTCGGCCAGGTCGAGGCCGGCGGGCAGCGGCGCGGTGGCCTGGCGGCGGCCGTCGCTGGCGACGAGCCGACCGCCGGCCGCGTCCACCCGGACCTCGACCCGGTCGTCGAGGGTTACCCCCGCGCTGGCCGCGCCGGTCAACCGCAGGTCGGCCTCCGCCCGCACGTTGCCGCCGACGGGGGTACGGCTGGTGAGCGTGCCGCTGCCGGTGAGCCGGCCGTCGGTGACCTGCCACCGGCCCCCGTCGCGTCGCCAGCCGGTGAGCCCGGCGGTGTCGAACCTCTCGTCGATCCGACCGGTGGTGACAGGCGCCGGCCGGTTGCCCTCGGACGGGCCGGCGCCGGCGTTCACCGTCGGCCATCCGTCGATCCAGTCGAGGCGGTCCAGCAGCATCGGCCGTTCGTTGATGCCGAACGGCTCGTCGAGGTACGGGTCGGCGCGGTCGATGGCGTGGTAGACGATCCAGTCCTGACCAGACAGGTCGGTGAGGAACCCGTTGTGCCCGGTGCCGATCCAGCGGTTGCCGTTCTGGGTGAGCACCGGCGTGCCGCCGGCCCGGGAGGCGGTGAGCGCGACCCCGTCGCGGTCGGTGAACGGGCCACGCGGGCCGCGCGCCCGGCCGACCTGGACGGAGTAGCCGGTGGCCGGGCCGGCACAGCAGTTCGCGGTGGACGCGAACAGGTAGTACCACCCGTCGTGGCGCAGGACGTAGCTGCCCTCGAACTTGTTGTCGATCGCCACCAGGGTCGGCGTGCCGACGGCGCTCAGCCCGTCCGGGCTGAGTTCGGTGACCGAGATGCCGCCGTAGTAGCTGCCGTAGTAGAGGTAGCCGCGCCCGTCGGCGTCGGTAAACTGGCTGGGGTCGATCGTCCACAGGTAACCGCCGCCACCGCCGGGGCGCGGGGCGACGACCGGCTCGGGCGCGAAGGTCCACGGGCCGGCCGGGGAGGGCGCGGTGGCCGCGCCGATGGCGTAGTCGCTGCCCTCGGCGGAGACGGTGGTGTCGGTGACCGTCACGTACATGACCCAGCGGTCACCGATCCGGCGCACGTCAGGTGCCCAGAACGCCGCGCCGGGTGCCGCGTACGGCGGGCGCTGGTCGGGGCCGAACGCGTCGCCGACGTACGTCCAGTCGACCAGGTCGGCCGAGCGGGCGGTGGGCACCCGGTGGAACTCACGCTCGCCCTCGCGCAGCGGGTCGGTGGTGCCGTAGGCGTACCAGAAGCCGTCGTCGCCACGGACGACGACCGGGTCGGCGAAGGTGTCACCGACGGCGGTGGAGATCGGATTGCTGTAGCGCGACGGGCTGTCGGCGCTTGCCGTGTGCACGGGTGCGGTGGCGGCCAGGATCAGACCGAACGCGGCGGCGAGCGCGCCGCCGCGGCGGAGGTGTCGCATGGGGACCTGCCTCGGGAGAGTGGGCGGGTGTCGACAAGGGTCGGTGTGTGCCACCGTTTCTACAACGATGGATACAACGTTGTAAAGGTCTGCCCACCGACTCGCGCCGGCACGGTCGGCGCGGTGCGACCCGGCTCCGGAGGTGCGGCGGAGCCGGGCGATGATGGGACGATGAGCGCTGTCACCGAGGGCCGGGGCCTGGCCGAGCTGGCCGCCCTGCTGGCCGACGGCACCCGGGCCGGCATCTGCCTCGCGCTGCTCGACGGCCGCGCCTGGACAGCAGGGGAGCTGGCCCGGCGGGCCGGAGTCGCGCCGTCGACCGCCAGCGACCACCTCACCCGCCTCGTCCGGGGTGGGCTGCTGGTCGAGGAGCGCCAGGGCCGGCACCGCTACGTGCGCCTGGCCGGGCCGACGGTGGCCCAGCTGATCGAGAGCCTGGTGGGGCACGCCCCGGCCGCACCCGCGCCGACCGGGTCGCTGCGGGCCGTCACCGCCGGCGCCGCCCTGGCGTACGCCCGGACCTGCTACGACCACCTCGCCGGACGGCTGGGCGTGCGCATGTACGACGCGCTGCTTGCCGACGGCCGACTGGACCGGGCCAGCGGGTTGACGCTGACGCCCGACGGATGGGCGTGGGCCGCCGGGCTGGGCGTACCCGTGGAGGCGCTGCGCAGCGGCAGGCGTCAGGTGGTCCGCGACTGCCTGGACTGGACCGAGCGCCGGGCGCACCTGGCCGGGGCGCTCGGGGCGGCGCTCTGCCGTCGCTTCACCGAGCTGGGCTGGATCACCCCAGGGACCGGTCGCGTCGTCCGCGTCACCCCTGCCGGCCGGTCCGCCCTGGCCGAGACCCTGGTCGTCGCCGAGCACACCCTCGCTCCCACCCCGGCGCCGCAGCCCACCGGCGGCCGCGCCTGACTCCTGCGCCGGCGTTCGTCCTCCGCCCCGCCGACCGGGCGCGGACCGTGGCCGCGAGGCGCTGACTGTTCGGTGGGGACCGAACGGTCACGCACCTACTGTCGAACGATGACCGATGCCTGGCCCGTCGTACCGCCCGCCGCCGCAACGCCCGCGTGTGGGCCGCCCACGTTCGCCCCGGACAGCGGTTGGCGCGTGACCCGGTACGCCGACGTCCGAGCTGCCCTGACCGATCCGGCAGTCGTGGTGCCGGCCGTCGACGCCGGCCCGCCGGGCACGCTCGCCTGGCTGCGTGCCACCGTGAGCCGCTTCAGCCCGCCGCACCGGCACGCCGAGCGTCGGGCGATCGGCGTGGCGGCGCTTGCCACGCTGGACCCGGACGAGCTGCGGCGCGAGGCGGCCGACATGACAGCCGCCGCGCTCGACCGGGCCGGCGGTCGGGTCGACGTGATGGCCGAACTGGCCCGTCCGGTACCGCTGCGGGTGCTGGCCGCCCGGCTCGGTCTCGCCGATCCGGTAGCCGCCGGTACGGCGGTCGCGGTCGTCGCCGCCGCGTACCACCCGGGGGTTGACCCGGCCCTGCTGCGGCGCGCGGACGGTGCGGTGGCGGCGCTGCTGGCGCTCTCGCCGCCGGGCCCGGCGCAGGTACGGGCGAACCTGATCGGCCTCCTGGTCCAGGCCTGCGACGCGACAGCCGGCCTGATCGGCGCCGCCGCACACCACCTGCTCACCCCGCCGGCCCTGCGGGCGACGGCGCGGGTGGGCGGCGCCGACCTGCTGGCCGAGGTGCTGCGGCTCGACCCGCCGGTACGGGCCACCCGACGGGTCACCACCGCCGCGGTACGGCTGGGTGGCCGGGACCTGCCGCCGGGCAGTCAGGTGCTGCTGCGGTTCGACGCCGCGAACCGTGACCCGGAGGTGTTCACCGATCCTGACTCGTTCCGGCCCGGCCGGCCCGGTGCCGGACCGCTGACCTTCGGCGCGGGGGAGCGCGGTTGCCCCGGCGACAGGCATGCCCTGGCCCTCGCGGTCGGGGTGTTCGACGTGCTGCGGGAACGCTGCCGCCGCGCCCGGGCCGACCTGGACCACGAGCCGCACCCGACCCTGCGCGTCCCGACGAACCTGGAGGTGAGCGTTCGATGACCGACCATGTCGCGGCGTTCCGCGCCCTGCACCACGCCGGCCGACCCCTGCTGCTGCCGAACGCCTGGGACCACGCCTCGGCGGCGGCGCTCGCGGCGCGCGGCCACCCGGCGATCGGCACCACCAGCCTCGGGGTCGCCGCCGCCGCCGGTCTCCCCGACGGGACCGGCGCCACCGCCGCCGAGACCCTCACCCTGGCCCGCCGCCTCGCCACAGTGCCGGTGCTGCTCACCGTCGACATCGAAGGCGGATTCAGCGACGACCCGGCGGAGGTCGCCGGATACGTGGCCGAGCTGGCCGGGCTCGGCGTGGTGGGCATCAACCTGGAGGACGGGCGTGCCGACGGCACCCTGGCCGACCCGAAGTGCGTCGCCGACAAGGTGGCGGCGGTCAGGGCGGCGGTCCCGGGCCTGTTCGTCAACGCCCGCACCGACACGTGGTGGCTCGGGGTGGACGACCCGCTGGCGCAGACCCTGGCCCGGGCGCGTGCCTACCGGGCCGCCGGCGCCGACGGGATCTTCGTGCCCGGCGCCGTCGACCTGGCGACGCTGCGGCTGCTGACCGAACGGATCGACGCGCCGGTGAACGCGCTGTACCAGCCGGGCGGGCCGGGCCTGGACGAACTGGGCGCCGCCGGGGTGGCCCGGGTCAGCACCGGCTCGCTGCTGTTCCGTGCCGCGCTTGGCGCCGCGCTCGCCGCCGTCGACGGGGTACGCGACGGTGGCCCGGCCGCGCCGCGCAAGCTGCCGTCGTACGGCGAGGTGCAGGCGCTGGTGCCCGCGGACGGCGACTGACGGTGCCCGACGGCGCGCGCGACATCGGCCCGTTCGAGGGTAGATAGGAGGATTGTTCGGTCCATTCCGGTCCCGATGATTACGGTGTGTTTCAGGGCGAACCACAGGTGTCGTGACCGGAGAAAGGGACCGTCATGCGAGTGCCCAGCCGTAGTCCGGGACAGCAGCCCGGTTCGCCCGTGTCGCCCACCGCCCCGGCCCGCCGGCGGCCCCTGGGCACCGCCCCACGCCGACTGCCCGCCGCCGCGCCCGACCTGGCCGCCTACCGGGCCGCCGTCGCCGAGCTGCTGGTGGAGGTGGGCGCCCTGGCCGACGCGGCGAGCACCCGGGCACGGCAGGTGCTCATCGACGAGCGGCTGCGCGAACCGGCGCTCGCCGCGGTCCTGGACGCCACCCCGCAGGGGCTGATCGGCGCCCGCGAGACGCTGCTGCTGGAGATGGCCCGCTACCAGCCGAACGAGCGCACCTCCGCGCGGGACCTCACCGCGCTGGTCCGGATCTACCTGCTCTCGCGCGTCGACGTCTTCTGGTGGCAGGACGCCCCGACGTTCGTCACCGACGACCAGGTCAACGGCAGCACCGACCTGGTCGACCTGGAGTGGCTGCGCCGCCGGGACCTGCTGCGTTTCCGGTACCAGGATCAGCCCGCCACCGCGCTCGGTCGCGCCGCGCGGGGACTGCGCCGCCGGCTGCGACCGGACGCCACGCCCCGCACCGCCGGACTGCTGTTCCGCCGCGCCCGCCGCGAGGTGGTGGCCCTGCTCAACGACATCGCCCGCGAGTTCGCGGCGGCGGCGCCGCCGGCCACCCCACCGCTGTGGGTGACCAGCCTGGTCCGCAGCGCCGAGCACCAGTACCGGCTGCGCCGCCTGGGGTACGCCGCGATGCTGCCCAGCGGGCACTGCCTCGGCTACTCGGCCGACGTCGAGCTGGCCTGGTTCGAGCGCTTCGGCGCGCGGGACGCTCTCGGCGAGTTGCTGCTGGCCCGGCAGGAGGCCGGCGAGATCAACGTGATCGACGAGGGGCAGGCCTGGCACCTGTGCCTCGCGCCAACCGCCCGGCGTCGTCTGCGCCGGGCGTACGAGGCCGAGATGGGGATCTGAGCCGATGTGCGGCATCGCGTTGAGCATCGGCCCCGAGGCCGACCCGGCGACGTTCCGGCGGATGCTCGCCGTCCTCGCGCCCCGTGGCGAGGTCACCGAGACCCGGGCCGAGAACGGGCTGCTCGCCGGCACCCGCCGGCTGCGGGTCGTCGACCGGGACCGGGCGGAGCAGCCCTGGACCTCCGCCGACGAACGCCTGCTGCTCTGCTTCAACGGCGAGATCTTCAACCATCGGGAGCTGCGCGCGCAGCTCACCCGCCTCGGGCGGGTCTTTCGCACCGAGAGCGACACCGAGGTGCTGCTCGCCGCCTTCCAGCAGTGGGGTGAGGCGGCGGTCACGCGGCTGCGCGGCGAGTACGCCTTCGCCGTCGTCGAACGCGCCACCGGCCGGGTCTACCTCGCCCGCGATCCGCTCGGCGTGAAGCCGCTGTACTGGTCCCGCCGGCCCGGCTGCCTGCACCTCGCCTCCGAGGTCAAGGCGCTCGTCGGGCACCGCGCCCCGATCAGCGAGGTGCCGCCCGGGCACCACGGGTGGGCGGAGACCGACGGACACGTGCGGCTGCGGCCGTACGTCGACCTGCTCACCATCGGCGAGGGCCTGCCGGTCATCGACGACCCGGACGAGGCCGCCCTGCTCGTCCGTGCCGCGCTGAGCGACGCCATCCGCATGCGGGTGGACACCGACCTCACCGTCGGTGTGGTCCTCTCCGGTGGGCTGGACAGCTCGGTGACCCTGCGCCAGGTACGGGACCTGCACCCGGACTGCGTCGCGGTGACCGTGGGTGTGCCGGACAGCCCCGACGTGGCGTACGCGCGGCGGCTCGCCGCGGACCTCGACGTGCCGCACGTCGTGGTCGAGCTGCGCCCGCGCGACATCCGGCTCGCCGACGTGCGCGAGGCCATCCGCATCTCGGAGCTGACCGAGTACGGCGACATCATCAACGCGGTGGTCTCGGTGCCGATCTTCCGGCGGTTGGGTCAGCTGGGCATCAAGGTGGTGCTCACCGGCGACGGCTCGGACGAGCTGTTCGGCGGGTACCCGATGTACCACCGGGTCGGCCCGACCGACGCCCGGCGCCTGTTCCTGCACCGGATCCGCAACCTGTGCCGCACCGAGTTGCAGCGGGTCGACCGGGCCGCCATGGGGCACGGCGTGGAGGCGCGGGTGCCGTTCCTCGACCTCAGCGTCGTGGAACTGGCGATGCGACTGCCGCTGGGGCTGAAACTGCGCCACGGGCAGGAGAAGTGGATCGTCCGGCGGGCGTTCGCCGACGTGCTGCCGGACTACATCCTGCGGCGACCGAAACACCCCATGTCGTACTCGTCGGGGCTGCACGAGCGGGTGCGGCTGTACAAGCCGCTCTTCGCCCGGCTGCACCGCGCGTTCGGCTACGACCTGCTGGAACCCGTGCGCCGCGACTTCGACACGGTGCTCAGCCGATGCGGCAACGACCTGGACCGGGCCATCGCCGACGGGTTGAGCCGCCCCGACTACACAGTCCTGGAGCATGCCCGCGACCTGGTCGGGGCCGCGAAGTGGAACGCCGCGCCGATGGTCCGCCGGCTGGTCGGACCGCGCCCCGCGCGGCGCTGACGCCCGGCCGGGCACCGCCAGGTCCGACCCCGCCGACAGCGGTCGGCGCTCAGCTCACCAGCAGCAGCGCCCCGACCGCCGCGAGCGTGCCGGTGACCGCGAGCAGCGTGCTGGTCAGCACGAACCGGGTCACCGGCACCGTCACCCCGGCCGCCCGGCACCGCTCGAACCACAGCAGGGTGGCCAGCGACGCCCAGGGGGCGGCCAGCGGGCCCACGTTGGTGCCGATCAGCAGGGCCAGCAGGCGGGTGTGGTCGGCCACCGGCAGCACCGACTCGCCGGCCAGGTAGGCGGGCAGGTTGTTCACCGCGTTGGCGAGCAGCGCGCCGGTGCCGCCGGCCCGCACCGCGCCCAACGCTCCGCCGTCGGCACCGAGCAGGCCGCCCACCAGGTCGTCCAGCCCGTGCCGACCGAGGGTCTGCACCACCAGGAACAGGCCGACGACGAAGAGCAGCAGCCGTACCGGCACCAGGCCCGGACGCAGCGTGCCGGGGGAGCGGACCACGAAGCCGAGCAGCACCACAGCGAGCGCCACGCTGGAGGCCAGCCCGATCTCCACCCCGGCGAGGATGCCTGCGACGAAGAGCAGGCAGCCGCCGAGCGCGGTGCGGTGCAGCACCGGGTCGGCCGGAACATGCCGGGCCGGCGGGACGAAACGCCCCCCGGCCGGGCTGTCGCGCCGCCACCAGCCGTACCAGAGCAACGCCATGGTGACCGCCACGGCGGCGAGTTGCGGCAGCGCCATCCTTTGCGCGTACGCCAGGGGCGCCAGACCGACCCGGTCCGCGGCGAGCAGGTTGGTCAGGTTGGACACCGGCAGCAGCAGGCTGGCGGTGTTGGCCAGCCAGACCGTGGTGACCGCCAGGGGGGCCGCCGGGACGCGCAGGGTGCGGGCCAACGCGAGCAGCACCGGGGTGAGCAGCACGGCTGTGGTGTCGAGGTTGAGCACGAGGGTGGTCACCGTGGCCAGCGCGCCGCACAGCAGGAACAGCGCCACCCAGCTGCCCCGCGACGCGATGGCCAGCCGGCTGGCGAGCACGTCGAAGACACCGGCCACGGCGGTCAGCTCGGCGAGCACGATCACGGTGCCGAGGAAGAGCAGCAGCGGCAGGATCCGGTGCAGGGTGGCGGTGGTCTCCGTGCGGGGCAGCAGCCCGCTCAGCGCGCAGGCGACCCCGACCACCGCGAGGACGACAGCCACCAGGTCGAGCGGGTGCGGACGCCAGCGCACGGCGGGCTCGGGCGGGGCGGCGGTCTTCACGTCTGCCCACGCTGGCACAGTCTCGCGGTGATCGTGGTGGCCGCCCCCGCGCGGGTGACCGGCCCCACCGGCGCGCCCGCCGCCGGCGCGGAACCACCCGACCGGACCGGGCACGCGACGGGCCACGGGCCGCCCGGCACGTACGCTGGCTGATCGTGAGACGCACCGTGTTCGGTCGCCCGCTGCGCGGCGTCGCCTTCGACGTGGCCGTCTCCGCCCTCGTGGCGCTCGTCAGCCTGACCGCGGCGGTGAATCAGCCCGGCGGCTGGGCGGCCACCCTGGTCGGGGTGGCGATGGCCGTGGCGCTGCTGTTCCGGCGTACCCACCCGGGTGCGGTGACGGTGGTCGTCGCGGCGCTGGCCATGGTCCAGGTGATCGCCCGGTGGGGCCCGCTCGTCTACGACGTCGCCGTCCTGATCACCCTCTACAGCGTGGTGAAGTACGGCCGGCGGCTGCGCGACGGGGTGCTCGCCGGCGGCGTCGCCGCAGTGGGCGTGCTGCTCGCCGCCGCGCAGACCCCCGGCGTCGTCATGTGGTGGGTGACCGCGCTGTGGTACGCGCTGGTCACCGGCGCGGTCTGGCTTGTCGCGTTGAACGTGCGCACCCGCCGGCTCTACGTGCTCACCCTGGAGGAGCGGGCCACCACCCTGGAACGCGAGCGGGAGGCCGAGTCCCGCGCCGCCGTCGCCGAGGAACGCACCCGTATCGCCCGGGAGCTGCACGACGTGGTGGCGCACAGCATGGCCGTGATGATCGTGCAGGCGGACGGGGCGCGGTTCATGCTGGACCGCGACCCGGAGCAGGCCCGCACGGCGGTGAAGGTGGTCGCCGACACCGGCCGGCAGGCCCTGGAGGAGATGCGCCGGCTGGTGGGTGTCCTGCGCGACGCGGGTCCCACCGGCGCCGGCGACTCGGCGGTACCCGCCGACCCGGAGCACCGCAGGCTGGCCCTGGCCGACCTCACCGACCTGCTGGCCCGGTTCCGCGACGCCGGGCTGAGCATCCGGCACACCGTCACCGGCGACGCGCCGGCCCTGCCGCCGGGGTTGGAGCTGACCGTCTACCGGGTCGTCCAGGAGGCGCTGACCAACGCGCTCAAACACGCGGGCGTCGGCGCCCACGTCGACCTGTCCCTGGCGTACACCCCCGACGCCGTCGTGGTCCGGGCCGCCGACGACGGCCGCGGCCGTCCGGTGGTCAGCCCGGCGCCGTCCGGCGGTCACGGCCTGCTCGGCATGCGCGAGCGGGTGACCGTGTACGACGGCAGCCTCACCGCCGGCCCCCGGACGGGCGGGGGCTGGCAGCTCGAGGCACGGCTACCGCTACCGTCGGGTCCCGCAACGGAGGTGATCGCGGCATGACGATCCGCGTGGTGATCGTGGACGACCAGGCGCTGGTGCGCGCCGGGTTCCGGATGGTGCTGGACTCGCAGGCCGACCTGGAGGTGGTCGGGGAGGCCATCGACGGCGCGGACGCCCTGCGGGTGCTGGCCCGTACCGAGGCCGACGTGGTGGTGATGGACATCCGGATGCCGACCATGGACGGGGTGGAGGCCACCCGCCGGCTCTGCGCCGACCGGCCCGCCGGTCCGCCCCGGGTGCTGGTGCTCACCACCTTCGACACCGAGGCGGACGCGTTCGCCGCCCTCCAGGCCGGGGCGAGCGGTTTCCTGCTCAAGAACGTCCCGCCGGAGGAGCTGCTGGCCGCGATCCGTGTCGTCGCCCAGGGTGACTCGGTGGTGGCGCCGTCGATCACCCGGCGGCTGCTGGACCGGTTCGCCGGGCAGCTCGGCACCGGCCCGACAGTCGACCCCCGGCTGGCGCAGCTCACCGAGCGGGAACGCGAGGTGCTGCTGCTCGTCGCGCAGGGACTGTCCAACGCGGAGATCGC
The DNA here is from genome assembly GCF_055587305.1 of Micromonospora sp. NPDC047521. NCBI lineage: Bacteria > Bacillati > Actinomycetota > Actinomycetes > Micromonosporales > Micromonosporaceae > Micromonospora > Micromonospora sp. NPDC047521. Next base: position 30,564 of record NZ_JBVJGN010000017.1, on the reverse strand, counting down.
CGCGCGGGTGCACGTGGCCGAGGCGACCGTGAAGACCCACGTCGGCCGGATCCTGGCGAAGCTCCAGCTGCGCGACCGGGTCCAGGCGGTGGTGCTGGCGTACGAGAGCGGGCTGGTCACGCCCGGCGGATGAGTCCGCGTACGACCTGGGTCGTACCGGTCGGCGGGGGTACCGCGACCCGGGGCGCACAGACGTCTAGCGCGCAGGTGGAGATCGACTGACCGGTGCCGGCCATAGCGTCGGAGGGGTCCGATCCGTACCGCCTCCCGGGAGTCCCGCATGATCCGCCTGACCCTGCGCTCGCTGCGTGCCGAGGCGCTGCGCATGTTGCTCTCCGCGCTGGCAGTCGTGCTCGGTGTCGCGTTCGTCGCGGGCACCCTGATCCTCGTGGACGGGATGCGCGCGGGGGCGTACGAGCGGGCCGGCACCTTCGACAGGCACACCGACCTGGCCGTGTACGCCACCGGCGAACGGTCGCTGCCCACCGCTCTGCTGGACCGGGTCCGGGAGGCCGACGGGGTGGCGGCCGCGGGCGGGGAGCTGACCGGCACCGGCGGTGTGGTGGGCGCCGACGGCCGACCGGTGCTCGGCTACGCCGTGCTCGCCGCCATCCCGACCGAGGCCGCGCTGCGCTCGTACGACGTGATTTCCGGACGGCTGCCCGACCGCGCCGGCGAGGTGGTGCTGGACACCGACACGGTGGCGAAGGAGGGTTTCACGCTCGGCGGCCCGGTGCGGGTCGGCGGCACCGGTGGTCCGGCCCGCCCGTACACCCTGGTCGGTACCGTCGACGTGGCCGGCACGGCGCGTGACATCGGCGGTCCGTTCATCGGTCTGGTCGGGACGGACGCCCTCGCCGTGACCGGGGAGTCCGGCTACGACCGGATCATGGTGGCGGCGCGGCCGGGTGTGCCGGCGGGCGCGCTCGCCGAGCGGGTACGTGCCGTGGCCGGCGCTGGCACCACTGTGAAGGATCGCCAGCAGATCCTCGACGACGCCGTGGACGAGGCGGTCCGTGACCTGACCCAGTTCACCATGCTGCTGATGATCTTCGTGGCGGTCGCCGTGGTGGTGGCCGGTTTCGTGATCGCCAACACCTTCGCCATCGTGCTGGCGCAGCGCACCCGACGGATCGCCCTGCTGCGCCTGGTCGGCGCGACCCGTGGGCAGGTCTTCCGGTCGGCGCTGCTGGAGTCGGCGGTGCTCGGGGTGGTCGCCTCGGCGCTCGGGGTGCTGTTCGGGGTGGCCCTCGCCGCTGGGATGCGACTGCTGCTGATCCGCCTGGACGTGCCGGTCTCCGGTGGGTTGCGGGTGACCGGTTCGACGGTGGTGACCGCCCTGCTGCTGGGCACCGTCCTGACCGTGGGCGCCGCCCTTCTCCCGGCGTGGCGGGGGACGCGGGTCCCGCCGGTGGCCGCGTTGACCGACGCCGCCGTGCAGCCCGGCCGGGGAGCGGGCCGGCTCCGGCTGGCGCTCGGCGCGGTCGTGCTGGGCGCCGGCGTCGCCGCGCTGGCCGGTGCCGCCGGCGTCGGTCAACTGGTGCTGGTGGCCGCCGGCGGCGTGCTTGCCTTCTTCGGGATCGTCCTGTTCGGACCGGTGCTCGTCCCGGCGCTGGTCCGGGTGTTCGGCTGGCCGCTGCGGCGGCTGGTCGGCACGACAGCGACCCTGGCGGTGGCGAACGCGGTACGTAACCCGCGCCGGATCGCCGCCACGGCTACCGCCCTGGTGATCGGAATCGGACTGGTGTCGGCGTTCGTGGTGGGTGCCCGCAGCACCAAGGACGGCATCGAACGCAGCGTGGACGCCGAGATCGGCACCGATTTCGTGGTCAGCGGGATCGGACAGGACCTTCCCGCCGCGCTCACCGGCGAGCTGGCCGCCCGCCCCGAGTTGGGTGTGGTGCACGAACAGCGCAGCGCGGTCACCGCCGACATCGAGGTCCGCGCCGCCCACCCGGCCCTGGTCGGCCGGACCATCACCGGCGTGCTCTCCGGCGACGCGGGCCGGCTCGGACCGGGGCGGGTGCTGGTGCACGAGGAGTTGGCGCGGGCCAACGGTTGGACTGTCGGCTCACCTGTCACCGTCAAGGGGCGGGGGTTCCAGGTGGCCGCCGTGGTGACCGACGACAGGCCGGCCATGGTCGCCATCGACGCGCCGGCCGGACACGTCATCGACATGGCCGACGCGGACTTCGCCGCGCTCTTTCCCGACCGGCGCGGCTTCCTGGCCGAGATCGACCCCGCCGCCGGCGTCGACGTCGACCGGGCGCGGGACGCGATCGCGCAGGTGCTGGCCGGCTACCCGACGGTCAACCTGATGGACCAGGGCGCGTACAAGAAGATGCTCACCGGCACCGTCGACATGCTTCTGGCGTTCGTCACCGCGCTGCTCGGCCTTGCCGTGGTGATCGCACTGGTAGGTGTGGCGAACACGCTGAGCCTCTCGGTGGTCGAACGCACCCGGGAGAACGCGGTGCTGCGGGCGGTCGGCATGACCCGGGGGCGGATGCGGGCCATGCTCGCGGCGGAGGCAGTGCTGATGGCGCTGGTCGGCGCGGTGCTCGGGATCGGGCTGGGCACCGGGGTCAGCGTCGCCGCGATGGCCCTGCTGGACCGTCTCGGCGGGGACTTTCACGTGGTGCTGCCGTTCGGCCAGCTCGGGCTGATCCTCGGCGTGGCGGTGCTGGCCGCCCTGCTCGCCTCGGTGCTGCCTGCCCGTCGGGCGCTGTCCCGGCCCGTCGTCGAGGCCCTCGCCGACCAGTGAGCCGGCCGGGCTGCGACCGTGCTCGGCGGACCCGGCCCCTGCGCCGGCATGCGGCGTCGCACCGTCCGGGCGGACATCCGCCGGCCGGCCCCGCCGTCTTCCCCGGCGGCGGGACCGGCCAGCGGTGCCGGGTCTACAGGCGCTCGACCACCGGGCCGGAGCACCTGTTGCGGGTGTCGAAGACGTAGCGGGCGTGCTCGACCACCAGGTCGTAGTCGAAGCTGTCGTGGTCGGTGACGACCACCACCGCGTCGGCGGCCCGCACCTCCCGCTCGGTCAGGCCGACCACTGTCACGCCGGCGGGAATCTGGTGCGGCTCGGCGTACGGCTCGACGGCGTGGACCTCGGCGCCGAGGTCCTGGAGCCGGCGGGCCACGTCGACCGCGGGGGAGTCCCGCATGTCACCCGTGTTCTTCTTGTACGCCAGACCGAGCAGCAGCAGCCGGGCGCCACTGACGGCGCGGCCGGTCCGGTTCAGCCCGGCCATGATCCGTTGGGCGACGTGCTCGGGCATCTCGTGGTTGACGTCGTTGGCCAGCTCGATGAACCGGAACTGCCGGCCGAGGCGGCGCTTGACCTGCCAGGACAGGTAACACGGGTCGATCGGCAGACAGTGCCCGCCGACGCCCGGGCCGGGCTTGAACGGCAGGAAACCGAACGGCTTCGTCTCGGCGGCCTCGATCGCCTGCCAGACGTCGATGTTCAACGGGTGCGAGAGCATCGTCAGCTCGTTGATCAGCGCGATGTTGACCTGCCGGAAGGTGTTCTCGATCAGCTTGGTCAGCTCGGCGACCTGAGTGGAGTCCACCGGCACGGTGCGCTCCACCAGACGCCTGTAGAAGCCGTCCACCCGGGCCAGCGACGTCGGGTCCACGCCGGACACCACCTTCGGCGTGTTCTCCAGCCGCCAGGTCGGGTTGCCCGGGTCGATCCGCTCCGGGCTGTAGCCGAGGTGGAAGTCGCCGGGGCTGTGCAGCCCGCTGGCCGACTCCAGAAGCGGACGCAGCAGCTCCTCGGTGGTGCCCGGGTAGGTGGTGGACTCCAGGATCACCGTGCAGCCCGGCCGCACGTACCTGCCGATGCCGACGCCTGCCTGCTCGACGAAGCTCAGGTCGGGGGTGCCGTCGCGCAGCGGCGTGGGAACGGTGATGACGCAGACGTCGAAGCCCTCGGCGTCGGCGTAGTCGGAGCTGGGACGGTACCGCCCGCTGCCCAACGCCCGGCCCAGCCGGTCGGTGGGGATGTCCTCGACGAACGACTCGCCGGAGGCGAGCCGCTTGACCCGGTCGGTGTCGACGTCGAGGCCGATCACGTCCAGACCTGCCTCGACGGCGCGCATGGCCAGCGGCAGTCCGACGTACCCCTGGCCGATCACGACCAGCTTCTCAGCGCTCACCCGGGCTCCCGCGGCAGATGGTGGAAATGACCTGCTGCGAGCCTAGAGTGGTAGTCGACGACGTAAGTCCGTTTTGGTGATATCGGTGCTGGTGGGGGCCCGGTCGGACCGCCCGTTCAGTCGTTCGTCGGGTCGTCCGGGTCCGTCACCGGCGGGGTCGTGGGGGTCGTCGGGCCCGTCGTCGGGTCGCTCGGGGTGGCGGTCGTCGGACCGCTTGTCGGAGCCGAGGTGGTCGCCGTCGCCGTCGGTGTCGGCGGGGTGGTCGTCTGGCTCGGCTGGATGCTCGGCGTCGCGCTGACCGGGGCCGACGGACTGGTCGCGGGAGCGTTCGGCCGGTTCGGGCGGGCCGAGTCCTCGGTGACCTGCTCGTTCCCGGCCGGCACCTCCACCTGGCCGGTCGGTGCCACGGTCGGGGAGGTGGTGGGCAACTTGACCGCCGGGGCGTCCGCGTTCTTCGTCGCGCCAAGGGCTGCCACCAGCGCGGTGACCGCCACCAGCACCGTCGCCGCCGCGCCGACCAACGCGCCCCGCCGGCCGCGTCGACGACCCGCCGGGGCCACGCCCGCGCCGACCGGCACGTCGGTGCGGGTGCCCGGCCCGGCGTCCCGCAACGGAACGGACGACGCCATGGCGGTGGGCGGTTCGCCGCCGGTCACCGCCGTGCGGGCCGCCTCGGCCATCGCCGCGCCACTGCTGAAACGGTCGAGAGGATCCTTGGCCAGTGCCCGCGAGACCAGGGCGCGGACCGCCTCCGGGATCTCGTGCGGCAGCTCCGGCGGCTCGTCGTCGAGGTGGCGCACGGCGACCTGGAGCGGGTTGTCGCCGGTGAACGGTGGACCGCCGGTGAGGCAGCAGTAGGCGACGGCGCCCAGGGCGTAGATGTCGGTGGCCCCGCTGACCGGTCGGCCGGCGGCCTGCTCGGGCGCCATGTAGAGGGCGGTGCCGGGCACCGCGTTGGTGCTGGTGATGCTCGTGACGTTCGTGGAGCGGGCCACGCCGAAGTCGACCAGGACGACGGTGCCGTCCTCCTGCACCAGCAGGTTGCTCGGCTTGACGTCGCGGTGCACGATGCCGCCACGGTGCGCCGCGTTCAGCGCGTGGGCCGCCTGGGCCACGATCGACATCGTCTCGGAGACGTCGAGCCGGCCGGCCGCCTCGATCCGCTTGGACAACGGCTCACCGTCGACGAACTCCATGACCAGGTAGTCGGCCCGGCCGCCGTCGGGCAGGTCGTCCTCGCCGCAGTCGTACACCTGCACGATGCCCGGGTGCCGCAGCGCCGCCATGATCCGCGCCTCGGCCCGGAAGCGGGCGATGAAGTCGGGGTCGGAGACCAGCGCCGGCAGCAGGACCTTCACCGCCACCTGTCGGCCCAGGACCAGGTCCGAGGCGCGCCAGACGTCGCCCATGCCGCCGGTGGCGACACGTTCGTCCAGGCGGTACCGCCCGCTGAGCACGACCTCCGATGACAACACAGCATTACCGTACCTAGAGTGGCGCGGAACGGCGCGCTGCGGGCGTCCCGCCGGACGGCCCGTCCCGGGGTGTGACCTGGGTGGGGATCGCCGTTCCGTGACGGGCTGGTAGCCCGGCGTCATGGAAGGTCGACGGGTGGACGCTGGCCTGTGTCGAGGAATGCTCATGCCCAGCCGCGCGTACGGGGAGCGTCTGCCGGCCGCCGGCCGTTACGGGGACGCGCCGATTCAGCGGTTTGACAATTGTCACTCTTCCGTGACGTGGTGCCGACTTGTCGCCCGGTGGGTCCGCTCCTAGCGTTAGCGCGGCTCGGGCCCCGCTCGGCGGCCACGGCGGGTCACCCGTCGGGAGCCGACCGTCATCGCGCCGGCCCAGACCCCCGGCCGAGACGACCTCGGCCGTGGCATGACCAGAAGTCGGTGGAGGGCGGTGCGGGTGCGGATGCTGGTCGAGCCGGCACGTCACACCTCATCGAACGCGGCGCGGCGATCCGCGGGCCACCGATGACCGCCGAACTGTCCGACGCGGTCACCGCGGCGCAGGCTGGAGACGAGGAGGCGTTCCGCTTTCTCTACCGCAGCCTTCAGCCCGGGCTGCTGCGCTACCTGACCGCCCTGGTGGGCGGGGACGCCGAGGACGTCGCGTCGGAGACCTGGCTGCAGATCTCCCGTGACCTGCCCAGCTTCACCGGCGGGGAGTTCCGGGCCTGGACCGTCACCATCGCCCGTAACCGGGCCATGGACCACCTGCGCAAGCTGCGCCGTCGACCGTCGCTGCCGGTGCCGGTGCAGGCCCTCGTCGACCTGGCCAGCGACGCGGACACCGCCGAGCGGGCCGGGGAGACGATCGGCACCGAGTCGGCGTTGGCGTTGATCGCCACCCTGCCGCCCCGGGAGGCGGAGGCCGTCCTGCTGCGGGCGGTGATCGGCCTGGACGCGGAATCCGCGGGTCAGGTGCTCGGTCGCCGCGCCGGCGCGGTGCGCACCGCCGCGCACCGCGGCCTGCGCCGTCTCGCGGCCCTCCTGGAACGCCCGGATCCGGCCGTCGCCGGCACACCGAGCGCCCGGACCGTCCCGCCACCCGTCGGCGGAGATGGCGCCGCGTCGCCGGTCGGTGTCGACGACGGCGTGTCGTCGGTCGACGGCGGGACGATCGCGCAGCCGCCCCGTCCGCGAGGGCTGTCAGGTCGGACACACGCCGAGTCGGCGGATGGCTGACGTGAGGGGATTCCGGATGAACCCGAACCGGCCCGACCGGTGGGCCGACCGCGCCGAGACCGAACGGCTGCTCGACGCCGCCCGCGCCGCCGCGCCGCCGGCGCCTCAGCACGCGCCCACGGCCGCTCCCGACCCGCTGGCCAACCTCCTCGCCGCCGCTGCCGCCCCGGCCCGGCCCGGGGAGCTGGCCGGTGAGCAGGCGGCACTTGCCGCCTTCCGGGCCGCCCGGGCCGACCCGCAGCCCACCGTGTCCCGCCGGTCGCGCCGGCGCCGGCTGACCACCGGCGCGGTGGCCTGGGTCGGCGCGCTGGCGGCCACCGCCACGGCGGGCGTCGCCTTCGCCGCCGTCACGCTCGACCAGCCACCCGACCCGTCGCCGCCGCAGGCGCCGAGCAGTCCCCGGCCGAGCCCCACCGACGCCGGGGCGAGGCCCTCCGGCGACCGGGGAGCTGTGCCCGATCGGGCGACACCTGGTGCGCCGTCGGCCACCGGCGCCACCCCGTCCGGGGCGGCACCCGCCGGTCAACTGCACGGGCTGTGCCGCGCCTGGCAGGCCAAGAAGCCCGACCAGCGGGAGAAGGCGCTGCGGACGCCCGGCTTCCAGAAGCTCGTGACCGCCGCGGGTGGGGCGGCCCAGGTCGGGCCGTACTGCCAGCGGCTGCTGCCCGGGCCGGCACCGACCAGGACACCGGCGGCTACGCCGACGAAGCCGAAGTCGAAGCCGAAGTCGAAGCCGTCCGAGTCGGCGAAGGTCAAGCTGTCAGATCCGCCGACGGAGCATCCCGTCCGGGACTGAGGATCGCGGTTCGTTCCGCCCTGCGGGCCGGAAATTCGTCTGTTAGACAGGGGTTGGTGGCGCCGCGGACGCCCCGACGCTGTCGGTGGGCGGGTTTACGGTGGCACCGTGTCCCGAAGTCGGCACACGGAGAGGGGGCACGACAGTTGGTCACGTCACCCGAGCTGGACCGCAGCGCGATTCTGCGCGAGTCCGCCGCCGCAGTGCGACATCTCGCCCGGATCTGCTTCAAGACCGGCCCACCCACCCACACCGGCGTCGAACTGGAATGGACCGTGCACGACGCCGCCGATCCCGCCCGCCCTGTCACTCCGACGCGGCTCAGGGCGGCGCTCGGACGGCACAGCCCCGTCACCCTGGACGCGACAAGCTCGGCCGAGCCGCTGCGACACGGCGGCACGGTGACGCTGGAGCCGGGTGGCCAACTGGAGATCTCCACCCCGCCGCGCTCCTCCACCGCCGCGCTGATCGAGGCCACCGAGGCCGACATCGTCCAGGTCACCGACCTGTTGGCCGCCGCCGGTCTGATCCTCGGCCGCAGCGGCATCGACCCGCACCGACGGCCCCGCCCGGTGGTGGAAACTCCCCGTTACCGCGCCATGCGCGGCGCCTTCGACAGGCGTGGTCCGGCCGGCCGGACCATGATGTACAGCACCGCGGGCCTTCAGATCTGCCTCGACGCCGGCGAACCGGACCAGGTCTGCGCACGGTGGGCAGCCGCGCACGCGGTCGGCCCACCGCTGCTCGCGGCATTCGCGTCCGCCACCCGGCACGCCGGGCGGCGCACCGGCTGGGCCTCGGCCCGGATGGCGGCGTGGCTGGCCATCGACCCGTCCCGCACCCGGCCGGTCTGGACGGCGGCGAACGCCCACGAGGACCCGAGGAACACCTGGGCGCGGTACGTGCTCGCGGCGCCGCTGCTCTGCCTGCGCCGGCACGGTCCGGACTGGGCCGCCCCGCCCGGCGTGACGTTCGCCGACTGGCTCGACGGGGCGCTGCCCCACCCACCCACCACCGACGATCTCGACTACCACGTCAGCACGCTGTTCCCGCCGGTGCGTCCCCGCGGCTACCTCGAACTGCGGTACCTGGACGCCCAGCCGGGGCGGGACTGGCGGCTTCCGTTGGCGGTGCTGGCCGCCCTGTTCGCCGACCCGGGCACGGCGCGTGACGCGTACACGATCGCCGCCGCGGTGGCGCACCGTTGGTCCGCGGCCGCCCGGCACGGGCTCGCCGACGCGGCGCTGGCCGCCGCCGCCTCGGCGTTGCTCGACCTGGCCCTGACCAGGCTGCCGCTTCTGGATCTGCCTGCCGACATCCACGACGACATCGCACGAGGCGTTCGGCGGCGGCTGACCGCCGCGGAGAGGGGAGACCGGTGACCGCGAGCACGACGACGGGACACACCGACGGGGAGCGGCTGCGCGACCGGATCGCGGCGGAGCTGGCCCGGGCCCGATCCCGTACCGCGCTGCTGACCGAGGTGGTCGACGACGCCGACCTGATGCGCCAGCACTCGCCGCTGATGTCGCCGCTGGTCTGGGACCTGGCGCACGTCGGCAACCAGGAGGAGCTGTGGTTGGTGCGGGACGTCGGGGGCCGCGAGCCGGTCCGGTGCGACATCGACGAGCTGTACGACGCGTTCAAGCAGCCCCGCCGCGACCGGCCCGCGCTGCCCCTGCTGCCGCCCGCGGAGGCCCGCGCCTACCTGGGCACCGTTCGGGACAAGGTGCACGACCTGCTCGACACGGTGCGGTTCACCGAGCGTCCGTTGGTGGCCGACGGGTTCGCCTTCGGCATGATCGTCCAGCACGAGCAGCAGCACGACGAGACGATGCTCGCCACCCACCAGCTGCGCGCCGGGCCCGCGGTGCTGCACGCCCCGGCGCCACCGGAGCCGTCCGCGTCCGTCGGCGGGGAGGTGCTGGTCCCGGCCGGCGAGTTCACCATGGGCACCGACACCGATCCGTGGGCCCTGGACAACGAGCGTCCCGCGCACCGCGTCGACCTGCCCGCGTACGTCATCGACGCGGCCCCGGTCACCAACGGCCAGTACGAGGCGTTCATCGCCGACGGCGGCTACACCGACAGGCGCTGGTGGAGCCCGGCCGGCTGGGCGCACCGGGTCGGGGAGCGGCTCGAGGCCCCGATGCACTGGCGGCGCGACGGCGACGGCTGGTCGTACCGGCGGTTCGGCCGGTGGGACCGGGTCCGGGCGGACGAGCCGGTGGTGCACGTGTGCTTCCACGAGGCGCAGGCGTACGCGGCGTGGGCCGGCAAGCGACTGCCGACCGAGGCGGAGTGGGAGAAGGCTGCCCGGTGGGATCCGGCGACGGGGCGCTCGCGCCGCTACCCGTGGGGCGACGACGAGCCGACGGCCGCGCACGCCAACCTGGACCAACGCCACCTGCGGCCGGCTCCGGTGGGCGCGTACCCGGCGGGCGCCTCGCCGCTGGGCGTGCACCAGCTCATCGGCGACGTCTGGGAGTGGACGTCGACTGCCTTTCGGGGGCATCCCGGGTTCACCGCCTTCCCGTACCGGGAGTATTCGGAGGTCTTCTTCGGCGACGACTACCGGGTGCTGCGTGGCGGCTCGTTCGGCACGGACCGGTCGGCCTGCCGGGGCACGTTCCGCAACTGGGACTATCCGATCCGCCGGCAGATCTTCAGCGGTTTCCGGTGTGCGCGGGACGCCGGCCCGGACGAGTCGCGCCTGTGACGCGACGCGCGGCTGACCGGTGGCGCTGATGTGCCGCCACCTGGCCTATCTGGGGCCACCTGTCACCCTGGCCGAGCTGCTGTTCGAGCCCGCGTACTCGCTGGTGCGCCAGTCCTGGGCGCCGCGTGACATGCGCGGCGGCGGCACGATCAACGCCGACGGTTTCGGTGTGGGCTGGTATCCGGGTGACGGCGAGCCGGTGCGCTACCGGCGGGCCCAGCCGATCTGGAGTGATCCGACGATCGCGGAGCTCGCGGCGGTGACCCGCTCCGGCGCGGTTCTCGCCGCGGTGCGCTCGGCCACCGTCGGGATGGCGGTGCAGGACGGGGCCGCCGCGCCGTTCGCGCAGGGCCGGTGGCTGTTCAGCCACAACGGTGTGATCCGGGGTTGGCCGGACGCGGTGGTGCCGCTCGCCGCCGCGCTGCCCGTGCGTGACCTGCTGACCCTGGATGCCGCCACCGACTCGGCCCTGCTGTGGGCGTTGGTGCGGCATCGGCTGCGGGCCGGCGACGACCCGGCGCGGGCGGTCGCCGAGACGGTGGCGGACGTGGCCGCGGCCGCGCCGGGGTCCCGGTTGAACCTGCTGCTCACCGACGGGCGGTCGGTGGTGGCCAGCGTGGCCGGGCACGCGTTGTCGGTGCGCGCGGCGCACGGCTCCGTGCTGCTCGCCTCGGAGCCACACGACGACGACCCGGGGTGGCGGCCGGTGCCCGAGGGGCAGCTGGTAACCGCCACGGCGGACGAGGTGCGGGTACGCCCACTGCCGGTCCGGTGAGCGGCACCGGTCGGGCACGCGAGTGTTGACTGAGCAGAGAGGCAGGGCCGATGACTGCGGAACCGCTGGAGATCTACCTAGAGCAGCAGGACGTGGAGCGTGGCCTGCGTCAGGACGTCCGGACCGGGTTGACCGCGGAGCCGAAGTGGCTGCCGCCGAAGTGGTTCTACGACTCCCGGGGCAGTGAGCTGTTCGAGGAGATCACCCGTCTTCCCGAGTACTACCCGACCCGGGCCGAGCGGGCGGTGCTGGCGCGGCACGCCCCCGACATCGCGGCGGTGACCGGCGCGAAGACGCTTGTCGAGTTGGGTTCGGGCTCGTCGGAGAAGACCCGGCTGTTGTTGGACGCGTTCACCCGCCGGGGCGGGCTGGGCACGTTCGTTCCGCTCGACGTGTCGGTGAGCGCGCTGCTGGGGTCCACCGCGCGGATCGCGGCGGACTACCCGGGCCTGCGGGTGCGGGGCATCGTCGGGGACTTCACCCGGCAGCTCGACAGGTTGCCGACCGGCGGCCGTCGCCTGGTGGCGTTCCTCGGTGGCACGATCGGCAACCTGTTGCCGGCCGAGCGGGCCGAGTTCCTGGCCGCCATGCGCGCCGCTCTGGAGGTCGGGGACTGGCTGCTGCTCGGCACCGACCTGGTGAAGGACCCGTCGGTGGTCGTGCCCGCGTACGACGACGCGGCAGGGGTGACCGCCGAGTTCAACCGCAACGTGCTGCGTGTGATCAACCGGGAGCTGGGGGCGGACTTCGACCCGGAGGCGTTCGCGCACGTCGCTCTCTGGGATTCCGAGCACGAGTGGATCGAGATGCGGTTGCGCGCCACGCGGCCGATGACCGTGCGGGTGCTGGACCTGACTGTCGAGTTCGCGGCGGGGGAGGATTTGCGGACCGAGGTGTCGGCGAAGTTCCGTCCGGCGGGGATCGCCGCGGAGTTGGGCGCGGCGGGGTTCACCGCGGCGGAGTTCTGGACCGACCCGGACGGGTTGTTCGGCGTGACGCTGGCGCGGGCGCGGTGAGCCGGCCCACCCACCCGGCCGCCCGGCCATGGGGAGTGATCCGTTAGGCTGGTCGCGCGAAGGGGAGTAGCCCCCAATGTCGTGGTCGACATACTGGTGCGTTCCGCATCCGGCCACGCGGCCCCGGTTCTCAGGGGCGGGCGAGACCTTCGACTCAGGCTGTAGCAGCCGGGTCGAGGGCGCCCCTGTACCTCCTCCCGGTGTGAAAACGGGAAGGATGTCATGGAGGGATTTTTCGCCGCGCTGGTGGTCAGCTTCGGCGTCATCTTCGTCGCCGAACTGGGGGACAAGTCCCAGTTGATGGCGTTGACCTTCGCCACGCGGTTCAAGCCCATCCCGGTGCTGATCGGCATCACCGTCGCGACGGCGGTGGTGCACCTGGCGTCGGTCGCCATCGGTGTGGGTCTCGGGGCCGTGCTTCCCACCGACTGGATCTCTCTGGTGGCCGGTGTGGCGTTCCTCGGCTTCGGCGCGTGGACCCTGCGGGGGGACAAGCTCACCGAGGAGGAGAAGAGCAAGGCGGAGAAGACCAACAAGACGGCGCTGGTGGCCGTGTCGGTGGCGTTCTTCCTTGCCGAGTTGGGCGACAAGACGATGCTCGCCACGATCACCCTCGCGACCAAGTACGGCTGGTTCGGCACCTGGCTGGGCTCCACGATCGGCATGGTGGCGGCGGACGCCCTCGCGATCATGGTCGGCCGGATGCTCGGCCGTCGCCTCCCGGAGAAGACCATCAGGTACGGCGCCGCGATCCTCTTCGCCATCTCGGGCCTCTGGCTGATCCTGGAGGCGGTGAACGAGCTGACGTGAGCGCCGACTAGGCGCCCCGAGGGCGGGTAACGGCCCGGGGTGGAGCCGGCGGAGTTGCTGCGCCACGGCGACGAGGTGCTGGTCGCCGTGGTGGAGGTCGCCGGAGCTGTGGTGATCTTCGTGGGTGCCGTCTGGGCGGCGGTGCGGTTCGTGGTCGAGGGGCTGCGGCACCGTACCGCCGCCGTCTTCACTCCGATCCGGCTCACCCTGGGTCGCTTCCTGACCCTGGGTCTGGAGTTCCAGTTGGCGGCCGACGTGCTCCGGACAGCGGTGTCTCCGTCGTTCACCCAGATCGGCCAGTTGGCCGCCATCGCCACGATCCGGACGGCGCTCAATTACTTCCTGGGTCGGGAGATCCGTCAGGAGCAGCGGCAGGTGGCCGAGGGCGAGCGCCGGTCGTGACCGGCGCGCCGGCCCTGGCGGTCACCGCGCTGGCCCTCGTCACGGGTGTGGTGGTGGTGTTGAGCACCAGGGCTCCCCGGACCGCCATCCGGGTGCTGCTGGACCTGCTGGTCGCGGCAGGTCTGCTCCGGCTCGTCGGCCAGCCGGACTGGAGCGGCCTGGCCGGCGCGGCGGCGGTCGTCGCGCTTCGCCAGCTGCTCTGGGCGGTGCTGGGCACCGCGCCGGCGTGGCCGCGTCGACAATCCCGGCCGCCCTGCGGCGGGGACGATCACCACCTACCGTTGGCGGTGAGAGGCGGAACCGGCGAGAGCGGGAGGACGACCACATGAGCAGGCACGACGAACCGAACGAGTACGGCTTCGCCGGCGGTGCCACCGCTCCCGAGCCGCAGCCCGGCGGGAAGCCCGACGAGCGGGACGTGGCCGAGGAGGTGGCGGTGCCCGGTGACGACCTCACCGGGCCGGCGGCCGAGGCGCTGTCCGAGGAGACCGAGGAGCACCGCCCCGCCGACCGGGGGCGCTGACCGGCACGGACGGTACGTCGGGGAGCGCGGGTCGGCGCCGGCCCGCGCTTCCGGTCATCGGCCGCCCGGGCGCTGGTAGACGTCGGGCACGCCGTCGCCGTCGGCGTCCACCCGTTCCCGTTCGGCGACGCGCCGGTACGCGGCGTTGCGCCGCAGCAGCACGACGGCGGCCATCCCGGCGGAGATCACCGAACCGGCCAGCACCGCGGTCTTCACCCGCCCGTCGGCGACCGTGCCGGCGCCGAAGGCCAGGTCGCCGATGAGCAGCGACACGGTGAACCCGACGCCGGCGAGCAGCGCGATGCCGAGCAGGTCGGCCCATCTGATGTCCTCGTCGAGTTCGGCGCGGGTGAACCGGGCCAGCAGCCAGGTCGACCCGAAGATCCCCACGCTCTTGCCCACGACCAGACCGGCGACGATGGCGATGACCACCGGGTCGGTCAGCAGAGCCCCCACGTCGGTGCCGCGCAGCGTGACGCCGGCCGCGAACAGGGCGAAGACCGGCACGGCGAAGCCTGCGGACACCGGCCGCCACAGGTGTTCCAGGTGCGCGGCGAGACCACCGGCGTCGTCGGTCGGGCGCGCGGCGCTCGACGGCTCGCCCGCCGGGCGGCGGGCCAGGACCGGCACGGTGAAGCCGAGCAGGACGCCGGCCACCGTGGCGTGCACACCTGAGGCGTGCACCAGCGCCCAGGTGGCCACCGCGAGGGGGATCAGCGCCCACCACCAGGTACGCCCCCGACGGACCAGCAGCGCGAAGATCGCGATCGGCACCAGCGCGGCGAGCAGCGGTACGGGATGGAAGTCGGCTGTGTAGAAGACCGCGATGATGGTGATCGCGAACAGGTCGTCGACCACGGCGAGGGTGAGCAGGAAGGCGCGCAGGCCCTGGGGCAGGTGGGAGCTCACCACGGCGAGCACGGCCAGCGCGAAGGCGATGTCCGTGGCGGTCGGGATCGCCCAGCCGCGTAGCCCCTCTCCGCCGCCGGCCACCACGACCGCCACGTAGATGAGCGCGGGCAGCAGCATTCCGCCGAGGGCGGCCACCACCGGCAGGGCCGCCCGTCGCGGGTCGCGCAGTTCCCCGACGACGAATTCGCGTTTGAGTTCGAGTCCCACCACGAAGAAGAAGATGGCCAGCAGGCCGTCCGCGGCCCAGGTGGCCAGGGAAAGGTCGAGGTGCCAGCGCGCGCCGGCGGGCCAGGGCACCCAGTCGCCGAGCCGCAGGTACGCGTCGGACCAGGGCGAGTTCGCCCAGATCAGCGCGATCACGGCGCCGAGCAGGAGCAGGGCGCCGCCGACCGTCTCGGTGCGCAGGACGTCGGCCAGGTGCCGCGCCTCGGGCCAGGACGACCGGGAGAACAGCCGGAACCGGTCGGCGGGCGGGGTGGGGTCGGCCATGTGCGGGGTTCACCTCGGGTGTCGGGACGGCAGGAATCCGTTCGCCGACCAGACTTCCCGGCACACCGCTGTCGACCCTATCCGGGCGCGCGCGCCGCGGCGACCGCGGGGGCCGAACGGACACCGCCTGATCGGTTGGCGACTTTTCCCCGATGTCGCCGCTGCCGAATGGCCTTCTGTCGGGTTGGTCATGTCGGCGCACATGTCGTCGCCGAAAATACATAACTCCGGACATAAGCCGTATGAGCGGCTTTAATGGTTTCACGAGTTTAAGACGACCTTGGGGGTTTTCGTGAAGTTCTTTGGCGTAACCGGATCGGCACGGAGGCGCGCCTGATGGACCTGCTCCGCCAATTGCGGCACGTACGTCGGCACTGGTGGCTCGTGCTGGTCACGGTCATGGTCGCTCTGGGTCTCTCGGCGTTCTTGACCGTACGGGCCCAACCCCGGTACGTCGCCTCGGTGACGTTCTTCGTCACCACCCCCAACCAGGGCGTCACCGACGCCTACCAGGGCGGGCTCTTCCTGCAGCAGCGCGTCAAGTCGTACGCCGACCTGCTCACCAGCGACCGGCTGGCGCAGAGCGTGGTGGCCGAGACCCCGGTCGGGCTCACCGCGGATGAGGTGCAGCGCCGGGTGAGCACCACCACCGAGGCCGGCACCGTCCTGCTGCGGGCGTCGATCACCGACACCGACCAGACCCGCGCCCTGCGGGTGACCGAGACCCTCGCCGCGAAGTTCGTCGACCTCGTGCAGAAGGTGGAGACGCCACCAGAGGGCAAGGCCCCGATCAAGATCGAGGTGGTGAGCGGCCCACGGGTCAGCGCCAGCCCCGTCTCACCCCAGCCGGTACGGAACCTCACCCTCGGTGGGCTGATCGGCCTGGTGCTCGGCGTCGGCCTGGCGATCCTGCGCGGCGTGGCCGACATCCGGCTGCGCGACGCCGCCGGCCTGCAACGGGCCACCGGCAGTCCGCTGCTCGGTGAGATCCCGTTCGAGAGCAGCGCCCGTACCTCGCCGCTGATCGTCGGCGACGCCGCGACCTCGGCGCGCGCCGAGGCGGTCCGCAAGCTGCGGACCAACCTGCGCTTCGTGGACGTGCACGAGCCGGCCCGGGTCATCGCCGTCACCAGCGCCCTGCAGGGCGAGGGCAAGACCACGCTCTCCTGCAACCTGGCCATCGCTCTGGCGGAGGCCGGCTGGCGGGTCCTGCTCGTCGACGCCGACCTGCGCCGACCCAAGGTCGACGAATACCTGGGCCTGGACGCCGGCGTCGGCCTGACCGACGTGCTTGTCGGCGACGTGCAGGTCGGCGACGTGGTGCAGCGCTGGGGCGACAAGTCCCTGCTGGTGCTGCCCAGCGGCTCGGCCCCGCCGAACCCGAGCGAGCTGCTCGGCTCCAAGGCGATGGCCGATCTGTTGCTGGCGCTGCGCGAGTCGGCGGACATCGTGATCATCGACACCGCCCCGCTGCTCGCGGTGACCGATGGTGTGGTCGTGGCCGTGCAGGCCGACGGCGCGCTGCTGGTGAGCCAGCAGGGTCGCACCTCGCGTACCCAGGTGGCCGCCGCGGCCCGTTCGCTGCACTCGGTCTCGGTGCGGCTGCTGGGCTGTGTGCTGAACATGGCCAAGGTGGCCAAGGCCGAGGCGTACCAGTACGAGGCCTACCGGGTGGTCGCGTCGACCGCCACGCCGTCGGTGCCGACCGACCGGGCCACCGCGGCCAAGCACAGCGAGAGCAACGGGGTCAACGGCGTCAGCGACCGCACCCAGGAGCTCACCCGGCTGCCCCGATGAGCGCGGCGAGGGGTCGCAGCGACCGTTCGATCTCCTCGGCGCAGCGTCGGAAGTCGGCGGCGGTGCCGCCGATCGGGTCCCGGAGGTCATCCGCGTCGGGGGCGGCGGGTTGCAGCCGCCCCCGGGCGCGGGTGGCGGCGGCGATCGCGGCTCCCAGCGGGTCGTCGGCCGGCTCGGTGGCCGGTTCGGCCGCCGCGGCCAGCCGGCCGAACTGGAGCATCGTGAACGTCCGGTGCAGCGCCGCCGGCGCCAGCGAGGTGCAGACCGAGCGCTGGCGCCGGGTCGCGGTCAGCACCAGCGTCGCGTCGGCCAGGTATTCGGCCCGCAGCGTCCGGCTCCGGAAGTCCGCCGGGTCCGCGCCGCTCTCGGCCGCGACCTGGATGGCGTACGGATGCATGGTCATGCCGTCCATCGCGTCGGTGCCGGCGCTGGCCACGGTGACCGGCTGGTCGGCGAGCAGGCGACGGGCCAGGTACTCGGCCATCGGCGATCGGCACAGGTTGGCGTGGCAGACGAACAGCACGCGGTCGGCCATCGGTGTCCCTTCCGTCGGTGCGGACCCGGCTGGGCGCACCGCGAGGGCGGTGCGTCGACGCCGGTGGCCGCGCGGGGAGGGGTTGTCGGCATCGTACGCGGGCCGGGTGCCGGCGGGGTGCGGTGCCGCGCCGACCGGGGTCGATCCGCTGTGGACGGCGGTGTCCCGGTGAAGATCGGCATCCTGTCGTACCACTTCCCGCCCGAACCGGCGTTCATCCCGGGGAGCCTCGCCGAGGCGCTGGCCGCGCGGGGGCACGAGGTACGGGTGCTCACCGGCTTCCCGGACTATCCCGGCGGGCACGTCTACCCGGGCTGGAGGCAGCGCTGGCACCACGAGACGCACAGTGAACGGCTGACCGTCCGGCGCGTGCCGAGGTACACAGGTGCGGGCGCCTCCACCGGCGCCCGGATGGCCAGTTACCTGTCCTTCGCGGGCAGCGCCACGATGGCCGCGCGCCGTGTCCTTCGCGATGTCGACGCGCTGTACGTCTTCCAGCTGCCGGCCACCACGTTCGCCGCGGCCGGGGTGTTGCGGCTGCTCGGGCGGGTGCCGACGGTGCTGCACGTCCAGGACGTCTGGGCGCGCGACGGCGCCGCCGAGGCGGCCGAGGGGCGGTGGGCGACGCGGATGTCCGCCGCGATGACGAGGATCTACCGGTCCGCCGCGCGGGTGGCGGTGGCCGCGCCGTCCATGCGGGACCTGGTGGTCGCCGCCGGCGCCGATCCGGCACGGGTCCAGGTGGTGCTGAACTGGACCGACGAGCGGATCTTCCATCCGGCGACGCCTGACGCCGCGGCCCGCCAGCTGGTCCGCCGCGACGGTAGGTGCGTGGTGATGCACGCCGGCACGATCGGCGTCCGGCAGGGGCTGGAGACGGCGGTGCGGGCGGCGGCGGCGCTGGACCGGACGATGGATCTGGTCCTGGTCGGCTCGGGTGGCGAGGAGCGGCGGGTGCGGGGGCTCGCCGCCGAGTTGGGCGCGGAGAACGTCCGCTTCGTGGAGCGGCGCTCGCCTGTCGACATGCCGCAGTTGTACGCCGCCGCCGACTACCAGCTGGTGATGTTGCGGGATCTGCCGGAGTTGCGGGGCATGGTGCCCGGCAAGCTGCAGGCCGCGCTCTCCTGTGCCGCGCCGGTGGTGGCCTCGGCCGGCGGCGATACCGCCGAGTTGGTCGAGCGGGCCCGGGCGGGGCTGTCCTGCCCGCCGGAGGACTGGGCCGCGCTGGCCGACCGGTTCTGGTTGGCCGCGACGATCCCCGGTCCGGCGCGGGTCGAGATGGGTCGCCGGGGGCGTGCGGCGTACCTGCGGGAGATGTCGTTGCCGGCCGGGGTCGACCGGATCGAGCGGCTGCTGTACGAGGCGGCCGGTCGTGTCGAGGAGCTCGCGGCTCCGCGAATGAACCTCGCGTAAGCGACGAGAAATGCCATAACGGTACGAGAGTGCGCGATGCGTGCTAAGAACGTCAGGGGAAATCGGACTTTGTGTCCGGTTCCGGATGGGGAGTGTGGTGTGACGGAGAGCGAACGGCCTCGCCGGCGGCGTAGCCGGTCCCGGCGTCGCCGACGGGCGCGACTGCGACGGGCGCTGCTCGGCGCCCTGGTGGTCGCGTCGCTGCTGCTGACGGTGGGAGGCTGGGTCGGCTTTCGTGGGTGGCAGGCGCGCTCGCACCTGCTCAACGCCGCCGGTCTGGCGCGGGAGCTGAGCGCCCAGGTGGTCGGCGGGGACACCGACCGTGCCCTGCGGACACTCGCCGCCCTCCAGGAGCAGGCCGGCGCGGCCCGAGCCGCGACCAACGACCCGGGCTGGGCGCTCGGCCGGCACACGCCGATCGCTGGCGACGACCTCGACGCCGTGCGGCAGATCGCGGTCGCCATCGACGAGTTGGCCCGGCACGCGTTCCCGACCCTGCTCCGGACGGACCTGACCAGCCTCGTCCCGACCGACGGCCGGCTGGACCTGGCCCGGCTGACCTCGGTCTCCACCGAACTGTCAGGGGTGAACGAGGCGGTGCAGCGCACCCGGCGCGACCTGGCCGAGGTGCCCGCCGACCGGCTCGTCAGCCAGATCCGCCAGGCGCTTACCGACCTGCGTGGTGAGATCGACCGCCTGGCCGGCCTGAGCACCGCCGCCGACCAGGGTGCCCGGCTGCTGCCGCCGCTGCTCGGCATGCACGGCTCGCGGAAGTACCTGCTTGTCTCGCAGAACCTCGCCGAGTTGCGGGCGACCGGCGGCATGTTCGGCGCGTACGCGATGATCGAGGCCGAGAACGGCGCGGTCAAGATGGGCCTGCAGGGCAGCAGCGCGTCCCTGGGCCGGTTCACGCCGGCGTTGAAGCTGCCGGCGGAGACCCGCGCGATCTGGACCGACCTGCCCGGCATCTATCCCGCAGACGTCAACCTGAGCCCGCACTTCCCGACGGCCGCCGCGCTGTACCGGGAGATGTTCCGGCGCAAGACCGGGACGACTGTCGACGGTGTGCTCGCCGTCGACCCGGTGGTGCTGTCCTATCTGCTCAAGGCGACAGGGCCGGTGCTGGTTCCGGGCGGCGTGCCGCTGGCCAGCGAGAAGGTCGTGCAGACCCTGCTCAACGACAGCTACCAGCGGCTTGACGTCCGGGAGCAGGACAGGTTCTTCGCCTCCTCGGCAGCCGCGGTGTTCGACGCCTTTTTCAAGAAGAATGTCAACCCACGGGTGTTGTTGTCCGCATTTGACCGTGCTATCACGGAACGCCGGATATTGTTCTGGAGTGCCCGACCTGAGGAACAGCGGACGTTCGGCGACAGCCGGATGGCCGGGACGCTTCCGGAACAGGACACCGTGCCGACCGTCGGCGTGTTCCTCAACGACGGCAGCGGCGCGAAGCTCGGCTACTACCTGCGGCCGACGGCGAACCTGACGGTGGGCGAATGCCGACCCGACGGTCGCCGCGAGCTCCGGTTGCGGGTGACCCTGCGCTCGACGGCGCCGAAGTCCGGACTCAGCGAGTCCGTCCTCGGCCTCGGCCTGGCTGGTGATCCGTACACCGCACGAACCCTGGTGTCGATCTTCAGTCCGGCGGGGGGAGCGGTGCTCGAGGCCCGGCTCGACGGGGTCGAGACGGCGCTCGGCAGCGGCACGGAACGCCGCCGGCAGGTGGCGACCGCCAGTGTCGACGTCGGCCCCGGCTCCGAACGGGCGCTGGAGGTCACCGTGCTGACGGCCAAGACCGGCGTCGGACAGGCCGAGCTGTGGCTGACCCCCACCGCCAGCCCTTGGACCACCCAAGTTCATTCCGCACCAAGCTGTGACCAGTAGGAGGGAACCAATCATGCGGCTATCCCGCATCATCATGGCGCTCACGGTCGGTCTGGCCGTGGTGGCCGTGCCGACGGCAGCGGGGGCGGCACAGCCGCAGCCGACGCCCAGCGCGACCACCGATCCGCCCCAGCCGCCGCCGTACCCGCCGGCTGCCGCATCGCTGACCGTCAACCGGCCGACGATCTTCCTCGGTGAGACGGTCGTGCTGACCGGCACCGGCTTCGGCCCGAACGAGACGGTCGACATCTCGGTGACGGTGACACCGCTGGCCGCTCCCGCGGCCGGTCAGGCGCCGGCGCGTCGTAGCGACGGCACCACAGTCGCCATGGCGCCGGTGGCGTACCAGGCGAGCGCGCCGCTGAACTTCACGGCGTTCACCGACGCCCAGGGCCGCTTCACCAGGAGCTACCGGCCGTCGGTGACGGGTCTGCTGACCTTCACCGCCACCGGTCGGGAGTCCGGCCGGACCGCCAGCACCGAGCTGCGCGTGCTGCACAAGAAGCAGCCGCTGCCAGTCACCGGTGACAGCATCGGCACGCCCATGAAGCTGGGCGGCGGCCTCGTCGGTGCCGGCGCGCTCATGTTGCTGCTGACCCTGGCCTGGCGTCGTCGCCAGCGCTTCGGCGGGGCTGCGCACTGATCGGCACCATCACCGGGCAGTGCCCGGATCTCACCTGAGGCTGGTGCCCGCCGGATTCGTCCGGCGGGCACCAGCCCGTCCTGCGTGCGGGATGTCGGCATCGTCCGCGTCGGCGCCGCCTGGGCGGTGCGTCCCGGTCTGAGCCGTGACCGGCCGCACCCCTGCGACGGAATGGCCGCGGGCCGGGGGCCGTTACACACCCCGACGATGGCAGGACCACGGGTCCGCCGGCCCGACCGTCCGCCCCCGGGAATGACCCCCGGCCGCCGGCCGTTACACCCGGTCCGGCACCGCGAGCCCCCCGCTCGCGGAGGTCGGGACCCAAAACTTCCCCCGTGTACGCGCAGCGCCGGACGAGGTGCTCACACCCGGCTCCACCCATCGGTGGCAGCGGGTGGACCTACCCCCGAAGGAGCTACCCCCATGAACACGATCATGCGCAAGAGTGTGCTGTCGGTTGCTGGTATGGCGTTCGTCGGTGGCGTGTTCGCCGGCCCGGTCGCCCACGCCGTCAACAACCCCGTCGGCGATGCCAGGCCGGTGGCGGTCGTGCAGGCCGACAAGCCGGACATCGGCACGCTGATCCCGCACGGCACCCAGGGCGCCCAGTCGCACATCGACCTGAACGACGAGCAGACCGCGAACGTCAAGGCGATCATCGCCGCGACGAAGAAGGCGGGCCTGCCCGAGCGGGCGGCGGTCATCTCGATCGCGACGAGCCTGCAGGAGTCGAAGCTGGAGAACCTGGGCCACCTCGGCGACGCCAATGACCACGACTCGCTGGGCCTGTTCCAGCAGCGTCCGTCCAGTGGTTGGGGTACGCCGGAGCAGATCACCGACCCCGAGTACTCGACGATGGCGTTCCTCAAGGGTCTGAAGCAGGTCGACGGCTGGCAGGACATGCCGCTGACCGTCGCCGCGCAGACGGTGCAGGTCTCGGCCTACCCGGACGCGTACGCGCAGTGGGAGCAGCAGGCCGCTGACCTGGTCGCCCAGTACTGGAACAGCTGACACGCAGATGGCCGGCACCCCGACCCGGGGTGCCGGCCATCGGCGTACCCCATGGTCGTCAGCCCTTGCGCAGGATGTCGACAAGGGCGGCGACCAGCGCGAGCGCGATGATCCCGGTGGCCAGCACGAGTGACGTCTCGAAGGCGGTGGTCCAGTTGCCGCGGCTGTCGGCGAGTGCGGAGAAGAACATCGAGCCGACCGCGGCGATGCCCGCCGCGGCGCCGATCCGCTGACCGGTCTGGAGCATGCCCGCTCCGCTGCCCGCCTGGTGCACGGGCACCTGGGCGAGGGTGAGTGTCTGGTTGGGGGCGATCACCAGCCCGCTGCCGATCCCGGCGACGAGCAGGGGAGCGGCGGTGACCCAGGGCGCCGGGGCGTCCGGCGCGAGGCGGAGCGCGACGACCGTCGCGGCCAGGCCGATGACCACGGCGAGCAGTCCGATCCCGACAAGCGGTCGGCCGAACCGGTTGACGATACGTCCGCCCAATGCGGACGCGGCGGCAGACCCGAGGGCGAACGGTGTGATGGCCAGGCCGGCGACGAGCGCGCTGTAGCCGAGGCCGTTCTGCAGGTACAGGGTGAAGACGAAGAAGATCGCGGTGAAGCCACCGAAGTAGATGAGCGCGATGAGTGCGCCCAGCGAGTACGACCGGAAGCTGAACAGCTTCAGGTCGAACAGGGGCTCATGGTGGCGTGCGTACGCGCGCTCCCAGAGCCCGAACGCGACGAGGACCGCGAGGCCGGCCGGGATGAGCGCCCACTTCCAGGGGGTCTGCCACTGCTGTTGCTGCACAAGTGGCAGCAGGAGCAGGACCACGCCCACGCCGAGCAGCAGTACGCCCACGGGGTCGAGCCGCCGCCGGTCCGGCGTGCCCTCGGGGCGGCTGGGCAGCAGTCGCCAGCCGAGGATGACCGCGAGGATGCCGACGGGCACGTTGACGAAGAAGACCCACCGCCAGCCGTGCGCCTCGCCGCCGACGGCGATGAGCAGTCCGCCGAGCAGGGGCCCGACGGCCGTGGAGATACCGATCGTGGCGCCGAGCAGCCCGAACGGGCGGGCGCGTTCCGACCCCCGGAACAGCTGCTGGATCAGCCCGGTCACCTGCGGGTTGACCACGCCTGCCGCGGCGCCCTGGAGCAGCCGGGCCGCGACCAGCCAGGTCGGTGAGGTGGCCAGGCCGGCGAGCGCGCTGGTGAGGGTGAACAGGGAGATGCCGAACACGAACGCGTTGCGCCGTCCGCGGGCGTCGCCGAAGCGACCGGCGGGCACGAGGACCAGGCCGAAGGTGAGCGCGTACCCGGACAGGACCCACTGGAGGTCACTCGGTGAGGCGTGCAACGCCCGGTCGATGGACGGCACCGCGACGTTGACGATGCTCACGTCGAGCAGCGTCATGAACGCGGCGACCAGGCCGACCCCGAGAGCCTGCCAGCGTCTGCGGTTCTCGGCGGCGTCGAGTGGCTGGGGCGCCTGCGCCGTGCTCATCGCGCCGCCCGCCGACCGGTGATCGTCCATTTCTGCTCGCTACCCCGGTCGCCGGGGGCCGAATCGCCGCGGGCGGTCCCTCGGATCACGCCATCTGGCGGGCGCAGAACCGGGGGCCGAAGTCGAGGCCGGCCAGCGGGGAGTCCTCGCGGTGCAGCAGACCCTTCTCGGTGAGCTGGTGCAGTGGGGCGTGCACCTGCTCCTCGGTCAGTCCGGCCTCCTCGCTGATGAGGTCGGGGTACGGCACGTGCCCGCGCTGTTCGAGCGTGGTGACCGCCTGGTACACCCGTTGCTCGACCTCCGACAGCTGCACCTGCTGCATGATCTCCTCCTTTGTCCGTCCGCTCCGCGCGGACGTTCGCGCAGCGTCGGGTACCCCCTCGGGCAGCGAAGATGCCCACCCGATCGGGCGGTCGAGGCGGCGTGCCGCAGCCGGTCCGCGCGGCGTGCGGTGCCCTAGGCTGCAACCGTGATCATCTGGGATCTCATCGTCGTCGGCGCCGGCCCCGCCGGGCTCTCCGCGGCCCACGCCGCCGCCCGGGCGGGCGTGCGCACCCTGGTCGTCGAGCGGGCCGCGCACCCGAGGTACAAGACGTGCGGTGGTGGCCTGATCGGCACGTCGCTGACCGCCGTCCGGGACCGGATTGAGGTGCCGGCGCGCGACCTGGTGGATCGGGTGACGTTCACCAGGGACGGTCGCCGGGAGTTCACCCGCCGGCACGGCAGCCCGGTGGTGACCATGGTGCGCCGGGATGAGTTCGACGACCGGTTGCGCGCGGCGGCTGTCGCCGCCGGCGCGCAGGTCCGCGAGCAGGTCGCGGTCCGTGCGATCGAGCAGGACCCCGATCAGGTACGCCTGCGACTGGCCGACGGTACGACGCTCACGGCGCGGACGGTGATCGGAGCGGACGGGTCGTCCGGGGTGACAGCCCGGCACGTGGGGGTGCGGTACCGGCAGGTGGATCTCGGTCTGGAGTTGGAGGTGCCGGTGCCGCCGGCGGAGCAGGAGCGGTGGCGGGGGCGTCTGCTGCTGGACTGGGGGGCGATGCCCGGCTCCTATGCGTGGGTCTTCCCCAAGGGGGAGCGCCTGACGGTCGGGGTGATCGCGGCCCGGGGCGCGGGGGAGGGGACGCGGGAGTATCTGCGGCGCTTCGTCGACCGGTTGGGGTTGACCGGGCTGCCGGCGGAGCACGACTCCGGTCATCTGACGCGCTGCCGCGAGGAGGATTCCCCGCTGCGTGCCGGTCGGGTGCTGGTGGCCGGTGACGCGGCGGGGCTGTTGGAGCCGTGGAGCCGCGAGGGCATCAGCTTCGCGCTGCGCTCCGGGGAGTTGGCAGGCGTGGCTGTCGCCGCCGGCGAGCTGGACGGGTACGAGCGGGCGGTGGCCGAGCGTCTGGTGCCGGAGATGCGGGCGGGGTTCCGGCTGCTCGACGTGTTCACCAGTCGTCCGCTGGTGTTCCACGCGCTGCTGGCGACCCCGCCGGGTTGGCGGATGTTCGTGCAGTTCTGTCAGGGGCGGGCGAGCTTCGCCGAGATGCTGGAGCGCTGGCCGATCCGGGCGGCGCTCGCCACGCTGGACCGGTTGCCCGGCTGATCGCCGTCCCCCATTCACCCAGGATCCTAGGACGGCTTACAGGGTGTGCCGCACCCGAACGGCGGAGCGACCTTCCACGGACGCGCCGGTCGCCGGACAATGGCGGGGGAGCAGGGAGGTGGCGATGGCCGAGCAGCCGTTCACCGATGACGAGTACGCGTTTCTGCGCCACGTGCGGTTCGGGGAGCTGCCGCCCGCCGTCCGCCCCGACGACCGGGTCGCGTTGACCGAGACGGACCCGGGGCGTGACGGGCCGGACAGGGCCGAGGATCCGGTCCGCTGGAACGTGCAGGGCTGAGAACGCGCGACGGGCCGCGGGTGATCACCACCCACGGCCCGCCCCGACCTGTCGCTCCGGTCAGAAGACCGGCACGCCCTCGCGCACGAGACGCCAGTTCGGCTGGAAGAAGTCGGCCGGGTCGATCGTCCCCCTGGCCTGCGCCCAGTCGATGAGCAGCTGGCGGATCTCCTGCTGCGCGTTGTAGACCTGGGTCTTGACGATGCCGGGGAAGTTGCCGCCGCCGCTGCGCCGGTAGTTGTTCACCGCCATCACGAACTGCGCGTTGTCATCCACCGGGGTGTCGGTCCCGGGCAGCACCAGGCGGGTGATCCGCTGGCCGACCGGCCTGGAGATGTCGATGTCGTAGTCAAGGCCGGAGATCACGTCGTAGTTGTAGTCCGGCACCGCGGGCGAGTCGCTGATCTGCTCGGTGTCCACCGGGGCGCCCGGGGCGAGCGTCCGGAAGTACTTCGCCGAGTACTCCAGGTACGCGCGCACCTCGGCGCCGCTGAGCACGACCGCCTCAAGGGTGTTGTCGAACACGTAGAGTCCGGCCACGTCGCGGATCTTGACGTCCCCGGCGGGGAAGACAGCGGTGCGGCTGAACGGCGATGCCTGCGACAGCACCGGCAGGTCGGCGTACTGCGTGCCGGCCAGTGCCTTGGTGACGGTCTCGGCCTGGACGTGGTTGATGAAGTCCAGGATGGGCGTGTCCTTGTACCGCGACTCCACGGTGGACATCTCCACGGTGGCCTGGGCGACCACCTGGTTGACGTACGTGATGGTCTTCTGGTGCTGGGCCCGTACGGCGGCGAGCACCTTCGGGTCCTCGACCACCGTGTTGGTGTTCAGCATGGTGGCGGCCTTCTTCGTGATCGTCCACCGGCCCCGCTCGCGCGCGAGGGTGAAGTCCATCCTGGTGAGCCGCTGGCCCCACTTCGACGGCTCGGAGAGCAGCACCTGAGCGCCGGTGCGCTCGTTGGTGACGAACCGCTCGACCACCTCGTTGTGCGCGTGCCCGAAGAGGATCGCGTCGATGCCCGGCACCTGCTGGGCGATCAGCGCCACCGGGTTCTCGTTCGGCAGCTCCGGGCCGTAGCTGGACGTGCCGCTGTCGCCGCCGTGCGCCGAGATCAGCACCAGGTCCGCGCCGCGGGCACGCATGATCGGCACGTACTTCGCCGCCGTGGCGACCATGTCGTCGAACCGCAGCCGGCCCTCGACGTTGCCCTTGTCCCAGATGGCCACGCCGGGGTTGGTCAGGCCGAGGATGCCGACCCGCAGGGTCGGCGCGGCGAAGCCGAGGGAGACCTTCTTGATGACGTACGGCTGGAACGCCGGCTTGCCGGTCTTCGCGTTGACGGCGTTCGCCGCGAGCGCCGGGAAGCCGAGCTGGCGGATCCACAGGTCCAGCAACGGCAGACCGTAGTTGAACTCGTGGTTGCCGAGCGTAACCGCGTCGTAGTCGATGATGTTCATGGCGCGGGCCATCGGGTGCTTCTCACCGGTGGCGGTGATCGGCTCCTGCTTGGCGTAGAACGTCGCGAGGGGAGTGCCCTGGATGGTGTCGCCGGCGTCGAGCACAAGCGTCGCCCTACCGCGCCGCTCGGCGCGGATCTGGTTGATCAGAGTGGCGAGCTTCGCGACGCCGATGTCGTTGTGCTTGCTGTCGTCGTACTCGGCGTCGCGGTAGTAGTCCCAGTTGTAGACGTTGCCGTGGGTGTCCGACGTGCCCAGGAGGGTGAGGTCCCAGGTGCGTGACCGGGCCGGGCCGGCCGCCTGCGCGGGGGCGGCGGCGATCAGCGGGGCGGTCGCCGCCGCGGCCGCGGCGGCGAGCACCTGGCGACGCGACGGGCCGGAGGGAGAGGTCATGAGATGCCTTTCCAAGGGGGTGGACGCGCCTCGTGGGCGCCTGGCGCACCATAACCACAGTCGGTCACTCCTGCCACGTCAGCCCCGGTTTCCGCAGGCCGTCGCCGGGTAGGGCGGTGGGGAACGGTTGTCGCGGGGAAGGAACCCGCGCGGTGCGAGGAGACGTCGGTGAGTGAGGACCAGCACACCCAGCAGGACCCGACCAGCCAGTACGGCCAGCAGTCCGGCCAGCCCGGGCAGCAGCAGTCGCCGCCCGGCTCGACCGCGGAGATGACGCCGAAGCCTGACCACGGGGAGGACACGTACCGGGGCAGCGGCAAGCTCGACGGCAAACGGGCGCTGATCACCGGTGGTGACTCGGGGATCGGCAGGGCCATCGCGATCGCGTACGCCCGGGAGGGCGCCGACGTGGTCATCTCCTACCTGAGCGAGGAGGAGGACGCCGACGCCCGGGAGACCATCGGGCTGGTCGAGGACGCCGGCCGGCGGTGTGTCGCGGTGCGCGGCGACATCACCGACGAGGCGCACTGCCAGGAACTCGTCGACCGCACGGTGCGTGACCTGGGCGGCATCGACATCCTCGTGAACAACGCGGCCTACCAGATGTCGCAGGACAAGGGGATCCTCGGGATCAGCACCGAGCAGTTCGACCGGGTGCTCAAGACCAACCTGTACGCGATGTTCTGGCTGTGCAAGGCCGCCATCCCACACCTGCCCGAGGGGTCGGCGATCATCAACACGGCGTCGATCCAGGCGTTCGACCCGTCACCGCAGCTGCTCGACTACGCCACCACCAAGGCGGGGATCGCCAACTTCACCAAGGCACTCGCCGCCGACCTCGCCGAGCAGGGCATCCGGGTCAACGCGGTGGCACCCGGCCCGGTCTGGACGCCGCTGATCCCGGCGACCATGCCGAAGGAGAAGGTGGAACAGTTCGGCACCGACACCCCGGAGGGCCGGCCCGGTCAGCCGGCGGAGCTGGCCCCCGCGTACGTCTTCTTCGCCTCGCAGGAGTCCAGCTACGTCACAGGTGAGATCCTCGGCGTCACGGGCGGTCGACCGACCAAGTGACCCGCCGACGGGCGGGTGGCCCCGGGCCGCCCGCCCGCACGGTGTGCGGTGGTCAGCGTGGCCAGGTGGCGAAACGCTCCCGGACCCGGGCCACGTCGGCGACGCCCAGGCCGTACCGGCCGAAGCGCTGCTCGGACAGCCGGTCGAGGTAACGGCCGGCGGCCCGCACGTCGTCCGGGTCCAGCGCCGGGTCGACCTGCCGGGCCAGCACCAGCAACTCGGTCACGTCGTAGTGCTCCAGTGCCGCAGCCACGTCGATGAAGTCGCGGACCTCCCGCCGGTTGACCAGCGCCGCGACCTTGTTGGCCACCAGGTCGCGGACGTCCATGACCGGGCCGAGATCCATCACCACGGGGCTCTGCTGCCGGTCCAGCCGGGCCAGGCTGAGCCGGATCTGCCGCCCGTCACGGCCCACCACGAAGTCCTTCATGTCCCGCTCGTACCCGTCGAACAGCTCGGCGAGGTCACTGTCCGGGTCGGCGTCGGTGACGGTGAACCCGGCCCGCTCCAACGCCACACGCACGCCGGCGGAGGCCGCCGCGGCGGCACCCTCGACGTCGGCGAACAGGTCGACGTCCTCCGTCGGGCGGGCGACGAGGCCGTGCGCGGCCCAGGCCACCCCGCCGCCCAACACGAAGCGGTACGGGCCGGCGGCGGCCAACGCCACCCGGGCCACCTCCCGGTAGAACTCGTGCAGATGCGGCGCGATCACGCCGCCCGCAGGCCCCGGTGGCGGCTCTCCCACGCCAGGCGTACGCCCCGAGGCAGGTTGAGCAGCCGCCACACCCGCCGCAGCGTCCGACCGTTGATCAGGACGCGCAGGTCCTCGGCGCGGGTGGTTTCCCGCAGCACGTTCTCGTACATCCACAGCAACTGGTCGGGGTCGCCGAGGTCGAAGGTGCGTTCCGCGTTCCACATCAACCGCACCGGCAACTCCACCACCCCCCGGGTGGGGCCGGCCAGCTCGGCGAGCGTCCGCGCCACCACGGCGGGGCGACCCGGGCGGGCCAGGAAGGCCACGCCGGTCGCGGTGGGGGAGACGGCCTGCATGGTGTCAGGGTAACGCCCGGCAGTCCGGGTGTCGCTCAACCAGGTTCTCGCCGGGTCGGTTGCCTCGCCGACCGGGTGGGCCGCCGGGTGGACATGTGGTGGTGCTGACGCGCTCGGTTGGTGGTGGTGCCAGTTCGGCGACGTGGGGTGTCCTGTGCGTCGGGATGGCCCGATGTCGGAGATGCCGGACGGATCAACGGCGGGTCGCCGCTCGGCTCCAGGTGGGGTGAGTGTTATGTCCGGTCCTGGGGTGTCTGGGTTGTGACCGGGGGCATCCGTGCGGCGGAATCGTGGCGGGCCGGGGGTCGTTACACACCCTGACGATCGCAGGACCACGGCCACTCGGCCCCGGCCTCACGGGGTTGGAATGCCCGGCCAGGCCCGGTCGTTGCAGACCTCCCGGGCACCGCCAAGATGCGGGTGCCGCCGGATGGGCCGCCCCCCGGAATGACCCCGGCCCCCGGGTCGTTACACCCAGACCCCGGCGCCGTGAGCCCCCCGGCTCGCAGGCCGCCGATCTTCCCCCAGTCTTTGTGCAGCGCCGGACGAGGTGCTCACACCCGGCTTGTCACGCGGGTGTTTCCTACCCCCGAAGGAGCTACCCCCATGAACACGATCATGCGTAAGAGTGTG
>NZ_JBVJGN010000016.1:0-106305 GCF_055587305.1 Micromonospora sp. NPDC047521 | reverse complement strand
ACCGGTCACAACCCACACGACCCCAGACCAGACAAACACCCCAGCCGGACACCGGGCGGGGGCACCCCGGGCGCCCAGGACGATGATCCACTCCATATCGCCGATACGGTGCCATTCGGGACGCCGAGATACCGCCATATCGGGGATGTTGTTTCGATCATGGACGGCTGATCATGGTGAAAGGGACCGGAAGAGACAACGCACCCTTCGGGGGCGAGTTGTCCGACTGCGGGGGTCTGAAGCCGACCGGACCGGCGCGGCCGTACCGCGCGCACCTTCGGCCGACTGTCACGGATCGCCCGTCTAGCGGTCGTTGGCGGGCCAGGAGCCGCTGCGGTAGAGAGTGCCGCGACCGCCCGGGTCGGGCACCCCGTTCGGCGAGGGCTGCTCGGGGGCGGTGGGTTCGGGGTTCCGTGCGGCGCGGCGGGCGCGCAGCACCCGGGATCCGACGAACCACGCGACGCCCGCCACACAGACCACGATGACCACGTTCTGGAGCGTGCCGACGTACCCCTCGACGAGGTGCCAGTTGTCGCCGAGCAGGTAGCCGGCGAGCACGAAGGTGGTGTTCCAGATCAGGCTGCCCAGCGTGGTGTAGAGCAGGAAGACCGGTACGGGCATCCGCTCCACCCCGGCCGGGATGGAGATCAGGCTCCGGAAGATCGGGATCATCCTGCCGAAGAAGACAGCCTTCACGCCGTGCCGCAGGAACCACGCCTCGGTCCGGTCCACGTCGCTGAGCTTGATCAGCGGCAGCCGGGCCGCGATGGCGCGCATCCGGTCGCGGCCCAGTGACGCGCCGATCAGATAGAGCGCCAGCGCGCCCACCACCGAGCCGAGCGTGGTCCAGAAGATCGCACCGAACAGGCTGATCCGACCCTGCGCGGCGACGAACCCGGCCAGCGGCAGGATCACCTCGCTGGGGATCGGGGGGAACAGGTTCTCCAGCGCCACCGCCAGGCCCGCGCCCGGGCCGCCGAGCCGTTCCACCAGGTCGCTGACGTAGCCGACGATGCCGCCCTGCGGCGGTTCCGCGGCGGCGGCAGGGGTTCCGGTGGCGAGCACGGCGTGCGACGTTCGAATCATGCCCACACGCTACGAAGCGATCCTGAGAGCCGACCGAGAGGCCGCCGTACGCGCCGACGGCCGTACCCCGTTGCGGCTCGCGGCGGCGCAGCCACTGTGCGTACCCCTTGATGTCGCGGCCAACGCGCGGGCGCACGCCGACGCGGTCCGCGCGGCGCGCGCCCGGGTGGTGGTCTTTCCGGAGCTGTCGCTGACCGGGTACGAGTTGGACGCCCCTGTCGTGCCCACCGACGACCCACGGTTGGCACCGCTGGTGCGCGCGTGCGCCGAGACGAGGGCGCTGGCGCTGGCGGGCGCGCCGGTCGCCGGTGACCACATCGGGGTGCTGGCCGTGACCGGTGACGGTGTGACTGTGGCGTACCGCAAGATGTGCCTGGGTGGGGCGGAGGCCCGCCGGTTCCGACCGGGTGACACACCGGGTGTGCTCACTGT
The DNA here is from genome assembly GCF_055587305.1 of Micromonospora sp. NPDC047521. Lineage (NCBI taxonomy): Bacteria > Bacillati > Actinomycetota > Actinomycetes > Micromonosporales > Micromonosporaceae > Micromonospora > Micromonospora sp. NPDC047521. Next base: position 104,787 of record NZ_JBVJGN010000016.1, on the reverse strand, counting down.
GGACGGATGGCGGCTGGGGCTTGCCGTCTGCAAGGACACAGGCGTCGCCGCGCACGCGCAGCGCACGGTCGCGCTCGGCGTCGACGTGTACGCGGCGGGGGTGCTGGAGTCGGCGTCCGACACCGCCGTGGTGGACCAGCGGGCCCACCGGATCGCCGTCACGCACCGGGTGTGGGTGGCGATGGCGAGCTTCGCCGGGTCGACAGGTGGCGGCTACACGGAGGCGGCGGGGCGTTCCGGCGTCTGGACGCCACAGGGCGAGGTGTGCGCACGGGCAGGTACGGCACCGGGAGAACTGGTTCGAGTGAGCATCGACTGAGCCCGGTTAGGGTGGCGGGATGATCTCAGGACGGCTGGCGCAGCTGCGGCGATACCCGGTGAAGTCGTTGCTCGGCGAACGGATCCCGGCCGCCGAGGTGGGTGTGGCCGGCGTCGTGGGTGATCGTGCGCTGGCCCTGCTGGACCGGGCCAGCGGACGGGTCGCCAGCGCCAAGCAACCGCACCGCTGGCGCGACCTGCTCACCCTGCGGGCGACCGGCGGGGCGCCCGACCCGATCCGGATCACCCTGCCCGACGGGCGGCACCTGTCGGCCGCCGACCCCACCGTCGACGAGACGCTCAGCGCGGCGGTGGGCCACCCGGTGACAGTTGTCGACACCCTGCCGGACGGTGCCACCCTGCTGCGGTCCCACCCGGACGCGGTGCTCGCCGCCGGCCTGACCGACGAGGTCCCGGCCGACGAGAGCCGCCTCGGGGCGGTGGTGCCCGGCACCTTCTTCGACTTCGCCCCCATCCACCTGGTCACCACAGCGACCCTGGACCGGATCACCGGGAGCCTGCCGCCCGGGGCCGGCACTGTCGACCGTTACCGGGCCAACCTGGTGCTCGACACGGACGCGGCGGCCTTCGCCGAGAACGACTGGGTGGGTCGGGAACTGCGGGTCGGCCCCGACCTGGTGCTCGCCGTGCTCGCTCCGACGCCGCGCTGCGCGGTGCCGACGCTCGCGCACGGCCCGCTGCCCCGCGAGCCCGAGGCGCTGCGGGTGCCCGCCCGGCTCAACCGGGTCGAGCCGCTGCCCGGGATGGGCCCGCAGCCGTGCGTCGGCGCGTACGCCAGGGTGGTCCGCGCCGGCCGGGTGGCGGACGGCGACCGGGTTACGGTCGGGTGAGCGTGCCGTGGTTGCTCTCGACCGGCCGGCTTGGAATGCTTCCCTCATGACCGTTTTCCCGCCCACGTTCGCCGAGGATGTCGTCGGCCAGCCGGCGCAGGCGCAGTTCGAGGCGTTCATCGACGAGCACCGCCTGGCGCTCAACGGCTACCTGGACGGGTTGACCGAGGAGCAGGCGCGCCGGTCGTTGGTGCCGTCGCGGACCACGCTGCTGGGTCTGGTGAAGCACGCGACGTTCGTCGAGAAGGTCTGGTTCGACGAGGCTGTCACCTGCCGCTCGCGGGCTGAGATCGGCATCCCGGCTACGCCCGACGAGTCGTTCGTCCTGGACGACGCCGACACGATCGCCGCGATCCAGCGGGCGCATCGGGAGGCGTGCGAGGCGTCCCGCCGCGCCACGGCGTCGCTCGGGCTGGACGACCTGCTCCGGGGCAACCGCCGTGGCCCGTTGCCGCTGCGCTGGGTCTATCTGCACGTGCTGCGCGAGCTGGCGCAGCACTGTGGGCACGCGGAGATCCTGCGCGAGCAGATCCTGAACGACTGACGGGTCCACTGATGCCCGAGCTGGTCGTGCCCACCGTCGGTCTGCACGGCGCCTGGCTCGACGCGCACGACGAGTGGGGCCCCGGCCTGCACGAGGACGGTTTCGGGCTGCGGCCGTCCGACGAGGTGCGCTCACCTGACGGATTCGCGGCCTGGGTGCGACGGGTGAACGAGCAGGCGGATCCCGGGACGCTTCTCGCCGAGGGTCAGGTGCGGTGCACGCACCGGTGGATCGTCGAGGACGACCGTGTGCTCGGCGGGATCGCGTTGCGGCACGAGCTGAACGACGTCCTGCTGCGCGGCGCCGGCCACGTCGGGTACGGCATCCGGCCGTCCGCGCGACGGCGAGGGCTGGCGACCTGGGCGCTGGGCCGGATGCTCGGCGAGGCACGGGCGATCGGCCTGGATCGGGTGCTGATCGTCTGCGCGGCGGACAATGTGGCGTCGGCGCGGACGATCGAGCGTCACGGCGGCGTTCTGGAGGACGTCCGGGACACCGAGCTGGGCCCGGCCCGCCGGTACTGGGTCAGCCTCTAGGCCGGCCCGCCGATGCTGGATCGGCCTCTGGCTGACCCGGCGGTGTCGCCGAAGCGGTGCAGGGTCCAGCGGGCCGGTGGCCAGGCGCCGGTGTCGTGGTCGGTGGTCCATTCGGTGATCGAGGCCGGCGCGATGACCAGGTCGAACCCCCGGTGCAGCGGCTGGGCGGCGAGCGCGTGGAAGGCGACCTCGACGGTCGCGGTGTGGCCGACGAGGACCACTGTGGAGCCCCGGTGCCGCTGGGCGATCTCCATGATCGCCCGGCTGATCCGGACGACCAGTTCGGCCCAGCTCTCGTTGCCGGTTTCGAACGGCCGGAACAGCCCTCCGCCCACCGCGGCGTGCTCGCTCCGGAAACGGGTGAGCGGCAGGCCGTCGGCGTACGGGGGCGTGTGCCAGGTGCACAGACCGCAGTCCGCCACGGCACGCAGGCCGAACGCCGCGGCGATCGGTTGCGCGGTCTCGACGGTCCGGCGCAGCACCGACGAGTAGACCGCCACCGGCCGGTCGACAGCGTGGTCCTCGGCGAGTCGTCGGGCGAGCCGGTGTGCCTGGTCGTGGCCGAGCGCGGTCAGCCCGCGACATCCGTGCGGTCCGCCCACGGTCCCGTCGACCTGGTGGACCGACTCACCATGACGCACGAAGATCAACCGTGTCCGCATCGGCCCATCATGCCAGTGAGACAGGCGGATGGATCAGTCGTCCGTACGGTCGGTGGAGAAGGTGGTCGCCTGACCGAGCAGTCTGTCGAGGTCGGCGGCCGTCCGCGCGGAAAGTCTGCCCCGGTCGACCAGGTCGGCGATGCGTTCGCGCAGGTCCGCGACGCGCTTGGCGCGGTCCCGGGACCGACGGTTGGCGTCGGCGAGGTCGTCGCGCAGGTCCTCGGCCGTCCTGCGGTCGATCTCACCGCGCGCCTGCGCCTCGGCGAGCGTCGCGGTGAACTCGTTGGTGACCTGGCGCAGGCTGACCGGCACCTGCTGACCGACGGTCGAGGGCGCGGCGCTGCTGGGGGCAGGGGACGCGGACGGCGGCGCCGACGTCGGCGCCTGGGTGCTGGGTCGGGGCGACGGGGTGTTGCTCGGCGGCGGACCGGCGACCTGGACGGGACGCTCGGGAGTGTCCAGGTTCTGGGCGAGCAGTGCGCCCGCGCCGACGACCGCCGCAAGGCCGGCCGCGACCAGCACGGCGGCGGGCCGGCGAGAACGCCGGCGCGGTGGGGCCTTTACCGGTGCGGGGTGGGGGCGGGCCGCCGAGCGGTCGATCAGCGTGGGCGGGTGGGCGCTGGGCAGGATGCGCAGCAGCTCGGTAGGAGGCTCGACCGGCTGGCCGGCCCCGAACCGGCGGGCCAGGTGCGCGGCGGACGGGCGGCGGGCCGGGTCGGCGGCGAGGCAGGCGACTGTCAGCTCGGCGATGTCGGAGGGCAGACCGGCCACCCGCAGCGGCGGCACCGGCGTGCCCCGCCGGTGCACGTCGAGGGCGTCCTCCCAGCTCTGCACGGGCAGCGGCGCCTGCCCGGTGAGGGTGCGGTAGAGCAGCGCGCCGAGGGCGTACACGTCGCTCGCCGGGTCGGGCGGGCCGGCGGTGAGGCGTTCCGGGGCGAAGTACGCGGGTGTGCCCATCAGCGGCTCGCCGGACTGGCTGTCGAGCCCGCCGAGCGCGGCGATGCCGAAGTCGAGCACCTTGGCGCCGGTGTCGGTGAGCATGACGTTGCCCGGCTTGACGTCCCGGTGCACCACCCCGATGCGGTGTGCGGCGGCCAGCGCGGCGGCGATCTGCCCGGCCACCCGGACCGCCTCGTGCCAGGGCAGCGGGCCGGTACGCAGCCGGTCGGCCAGGTTGTGCCCCTCGACCAGCTCCATGACCAGGTACGGGACGACGACGCCGCCGGCGAGGGTCGCCTCGGCGTAGTCGTACACCTGGGTGACGTGCGGGTGGGTCAGCCGGGCAGCGGCGCGGGCCTCGCGTTGGATGGTGGCCCGCAGTTGCGGGTCGGCGGCGAGTTGCCCGGCGAGCACCTTGATGGCGACCGGCCGGCCGAGCACCTCGTCGTCGGCCCGCCACACCTCGGACATGCCACCGAGACCGATCCGCTCGTGCAGTACGTAGCGGTCGTGGAGACGGAGGGTGGGCATGAAGGGCGACATGGCTTCACCAGTCTGCCTGGCGACTTCCCACTCGACCACCCTGCGTGCCCGGGCCGGCACCCTTCGTCCCGCTCATGCCCAAATGGGCGGTGGTCAGGAGCAGCGGGGCACCGGTCGGGGCTGGATCCGGTCGGCGAGCCGGCGCAGGGCGACGGCTGTCGCCTGCCGGGTCGGGGCGAGCAGCGGCCGGCGGACGCGCTCGACCTGGACGGGGGCGTCCGGGCGGGCCGAGTTGACGTGGCGGCTCATGGCGTCGAGAGCGGTGACGTATCCGGTCGGGTATTCCATGATCAGCTCCTCGGGACAGGTCCGGTGGAGGTCCGGACGACGAGTGCGGTGGGTAGCAGGACGTGGCCGGCCGTGGCATCAGCGGGTGGGTCGAGCAGCAGTTCGGCGGCGATGCGGCCCTTCTCCTTCGCCGGTTGCCGGACGGTGGTGAGGCCGGCCGCCGCGGCCTCGGGGACGTCGTCGAAGCCGGTCACCGACACCGGCGGGTTGGTGCCGGCGGGCCGCTGGGCCAGGACGTCGAGCACGCCGAGGGCGAGCACGTCCGAGCCGGCCAGCACGGCGGTCGGCGGCGCCGGCCCGTCGAACAGCCCGGCGACGGCGGCGGTCGCTGCCTGGCGGCTGTTGCCCCGGGCGTTGAGCAGGGTCAGGTCGGCCCAGTCGATGCCGACCTCGGCGAACGCGTCGGCGAAGCCGGTGAGCCGGCCCCTGGTCGTCGGGTGCCACACCTCGTGCGCCCCGGACAGGGTGAGCGGCCCGGCCGGCGCGTCGGGCAGCACCGCGTCGGCGAGCAGGGCCACCCGGCGGTGGCCGAGACCTGCCACGTGCGCGGCGGCGCTGTACGCCGCGGCCCGTTCGTCGATGCCGACGAACCGCTCGTCCGCGCCGGCGTCGTCGCGCGGGGCGGTGCTGACGTACGGCAGGCCGCGCGCCCGGATGACGTCCAGGGCCCATTCCTCGTCGGCCACGCAGTAGACGCAGAAGCCGTCGACGGCGGCGTTCTCCACGGCCCGGCGGGCGTCGGTCTGGGCCTCGGGCAGCGGCACGAGCAGCATGCTGGTGCCGTGCCGCTCGGCGGCCTCGCCGACGCCGGCGAGGAAGCGGACCGCGAAGGGGTCGGTGAAGGCGTACGAGAGCTGGGAGGTGAACAGCACCCCGATGGAGCCGACGAAGCCGCGCCGCAGGGATCGCGCGGTGGGGTTGGGGCCGGGGTAGCCGAGCTGGCGGGCGGCGTCAAGGATGCGCTCGCGCAGGGCGGCGGAGAGCTGGTCGGGGCGGCTGTACGCGTTGGACACGGTGCTGCGGGAGACGCCGACGGCGTCCGCCACGGCTTGCAGTGTTGGCTTCACCGGCACCCCTCTGTATCGATCCAGACTGTATCGATACAGAGACTAGCCCGACGAGTCGGCGACGGTCAATACGGAAGGCCCGCGAACGCTCCGGCGTCGCGGGCATCACGCCTGGTAGTGCTCCTCCAGCAGCCGCCCGAGGATCTCCGGCGTACGCTCCGGCGGCTCGGCCTCGACGCAGAGCCGCTCCATGGCGACGGCGTAATACTCCAGGTCGTCGCGCTTGTCGAGGTAGATCGCGCTCGTCAACTGTTCAATGTAGACGATGTCGGGCAGCTCCTGGTCACCGAAGCGCAGGATCGTGAAGGCGCCGCCGGCCGCGGCGTGCCCCCCGGCGGCGAACGGGATGACCTGGAGGCGGATGTGCGGTGACTTGGTCGCCTCGATGAGTGCGGTGAGCTGGCCGCGCATCACCTCGGCGCCGCCGATCGGCCGCCGCAGTGCCGCCTCGTCCACCACAGCCCAGAGCTGCGGCGGCTTGTCCCGCTGCAGCAACTGCTGGCGCTGCATCCGCAGCGAGACCCGCCTGTCGATCTCGGCGGAGCCGGCGGAGCCGTGCCCGAGCAGGACGACCGCGCGAGCGTACTCCCGGGTCTGCAACAGCCCGGGGACGAACTGCACCTCGTAGCTGCGGATCAGCGCGGCCGCCGCCTCCAGGCCCAGATACGACTGGAACCAGCTGGGCAGCACGTCGCCGTAGCGGTGCCACCAGCCGGGGCTGTTGGCGTCCCGCGCGAGCTTGAGCAGCGCCTCGCGCTCACCCTCGTCGGTGACGCCGTAGAGGGTGAGCAGGTCGGCCACGTCGCGTTCCTTGAAGCCGACGCGGCCCAGCTCCATCCGACTGATCTTGGATTCGGAGGACCTGATCTCCCAGCCGGCGCCTTCCCGGGTCACCCCGCTGGACTCCCGCAGACGGCGCAGTTGGGCGCCGAGCAGCATGCGCAGCACGGTGGGCCCGGTTGTCGGGCCTCCCTCGGCGGGAACCATCGTCACGTGCGGACCTCCGGATACCGACCTCGCGGACGGGAACCCGGCCCGACCGACGTGTAAGCATGCCATGGACCGACAGTGAGGTGAACTCCTCCGGACCGGTGATTCGGGTCGGCCCGGCAGGGACGGTCAGTTGATCAGATGGTCGAAGTCGCCGTCCCGCGCTCCGAGCACGAACGCGGCGATCTCGTCCACTGTGTAGATCAGCGCCGGCCCCTCCGGATGTCGGGAGTTGCGGACCGCGATGCCGGCTCCCCCGGGCAGTTCGGCGAGTTCGACACAGTTGCCGCTGGGGTTGCTGCGGCGGCTTTTCTGCCAGGTCAACGGGGGCAACTGATGGATCGGCACACCATTGGGTGGCTGCTGCATGAGGAAGTCTTTCTGCTCACGAGCCCGCCGGTGCCCGTGGGAGGAGCGGTGACGGCGAGGGGTGCGGTAACGACGTCGGACATTCTGCACGTGCATCTGCTATTGCATCTGCACCGGACGGCGAGCATGATAACGCACGTGAATGGTGCGCATCCGTTCACGTTGAGTAACCCTGGGCTGGGCAACCACCCGGGGGAAACGGGCCCGGCACGGTGTTCGCCGCGTCGGCCGGAGACTGGAGGCGGTCGCGCTGATGGGAGGGCTCCTGCCGGATCCGATGAGTGTCGCCTCCGGCATCTGCGCGGCGGGTGCGCTGCTCTCCTCCTGGCAGTTGCGCCGCAGGGCGGTGCGCGCCGAGGCCGAGATCGGCCACCTCCAGGCCGAGTTGGCCGCCGAGCGGCACGCGGCCAGCCACGACCCGCTCACCGGCCTGCCCAACCGCCGCGCCTTCTACCGGCTCGCGGCCGCCCTGCTCACCGACGCGGCCGGGGAGCCGCTGATCGCCGTCGTGCTCGACCTGGACGACTTCAAGCAGATCAACGACAGGTACGGCCACGCGGCCGGCGACCAGGTGTTGATCAGCGTGGCCGAGCGGCTGGCCGGGTTCGCCGGCGACAACCTGGTCGCCCGCCTGGGCGGGGACGAGTTCGCCGGGCTGCTCGCCAGCCCCACCATCGACAGGCGGTGGATCGACCACGCCACGCGACGGCTCAGCGAGACCGTCGCCGCGCCGATCCGGCTGGCCGGGTGCAGCGTACGGGTGACCGCCTCGGTGGGGCTCGCGCCGGTGACCGGCCCGGCTCAGCTCACCGACGCCCTCAGTCGCGCCGACGCGGCCATGTACCAGGCGAAGAGCCTCGGCGGCGCCCGTTCACCCCGGCAGCTCGTCGACAGCGTCCCGCTGGCCGATCTCTGAGCTGCCACACCGGCGCGGTCACCGCCGGGCGAGGTCACGCAGCGCCACCTCGGCGAGGGTGACCAGGCCGTCCGCCGACACCAGTCCCCGTACGATCCGGCGGGCGAAGGCCCGCTCCGCCTCGTCGGCGCCCGGATCCAGTGCCTGGCGGGTCCAGTCACTGAGGTCGTCGAGCGCGCGGACCGCGAGGAACCAGGCGAGCCGCGACCGGTCGCCGTCGGTCCCGCCGTAGCCGGCGAGCACCGCCTCCCGCTGCTGGGCGGTGACCGGCGCGAAGGCGAGCACCCCACCGGTGACGAACATCAGGTCGCACTCGGGTGGCGCGAGCACCGCGTCGTCCCAGTCGATCAGCCAGACCTGACCGTCCGGGCCGAGCAGCAGGTTGCCCAGGTGCGGATCGCCGTGGCAGACCACAGGCGTCCCCGGGGGCTCATCGGCGGCGAGGCGTTCGACAGCGCGGGTCAGCAGGGACACCCGGTCGGCCGCCGCCGACCAGACCGCCGCCAGGTCGGCGGCCACCGGATCCGGTGCCGGGTCGCGCAGCCGTCGCGCCACCGCCCGCGTCGCGGCCACGATCCGGGGGTACGCGGACCCGCCGCGCGGCAGCAGCCGCGCCAGCTCGTCGGTGACCGGCACGGCGTGCACCGCAGCCAGCACCTCGCCGTACGAGCGCCAGTGCGCCACGGTCATCGGACCGTCGAGCGCCCGGGTGTCGGAGACCCACGGCACCACGGTGAGGCGGCGGCCGTCGCGGTCGGCCCACAGCCGCCCGTCCCGGGTCCGCAGCGGCGCGGGCACGCCCGGCACGCCCTGCCCGGCGAGGTACGCGGACACCGCCAGCCCTGCCGAGGTGCCGCCCCCGCTGAGCTTCACGGCGTACCGGGCTCCGTCGACGGCCCGCGCCCGCCACAGCTGGGCGTACCGGTCGGCGCCGTGGGTGACCGCGTCCATCGTGGTCACGTCGAGGCCGAAGTCGGTACGGACCCATTCGGCCACCTCGGAGGACATGCCGACACCCTGCCACCGGGCGGACGGCCGGCCCCACCGAATTACCGCTCGGGCAGCGGGGCGGCGACGGCGCTGACCGGATCGGCTGGCATCGTGCCGCTCTCACCTGTCCGGGTGATTCGGCCCGCGTGATTCGGTCCGCGTGATTCGGGCCGGCGCCCGGGTATGGGGTGACGGTGAGAGCGCCCGACGGCCGAGAGGAACAGACGTGGCGAGCATCCGCGCCCTCGTACTCAACTGCACCCTCAAGCCGTCGCCGGCGCCGTCGAGCGCCGAGCAGCTCGGCCGGGAGGTCCTGACCGAGCTGGCCACGCAGGGCGTGGACGGCGACCTGGTCCGGGTCGTCGACCACGATGTGCGCTTCGGGGTGTCCACCGACGAGGGGCACGGCGACGGCTGGCCCGCGATCCGCGCCAAACTGCTGGCCGCGCAGATCCTCGTCATCGCCACGCCGATCTGGCTCGGTCAGCCGTCCAGCGTATGCAAGATGGTCCTCGAACGCCTCGACGCCGAACTCTCCGAGACCGACGCCGAGGGCCGGCTCCTGACCTACGGCAAGGTGGCAGGCGTCGCCGTCGTGGGCAACGAGGACGGCGCGCACCACACCATCGGCCAGGTGCAGCAGGCGCTCAACGAGGTGGGCTTCACCTGCCCCGCCGCCGGCGCGACGTACTGGGTCGGCGAGGCACTGCACAAGGTGGACTACCGCGACGCCGGGCCGAAGGACGACACCACCGGCCGTACGACGAAGGCTCTCGCGCTGAACAGCGCGCACCTCGCACGGCTGCTCGCCGAACAGCAGTACCCGCCGCCGGACGCGCGCGGCGCCGCGGTCGGCCCGAGCCGCGAACCGGCCTGACGGAGGTCAGCGCCAGCCGTAGCCGGCGCGCAGTGCCTGCCCGACCCGCTCGAACCGGGGCCGGTCCAGGATCGCGCCCTCGCGGCGGATGCTGTCCTCACGCATGGTGAGCACCCGGTCGAGCCGTACCCAGCTCGGCCTGTTGTCCCGGTCCCACTCGCCCGGGCCGAGCGCCAGCCAGTGCCGCTGCCCGTCCCGTTCGCTCTGGCTGGACAGCATCAACCCGAACAGCGTCCGACTGTGCCGCCCGACCACAAGCACCGGCCGGTCCTTGCCCTGCCGGGGGTCGTCCTCGTACGGCACCCAGGTCCAGACGATCTCGCCGGGGTCGGCCTGGCCGTCCCGCTCCGGGGCGTAGGTCAGCTCGCGCCTCTGTAGCGCGCTCACCTGGCGACGGCGGGCCACCTGCGCCGGACCCGGCCCGGTACGGCGGGGCGACGGGATCGCCGCGCCGACCCGGGAGATGCGCGCCGCCACGTTCCTCAACAGTCCAGCCACGGCGGGCAGCCTACCGGCCCCGGCGGCGCACCGGCGCGGGCGGTGCTGCGGCAGACTGGCCCGATGAGCGAGCTGCCCGACGACCTGCCGATCCTCGAACGGCGTGCCGTGCGGGTGGTGGTCCTCGACGACGCCGAACGGGTACTGCTGTTCCACACCCGGGACCCGGACCATCCCCGGCTGGGCACCTGGTGGGAGCTGCCCGGCGGCGGCATGGACGCCGGGGAGACGTACCGCGACACGGCCGTGCGGGAGCTGCGCGAGGAGACCGGCCTCGTCGTTGCCGCCGACCAGATCGGCGAGCCGACCTGGCGGCGGCGGGCCAGCTTCCTGCACCGGCAGGTGCGGCACGTCCAGGACGAGGTCGTCGTCACGGTACGGCTGACCGGCCCCGGCCCGGACGTGGACGAGGCGCACCGGCTCGACTACGAACTGGAGGACTACTTCGGCTTCCGCTGGTGGCCGCTGCCGGAGGTGGTGGCCAGCCCGGAACGCTTCTACCCCGGCCAACTCCCCCGGCTGATCACCGGCTTCCTGGCCGGAGAGGAGATCGACGAGCCCTTCGAGCTGTGGTCGTGAAGCCGGCCGGCGGGCAGAGTGGAGGCATGACGACCGACCTGCACGGGCCGCTTGCCGCGTACGCCGCGCGGTTGCACACCACGATCGGCGACCGGCACCACGTCGCCTCGCCGCTCGGAGCCTGGCTGCTGCTCGCGCTGGCCGCCGCGACCGCACCCGACCGCGCCGAGGGGCCGCTGACCGAGGCCCTGGGCACCGACCTGGACACCGCCGCGACGATCGCCCGCGCGCTGCTGGACGCGCCGCACCCGCTTGTCGCGTCCGCCACCGCGCTCTGGCACCGGCCCGGCGGGGGCGAGGGCGGACCGGCCGACTGGCGGGCCGCCCTGCCCGCGACGACCGAGGTGGGCGTGCTGCCCGACCAGGCCGGGCTGGACGCCTGGGCGCGCGAGCACACACTCGGCCTGATCGAACACTTCCCGCTGAAAGTCACGCCGGAGGTGGTGCTCGCCCTCGCCAGCGCCCTGGCCACCCGCATCTCCTGGGCCGAGCCGTTCGACGTCGCCGACGCCCACGCGTTCGGAGCGGACAGCCTCTGGGCAGGCCGGCTGCGCCGGGTGCTGCGCACCCCGGAGCACGGTCACCGCTGCGCCATCGCGACGACCCCGGAGGCCGGCGAGGTGATCACGCACGCCGCGTCGGCCAAGGCGGACGACGGCGCCGGCCTGGTCGTCCTCTCGGTGGCCGCCGCACCGCAGGTGCCGGCGGCCGATGTGCTGGCCGCCGCGTACCGGATCAGCGCCGGCGCGGCCGACGGCGCGCAACCGGCCGGTCACCGCTCGCTGTTCGACCTGCCGCTCGGCGACGCTCCCCTCTCGACGATCCGCGAGGAGAGGGTACGGACCCGTGCGCGCGACGGCCGCGAGGAACGGCACACGGCCGTGCTGCCCTGCTGGTCGGCACGCAGCGAACACGATTTGACCGGGCCGGCGCTGGGCTTCGCCGCCGCGTCGGCGACCCTGGGAAGGGCGCTGGCCCTGCCGGTGCGGAACTTCGAGGCACGGCAGGTGGCGATGGCGCGGTTCGGGCGGTACGGCTTCGAGGCGGCGGCCGTCACCGGCATGTTCGGGCTGACGAGCCTGCCGCCGGAGGGCGTCCGCCGCACCGCCGAACTGCGCTTCGGCCACCCGTACGCGGCGGTCGCCGTCGCCACCGACCGGCGCTCCGACGGCACCACCGGGCCGTGGCACGGTGTGCCGGTCTTCTCCGCCTGGGTCGCCGAGCCCGACGAACTGCCCGACGCCGACGCCTGACCGCCGCGCCTGATCAACTCACCATCGGCGATACAGAGTCGATCACCCGGCCGTGTCCGCGAGATAGGACGACAGGACCATCGCGGAGGAAACTGCCAGCTCGCGGTCAAGTACCTCGTCCCGAGGGACGAAGACCACCGCCTGCCCCTCGCCGAGGACCACGTCTTCCTGCCGCGCCGTCGTGATGCCCTGAAACACGTGCACCGTCACGGTGTGCGGGAAGCCGGCCTCGTACGGACGCGGGCCACTCCAGAGGGGATGCAGCGCGTCCGCCGTCAGACCGGTCTCTTCCCACAACTCGCGACGGGCTGCCTCCTCGGGCGTCTCGCCAAGCTCAAGGTGGCCGCCGGGAAGGCTCCACTGGTTCGGCGAGACGGGTGCGTCCTCGTCGCGGTGCTGCATCAGTACCGCGCCTGACGCATCGACAAGCAACGCGAGCGCGACCTCGTAGGTGGCCACTGCACTAGGCCAGAGACGCTCTAGGAGCCCGCGGCGATCTGGGTGACGAACGCCCGCCAGGAGGCCGGGGCGAACGCGAGGGTGCCGCCGTCGCGGTTCTTCGTGTCACGGACCAGGACGACGCCGGGCAGATTGTCGGCAACCTCGACGCAGTCACCGCCGTTGCTGCCGCTCCTGGTGCTCTTGCGCCACCGTGCGCTGGTCACGTCCATGATGCTGCCGCTTCTCTCAGGAGGTCCAGGGACCGCCCTCGGGGAAGGGCCTCGCCCCGGATGCGTTCCCATCGTCGCTCGAGGGTAGCAATTTCCGACGTCTGGTCGACTATTTGTGCCTGCGCCTGACTGTCCACATGGCCCACTCGCGTGCCGTCTGGCAACTCGGCGAGAGTGAACGGCCCGTTCAGGCCCGGGTAGGCGATCGCCTCGCTGGGCACGACGTGGAGTTGCACGCTCGGCAGGTCAGCACAGGTGACGAGGTGAGCGAGCTGATCAGCCATGAGAGAGCGCCCCCCGGCGATACCGCGGCGGATGATCCCCTCATCCAGCACCGCCACGAAAAGCGGCCCCCGCTCACGAGTGAGGATTCCCTGCCGATCCATGCGCGCGGACACCAACTCGTCTACCTCTGTCGCTGTCAGCGCTTCCCAGGCGAGCGTGGCGCGGGCGTAGGCCTCGGTCTGGAGCAGGCCCGGCACCCAGGCGAGTTGGAACGCGCGCAGGGCGACCGCCTCGCGTTCGATGTCGACCCACGGCCGGAACCAGACCGGCTCGCGGCGGTTGAAGACGTCCGGCCACAGGTCCACCACGTCTTTGTGGAGGATCTTCGCCACCTCGGCACGGTGTCGGGTCTGCGGGACGCGTCCCGGATTTGCCCAGCGGGCGACGGTCTTCGGGTGGATCCCCATGCGACCGGCCAGACTCTCGGCCGTCTCGGAGGCCTCAGCGAGCGCCGCGACGAATGCATGGTTCATGCCTGCGTCCCTTCGGGAGCCAATGGAGCGTTCCGAAGAAATCATCTAACGCTGTGTGATTGTCAGGCAACCCTCGGCAGGGTGTGGGTGACGGCGTGAGCGGTGGAGGCGACGAAGCCCGCCGAGCGCGTTCGTAGCGGGGGCCCGGTCGACCCGACGGCGAGCACCGAGGCCGGGCCCCCTTCCCAACGGGATGTGAGGGGAATCCATGCCGGACACACCGAAGACGCCCGATGCGACGCCGGCGAGGCCGACCGTCGGGGTGGAGACACGGGCGATCCGGTCCGGCGACGTGCTGCGCCTGACCCGGGAGGCGAGCCCTCAGTTCGTCCGGGCGATCACGGTCCGCGTGATCCGGGTGCTGGTCGAGCGGCACACCTACCACGGTTGGGTGTGGATCGAGTGCTACGAGTTGGGGCGCGACGGGGACGCGGTGGCCCGACGGGAGCTGTACCTGATGCCCGCCGGCGCGCACCTGTTGCCGGGTCCGCCCGAGCCGCCGCGCCGCCGCCCAGCCGTACCCCGAAAGGTGGCGGTGTGAGCCGCCGCCCGGACCACCTGCCCTCGCGGCCCACCTGGCGTTGCCGGGCGTGCGGGATCGCCTGGCCGTGTTCGCCCGCGAAGCTGCTCCTGCTCGCCGAGTACCGCAACGACCGGCCGGCGCTGCTGAGCCACCTGGCGACGGTGGGCGCGGAGGCGGCAGTCGAACTCGGAGCGTCGGCAGCGTCGGCCGACCTGCTCGAACGGTTCACCGGCTGGGCATCGGCCCGATGACCGGACGGGGCGTCCTGCGCGCGTTCACTCCCCGACGGACGGCGGGACGGCGGGGGTCACGCCACCGTCCTGGTCACGGGCCAGGGCGTCCACCATCTGCCGGAACTCGCGCACGGTGACGGCCTCGCGCAGCGTCACGAACACGGCGCCGGTGCCGGCCCGGGCGGTCGCCTCGTCGACGCCCGCCCGATCGGCGACCCGGCGCAGGAACTCCGCCGGCCCGGCGACGGCCGCCGACGCGGCGGGCGCGCGATCCGGACCGCGCAGGTACGGGTGGAGTTCGTCCGGGAGCTCGCCGGCGGGGTCGTGGTTCCCGCCACCGGTGACCCGTTCGGCCATCGTCTGGAGAACGGCACGCGCCACCACGGCAGCCTGCTCGGTGGGCAGCCCGGAGCGCCGGGACACCGCGTCGATGAAGCGGGGGAACCGCACGCCGCCCTCCTGTCCGCCACGGGTCCCGCGCTTACCCGGGCACACGCTCGGCAAACGGCGCTCAGCGCAGCAGACCCGCCGTCCGCAGGTGCGCGAAGATGACCTGGTCGACAGGGGAGGTGCGGTGCCGGTCCGCGTACCCCAGCCAGGCCATCTCGGCGATCTCGGCGGCGGGCCGCAGGCGTCCCTCGTACCCGGCCCGGTAGCAGGTCATCCGGACGGTGGTGCCGGCCGCGTGCCCGTGCGCCTGGGCGGTGAACGTGCCCAGGTGCACGGCGTCGCGTACGTCCACCGCGACGCTCAACTCCTCGTCGATCTCCCGGCGCAGGGTCTCCAGGTCGGTCTCCCCCGGCTCGCGCTTGCCACCCGGCAGATACCACACGTCCTTGCCCCGGGAGCGGGTGCTGAGCACCAGCCCGTCCCGCACGAGAATCCAGGCCACCTTGTCGATCTCGGCCACGCCGCCCCTCCCCCGACCGTTGGGTCGGGCACGCTACCACTTGCGGCGGGGCCGCTCAGCGCGCCGGCTCGTCGGCCAGCAGGTCGAGCAGCAGCGCGGCGGTCCACCCGAACGCCGGTGAGCCCAGCCCCGCGCCGGTGTCCGGGTGGAAGTACTCGTGGCAGCCGGCGTCGGCGACGAGGCCGATCATCGACTCTCGCAGCCCGGCCGCCAGCTCCGGATGCCCGTGCGCGGCGAGCCCCCGGCGTACCAGCCAACCGATGTTCAGCCAGCTCGGTCCACGCCAGTAGCGCAGCGGCTCGAAGTCCGGCGCGGTGCGGTCGTGGCTGGGCAGCGGGCGGTCCATCCGCCCGGCGACCCCGAAGCGCGCCGACGTCGCCTCGACGACGAGCGCGTCGGCGTGCCGCGCCGGCAGGTCGGGCAGGATCAGCGGCGTCAGCCCCAGCACGGTCCGCGCGCCGAGCAGCCGGTCGGTGCGCAGGTCGCGGGGTTGGAACGTACCGGTGTCCGGGTCGTACAGCCGGCGGACCAGGGCGTCGGTGATCCGGGCCGCGCGGACCCGGTGCGGCCCGGGGTCGGCGCCGATCAGCGCGGCGATCTCGGCGAGGGCGTGTTCGGCCGCGCCGTACGCCGCGTTGAACAGCGGGCACTCCACCAGGAACGGGTGGCGCTCGGCGAGGCCCCGGTCGGTGTAGCCGTGCTCCCGGTAGGCGGCGACGATCGCCAGGTACCGCGCGTAGTCCAGGTCCGTGGGGCGGTGCGCGGCGTCGGCGTGCGCGGTGTCGTGCCGACGGTACGCGCGCATGACTGCCGCCTCGGCCGGCACCGCCGCCATCGGCTCGTCCCAGGCCGGGCTGTTGTCCAGTCCGGACTCCCACGGGTGCACGACGCAGACCAGTCCGTCGCCCGCCACGTCCCGCCGTCCGGCCAGGTAGCGCTGCTGGGCGACGAGCGCCGGGTAGAGCCGGCGCAACGCGGCCAGGCTGGCCTGCCCGGGTGCCCGCCGGTACGCCAGCAACGCGGCGAGCGCGTGCACCGGCGGCTGGACCAGACCGGAGGTGTGCACGGCAGGCGCCCCCTCGGCGTTCGCCGAGCCCCACAGCTCCGGCCCCGGGAAGTACGAGCCGACGCGAAGCGCCGGGTTGAACACGATGTGCGGCACCCGCCCGTCGGCCCACTGCGCCCGGAACAGGCTGTCCAGCTCCGTCCAGGCCCGCTCGGGGCGGATCTGGGCCAGGCCGATCGCGATGAACGCCGAGTCCCAACTCCACTGGTGCGGGTAGAGGGTGCGCGACGGCACGGTGTGGTCGTGTTCCCAGTTGGAGTCGAGCGTGTCGATGGCGAGCCGGCGCAGCCCGGCCAGGTCGGCGGGACCACCGGTACGGGCCACGGCGGTCCCGCCGACCCGTGCCGGCCCGACCTCGGCGCTCATGCGGCGGCCCGCCGGGGCAGCGCCTGCCGCAGCACCGTGGCGGCCTGTTGCAGGGCGCGGACCGGGTCACCGCGCAACCGGCACTCCAGGGCCAGCCAGCCCCGGTAGTCCAGCTCCAGCAGGGTCCGCATCAGCGCCGGCCAGTCCAGGTGCCCGGCACCGGGCTGGTACCTGTTGGAGTCGCTGACCTGCACATGCCCGAGGTACGGCGCGGCGGCCCGCAGCGCCCGGTGCACGTCGTCCTCCTCGATGTTCATGTGGAAGGTGTCGGCGACCACCCGCACCGAGGGCAGCGCGAGCGCCGCGCACAGGGCGACCGCCTCGTCGAGCCGGTTGACCATGTGGTCCTCGTACCTGTTGAGGGGTTCCAGGAAGAGGGTGACCCCCTCGGACCGGGCGTGCTCGCCCAGCTCGCCGAGCGCGTCGAGGAGGACCTGCCGGTCGCCGGCCGGCGGGCGGGGCGGCTCGAACGGCGGCAACCGCCGGGAGAACATCCCCCAGGCGGCCGGGGTCATCACCCCGACGCCGCTCAGCTCGGCGATCACCGACAGTTGCGAGCGCAGGTTGCGGACCGCGTCGGCGGACCGGGCCCTGTCGAAGTCGCCGATGAAGTGGTCCATCTCGACGCAGACGGTGGGCATCACCACCCCGGCGGCGCGGGCCCGGCGCAGCTCCGGCAGCCGGCGGGCGAACGCGAGGTCGCCGCGTCCGCGCAGTTCGATGCCCTGGTAGCCGAGGGCCGACGCGAGGGCGTACTTCTGGATCAGGTTGGTGCCCGGCAGGAGTTGTTCCTGGCAGGCCAGCGCGATGGTGGTCATCTAGAACCTCAACACCACTTGGAGGACGTCACCGGCGCCGCGGTCGAGCAGCGCGAGGGCGTCGGCGACCGCGCTGGCGTCGACGATGTGGCTGACCAGCGGCAACGGGTCGACGCTGCGCTCAGCCACCAGGTCCATGAAGGTCTGCGCCACCCGGTCCCCGGTCCACCGGCCGGCCATGCTCGGCGCGGGGGTGGGGCCGGAGACCTGGGCGGCAACCAACTGGATGCGGTTGTGGTGGAACTCCTCACCGAGGCCGAGCGCGTCGGCCTGGCCCTGGTAGAAGCCGGCGGCCACGACCCGACCGGCGTGGGCGGTCGAGCGGATGGCCTCGTGCAGGGCCGGGTACGCCCCGGACAGCTCCAGGCAGACGTCCGCGCCCCGGCCACCGGTGGCCCCGCGCAGCACGGCGGCGGCCGACTCGACGCCGGCGTCCACGGTGCTCCACGCGCCGTAGCGGGCGGCGTGCTCCAGCCGGTCGGGCACCCGGTCGACGGCGACCACCCGGGCACCGGAGAGCACGGCGAGTCGGGTGGCGAGCAGACCGATGACGCCCTGCCCGAAGACACCCACCCAGTCACCCAGGTGCAGGTCGCCGGCGAGCACGGCGGTCAGCGCGATGGCGCCGGGCCGGGCGAAGACGCCGGCGAGCGGGTCCAGCCCGCCGGGGAGCGGACGGACCGCGTCGGCGGCGAGCACCGCCTCGGCCCGGTGCCCCCAGATGCCCCACACGAGCTGCCCCGGGTGCCTGTCGGTGACCTCCGGCGACACCTCGACGACCTCGCCGACCTCCTCGTAGCCGAAGCCGACGAGCGGGTAGGGCACCGGCGTCTGCCGGGGGACGAACATCCGGGCGGTGTCGTCCCAGTCCTTGCTGAGTCGGGGGTTGCTGCCCCGGTAGAGGGTCAGCTCGGTGCCGGCGGAGATGCCCGAGTAGCAGGTGCGGACGCGGACCTGGCCGGGGCCGAGCGGATCCGGGGGGCAGGGCTCGAGGCTGATCCGTCGAGGCCCGGCGAGAGAGACCACCCAGTTGCCCATGTGTCACATCCCGGTAGCACTGGGCTCCAGGATAGCAAAAAATCGCTATATGTCTTGTCATTGATCTATCGAAGGTGTTGGATCCCGTATGTACCCTTCGAGAGGAGTGCCACCGATGTCAGCACCTCCGAGGCGGATACTCGCCACCACCCTGATCATGGCACTGACCGCGTCCACCCTGCTGGCCTGCGGAGACGACGAACCGGACAGCAACAGCAAAAAGATCACCGTCTGGAGCCTGGAGGACGTCGCCGACCGCGTCACCGCCACCAAGGCGATCATCGCCGACTTCACCGCCAAGACCGGCATCCAGGTCGACCTGGTCACCGTCAACGAGGACCAGTTCCCCTCCCTGATCGCCGCAAACGCGGCCGCCGGCGACCTGCCCGACGTCGTCGGCTCGGTCTCCCTGGCCGGCATCCGCACCCTCGCCGGCAACGAGCTGCTGCACGCCTCGGCGAACGCGGAGGTCGTCGACAAGCTGGGCCGGCAGACGTTCTCCCCCCGGGCGCTGGAGCTCACCTCCGACGACGGCACACAGCTCGCCGTACCCAGCGACGGGTGGGGGCAGTTGCTCGTCTACCGAAAGGACCTGTTCGCCGCCGCCGGCCTGCCCGCCCCCGACACGTACGAACGGATCACCGACGCGGCGGCGAAACTGAACACCGGCGGCGTCGCCGGGATCACCGCGGCCACCGCCCCCAGCGACGTGTTCACCCAGCAGACCTTCGAGCACCTGGCACTTGCCAACGGCTGTCAGCTCACCGACGACTCCGGCAAGGTCACCCTGGACTCACCCCAGTGCGTCGAGGCGTTCCGCTTCTACGGCGACCTGATCCGCACCAGCTCGATCAAGGGCGCGCAGGACGTGGACACCACCCGGGCCACCTACTTCGCCGGCAAGGCGGCAATGGTGATCTGGTCGCCGTTCATCCTCGACGAGCTGGCCGGGCTGCGCAGCGACGCCAAGCCGACCTGCCCGCAGTGCCAGGCCGACCCGACGTTCCTGGCGAAGAACAGCGGGTTCGTCACCGCGATCAAGGGGCCGAACGGCACCGAACCGGCCCAGTACGGCGAGATCAGCTCGTGGGCCGTACTGGACGGCGCGGTGGCCGACCCGGCGAAGTCCTTCGTGGAGTACATGCTCAGCGACGGCTACCCGCGCTGGTTCGGCATGTCCCCCGAGGGCCGTTTCCCGGTGCGCAAGGGCACCCCTGCCGAGCCGGAGGCGTACCTGACCGCCTGGAACACCAGCCAGGCCGGCGTGGACGCCAAGAAGCCCCTCGCCGACGTGTACGGCGACGAGGTGCTGGCCACCCTGCGCCGCAGCCCGGACACCTTCGGGCGGTGGGGGCTCACCCAGGGCCAGGGCAAGCTGGTCGGCGCCATGCTCGGCGAACTGCCGGTGCCCAAGGTGCTGGGCGACCTCATCGCCGGCAAGTCCGATCCGGCGGCCACCGCCGGACGGGCCAAGAAGGACGTCGATGCCATCAAGTCGGGCGTCAATTGACCACCACCGCGCCCGGCCCCGGCCGCTCCCCCACCCGGGAGCGGCCGGAGCCCCCACGGCGCCGACCACTGACCCTGCGCCGCCGCGAATCCCGTGCCGGGCTCGCGCTCGTCGCACCCACCCTGCTCGTCACCATCGCGGTCATCGGCATCCCGATCGTGTGGACAGTGGTGCTCGCCTTCCAGCGGGTCCGGCTCGCCACACTGCGCAAGACCGGCCTGTTCGGCGAGTTCACCATGGACAACATCGACCGGGTGCTGCACACCCCCGGCTTCGCCGACACGCTGTGGGTCACGCTGATCTACAGCATCGGCGGCACCGTCGGGTCGATAGTGCTCGGCCTCGTCGCCGCCCTGGTCGTCCGCCGGCCGTTCCGGGGCCGCACACTGGTCCGGGCGTCCATGCTGCTGCCGTACGTGGCGCCGGTGGTCGCGGTCACCTTCGTCTGGCAGGTGATGCTCGACCCGCAGCTCGGCATCGTCAACCACTGGGGTCAACGGCTGCTCGGCTGGGACGCCCCGGTGCCGTTCCTCACCCAGGAGTCGACAGCCCTGGCCACGGTGATCGCCTTCGAGGCGTGGCGGTACTTCCCGTTCGCGTTCCTGTTCCTGCTGGCCCGGCTCCAGGCGGTGCCCGGTGAGTTGGAGGAGGCCGCCCGGGTCGACGGCGCCACACCCACCCAGCGGTTCCGGCACATCCTGCTGCCGCAGCTGCTCCCGGTGATCGCCCTGCTGGGGGTGCTGCGCTTCATCATGACGTTCAACAAGTTCGACGACGTCTACCTGCTCACCGGCGGTTCGGCCGGCACCGAGGTGGTGAGCGTCCGGGTGTACGACTTCCTCACCGCGCGTACCGACATCGGCGCCGCCGCCGCGCAGGCGGTCGTCCTGGCCGTCGTCCTCATCGTGTTCGTGCTGATCTATCTGCGCTTCTTCGGACGGAGGGTGGGCTGATGGACCGCGACGCCGTCGAGACGGTGAGCCTGCGCTGGCTGCGCCGCCTGGTGATCGCCATGTTCCTGGTGGTCACCGTCTTTCCGTTCTACTACATGCTGGTCCTGTCGGTGCGTCCCATCGAGCGGCTGCTGCTCGACCCCGGGGCGCTTGTGGTCGGCTTCGGTGAGCTGACCGTCGCCACGTACGCCGAGGTGCTCAAGGCCACCGCCGACGGCGGCCAGGGGTTCCTCACCTTCATCCGCAACAGCGGCCTGGTGGCCGTCGCGGCGACGGCGCTCACCCTCGTGGTGGCGATCCCCGGCGCGTACGCGGTGGCCCGGCTGCGGTTCTTCGGCCGGCGGCAGGTGGACTTCCTGTTCCTGGCGGTCTACCTGTTCCCGTCGATAGTCATCGCGATCCCGCTGTTC
Organism: Micromonospora sp. NPDC047521; assembly: GCF_055587305.1. Taxonomy (NCBI): domain Bacteria; kingdom Bacillati; phylum Actinomycetota; class Actinomycetes; order Micromonosporales; family Micromonosporaceae; genus Micromonospora; species Micromonospora sp. NPDC047521. The sequence continues at coordinate 83,311 of NZ_JBVJGN010000016.1, read as the reverse complement.
GTGGTCTTCACCCGGGCCGGGCTGCGCGGTTCGCTGTTCGGGCTGGTCCTGGTCTACATCTCGCAGACCCTGCCGGTCTCGGTCTACATGCTGAAGAACTACTTCGAGACCATCCCGGTCAGTCTGGAGGAGTCCGCAGCCATCGACGGGGCCGGTCGGCTCGGCATCATCCGCCGGGTCAGCCTGCCCCTGGCCATGCCGTCGATCATGGCGGTCGCGCTGTACGACTTCATGATCGCCTGGAACGAGTTCCTCTTCGCCCTGCTGTTCCTTGTCGACAAACCCGACAGGTGGACGGTGTCCCTGGGGCTCTCCCTGCTCGCCGACGGGGTGGAGGTGCCCAAGACGGTGCTGATGGCCGGATCGGTCGTCCTCACCCTGCCCATCGTGATCCTCTTCTTCGCCAGCGAACGGCTGCTCACCGAGGGGCTGACCAGCGGCGCGGAGAAGGGCTGACCGACGCACCGGTAGCCGGGCCGGCTCCCCGGGCCGCCCACCGCGCCCCCGCCGGCCCGGCTACCGTGACCGTATGGCCAACCCGACCCGCTGGGCGACCGACACCGGTCCCGAGCACTCGCAGTGGTACATCGACCGGTTCCGCAAGCTCGCCGCCGAGGGCGCGGACCTGGCCGGCGAGGCCCGTCTGGTGGACGCTCTCGTCGCACCCGGGTCGCGCATCCTCGACGCCGGCAGCGGCACCGGCCGGGTCGGCGCCGCGCTGGCCCAGCGCGGGCACACAGTCGTCGGCGTGGACGCCGACCCCGCGCTCGTGCAGGCCGCCCGCGCCGATTACCCCGGCCCGCACTGGCTCGTCGCCGACCTGGCCGAGCTGGACCTGCCGGCGCTGGGCGAGGCCGAGCCGTTCGACGCCGCCGTACTCGCCGGCAACGTCCTCGCGTTCGTCGCCGTCGGTACCGAGCCGGAGGTGCTGCGCCGACTGGCCGGGCACCTGCGCCCGGACGGCGTCCTGGCGGTCGGCTTCGGCACCGAACGCGGCTATCCGCTTACCGCGTTCGACGCCGACGCGGTCGCCGCCGGCCTGCGCCTGGAACACCGCTTCGCCACCTGGGACCTGCGGCCGTGGCGCGACGACGCGGACTTCGCGGTGAGCGTCCTGCGCCGCCCGGCCGACTGACCCCGCCCGCCCCGCCTCAGCCGGGGGCGGCGACGGCCCGCGCGGCCGCCGGGTCCAGGGTCGCGCCGGCCGGCACCAGGCTCACCAGGCCGGCCGGCAGCCGTACCGGACGCACGTCGCGGTAGCCGAGCATCGCGAGGACACCGCGGTCGGCCACCACGTACCGCCGGCCCAGGTCGGTGACCACGGACACCGTGCCGCCGGTCGCACCGGGCGCCGCCGCGGCCTCGACGACCGCGCCACGGCCCGGCTCCACCACCACGTGGTCGGCCAGGACCGCGCCGCCGGTCGGCGCGGTCCGTGGAACGGCCGCCAGGTCCGGCAGCGGTACGCCCCAGCGCACCTCGCCCACCCCGCCGTCGTCGCCGACGCGCGTGCAGAGGCCCGCGCCGTCGGCCGCGGCGAGCCGGGGCGGGACAGGTGGTGGGGCCGTCGGGCCGCTCGGGGTCAGGTCGGGCACCGTGGGCAGCGCGGCGAACTGCCCGAGCGTCATGGGCGCCGGCTCACCCTGGGCGGTGGTGGCCAGCAGCAGGCCGGCCTGCAACTCGGTGATCCCCGCCAACCCGGCGTCGAGCGCCACCGCGTACTGCCGACCGCCGCCGGAATTGCGCACGAGGTAGACCTGGCCGACGCTGGCGCCCGGCACACCGGTGCTGGGCCGGCCCAGTTCGGGCAGGTCGAGCGGTGCCAGGTCGACGCCGGCGGGCAGGGCGTTGAGCAGGGCGGGCGCCACCGGCACCGCGCGGGTACGGGTGGTGGCCAGGGCCGCCAGCACCCGGTTGGCGTCGCGGACCAGATAGCGCCGCTGGTGCCAGACCAGGTGCAGCCCACCGTCGGGGTGGCGCAGCAGCAGCGCGTCGTCGCCAAGCGGCCGCCCGCCGCCGGGCTCGGCACCGATCAGCAGCGCGGAGCGGGGCCTCTCGCCGTCCGCACCGGCCGGGACCGCCGAGCAGACAGTCCACCCCGTCGTGGCCAGGCGGCCCGCGGCGGGCAGCGAGTCGGGTGCGTCGGCGATGCCCAGCGGCAGACCGCGCGGCACGCCGTCGATCGAACGCCGCGAGACGAGCACTGTCTTCGAGGTGTCCGCGCCGACGATCAGCAACGCCGAGGCGTAGTTGAGCACCGGATGCAGCTTCTGCTCGCGGTAGACGAACCGGGCGCCGGACTCCTTCTCGACGATGACCGCGCCCGGGTCCCGCCACCCCTTGCCACCGCCGGCGAACAGACCGTACAGCGCCGAGCCGCCCAGGCCGATCGCCGCGACCAGGACGCTGGCCAGGCCGGCGCCCGCCAGCCGTCGAAACGGCGACTGCGCGGGGTCGGTCTCCCGCATGACCAGGGCGGCGACCGCCCGCTGGACGCTGAACTGGTAGGAGTGCAGCTGGTCCTGCCGCGACGGCATGAGGTCCCTTCCCACTGGATCGGCCGGGCACAGGATATGCGGTGCGTCGATGTCCCGTGGACCCTGCGTGGCCGGCGCGGCCCCGACGGATACCATGCGGGGACGAATCCGGCGGCGAGAGGGCACCGTGGGCGCGCGTTTCGAGGAGCTGGCCTGGCGGGAGACTCCGATCGGCGAGATCAGCCTGCGTCGGCGTCTCGACCCGGCACTGCAGGTCGAGGTGTACGAGGTCAAGCTCGACGACGAGTACCTGATGTCCAGCCTCTTCCCGGTCGCGGAGATCGAGCTGGCCCGGCTGGGCCTCGCCGCGCTGACCGGCGACGCCCTGGACGTGGTGGTCGGCGGCCTCGGTCTCGGTTACACGGCCAAGGCCGCGCTTGACGACCCGAGAGTCCGGTCGCTGCTGGTGGTCGAGGCGATCGAGGATGTCATCGACTGGCACCGGCGCGGGCTGCTGCCGTTCACCGCGGGGCTCGCGGAGGACCCGCGAACCCGCTTCGCCCAGGCCGACTTCTTCGCGGCGGTCGCCGGAGGCACCGGCTTCGACGCCGACGAGCCCGGGCGACGGTTCGACGCCGTCCTGCTCGACGTCGACCACTCACCACGCAACGTGCTGCACCCCAGCCACGCCGACTTCTACACGCCGCAGGGCCTGCGCCGGTTGGCCGCGCTCCTGCGCCCGGAGGGGGTCTTCGCGCTGTGGTCGGACGACCCACCCGACGACGCGTTCACCGCGACCCTCGGCGAGGTGTTCGGCACCACGCAGGCGCACGTCGTGCCGTTCGCCAACCCCCTCACGGGCGGCCAGTCCGCCAACACCGTGTACGTGGCCCAGCCCTGACCCGCCCCCACCCCGTCGATCTTGCAGATTCTGTTGTCGCTATGCGGGCGTAGGTCATGTTCGTCGCCACAGAAAGTGCAAGATCGCGATGTGGGGGCGGGCCGGGTTTGGGGTCGGCGGGGGCGGGAAGGTTGAGCCCGGGGTCGCCGCGTCGCGCGGCGACCCGTCACGGGAGGTCGAGATGCGTGCCATGCTCTGGGTCGTCGGCGTCGTCGCCGGTGTGCTGATCCTGCTCGGGCTGGTCCTCGAAGCGGTTCGCTGGCTGGTCATCATCGGGCTGATCGCGCTCGTCGTGGTGATCGTGCTGGCGGTCGTCAAGGGACGGCAGGCGATGCAGCAGCACCAGACCCGCCGGCGCTGACGGCGCGGGGGTCGGGCTCAGAACCACTCCGTACGCATGTCCAGGACAGTGCGGTCCCGGCCGTCCAGCAGGTCGAACTGCGGGCAGGTGCGGGGCAGCTCGACGGTGAGGAAGTAGCGGGCGGCCTGCCGCTTGCCGGCGTGGAACGCGTCGCCCGCGTCCGCCGGCGGCAGCGTCAGCACCTGCTCCAACCACATCCACGCCACCACCACGTGCCCGACGGCCTCCAGGTAGACGCTGGCGTTGGCCAGCGCGAGCACCGGGTCACCGTCGGCCCAGAGTCGACGCGTCACCGCTACCACCCGGTCCACCGCGTCGGCGAGCCGGTCGGCCAGGTCGGCGGCCTCCCCTCCGGCCTTGCGGCCCCGGGCCACGGTGTCCCCGATCTTCTCGGTCAGCAGCGACAGACCCGCGCCGTCACGCATGGTCATCTTGCGGCCGAGCAGGTCCAGCGCCTGGATGCCGTGGGTGCCCTCGTGGATCGGGTTGAGCCGGTTGTCCCGGTAGTGCTGCTCCACGTCGTGGTCGCGGGTGTAGCCGGCGCCGCCGAGCACCTGGATCGCCAGGTCGTTGGCGGCCAGACACCACTGCGACGGCCAACTCTTGGTGATCGGGGTGAGCACCTCCAGCAGCAGGTGCGCCCGCTCACGGTCGGCGTCCGCCGGGGCGGTCTTCTCCTCGTCGAGCAGCCGCGCGCAGTAGAGCACCAGCGCGAGGGCCCCCTCCACGTAGCTCTTCTGTGCCAGCAGCATCCGTCGTACGTCGGGGTGGTCGATGATCGGCACCTGCGGCGCGGCCGGGTCCTTGGCGCCGACCGGCCGGCCCTGCGGCCGTTCCCGGGCGTACGCGAGGCTCTTGAGGTAGCCGGTGTAGCCCAGGGCTGTCGCGCCGGCCCCCACGCCGATGCGTGCCTCGTTCATCATGTGGAACATCTGTGCCAGCCCCTGGTGCGGGGCGCCGACGAGGTGGCCCACGGCCCCGGGCCGGCCGTCGGGGGTGTGCCGGCCGTCGCCGAAGCTCAGCAGGGTGTTGGTGGTGCCCCGGAAGCCCATCTTGTGGTTGAGCCCGGCCAGCACGACGTCGTTGCGCTCGCCGAGCGACCCGTCCGCGCGGACCAGCACCTTGGGCACGATGAACAGCGAGATGCCCTTGACTCCGGGCGGCCCGCCGGGGATCCGGGCCAGCACCAGGTGGACGATGTTCTCGGCCAGCTCGTGGTCACCGCCGGAGATCCACATCTTGGTGCCGAAGAGCCGGTAGGTGCCGTCGTCCTGCGGCTCGGCACGGGTGGTGATGTCGGCGAGCGAGCTGCCCGCGTGCGGCTCGGACAGGCACATGGTGCCGAAGAACCTGCCGTCCAGCATGGGCCGTACGTAGGTGTCCACCTGGTCGGCGCTGCCGTACGTCAGCAGCAGGTTGGCGTTGCCGAGGGTGAGCATCGGGTACGCGGAGGTGGCCACGTTGGCGGCCTGGAACCAGGCGAAGCAGGCGGCGGCGACGGCGTGCGGCAGTTGCAGGCCGCCGACCGACTCGTCCAGCCCGGCGGTGAGCAGGCCGGTCTCGGCGAAGCTGTCCAGTGCCGCCCGGATCTGCGGGATGAGCCGCACCCGCTGCCCGTCGAAGGTGGGCTCGGTGAGGTCGGCCGCTCGGTTGTGCGGGGCGAACTGCTCGGTGGCCACCCGCTCGGCGAGGTCCAGCGCGTCGTCGAACGTCTCCCGGGAGTGCTCGGCGTAGCGGGGACGCTCGACGAGGTGGGCCACCCGCAGCCAGTCGTACAGCAGGAAGTCCAGGTCACGGCGGGAGAGCAGGGTGGACGACACGGTACTCCTCAGCGGGCACGGGGCGGGTCGGCGCGGACGACGGCCCGACGTCGCCCCGGCCCATACTGGCGGATCGACCGGGCGCACACCACAGCCGGCGACTCGGAGACGTGTCGTACCCGTTCACTAGGGTCCTGCCCGTGAGCGCGCCCGGAGACGTCGACCCCGAGATCCTCGACCGGCTGCGTCCGATCTGCCGTGGGCTGCCGGAGACGTACGAGGAGCCGGCCTGGGTGGGCGTCCGCTGGCGCATCCGCAGACGGACCTTCGCCCACGTGCTCACCGTCGACCCGGCCCGGCAGGCGGTGCACGCGCGCGCCGCCGCGCTCGACCGGCCGGCCTGCCTGCTGGTCTTCCGGTCGCCACTCGACGAGATCGCCGGCCTCCTGGGCTGTGGGCACCCCTTCTACAAGCCGGACTGGGGCCGGGACGTGATGGGCATGGTCCTGTCCGACGACACCGACTGGGACGAGGTCGGCGAGCTGCTCACCGAGAGCTACTGCGTGCTGGCACCCAAACGGCTCGCCGCCCTGGTCGACCGCCCGGTGTGAGACCGGCGGGCGTTTCGCGGGTTCCGGCTCGGGGATACCGCGCCGATGGTGGTCGGTCCCGTCGGCCGCCGAGCCGACACGCCGCCGAGTGGATGAGGAGCGGACCGGTGTCCCTGCTTCGCACCGAGGAGGATCCTCGGTTGACGTCGGTGCGCGCCGAGGACCGGGTGTGCACGGGGGTGACCACCCTGCGGGGTCGGGTGTTCCTGAGCTACCCGTCGGCGGACGGGCCGGGGGTGCAGGTGGCCGAGGCGCTGCCGGACGGCCGTCGCCGGCCGTACCCGGACGCCGCGTGGAACCGGGTGGGCCAGTCGGCGGACGGCGCGTTCGTCCACGTGAACGGCCTGCGTGCCGGGCCGGACGGCAAGCTGTGGATCGTCGACTCGGGGGCGCCGCAGATCGGCGGGCGGCAGGTGCCCGGTGGCGCACGGCTGATCGTGGTCGACGTGGACGGCGACCGGGTGGAGCGGATCCACCGTCTCGACGAGGCGGTACGCCCCGACAGCTACGTGGACGACGTCCGGTTCCACGGCGGCACCGCGTACCTGACCGACGCGGGTGCGCCAGGTCTCATCGTGCTGGACCTCGACTCGGGTCGGTGCCGGCGGGTGTTGGACGGGCATCCGAGCACGGTGGGCGGCACGCTTGTCGCCGACGGCCGGGCTTTGCGCGATCCCACCGGTGCCGAGGTGCGCGTCCACGCCGACCAGCTGGAGGTGTCGCCGGACGGGCGGTGGCTGTACTACCAACCGGCATCCGGCGGCATGTCCCGGATCGGCATCCGATGGCTTAACGACCCGACTGTCTCCGCCGACGAGTTGGCCCGCCGGGTGCAGCGGTGGTGCGACACGCCCAGCACCGGCGGTACGGCGATCGACGCCGACGGCACGATCTACGTCAGCGACGTGGAGCGACGGCGCATCCTCGCCCTGGCGCCCGACGGCGACGTCCGTACGCTCGTCGACGACCCCCGTCTGTGCTGGGTGGACGCGATGTGGCTCGACGCCGACGGGCACCTGTGGATGCCGGCGGCCCAACTGCACCTGACCGCAGGGCTCAACGGTGGGCACGCGGCAGTCGACTATCCGGTCCGGATCTACCGGTTGCCTGTCGACGTCGGCCCACCGCCGCTGGACCACTGCTGAGCGACGGGGCGGGCGGGCCGGCGGAGTCGTCGATATCCTGCCTCGCATGCATCGAAGCCGTGTGTACGCGTTGCTCATCGACGCGCCGGAGGCGGAGGCGGCCCGGGCGGCGGAGTTCTGGTCCGCTGCCCTGGGTGTGCCCACCCGCACCCATCCCGAGGAGCCACAGTTCGTCGGTCTGCACGAAGCCCTGCCGGGGCTGGTCACCGCCGTTCAGGCGGTCGACGACGCGCCGCGCTACCACCTCGACATCGAGACCGACGACGTGGCGGCCGAGACCGCCCGGCTGATCGGTCTGGGCGCGACCGAGGTGACGCGGTGGCTGGAATGCCGGATCCTGCGGGCGCCCGGTGGCCACCTGCTGTGCGTGCTGCCTGTGGAGAGCCCACCGGGGGTCTTCGCGGCGCAGTCCCGCACCTGGTCCTGAACCGTCGGGCTGTCACAGGTCGACGCTAGGGTCCCCGCCATGGCTGAATTCGTTCTGGTGGCAGGGGCGTGGCTGGGTTCGTGGGCGTGGGACGAGGTGGTGCCGCCGCTGCGCGCGGCCGGGCACGGTGTCCATCCGCTGACCCTCTCCGGTCTGGCCGAGAGGCGGGACGCGCCCGCCGGGCAGCAGACCCACGTGCGGGACGTCGTCGGTGAGATCGAGCGACGCGACCTGCGCGATGTGGTGCTGGTCGGGCACAGCTACTCGGGCATCCCGGTGGGGCAGGCCGCCGAGCGGATCGGCGACCGGCTGACCCGGGTGGTCTTCGTCGACGCGGAGGTGCCTGTCGACGGCAGGTCGTTCGCGTCCGGCTGGTGGCAGGGCCGGGAGGTGTTCGAGGCGCTGGTCGCCGACAACGGCGGATACTGGCCGCCGCCGGGCGCGGCCGAGTTCGACGGCCAGGGGCTCACCGACGAGCAGGTCGCCCGGCTCATCGGGGGCGCCACCCCGCACCCGGGGGCGTCGCTCACCGAGCCGGCCGTGCTCGACCGGCCGCTCGGCGAGCTGCCGGCGACGTACGTCAAGTGTCTGCTCGACGGCCCGGAGCCCAACGACACAGTCGCCGGCCTGCTGACCAGCGAGCGGTGGCGTCTGGTCACGATGGACACCGGCCACTGGCCGATGTTCTCCCAGCCGACCGAGCTGGCGCGGTTGCTGCTGGCGGCGGCCGGCTGACCGGCGGTCATTCCGTCGCCTCGTCGATGCTGGCGATGCGGCGTACCGGCGAGGCGAGCAGCCAGAGCACGGCGAGGGTGCCGCCCAGCCCGGCGACGACAAGGGCCGGCCGCAGCCCGACGGCGGTGCCCAGCGCGCCGCCGACCAGCGCCCCCAGCGGCCGGACGCCGTAGTTGACGGCGCTGTACGCACCGGCTCGGCGGCCGCGGGCGTCGTCGGGCGTGACCGCGGTCAGCAGCGCGTTGAGGTTGATGTCCATCAGCATCACACCGAAGCTGGAAACCAGCTCGATGGCCGCCAGCATGGTGATCTTCGACCAGGTGGGGCCGGTGATCAGGGCGGTCAGCGCCAGCGGCGCGGAGAACAGCACCACGCCGATCATCGTGGTACGGCCCAGCCCGATGGCCCGTGCGATGCGGGGGGCCAGCGCCGCGCCCACCAGCCCGCCGGGTGCCCCGGCTGCGAAGGCCAGGCCGATGGCGCCGGCCGACAGGTCGAGGTCACGGCTCGCGTACAGCACCAGCAGGGCCGAGGCGATGAAGGTGAAGAAGTTGACAGTGCTGGTGCAGCCGAGCGCGGCGCGCAGCACCGGGTCGCGCAGCACCATCACCAGCCCTTCGCGGACCATGCCGAGAGTGGACGTCCTGCGCGGCGGCGGGGGCGACTCGGTCACCGGGATGCGGCGCAGCAGCAGCGCCGAGCCGAGGAATGACACCGCGTCGACGACGATCGCCACCGGCGCGCCGAGCGCCTGGACCAGCCCACCGCCGACCGCCGGCCCGGCGATGAAGGACAGCGACCGGCTCATGCTCAGCTTGCTGTTCGCGTCCACGTACGCCGACCGGGGCACCAGGGCGACGAAGAACGCCTGGCGTCCCAGGGCGAACAGCACCGCCCCGGCACCGGTGAGCAGCGCCACCAGGTAGAGGTGGGTGAGGGTGAGCGCGCCGAACAGGTAGGCCACCGGCAGGCTGAACAGCACGGCCGCGCGGATCAGGTCCGCGATGATCAGGAGCCGCCGTTTGTGGGTGCGCTGGTCCACCCACGCGCCCAGGAACAGGCCCAGCAGGTTGGGCAGCCAGATCAACGCGGTGAGGACACTCACCTGAAGGGGCGTCGCGGTGAGCAGGGAGACGGCGATCAGCGGCAGGGCCAGTTCGCTGATCCGGTCGCCGAACTGCGAGACCGTCTCGCCGATCCAGAAGGTGCGGAACCGCCTGTCGCGGTGCAGGGCGGGCGGGGGCGCGGTGTCGACGGTGGTCATGACGCGGACCTGTCGTCGCCGGTCTCGGGCAGCAGGTAGCGCAGCATCCGCACGATCCGTGCGCCGTCCGGTGGCGTCTCGTCGTCCTTGCGCCGCACGTACGGGGCGAGCAGCTCCTCGATGGCGTTCTCCAGCTCCCGCAGCTCGTCGGGTGTGGCGACGAACCGGGTGTCGGCGACCCCGGCCAGCCCTCGCCACTCGGCGTCCAGCCGGGGCTCCTCGTGCAGCAGCCACTGCTGCGGGGTGTCCGCGTACCTGGCGAACATCTCGCCGCGCAGCTGCCGGCCGGCGGCCTGCCCCTCGGCGTCGTCGGGCAGGCTGAAGCGGAAGCCCCGGGCGGCTGCCTGCCACCAGCGTTCCCGCTTGCTGGCGGTGCCCTCGGCGTCGGTGACCAGGCCGAACGTGGCGAGGTGCCGCAGGTGCCAGCTGACCACCGACGGGGTGGCGCCGACGTGCGGTGAGAGCCCGGTGGCGGTGGCCGGGCCGTGCCGCTGGAGCCGGTCGAGGATGGCGAGCCGCACCGGATGGGCGAGCGCCCGCAGCGCCTGCGGCTCGGTGATCTCGAAATCCCCGTACGGGTTCTTGAGAGACATGTTTCGAAAGTAGTCTCTCACGTTATCCGGGGCAACCCCCCGGGGCGGTCAGCTCACCCCCAACCGCGCCAACGGCTCGACCAGCTCGCGCTCCTCGTAGCTCAGGTGCGACAGCAGGGTGTCGGTCAGCAGGTTCACCGCGGCGCGCAGCTCGGCCAGGCCGTCCGGCGCTCCGACGTACGCCACCAGGGCGCGATCGACCCCCTCCAGCACGTCGTGGATGACGTGGTGCTCCTGCTCCAGCCGGTCGATGACCGGACGCAGCCGGGGATCGGCCTGCCGCAGGCGCGGGAAGAGCGCCTGGTCCTCGATGGTGTGGTGGGTGGTGACGATGCGGCAGTACGACTCGCAGTACGCGCCGAGCGTCCACCGGTTCTGCCGCATGGTCATCGTGTTGATGTGGGAACGGGCGGTGCCGGCGTCGATCTCACCGGCCGCGACCTGCTCGATGAGGTCGTGGATCTGGGCCAGCTCGCCCCGCAGCCCGTCGTGCACCTGCACCAGGTGCTGGCCGTTCGCCTGCTCGTGCGCCGTGTAGGTGCGCGTCGGATCGGGCGCCGGTCCGGTCGGGCGGGCCGACTCGTCCCACACCTGGCGGTCACTGAGACGCCGGCCGTCGTCGGGGGTCGGCACCACGGCGAAGGCGCCGGCGGTCACCCTCGCCCGCGCCGGGGGCGCCGCGGGCGCGACGGCCACCGGCGGCACCGCGGCGGGCGCGTCGCCCCGCTCGCGCTCGGTGGTCACCAGCTCGCGGACGGCGGGCGCCACCTCGCCGGCGAACCGGCGCAGGTCGTCGGGGTCGTCGCTGGCGAGGATGAAGGTGCCGACGCCGTCGCCCAGCGCCAGCTCGGCCAGCTCCCGCGCCCACTGCTCGGCGGGGCCGTTCAGCTGCCCGCGCCCGACCGTCGAGAACGTGCCGGAGATGTTGAGCAGCCGGCGCACGTCCCGGGGCGAGCGGCCCGCCTCGCGCGCGGCGTCGTCGATGATGGCGTTGCCCTTGACCAGGTCACCGGGCTGGAGGTAGCCCAGCGAGGGCAGCCAGCCGTCGGCCCGACGCCCGGTGAGCGCCAGCATGCGCGGCTTGTACGCGCCCAGCCAGATCGGCACCGCGTGGGCCGGGGCCGGGCCGCGCTTGGCACCGACCACCCGGTGGAACTCGCCGTCCACCCGGACGCCGCCGCGCGCCTCGGCGTCCCAGATCTGTCGGATGACCTCGATGGCCTCCTCCAGCGCCCGGACGCCCTCCCCGGCGGTCAGCCGTCGACCGCCCATCGCCTCGATGGCGTCCCAGAACGCGCCCGCGCCGAGACCCAGCGCGACCCGGCCGTCGGTGAGCAGGTCGAGGCTGGCGACGCTGCGGGCGAGCACCGCAGGTGGGCGCAGCGGCAGGTTCGTGACGTTCGCCGACAGCTGCACCCGGTCGGTGCGGGCCGCCACGAAGCTCAGCAGCGTCCAGGTGTCGAGGAACCGTGGCTGGTACGGGTGGTCCTGGAAGGTCACGAGGTCGAGCCCGACCTGCTCGGCCAGGACGGCGAGACCGACGGTGCGGTCCGGATCGTCGTTGCCGGGCGTGGTGAACGAGCCGAAGATCAGCTCGTGGCCGTAGTCGCTCATCTGCGAGCCTCCCGTTCCGCGCAATGCGTCATGCGCACAACCTTATGTCAGACAGAACATCTGCTGCCAACAAGGTATGCCGTGCTGCGCTATTGTCGTCCTATGACGGGTGCCACCGACCGGCCGGACCGGCCCGATCCGCTCGACGACGACCTGGGCTGGATGCTCGGGATCGTGTTCCGGGGCCACGTCAAGGCGGCCGAACACGCCCTGGCCGACTTCCCCGGTGGCCCGCGCGGCTACCAGGTGCTCACCGCCGCCGCCAACGGCCCGGCCCGCAACCAGGGCGCGATCGCCGAGGAACTGGGCATCGACCGCACGGTGCTCACATACCTGATCGACGACCTGGAGCGGCCCGGGTTCGTCGCCCGACGGGCGGACCCGGCCGACCGACGCAGCCGGCTGGTGGACGTCACCGACACCGGCCGGGCGGCCTGGGAGCAGCGACGGCGGGCGCTGCGACAGGTCGAGGCACACCTGCTGGGGGCGCTCACGCCTGCCGAGTCGGCGACGCTGCGGGCCCTGCTGCAACGCGTCGCCTGCTCGACCCAGGCGACCGACCCGCTGCGGAACCTCTGCGAGGTGGTCGAGCAGGTGCGGCCCGAGCCCGGCCCGGCCGAGCTGCCGGCCGGCGGGCGCCGGGCCGGACGTCGCCCCAACGCCTCCTGACCACCGCCGGCGGAGCCGGATACGGTACGGGCCCGCCGGCGCCGCCCGACAGTGGTGCGTCGAGCGGCTTCGGCGGACCCGCCGTGCCCGTCGGTCAGCGCACGTGCACGAAGACCGGGTTCGAGTAGAACCACAGGTCGTCCCACGGGCTCTCCAGCCCGTCGGCGAGCGGCTCGGCCTCGTCGGTGCTGGTGCCGCGCACCCGCGCGTACGTGTCGGCCTCGACGTTGCGCAGGGTGTGCCTGATGACGTACTCGTCGCCCTGTCGACGCCAGTCGCGCGGGCCGAACCGGGCCACCACGCTTGTGGTGGGGTTGGTGTCGGCGTCCGGGTTGGCGCTCGGCCCGGTGATCTGACCGACGATCAGGTCGACCCGGCGGACCTCGGGGCGGTCCCCGTTGGCGTTCACGCCACCCAGCGGGCGGAACCGGATCTCGATCTCGACGTCGGTGCGGCCGCGGCGGCTGAGGGTAATGGTCTCGCCCACCTCGGCCGTCTTCCCCTGCGACCTGGCTGTCACGTCGAGGCCGCGGATCAGGTCACCTGTGGTCACCCAGATCCGGCCGTTGCGCAGGCCGTCCATGATGTCGCCGTAGTCCTGACGGGCGTGCACGTAGGTCTTGCTGTACTCCCCCGGCCAGAAGTCCGAGCCGCCGCGCGTCCAGTGCACGTGCGAGTCCGACGTCGCGGTGATCCACCAGCGGCGGCCCTCACCGAGCAGCGAATCCCAGAGACCACCGACCCGCGCGGTCATCTGGTCGAAGCCGCCGTAGGTGGGGTGGTTGCCGTACCCGCCCCGCTTGCCCCCGTTGAGCGGACCCGCCTGGTGCCCGGGAGCCCCCTCGAAGCCGATGTAGACGTCCGGCGCGGCGTTGTTGCCGTTGCGGAACTCGCGTGGCGTGTCCTGGCCGTAGACGCCGAGGCCGGGCGCGGAGCGGGACGCGTGGTGGGCGATCACGAGCGGCTTGTGCGGCATCCCCCGCGCGACCTTGAGGAACTCCACCATCCTGGCCTCGGTGTCGCGGGCCGGGTCGGTGGGGAACGCGTCGTACTTGGCGAACCGGCTCTCCAGCTCGAAGAGCTGCTTAGCCTCGTCGTCGTGGCGCGGGATCATCAGCGTGTGGTGGTCGAGCGACGGCGCGTCGAACTCCATGCCCCAGAACTGGAGCACCTCGGGGACCAGCTTGCGCGAGCGCAGCAGGTCGGGGTACGCCTGCTCGATGTTCACCTTGGAATGCGTCGGTCCACCGTGGTCGGTGCACATGGCCCAGGTCAGGCCGAAGTTCTTGGCCATGATGGCGTTGGTGACGATCGGGTAGACGGCGTCCGCGCCCTTGTGGAAGACGATCGGGCTCTTCGTCGTGTCGAACTCGCCGCTGTACTCGGAGTGGACGTGGTGGTCGCCCGCACGCCACGACCGGTTCTTCGCGGCGCCCCTGTCGCTCGTGTCGTCGGCCGGCCGCCGCTCCTCGTCGGCCCACGCCGCGCCGGCCCCCACAAGCGGGCTGGCCGCGGCAAGCGTCGCGCCGACGCCTGCGTACTTGACCAGCTTGCGCCGCGACAGCTGCACGTGCTCGGCCTGTTCGGAATGCTTGTCTCTCACCTGAGAGCCTCTCCTCGATCAAGCGGATGCTCTTTCGATCAAGAAGCCTCGGAGAGGGTGATGAACAGGTGTTGTACGTGGCGCGGGGCCACGATGAACTGATTCAGGGCACCTGCCGGTTGTCCGGCGCCGTCCGGGCCGACGACCGCTCGGCCGGCGCGGTGACCACCGACGGCGCGACGGCGACGCTGGGCAGCCCGGCCCGGCCGGTGACCGGAAGGACCAACTCGCTGCGACCCAGGTCGACCCGGACGGTGGCGTCGCGGTCGTCGGTCTCGGTGAAGTCCGGGTCGCTCTGACCGAGCACCAGGCCGAGCACGTGCCCGGCCGGCACCACCGCGTCGTACGCGTTCAACGGCACCGTCACCGTGTACCACCGGTCCGGGCGCAGCGGGGTGGTGAACCGCAGCGAGCGGTGGTGCGCGGCGTCGAGCCATCCCCGGGTCAGCACGGCGTGGTCGGTGACCGCGGTGATCTCCTCGGTGTCCCGGTAGCAGGCGTCGTCAGCGGCCGTGGACGCTCCCCAGCAGGACTCGGTGGTCAGCGTCCGCACACCCTCGGAGCTGTCGTAGCGGATCCGCTCGGCGGTGCCGTAGTCGACGAGCCGGGCGGTCAGCTCGGTGGTCGGGCGGTCCACCCGGATCCGCAGCCGCACCGACGGGCTGCCGGAGATTCGCAGGGGCGCGGTGAGCGCGCCGGAGAGGAACACCAGTCGGCCGGAGGCTGCGCTGTTCGGCTCGGCCACCAGTGCGTCCTCGGACAGCGACTCGTCGACGTACGCCCGCTCCAGACCCGGCCGCGCGCCGCGCCCGCCGAGCGTCCCGGTCACGCCATCGCCGACGCCGAGGGCGACCCGCACGTCCCGGGTGCCGGGGGCGGGCCAGTCCCGCTGGGTCGTCCAGGTGCCCGGAGCGGTCTCCAGGTCGACCCGGGGCTCGGCCATCACGCCGTTGCGCAGCCCCTGCAACCAGTAGTCGAACCAGCGGTGCAGCGTGTCCACCCAGGTGCCGCGCCGGACGTCGAACGGGTCCTCGTGGCCGGCCTGGTAGAGCCAGAGCTTGCGGGGCACGCCCTGCTCGGCCAACTCCTGCCACCAGCGGGCGAACTGGTTGGTCGTGACGTTCAGGTCGTTCACGCCGTGCGCCACGAACACGCTGGCCCGTACCCGCCCGGCCGAGGGCCGGTAGTCGCGCTGCGCCCAGAACCCGTTGCGGTCGCCGGTCTCCTCCGCGCTGTCCGAGCGCAGTCGGGCCAGGACGTCGGCGCACGCCTGCTCGCCGCGCCCGTTGACGTACGAGTGCAGGTAGCCGGGGTAGTCGGCGGCGCGCAGGACACCGTTGTAGCGCATGTAGTCGTACCAGCTGGAGATCGCCGAGATCGGCACGATCGTGGCCAGCCCCGGCACGCCTGTGGCGGCGACCCCGTTGGCGACCGAGCCGTCCCACGACTTGCCGATCATGCCGACCCGTCCGGTGCTCCAGGCGGCGCTGACCTGTCGCCCGTCGGCGGCGTACGCGCGGGCGCGCCCGTTGAGCCAGTCCACCACTGCGGTGGCGCTGCCCACCTCGGCCGGGCCGCCGACGTCCTGGCAGCCGGTGGAGCGGGCGGTGCCGGCCAGGTCGGCGGCGACGAACGCGTACCCGCGCGGGACGAAGTAGTTGTCGTAGAACAGCGGAGCCTTGGCGATCACGCCTGCCGCGTCGTACGTCTTGCGTTCGCTCTCGTTGCCCCGACCGCAGCAGAGGTAGTAGGGCGACGCGTCCATGATGACCGGTACCCGGACCCCGGCGGCGGCCGCCTCGCGCGGTCGGACGACGTCCACGGCCACCCGGTCCCGGACGCCGTCGCCGTCGCTGTCGGCCCGTGTCTCGACCCAGACGCTCTCGCGGATGGCGTCGGCGTAGGAGTAGACGGGGACCGTCTCGGTGCCGACGACGTGCGGCGGGGACTGCCGGTGCCGGGTGGTCGGGTCGGCGGCCGCGGGAGCGGTGGGAGCGGCGAACAGCGCCGCGACCAGCAGGCCGGCCAGGATGTTGGCGACCCGGGCGCGGGTACGGGCGGTCGACATCGGTGTCCTCCCGGGGTGCGACGCGTGGATCACATTCCATCGCATCGATGTCCCCCTTGCCTAGTGCCGCGGCGGCGAGTCGTTGTCAGATCCGGGCGCGGGGCAGCCAGCCCAGGAACCGGAGCCGCGCCCGGGGCAGTGGCAGGGTCGGCAGATCCTCGGCTGCGGCGACGAGACAGGAGCCGAGGTAGACGGCGAGGGAGGCGCGCGCCCCACCGAACTCGGCGAGCAGTTGACTCTGCTTGGTGGCGCAGGGCCACTCCCGACCGCAGCCCGTGCAGGTCCAGCTCGGCGGGTTGGGAAGGTGTTCGGGCAGCTTCGGTCGCTGGTACCGGCCCACGACACTGTTGTCGGCGCGCACGTCCCGTCGCCGGGGAGCGGGGCCGGCGTTGCGGTGCGCGGGTGGCCGGGGCGCGGGCAGATAGCGCCGGACGGTGCCCAGGAGCACCCCGACGCGGATCAGGGCGTCGGGTCCCACGTGGTGGGCCAGCAACGCGGTGAGCAGGTAGTGCCCGAGCAGGTCGAAGGAGTCCCGGTTCAGCCGCAGGTCGCGGCACAGGTCGACGAACTCGGGTGTGGTCAGTGGCACCCGGTCGTCCAGAGCGCGGCGCAGCACCTCGCGCAGCGCGACTCCCAGGTTCTCCAGGGCGTCGCCCTCGCCCAGTCCCAGGCTGTCCTCGTCCGCCACCCGCGCCAACGCCTCGGCCACCGCCAGTCGGACGACGCGGTCCGGATCATGTTTGTCCAACGTCTACCCCCACCTGTTGGCCGGAATTCCGGCAGCGTTCCCGGGAACCGGTGCGGCGCCCGGGAGATCATGAACAAGATTTTCGCCGCAGCGGGCGGGGCGACTAGGACAGCGGGCGCAGGATTGCCCGCGCGGTAGCCGGAAAGCGAAGTGGACTCACGGACGGCGCAAAACCGAGCGGCACACTACTGGCTGTCGTATGGTGGAATTCCCATCAATGGATATGCGAATAGTTGGGATTACTTAACGGCCAGTCCACTCCGACAACGCTCGACCGCTACCACCGCCGAACCGCCGGGTCAGCACCCTGCCGGGATCCACCGGCCCGTGCGCCCGGACACGTCCCGACCACACCGCCGGCCCCGGTGGGCCACCGGCGGGTCCTTCCCCGGACGGAGACAGCGGATGACGTCATCAGTGCAGACCCGAGGATTCGACAGCCGCGACCCGGCGGCCATCCACCGTTTCCTGGCCAGCACGTACGGCACGGACCTGCGCATCCGCGCCGAGGAGACCGGATACCACCTCGTTCACCAACGCGTCGACACCGGGCCGTTCGCCCTCGCCGCCACCGGCCAGACCGCGCATCTCGACATCGAGGTCGACGACATCGACGGGTTGGTCGTCTGCCGTAGCCGCACCGCCCTCATCGACCGCGCGTGCGAGGGATCCAACCACCGGTTCGGTCCGGGCGACGTCTTTCTCACCACCCGGCCCGGCCGGCGGTTCAGCCTGCACTGGCAGCCTGGTCTGGTGGAGCTCTGCGTCCTGGACCTCGCGGTGCTGACGCAGGTGGCGACCGCCGCGCCGGGCCGGCGGCCCGGCCGGATCCGGTTCACCGACCTGGGCGCCGCAAACGCGCTCCTCGCCCGGCAGTGGCGAAAGACCACCAGCTACATCAGCGACGTCGTCCTGAGCAACCCGAGCGCCCGGGTCCAGCCGCTGGTGGTCGGCAACGCCGCGCGGATGCTCGCCGCGGCGGCGCTGGCGATCTTTCCCAACACGGCCTTCACCGACGAGACAGCCGCGGACCGCCGCGACGCCAGCACGGCCACCCTGCGCCGCGCCACCGCCTTCATGGAGGAGAACGCCGACCGGGACATCAGCGCGGCAGACATCGCCGGCGCCGCCGCCGTCTCCCTGCGGGCCGTGCAACTCGCGTTCCGCCGCCACCTCGGCACCACCCCGATGGCGTACCTGCGCGGGATCCGCCTCGACCGCGCCCACCACGACCTGGTCCGGGCCGACCCTCGACGGGAGACCGTGTCGGCGATCGCCAGCCGGTGGGGGTTCGCCAGCCACAGCAGGTTCACCGCCCGGTACCACGCCAGCTACGGCGTACCGCCCCGCGAGACGCTCCGCGCCTGAGACGGCCCCGGCACCCGCCTTGTGACACCGCCCCGCACCGGCGACAATCGGCCCCGTGAAGCTCCCCTCGCGGGTCGCGGTGACGCTTGTGGGCCTGCTGGTCCTCGCCGCGTGCGACACCGCGCCCGAACCGGCCGGCACACCGACGGGTGGCACCACACCTACCACTCCCCCGGCCCCGTCCAGCGCGTCAGCCTCCCCTGCCGCCTTCGACAAGGCGCTGCACGACGAGTTGATCGCGATGCTGGAACGCGACCAGGCCGACCGCGAGGGCAGCCCGCAGGCCGAGTCCGACCAGGCGCGCACCGCCCGGCTCAAGGACATCGTCCGGGCCCACGGCTGGCCGACCTTCGCCCTGGTCGGCGAGGACGGCGGCAACGCCGCGTGGGCCATCGCCCAACATTCCGACCTGGATCCCGCGTTCCAGCAGGAGGCGCTGGACCTGTTACGCGCGGCCGTCGCCGCCGGCCAGGCGTCGCCGGGCAACCTCGCCTACCTCCACGACCGGGTCGCGACAGGCAGGGGCGAGCCGCAGGAGTACGGGACGCAGATCCGATGTGGACCCGGCGGCCCCGTCCCGGCCACCCCGATCAGGGACGAGGCCGATGTCGAACGACGCCGCGCCGAGGCCGGCCTGCCCACGCTCGCGAGCTACCTGGCCGAGATGACCACGATCTGCGCGCAGGACACCAACTAGACAGGTGCCCGTTCCGCGCGCAGAGCCCGGGCGAGGCGGCGGACGGCCTCGTCCATGAGGTCGGGCGCGGCGGCGGCGTAGGTGAGGCGCAGGTGCGGCGCCGGGGGTTCGGCCGCGTACCAGGGGCGACCCGGAAAGACGACGACGCCCTCGGCGGCAGCGGCGGCGGCCACCGCCACGTCGTCGACGCCGTCGGGCAGGCGGATCCACAGGTGCAGGCCGCCACGCGGGACCGACTGCGGGCAGAGGCTGGGCAGGTGTCGCCGCAGCGCGGCCACCAACGCCTCGCGGCGCGTCCGGAGCGACGTGGCGAGAATCCGACGGTGCCGCGACCACGCCGGGGAGGTGAGGAACTCCAACGCCGCCTGTTGCAGTGGACCTGCCACGAAGAAGTCGTCGAGCAGCCGTGCCGCACGCAACCGGGCACCGGCCGGCCCGCGGGCGCCGATCGCCGCGACGCGCAGCCCGGGCGCTGTCGACTTGGTCAACGAACGCAGGTAGATGACGTGGCCGTCGGGGTCGTCGGCGGCCAGCGGCGGTGGGGCCGGACCGTCGATGGTGAGGTCGCGGGCGTAGTCGTCCTCGATCAGGAAGGCGCCGGCGTCGCGTACCGCGTCGGCGACCCGGGCCCGGCGGTCAGCCGCGAGCGTCGCGCCGTGCGGGTTGGCGTGCAGCGGCTGGGAGTAGAAGAGCCGCGCGCCGGTGCGGGCGAACGCGGCGGCGAGGTGGTCGGGGCGTACCCCGTCGGCGTCCGCCGGCACGGGCACCACCCGGAGTCCGGCGGCTCGTGCCACGGCCAGCGCGCCCAGGTAGGTCGGGGACTCGACGAGCAGGGCGTCGCCGGGGGCGGTGAGCGCCCGCACCGCCGAGGACAGCGCGGCCTGCCCACCGGGGCAGATCACCATGTCCTCGGCCCGCAGCCCGGTCCCGGCCTCGCGGGCGAACCAGGCGCGCAGGTCCTCGCGCCCCTCGACCGGCCCGCGCTGCCAGGTGGCGGGCTGGCGGGCGGCGCGGGCGAGGGCGGCGCCCAACGCGGCGGCCGGCTGAAGGTCGGCGTCCAGGTAGCCGCCGGACAACGGGATCGCACCGTCGCGCGGCAGCGCCAGCAGTGCCTGCATCTCGCTCTCGCCGGACGGGCGGGGGCCGAGCGCGACTGTCTGCCAGGACAGGTCGGGTACGCGCCGCACGTCCGGCGCGGCGGCCACGAAGGTGCCTCTGCCGGGCCGCGCCTCGATCAGCCCTTCGGCCACCAACCGCCGGACGGCCTCGGCGACGGTGACAGGTGAGGCCTGGTGCCGGGCGGTCAACTCCCGGACCGAGGGCAGTCGGGCGCCCGGACCCGCGGCGGCCACCAGCACCCGCAGATCTTGGATAACGCGAGCGGCTGCGTTACCGTCTTCCATGAAGGAAGATAGTAGCGCTACTGCCGGCAGCACGGTAACAACGAGCCGGGCCGGCGGCCTCGCCCTCGGCGCGCTGGGCGTGCTCGGCTTCAGCCTCTCCCTGCCGGCGACCCGCCTGGCCGTCGAACAACTCGATCCGTGGTTCGTCGCCTTCGGACGCGCGGTCGGCGCGGGTCTGCTGGCCTGGGCGTACCTGCGTCTCACGGGCGCGCCACGGCCCTCGCGCGGCCAGTGGCGGCGGCTGGCGGTCGTGGCCCTGGGCGTCGTCGTCGGCTTCCCGTTGTTCACCTCGCTGGCGCTGCTCACCCAGACCTCGGCGCACGGCGCGGTCGTCATCGCCGCGCTGCCCGCGATGACCGCCGTCTTCGCGGTGCTGCGCGCGGGGGAACGCCCGCCGACGCTGTTCTGGATCGCGAGCGCCGGCGGGCTGCTGGCGGTGCTGGTCTTCCTCGCCGCCAGCGGCGCGGTACGCGGCACGATCACCCTGCCCGACGTGTTCCTGCTCGCGGCGATCGTGCTCTGCGGCCTGGGCTACGCCGAGGGCGGCGCGCTGGCCCGCGATCTGGGCGGCGCCCGGACGATCTGCTGGGCGCTGCTGCTGTCGCTGCCCGTCACCGTGCCCGTTACTGTCGTCGCCGCGCTGGCCGACCGGCCGCACGCCGACACCGTCGGCTGGTCGGCGTTCGGCTACCTCACTGTCGTCTCGATGTTCCTGGGTTTCTTCGCCTGGTACGCGGGGCTGGCCCGGGGCGGCATCGCGCAGGTCGGTCAGGTCCAGCTCGCGCAGCCGGTGCTCACTCTCGGGTGGTCGGCGCTGCTGCTCGGCGAGAACGTCACCCCCACCTCGATCGTGGCGGCGGTGGTGGTGCTGGCGTGCGTCGTGTTGATCCAGCGCACCCGGCGGCCGGGGCCGGTGGTGCGACGGGAGCGGGCGGGCGTGCGTTAGGCCCGCTCGCGCTCGCGGGCCGTCTGCAACTCGGGCACCGAGGCCTCCAGCAGGTCCGCGAGGCCACGCAACTGTTCGGCGACGCGGGCGCCGAGGGGCGTCAGTGAGTATTCGACGCGCGGCGGGATCGCGGTGAGCACCTCGCGGGTGAGCATGCCGTCGCGTTCGAGCGTCTGCAGCGTCTGCGAGAGCATCCGTTCGCTGACCCCGTCGATGCGCCTCCGCAACGCGTTGAACCGGTACCGGCCCTCGCCGAGGGCGAGCAGCGCGAGCGAGGCCCACTTCGAGGTCACGTCCTCGAAGGCGGCACGCGAGGTGCAGCCCCGCGCGAAGACATCGCTGACGAGTTCCTGGGTAGGCCCCGCCGGGTCGTGGGCCGGCTTGTCGTTCACCTCACCAGCCTACCCGACGCTTACACAACTACTTGTACTATAGATTCGTAAGTACTTACCGATCATTACCGCCCCTTCGGAGGTTCCCATGCCCACCTATGCCGTCACCGGCGCCACCGGCCGGCTGGGCCGCCTGGTCATCGAGCGCCTGCTCGACACAGGCCTGCCCGCCACCGAGATCGCCGCCGTGGTCCGCGACACCGACAAGGCCGCCGACCTGGCCGCGCGCGGCGTCGAGATCCGGCAGGCCGACTACGACGACCCGTCGACGCTGCCCGGCGCCGTGGCCGGCGTACGCCGCCTGCTGCTCATCTCCGGCGACACCCCCGGGCAGCGCGTCGCCCAGCACACCGCCGTCATCGACGCCGCCAGGCTCGCCGGGATCGAGCGCGTCGTCTACACCAGCATCCTGAAGGCCGACACGACCACGAACCCCCTGGCACCCGAGCACAAGGCGACCGAGGCGGTCCTCGCCGCGTCGGGCCTGCCGTACACGGCGCTGCGCAACAGCTGGTACACCGAGAACTACACCGACCAGCTACCGCAGTACCTCGAGAGCGGCGCCATCCTCGGAGCTACCGGCGGCGGCCGGGTCTCCGCCGCGACCCGGGCCGACTACGCCGCCGCCGCGGCCGCGGCGCTGACCCGCGACGAGGACGGCACAGTCGTCTACGAACTGGGCGGCGCGGCGTTCACCTTCGACGAACTGGCCGAGGCCGTCACCGAGGTCACCGGCACCACTGTCGTGCACCGGGACATGTCGGCCACCGACCTGGCCGCCACCCTGCAGAGCGTCGGGCTGGACGCCGGCACCGCCGGCTTCGTCGCCGCGCTCGACCACTCGATCGCCCTCGGCGAGCTGGCGACCGACAGCGACGACCTCAGCCGGCTGATCAGCCGGCCGAGCACCCCGCTGCGCGACGCCATCCGGGCCGCGCGGGGCTGAGCTGACCGGCCGCGACGCCGAGGTAGCGACCTCCACGGCGGCACAGCCCCCCGCGTCGCCGTCCGACGTCATGCCGGGTCGGTGAGCAGGCCACTCAGCACGCTGCGGAGCGTCCGCTCGAAAAGGTCCGCCCGGGGCGGCGGCGCGGAGGGTTGGCGGAGCGCCGCGACCAGATACGGGTACGCCGCGAGGTCGACGCCCGCGAAACCGACCGCCCCGGAGGCGGCCTCGCTACGGGCGAACAGGGTCACCACGCCGGTCATCATGGCGATCGCCTCGAACTTGGCCGAGACGGCACAGGGCACCGGCTCCAGGACCCGGACGCAGTTGTCGAACCAGGCCAGGGCCTCGGGGCCGACACCGGAGCCGCGATGGATCACGTCCAGCAGCCACGGGTGGGCGCGGTGCAGCGCCAACTGCCGACGGGCCAGCAGCATCATCGTGTCCAGCCAGTCGCCCCGATCCTGCGGGTACGGCCGCATCTCCCCCACGACGCGGTCGGTCATCAGGTCCAGCAGATCGTCACGGGACGACAGGTAGCGGTAGAGCGATCCCGCACCGGTGCCGAGTGCGGTGGCGACGGCACGCATCGACACCGCGGCGAGCCCTTCGGCGTCGGCCAGGGCGATGGCCGCCCCGACGATGGCGTCCCGACTGTGGGCCGGCGCCGGTCCACGGCTGCCCCGCTCGGGCCGGGCCCAGACCGACTGCCGACCGTCGGCGGCAGGGTCGCCGGATTTCCTGGGTGCGTCGGTCACCGATCCACTGTAAACTGCAAACGTCGTTCGCAGTTTGCTGAGACGGAGAGGCGGGCCGATGACGGAGCGGATCAGGGCGCGCGACGGGCAGACCCTCGCGTTGCACTCCACGGGCAACGGCCCGGGGATCGTCGTCGTGCACGGCGGCGGCGTCACCATCGACGTCTACCGCCGGCTGACCGCCGCCCTCGCCGACCGGTTCACCGTGCACCTCTACAACCGGCGGGGACGGGCCGACGCGCCGCCCAGATCTGAGCCATACACACTCGAGCAGGAGATCGACGACCTCGCCACGGTGCTGGAGCACACCGGCGCCACCAACGTCATCGGCCACAGCGCCGGCGGGTTCATCGCACTCGAGGGCGCACGTCACCTGCCGATCGACAGGCTCGCCCTCTACGACGCCGCCATCTCCGTCGACGGCGGCATGCCCTCCGCGTGGCTCGAGGAGGCCCGCGCGGCGGCACGCGATGGCGACATCGCCAGGGGTCTCGCCATCACGACCGCCGGAATCAACCCGCAGATGGCGGCGGCGAGGCTTCCGCTCGCCGTCCGGGTGGCGATCATCCGCGCTTTCCTGCGGACCCCGATCGGCCGCATGATGGGCGATCTGCTGCCGATGACGCTCGACGAGACGGCCCTGATCCTGGCGCATGACGGGCCCGCCACGCGGTGGGCCGGGGTGACCGCGGAGGTGCTGCTGGCCTGCGGCGCCGACGGCCCGCCCTACTACGTCGACATGAACGAGGCATTGGCACGCGCACTGCCGCGCGCACGGGCGCTGACGATCCCCCGCAGCGGCCACGACGCCATCAACCGCGCACACCCGAGGACCGTCGAACCGCTCGTCGACTTCTTCGCCGCACCCGTGACTCCGGACCCGGCGGGCCGTTCCTGAGCGGTCGCGCGGTCGCCGGGCGAGCTTGATCTTGGCTAGGCTGGTCGCCATGCCCCCGCACCGCCGGCCCGCGCTGGCCGACGCCTGCGCACGGCTCGCCCGGTCGCGACCCTTCGAGATCGTCATCGTCGTCGCCATCCTCGCCAACGGCGTCGTTCTCGGCCTGGAGACGTACGACGGTCTGATCCCCGCGAACGCGGCGCTGCACGGGCTGGAATGGCTCTTCCGCGCGGTCTTCGTCCTGGAGATCGCCATCCGGCTGGCGGCCTACGGCCGCCGTCCGCAGGATTTCTTCCGGCACGGCTGGAACGTCTTCGACTTCCTGGTGATCGCGGCCATCTTCGTTCCGGGCCTGCACGGTGACTCGGCGCTGCTGCGCGTCGTCCGGGTCGCCCGGATGGTGCGGTTGGTGCGGTTCTCACCGGGCCTGCGGACCATCGTGTCGGCGCTGTGGCGCAGCCTGCCGGGCGTCACCGGGTTCCTGGCCCTGGCCGTGGTGACGCTCTACGTGTACGGGATGGCCGGCTGGCTGATCTTCGGCGACCGCTATCCCGACGAGTACGGCGACATCGGCCGGTCGCTGCTGACGCTGTTCGTGCTGCTGTCGCTGGAGACCCTGCCCGACCTCATCGAGCAGGGACTGGCCATGTCGCCGTGGACGCTGCTCTACTACGTCAGCTACGTGATCATCACGGTCAACCTGCTCCTCAACATCCTCATCGCGGTCATCGTCAACTCGATGGAGGAGGCACGCCGGCTGGAGATGACCGAGCGGCTGGCCCCCGGCTACGACGAGGACGGCGACGGCGTCCCCGACGAGGTGGACCGCATCGCGCTCACCCAACGGCTGGACGACCTACGGGCGGTCATCGCCGAGTTGGAACGGGAACTGCGGATCGACCGTGAGGACGGGCACGGCCGAGCACACCGCGAGGACGTCAGCTCCAGACGGTGATCCGACACTCTCGCCCGGTGACATCGGGATCGGTTAACCTCGATGACGGTCTGCCGGTCCGGCTGAAGGGGCATCCCCATGACGGCCAGTGTCGACAACGTCCAACCCAGCGCCGACATCCTGACCCCACTGGACACAGTGGTCGACGAGGTGATCCGCCCGCGGGCGGAGACCGTCGACCGGGACGGCGCCTTTCCCCGCGAGGGCATCGACGCGCTCGCCGCCGCAGGCCTGCTCGGTCTGGCCTCCTCGACCGACGTCGGTGGCGGCGGCCAGGGCATGCGGGCCGTCGCCGCCGTCATCGAACGGCTGGCCGCCGAGTGTGGATCCACCGCGATGGTGGTGCTCATGCACTACGCGGCGACCGCCGTCGTCGAGGCCCACGGCCCGCGCGAGGTCCGCGCGGCCATCGCCGCCGGAGGCCACCTGACCACGTTGGCGTTCTCCGAGTACGGCTCCCGCAGCCACTTCTGGTCACCCACCGGCACCGCGACGGCGGCAGGTGGGGACACCGTGCGGCTCGACGCCCGCAAGAGCTGGGTCACCGCGGCGGGCCAGGCCGACAGCTACGTCTGGTCCAGCCTCGCGCTGTCGCCGGGGGCCGGGCCGATGACGCTGTGGCTCGTTCCCGCCGACAGCGCGGGGCTCCGCGTGGCCGGGGACTTCGACGGGCTCGGCCTGCGCGGCAACGGCTCCCGACCGATGACGGCCGACGGCCTGCTGGTCCCCGCCGACGCGATGCTGGCCGCCGACGGCGCCGGCCTCGACACCGCGCTCGGTGCCGTACTCCCCTGGTTCCTGGTGCTCAACTCCGCGTTCTGCCTCGGCCTCGCGGACAGCGCGGTCGCCGAGGCCGGGCGGCACCTCACCGGCACCACACTCACGCACACCGGCGCGGCCCTTCGCGACGCGCCCGTGGCCCGGCGCGACTTCGCCCAGCTGAAGATCCGCACCGACGCCCTGCGCGCCTTTCTCGCCGACACCCTCACCGCGCTGGAGACCGGCCGGGACGACGCGACGCTGCGGGTGTTGCAGGTCAAGGCCCTGGCCGGCGAGACGGTCGCGGACGTCACCGACGGCGCGATGCGGCTCTGCGGTGGCAGCGCGTTCCGCAGGGAGCTGGGTCTGGAACGCCGGTTCCGCGACTCTCGAGCGGCCCGTGTGATGGCACCTACCACCGACGCCCTGCACGACTTCGTGGGCCGCGTCGCCACCGGACTGCCGCTGCTCGACGAGGCCA
Organism: Micromonospora sp. NPDC047521; assembly: GCF_055587305.1. NCBI lineage: Bacteria > Bacillati > Actinomycetota > Actinomycetes > Micromonosporales > Micromonosporaceae > Micromonospora > Micromonospora sp. NPDC047521. The sequence continues at coordinate 56,732 of NZ_JBVJGN010000016.1, read as the reverse complement.
ACCGCTGATGCCCGCGCCATCGGTCCTGATGGGCGCTGTCGCGTACGACCCCAAGGTGGTCACCATCTGGGAGGGCTTTCGCGCCTGGCTGCGCGAGCGCGGCCTGGATTTCGACTTCGTCCTCTACTCGCACTACGAGCGGCAGGTCGAGGACCTGGTCGCCGGCCGGCTCGACGCGGCCTGGAACTCTCCCCTCGCCTGGCTCCGAGCCGAACGGTTGGCGGCGGCCGGCGGCGGCTCGGTAAGCGCGCTCACGATGCGCGACACCGACCGGGACCTCACGTCGGTCGTCGTGGTGCGCGCCGACTCGCCGGTACGCCGGGTCGAGGACCTCGCCGGGAGGGTGGTCGGCACCGGCGCGGTGGACAGCCCGCAGGCGACGCTGATCCCGCTCGGTCACCTCACGGCCGCCGGTGTCCGGGTCGACGTGCGCCGGTTCGACGTCGGTGTGGGGCTGCACGGCGACCACATCGGCGGCGAACGAGACGCCGCCCGCGCCCTGGCGGCTGGGGAGGTCGACGCCGCCTGCATGATCGACGCCAACCACCTGCTGTTCGTCCAGGAGGGCACGCTGCCCCCCGAAGGCACCCGGATCGTCGCCCAGACCGACCCGTACGACCACTGCACCATGACGGTACGCGAGCCGGCGTCCAACGGTGTCCGGCTCTTCGGCACCCTGCTGCGCGGCATGTCGTACGCCGATCCGCAGGTGCGCCCGCTGCTCGACCTGGAGGGCCTGACGGCCTGGGAGGACGGCCGCACGACGGGGTACGCCGCCCTGGCCGCGGCCGTCGACGCGAGCGGGTTCTACGCCGCCGACGGGCGGGTGACCGCCTCGGACTACCGGCCGTGACCGCCGACGTCGAGATCGACCTGGGTGGCCTCGGCTTCGGCGGTGGCGCGCACCTGCTGGTGCAGCGCGCCCTGGCCGGGCTGCGACCCGGCGGCCGACTCGCGGTTTCCGGCCGTGACCCGGCGCTGCGGGTACACCTGCCGGCCTGGTGCCGAAGCCGGGGCCACCGGATCGAATGGCCGGACCCGGCCGACCGGAGCGGTCTGGTGGCGGTCGTCGTTCGCGGCACGGCGGACGACGAGCGGTGGGCCGGCGCGGAGCGGGCGGGGCCGGCACTGCCCTCGGGGCTCAGCGGTCGTCCGCCACCCCGCTGGGGGCTCGGCGCCCGTGGCGCACTGTTGGAGGCCGGCGGCCCCGAGGCCCGGTTCGACCTGGACGACCGCGATCTGGTGTGGGCGGACGTCGCCCCCCTGCTGTACGCGCAGGCCGCCGCCCGGCAGTGGGACCCGGAGACGGCGGTGCCGTGGGACGACACGTTCGCGCTGCCGGCGGATGTCGAGGCCGCGGTGGTGCAGATCATGACCTACCTCGTCGAGAACGAGCAGGCGGCTCTGGTCGTACCTGCGCGTTTCGTCGGTCGCATCCACCCGCACTTCCGGGAGGTGATGCAGCTGCTCGCCGTGCAGATGGCGGACGAGGCGCGGCACATGGAGGTGTTCAGCCGGCGAGGGCTGCTGCGCGGCGCGGAGTTGGGCACCTCGTCGGCGGGCGGCCGGCAGTCGCTCTTCACGCTCGTCGCCGAATCCGATTTCGCCCTGGCCTCGTTCCTGCTCTCCGTGCTCGGCGAGGGCAGCTTCGTCGACCTGCTGGCGTTCCTGGTGCGGCACGCTCCGGACCCGGTGACCCGCCGGATCTGCTGGCTGGCGATGCAGGACGAGCGACGGCACGTGGTGTTCGGCATGGCGCACCTGGAGCATCAGGCGACTGTCGACCCGTCGCTGCGGGACCGACTCCGGGCCGCCATCCACCGTCGCCACGACGCGTTGGTCGACACCGCGGGCCTCAACGCGGACGTGTTCGACGCGTTGGTGGTGCTCGCCGCCGGCGGGTGGGGCCCCGATGACGTGTCCGCCGGCTTCGGCCACGTGCGGGCACTGCAACAGGCGATGGACCAGGGCCGCCAGCGCCGGCTCGTCCGGCTGGGTTTCCGACCCGACGAGGCGGCCGCGCTCTCCGCCCTGCACACCCGCAACTTCATGTAGGCCGGGCGTACCGTTGAACCACCATGAACAGCGAATCCAGCGCGATCCGTGCGGACCTGCTCCGGCGGCGAGACGAGACGGCCAGCCAGGCCACCGCGCTGGAGGGCGACCTGCGGAGCCTCTTCGAGGCGTCCCGGTCGTCGAACGCCGACGACGAGCACGACCCCGAGGGCAGCACGATCGCGTTCGAACGGGCCCAGCTCAGCGCCGTCCTGGACGCGACACGTCGACGCCTGGCGGAACTGGACGTGGCGCTGAGCCGGGTCGACGCGGGCAACTACGGCGTGTGCGAACGGTGCTCCCGCCCCATCCCCGCCGAACGGCTCGCCGCCCGCCCGTCGGCGCGTACCTGTGTGGCGTGCGCCAGCCGACGGTGACCGTGCCGCCCGGGACGGACGTCAGCTGGCGCAGCAGCCGCCGCTTTGACCCGCGTCGAGCGCGACGAGCCTGAGCGGCGCGGACCGCAGGCCACCGGTGAGGCCGGTGGCCAGGCCACGGCCGGCCGGCTCGGGCTCCGCCGCCGGCCCGCAGCAGCCGTCGCCGGACGCCGCGTCGGCGGCGTTGCTGCTGCACACGCCGGTCTCGGGCAGGTCGAGCTGGACGTCGCGGGCGGCGGCCCAGTCCCCGGCGAGGGCCGCGACGACGGAGCGGACCTGCTCGTAGCCGGTGGCCATGAGGAACGTCGGCGCCCGACCGTAGGACTTCATGCCGACCGCGTAGTAGCCCCTCTCCGGGTGGGCGAGTTCGTCGACGCCGTGCGGAGGAACCGTGCCGCAGGAATGCTCGTTCGGGTCGATCAGCGGCGCCAGGGCGCGGGTGGCGCCCAGGACCGGGTCCAGGTCCAGGCGCAGTTCCGAGGCGATGGAGTGGTCGGGGCGAAAGCCTGTGGCGGCGACGATACGGTCGACGGTCACCGCCTCCTCGCCACCGTCGGCGTGCCGCACCACAACGGCCACCCGGCCGTCGGCAGGGGTGAGGGCGTGCACCGAGAAACCGGTGAGCAGGCGGATCCGACCGGCGTCGACATGCTGGCGCAGGCGCGACCCGAGGGCCCCGCGCGCCGGCAGGGCGTCGGCGTCCCCGCCGCCGTACGTCCGCGCGGGCGAGGTGGTGCGGATCGCCCAGGTCACCTCGGTACCGGGCGTGGCGGCGGCCAGCTCCGCCAGGGACAGCAGGGTGTTCGCCGCGGAGTGGCCGGCGCCGACGACGAGGGTGTGCCGGCCGGCGAAGCGGTCCCGGTCGGCGCCGAGGACGTCCGGCAGCGCGTGCTCGAGGTACGCGGCGACGTCGGCCTCACCCCGGGCGGGCAGGCCGGACGCGCCGAGGACGTTCGGGGTGTCCCAGGTGCCGGAGGCGTCGATGACGGCGCGGGCCAGCAGCTCGGTGCCGTCGGTGAGACGGACCAGGAACGGCGTGCGGTCGCGTCCGGCGGTGCGCAGCCGGTCCAGGCCGAGGCGGCTGATCGCCCCGACCCGGGCACCGTAGCGGACGTGCGGCTTGAGCTGGGGCAGCTCGGCGAGCGGTTGGAGGTAGTCGCCGACCAGCTCCGCGCCGGTGGGCAGGGCCTCCGGGTCGGGGGCGAACCAACCGGTCTCGTCGAGGAGTCGGCGGGCGGCCGGGTCGACGTTGTAGCGCCAGGGTGAGAAGACCCGCACGTGCCCCCACTGCCGTACGGCGGCGCCGGGGGTGTCGCCGGCCTCCAGGACGATGAAGGGCAGACCGCGTTCGTGCAGGTGGGCGGCGGCGGCCAGACCGGTCGGACCGGCGCCGACGACCACGACGGGAAGGCTGTCCAGGGCGTTCATAGGGTGACTCCTTGTCAGGTGATGGTGGGGCTGCGCCGCTCCAGCAGGACGACGTCGCGCCAGCGGTCATGGTGGCGGCCGACCCGCTCGCGGACCCCGATGACGCGGAACCCGGCCCGTTGGTGCAGGGCGAGGCTGGCGGCGTTCTCCGGGAAGATCCCGGACTGGATCGTCCAGATGCCCGCGGCTTCGGTCGAGGTGATCAGGGTGTCGAGCAGCAGCCGGCCGACTCCGCGTCCGCGGGCTGCCGGGTCGACGTAGACGGAGTGCTCGACCACTCCGGCGTAGACCTCACGGGTCGACGTCGGCGAGACGGCGACCCAGCCGAGGATGGTCTCGCCGTCGACAGCCACGAATCGGTGCGCGGGTAGGCGGCTGGCGTCGAAGGCCGCCCAGGTCGGTGCCACGACCTCGAAACTCGCGTCACCACCGTCGAGTCCGGCCTGGTAGATGGCAAGGACGCGGTCGGCGTCGCGGACGTTCATCGGACGTACGGTGAGGTCGGCCATCGGCGAGGCTCCGTTCTGGGGGACTTCCCGAGACGCTGTCTCGACGTCTGTCGAAACAGACAGTTGCACGTTGATTAGATGACTGTCAAGCTAGATACATGTCGAAACAAGCGGTCATCGGCGTGTCCTGCTGCCCGTCCCTCACCGAACGGCGCCTGCCGACCGAGGCCGCCGCCGCGCTCTCCCCCGCGTTCAAGGCCCTCGGCGACCCGGTCCGCCTTCAGCTGATGTCGATGATCGCCTCCGCCGAGGGCGGGGAGATCTGCGTCTGCGACCTGACCCCCGCCTTCGACCTCACCGGCCCCACCATCTCGCACCACCTGCGGACCCTGCGCGCGGCGGGGCTCGTCGACGCCGAGCGCCGGGGCACCTGGGTCTACTACCGCGCCCGCCCGGCGATCCTGCGCCAGCTCGCCGCCCTGCTCACGGTCCCGGGGGGCCGATGAGCACCGCGTCGATTCCCCGGGCCGCCAGCGCCGACAGCGCGGTTGTCCGGCGCCTCTCCCGACTCGACCGGCTGCTGCCGGTCTGGATCGGCCTGGCCATGGTCGGCGGGCTGCTCCTCGGTCGCCTCGTTCCCGGCCTCGACCGCGCGCTCGACTCGGTGACGATCGGCGGCATCTCGCTGCCGATCGCGATCGGCCTGCTGATCATGATGTATCCGGTGCTGGCGAAGGTCCGCTACGACCGGCTCGACACCGTCACGGGCGACCGCCGACTGTTGATCTCCTCGCTGGTCCTCAACTGGCTCGTCGGTCCCGCCGTGATGTTCACCCTGGCCTGGATCTTCCTGGCCGACCAGCCCGCGTACCGGACCGGCCTGATCATCGTCGGTCTGGCCCGCTGCATCGCCATGGTGATCATCTGGAACGACCTCGCCTGCGGCGACCGGGAAGCCGCCGCCGTCCTGGTCGCACTCAACTCGGTGTTCCAGGTCCTCGCCTTCGGCCTGCTCGGCTGGTTCTACCTGTCCGTCCTGCCCGACTGGCTGGGGCTGCCCGGCGCCGAGCTGACCGTCTCGCCCTGGGGCATCGCCGGCAACGTGCTCGTCTTCCTCGGCATCCCACTGCTGGCCGGCTACCTCACCCGCCGCCTCGGCGAACGGGCCAAGGGCCGCACCTGGTACGAGTCGCGCTTCCTGCCCAGGATCGGCCCCGCCGCCCTGTACGGACTGCTGTTCACCATCGTGATCCTGTTCGCCCTCCAGGGTGACGCCGTCACCAGCCGACCCCTCGACGTCGCGCGCATCGCCGTACCGCTGCTCGTGTACTTCACGCTCATGTGGGCCGGCTCGTACGCTCTCGGCCGGGCCATCGGCCTCGGCTACGAACGCACCACCACCCTGGCCTTCACGGCGGCCGGCAACAACTTCGAACTCGCCATCGCGGTCGCGATCGGCACCTTCGGCGTCGCCTCCGGTCAGGCCCTCGCCGGGGTGGTCGGTCCGCTGATCGAGGTGCCCGTCCTGGTCGGACTCGTCTACGTCTCGCTGTGGGCGCGCCGCCGCTTCTTCACGACCCCCTGATCGAGAGGCGCCACCATGAGCGACAAGCCAAGCGTCCTGTTCGTCTGCGTCCACAACGCCGGCCGTTCCCAGATGGCCGCCGGCTGGCTGCGCCACCTCGCCGGCGACACCGTCGAGGTCCGCTCGGCCGGCTCCGCGCCGGCCGAGACCGTCAACCCCGCCGCCGTGCAGGCCATGCGGGAGGTCGGCATCGACATCACCGACCAGAGCCCGAGACTCCTGGAGTACGCGACCGCGGAGTCCTCCGACGTCATCGTGACGATGGGCTGCGGCGACGCCTGCCCGGTCTTCCCCGGCAAGCGCTACGAGGACTGGAAGCTCGACGACCCCGCCGGTAGGGGCGTGGAGTCGGTACGCCCGATCCGCGACGAGATCCGCACCCGGGTGGAGAAGCTGCTCGCCGAGTTGCGCCGCTAGGAAGCGCTGATCAGCGGCGCGTAGTCGGCGCGGGTGAGCGGCCTGGTCGACAGGGAACCGTCGGCCCGGGGCACACCGAGCGGCCGGCCGTCGCGCAGGAACACCACTGTCGTGACGTCGTCGCGCCCGGTCAGGGTGCAGACGATCTGCCCGAAGGCGAGGACCTCGTCACTGCGTCCGGCGTCGGTGCCGGGTTCGTCCACGACGACGTGGGCCTGCGTACCTGTCACCCTCACCCCGGCGGCGTTGACGGCACCCGGCAGGGCGCTGGCCAGGTCGTCGTCGCGTTCGCCAGCTGTGGGTCCGGCCAGCAGGTGCCGGAGTTGCTCGTCGACCCCGGACGGGCGGTGGACCCGCCGCAGAACCGGGACGATGTGGTTGTCGCGCACGAGGCAGACCGTCTCGTCGAACCGCCCCGCCGGGACTGTCGCGTCGGTGGGGACGGGGGCGGGGAACGGACCCGGCGGAGGCTGGACCGTCCGGGGCGCGGCGTCGGTGGGCACACCGCAGCCCGACAGCAGCGCGACGAGCGCCAACGCGGTGAGCCGGCGGCCGGTCACGACAGGCTCCCCGGCAGCGTGACGCGGAAGCGGGCGCCTCCGCCGGGGCGGTCGGTGACGCTGACGTGCCCGCCGTGGGCCGCCGCGTGCTGGGCGACGAGCGCGAGCCCGAGCCCGGTGCCGTCGCCCGCGCCGCGCGTGTGGGCGGCACGTCCGCGTACGAAGCGACCGAAGATCGCCGTACGGTCCTCGACAGGTACGCCGGGGCCCTCGTCGTCCACCTCGATCACCCCGGCGTCGCCGTCCCGGTCCAGCCGCACGGCTGCGGCGCCGCCACCGTGGGTGACGGCGTTGTCCAGCAGGTTGGCCAGGATCTGCGCGATGCGGCGACGCTCCACGTGCCACACCTGCGCCGTCTCCGGTGCGAGTCGGACGAGGCCGGCCGGCAGGTCGTGGGCCTGGCAGGCGTCCCGGGCCAGCGTCGTGACGTCGACCGGGGCGCGGTGCGCCGGCTGGTCGCTGCGGGCCAGGTCGATCAGGTCGTTCACGAGCTGTTGGAATCTGTCGATCTCGTCGGCGACGAGCCCGGCGGCGACGGCCGTGCGCTCGTCCTGGTGGTCCCGGCGGCGGGCCAGGACGCTTGCCGCCGCCGCGAGGGTCTGCAGGGGCGACCGCAGTTCGTGACTGACGTCGGCGGCGAAGCGGCGGTCCCGCTCGATGCGGTGCGCCAACTGGTCGACCATCTGGTTGAACGACGAGGAGAGGCGGGTCAGGTCGGGGTCGGTGGCGGGGTCGAGGCGGGCCGTGAAGTCACCGGCGGCGATCTTCTCGGCGGCGTCGGCGACCGCCGTGAGCGGGCGCAGCCCGTGCCGGGTGGCGTACCAGCCGAGCGCCGCGCCGGACCCGGCGACCATGATCGCGACTGTGGTCAGCGCCAACGCGAGGACCTGGAACGTCTGCTCCAGCTCCCGCAGCGAGTTGACCTCGAAGTAGGTTGCCGTCGCGGACAGCGGCACCCCCACCACCAGGGCCGGCTGGCCGTCGATGCGGACGCGTTGCACCGCCGGATCGCCGGCGGTGACGATCCGGCGCAGGTCGGCGGGTATCGCGGCGGTGGTGCCCGGGTCGGCGGCGCGCGCGTACCACTCGCCGTTGAGGTGCAGCACCGGCCGCCGGCTGCCGCCGGTGTCCAGCGAACGGAGCACCTCCACCACGTCGGGAGTGTCGGTGTCGAGCCCGGCCCGTACGACGGCGGCGTCGAAGTAGGCGGCGCGCAGCGCGGTGCGTTCCCGCTCGTCCATCAGGCTCCGGCGGGTCAGCTCGTAGGAGACCAGGGCCATCGACGCGGCGAGCAGGAGCGCGCCGACGGCGAACGCGGCGGTGACCCGGGTCCGCAGTCCGAGGCGTCTCATCGCTGCAACTTGTAGCCCAGGCCCCGCAGGGTGACCAGGTGCCGCGGGTTCGCCGGATCCGGTTCGATCTTCTGCCGCAGCCGGCCGACGTGCACGTCGACGAGGCGCTCGTCGCCGCTGTCGTAACCCCAGACCCGTTGCAGCAACTGCTGGCGGGACAGCACCCGACCGGCGTGTTCGGCCAGCTCGCACAGCAACCGGAACTCGGTGCGGGTGACCGGGACCGGCTGGCCGACCCGGCGTACCTCCCCCGCGACGGGGCTGATCTCCAGCTCGCCGAACGCGAGGACCGGGACGACGTCAGGCGCGGCGACGGTGCGGGCGCGGCGACGCAGCGCGCGCAGCCGGGCCGTCAGCTCCTTGATCGCCACCGGCTTGACGACGTAGTCGTCCGCGCCCGCCTCCAGTGCGGCGACGATGTCGTGGGTGTCGTCACGGGCGCTGACCACAACGATCGGGACGTCGTCGTCGCGCCGCAGCTGCCGGATGCACTCGAAGCCGTCGAGGCCGGGCAGCATCAGGTCCACCAGCACGTAGTCGGCCCGGTCGCGGCGCTGGACGCGCAGGCCCTCCTCGGCGGTGGCGGCGCCGAGGACGTCGTACCCCTCGTCCTCGAGAGCGAGCAGCAGCGCCCGGCGGATGCGGTCGTCGTCCTCGATCAGCAGTACGGCCGTCATGCCGGAAATCATTACCGGCCGTCCCCCGAGCGGCCAACCGTGACCGTCGGACGGCGGATTTGTCACGCAACTGTCATGGATCCGCGCGGAGACCGCCAAGCCCGCGCGGCACGGTGGTGGCTGAGCCGAGGTGCGCGAGGCGAGGGGGTACGACAGATGACCGGGCCACTGACATCCGCGCGGTGCACCCTGCCGTTTGTCGAGGTCTCGGTCACCGAGTTGGACCTGGCCTGCCTGCCGGAGGCCGGCATGGTCTTCGACAGGCTGCTGGCCCTGCGCCCCGGGCAGGTCGTGGTCGACCTGTCCGCGTGCCGGCACATCGACGCCGCCGCCGTAGGGCTGCTCCTCGACCTGCACCGGCGGTTGAGCCGCGCCGACGCCGTCCTCACTCTCGCCAACCCCAACCCGCGCATCCGGCGCATCCTGCAGATCACCCACCTGGACCGGGTCCTGTCGATCGTCACCGAGCGACCGCAGCCCCGGCCGGCGGCGGGTACGCCCCCGCGCGCGCCGACCCGGGCCCGGCCGAGAGGCGCGTACGGCCGGGCGACCGTGACCGTCGGCGCGCGCCCTACGGCGGACACCGTCGACCGGGGCGAGCCGTGACCGTCGGCGCTCTGCTCAGCGCGCTGGCCGTCGGCCTCGCCGTGGGTGCGCTCGGCCGGCTGGTGATTCCGGGCCGGCAACCCGTTCCGCGGTGGGTCACCGCCGCCGTCGGCGTCGTGGCCGCGCTGCTCGGCAGCCTCACCGTCCGGCTCGCGGGTGACGCCGGCCGTCTCAGCTTCGGCGAGGCGCTCGCCCAGGTCTGCGCCGCCGGCGTCGCAGTGGTGCTCGTCGTGGTGACGTCGGGCCGGCACCGATCGACCACACCGCCCGCCCGGACCCGAAGGTAGGAAGGACCAGCAGGATGACAGTCGTCCCGGACGACCACCTGATGACACTGATCTGCGACACGTGTGGCGACAGCGTCACCGCCACCGCGTGTGTGCTGCCGGACGCCGAGGTCGTCTGGACGCTCGTGTCGGAGCAGGGCTGGAGTGGCTCGGCGTTCGCCACCGGACCGCACCGGTGCCCCCACTGCAGCCTGCTCCCGCCGGCAGGTGGCGGGTACGCGCCCTGCGACGATCACGGCCCGGGTGGGATCCTCGGCATCGACCACCTCGACGACGTCACTGTCGTCGCCGCCACCGGGGATCTCGACCTGGACACCTGTGACACCCTCCGTGCCGCCCTGCGGCACGCGGCGGAGATGGGCGGGCACGTGGTCGTCGATCTGAGTCAGGTCCACGTCATCGACTCGACGGGGCTCGGTCTGCTCGTCCGCGCCCACCGCGACGCCCGCGACCGTGGTGCCACGCTCTGTCTCGCCGCGCCGTCCCGGTTCATCCGGACCGTCCTGCACACCATGCGCCTGGACGGCCTGTTTCCGGTCTTCGACAGCCGCGACGACGCCGTCGCCCACGTCAACCACCGGGAGACCGGCGCGCTCGCGCGATCCTGAGCGTCCTACGCTGCCAGGGCGGTCACCTGCTGGCCCAGGACGAGAACGCCCACCGCCAGGACGAACCAGCCGAAAGCCGGACGCAGGCGACGCTCCGGGACCCGGCGGGAGAGCCGGCTCCCCACGAGGCTGCCGGCGACCGCTGCGGCGGTGAGCGCGGCGGTGAGCGTCCAGTCGACCGCCACGGCGGCGAGGTGACCGGCGAACCCGGCCAGGCTCTGCATCGCGATGACCGCCAGGGAGGTGCCGACCGCCACGGCCATCGGCAGACCGCCGAGCAGAGTCAGCGCGGGCACGACGAGGAACCCGCCGCCCGCGCCGACGAGACCGGCGACGACCCCGACCGCCGCGCCGACGGCGACTGCCCGCGACGGCGCCAGCCCTCGTCCGGCGCCGTCGCCGTCACCGGCGCGGCGACCACGGATCATGCCCACGGCGGTGGCGAGCATCATCAGCGCGAACAGGACCACCAGCACCGTGCCCGGAACGACCGCCGCGAGGCGCCCACCCCCGTACGCGCCGGCCATCCCCGCCAGACCGAGGAGCAGGCCGGTACGCCAACGGACCCGCCGGGCCCAGGCGTACGGCACCAGGGCCACCGCGCTCGTGACGCCGACGACGAACAGCGAGGTGGCGATGGCCTCGTCGACCGGCAGGCCGGTGACGTAGATCAGCAGCGGCACGGCGAGGATGGATCCGCCGCCGCCGAGCAGGCCCAGACTGACGCCGATGACCACGGCCAGCGCGAGGGTCAGGACCAGAGAGGTCACGACCTGCTCGCGGCCGGACTCCGGTCGCGCAGGTGATCGACGACGGTGTCCAGGTCGCAGCGCGCACCCCTGTTGTAGGGCAGCTTGCTCAGCAGCATGCCCATCGCGCAGGTGTTACTGATCGCGGCGAAGGTCAGGCCGGCGCCGACGAACGCGGCCACCCACTTGGCGCCCGGCAGCACCACCGACGCGAGGACGCTGAGCAGCACGATGGAGCCGGCGACGAGGCGTACCTGACGTTCCAGGTCCCAGCGGGCCCGACCCAGGTTGACGGGCGCGTTCGTGGCCTGCCAGGCGAGGATGCCGCCGGTGAGGACCTTCAGGTTCGGCAGACCGGCCTGGGCGAGTGCCTGTCCGGCCTGAGCGGCCCGGGCCCCGGAGCGGCAGACCAGCACCACGTCCTCGTCGAGGTGCCGGCGCAGCTCGTCACGGTGCTCCCGGAGCAGGTCGAGGGGGACGTTGTAGGAGCCGGGGATGTGCGCGGACTCGAACTCCGCAGGCGTACGCACGTCAAGCACCCGGGGCGCACTGCCCGAGTCGAGAAGGTCGCGCAGGGCGGTCGCGTCGAGGCTGTGCGGGTGGGACGGGTTCATGTCTCCTCGTTCGGTTCAGGAATTCGTGGTCATGGCGACGCCGGCCTGCTCGGCCCGGCCGAACATGTCGTCGATCAGGACGACGTCGCGTCCGGCGTTGGCCAGCAGGGACGCGGCGGCCGCGGCCCGGTATCCGGAGCCGCAGTGCACCCAGACCGTCCCGGCGGGCACCTCGGCCATACGTCCGGGCAGGTCGGGCAGCGGGATGTGGACGGCGTCGGCCACGTGGCCCGCCCTCCACTCGTTCGTCATCCGCACGTCGAGGACGACCTGCGGGTCGGGCAGCCCGGCCGGGGTGTTCCCGGTCTGGGCGGCGGCCAGCACGTCGAAGTCGGCGACTGTCAGCTCACGCATCTCGTCCCGGCCGGTGGCCCACTCGTCCGGTGCGCCTGTGGCGCGCGCGGCGGGTCTGTCGATGCCGATCCGGACGAGCTCGCGCTGGGCGTCGGCGACCTGCTCGGGTGTCTCGGCGAGCAGGGTGACCGGGACTCCCCAGTCGATCAGCCAGCCGAGCCAGGTCGACATCGGTCCGTCGAGGCCCAGGCTGACGGTTCCGGCGAGGTGCGACGCGGCGTACGCCCTGCGGTGCCGCAGGTCGACCACCCACTCCCCCGCGTCGATCCGCTGCCGCAGCTCGGCGGCGTCGGCGCGCGCCACGGGGCTGAGGTCGACAGGCGCCGGGCCGGCCGCGTTGGCGACGCCCATGTGGGCGTAGTACGCCGGGTAGGCGTCGAGTCCGGCGAGGGTGTCGGTGACGAATTCGTCGGCGGCGAGCCGCAGCACCGGGTTGGCCTGCTTTTCCCGACCGATCGTCGACTCGGGGGCATCGGCCTGGCTGGCGGAGCAGAAGCTTCCGAAGCCGTGGGTGGGCCAGACCTGCGCGCCGTCGGGCAGCAGGTCGGCCAGGCGCCGGGCGGATGCGTACTGGTGGTGGGCGAGGGTGTGGGCGTGCTGCTGGCCGAGCAGGTCGGTGCGGCCGGTGGTGCCGAACAGCAGCGACCCTCCGGTGAACACGCCGACCGGTGACCACCCGCCGTCGGTGGCGTCGTCGAGGACGTACGACAGGTGGTGGAAGGTGTGTCCGGGTGTGGAGGCGACGCGGATCCGCAGCGTCTCGGACACAGTGACGACGTCCCCGTCGGCCACCGGCCGGCGGTCGAAGGCCACCTCGTCGTCGGCGCACACCAGGTACTCGGCGCCGGTGAGCCGGGCGAGGTCAAGCCCGCCGGAGACGTAGTCGTTGTGCAGGTGCGTCTCGAGCACGTGCGTGACGCGTACCCCGAGCCTGCCGGCCAGCGCCAGCACCCGGTCGACGTCGCGCTGCGGGTCGACGACCACGGCCCGCTGGCCGTCGGTGGCCAGGTAGCTGCGGTCACCGAGTGACGAGGTCGCGATGACGGACACCTGGACTGTCATGTGCGTACTCCTTCTTCAGGCTCGAATACCCCCGGGGGTATAGGGAAGGCAGACGTCTGCGGGTGCACGACGCCTACCCGCCCACACCGGGATCACGCGGCGCGGACAGGCGGTCACCCGCCAGAAGGCTCCTCAGACCCGGCGGCTCACGCCAGGGCGAGGAACAGCTTCTCCAGCTCCTCTTCGGTCATCTCGGGCTGATCGCCCCGATCGCGCGCGTTGGCGCAGTGCCGCATCCCCGAAGCGATGATCTTGTAGCCGGCCCGGTCGATGGCCTTCGACACGGCGGCGAGCTGGGTCAGCGCCTCCCGGCAGTCCTGACCCTCCTCCATCATCTCGATCACCGCGTTCAGCTGCCCACGGGCTCGCTTGAGCCGGGTCAGCGCCTCGCCTGTCATCTCGGGTCGAAGCTTCACGCTCGCCACCTCCTGCGCCGAACGATACCCCCGGGGGTATAAATGCGGCCACCCACAGTGACGAATTCCACCCGTCAGCGCACCTCAGCGCCCACCGGCGGCCAGCTCCGCGAGCATCCCCTCGCAGCTGCGCACGACCACCTCCGCGCCACGGCGCTGGGCCAGCGGCAGCGCCGGGTCCTCCGCCCGGTCCCGCCACCGCCACTGCGCGTCGGCGGCCACCTCCCAGAGCCGCTGCACGGTCGCCTCGTGCTCGACACCGAGACGGGCGGCGAGCCCCACCCCGTCGCCACCGATCAGCCGCTGCGCCTCCGCGGCCAGCTCCGCGTCGAACCCGAGCCGGGTGTGCCGCAGCGCCACCAGCAGGCGCAACTCCCGGAACTCGTGGGCGCCGGCGAGGATCTGCTCGATCGTGGCGACCAGCTCGGCGGAGCCCCGGACCGGCTCGGCCCGGAGCAGCGCCTCCACGGCGGCCAGCGCCGACCGCGCCTTGAGCGTGTCGCGGCGGTCGATGAAGCAGCGGGTCACCGCCTCGCGCAGCTCGGTGAGGCCGCTGCGGCGGATGAGTTCGGCGGAGAGCTTCACCCGCGTGTCGAACCCGGAGCGGACCAGGGTGGTCGCCAACCGGATCCCGAAGAGACCGAAACGGTCCAGCAGGGCCGTCCGCAGGTCCGCGTCCACGCGTACCGGCAGGTCGCCACGGAGGAAGCGGTCGGCGGAGAGCAGGTGGGTGTCCAACTCCGCGCGGGGGACCCCGGCCAGCGTCGCGAGGGCCGCGAAGTCCGACTCGCCGAGCATCCGGCCGGCCAGTCCGATCAACCCGCTGCACGCCACCACGTTCACGGCCAGCGCGCCCACCCGGGGATCGCGGTAGTGCCGTCGCGCCAACTGGCGGGCGGTGAGCAGCCCGTCGATCCGGCCACCGCCGGTCTCGTCCGCCCGGGACAACACCATGATCACGTTCACCGGGGCGGCTTGGCCGACGGCGCTCTCCCGGCCGGACTCCAGCACCCGCAGATCACTGTCGCGACCGTCGCGGGTCAGGAACAGCACCGCGTCCGCGTCGCGCAGCACCCGGTCCATCACCGACACGTGGCCCCGCTCACCGGCGCCGCTCAGCGCCGGGGTGTCGATCAACGTGATCTGCCGCAGCGCCCGCGTCGGCCACCGCACCACGACGTCACGCACCTCCCCCGCGCCCCAGCCCAGATCCACACGCATCCCGGTCGCCGACTTGACCACGGTCAACTCCTGCGGGGGCTGACCGGCCGGGTAGGCGGTGGCGCGCGGCGCGGGGGCGTCCTCGTACCAGGTGAAGGCGCCGTCGGCTCCCTCGACAGGCGCGACCTCCTCACCCATCAGCGCGTTCAGCACAGTCGACTTGCCCGAACGCCACGGGCCGGCGACCGCGATCCGCAGCGGCTCCTCCAGCCGGGCCACCTGGTGCCGCAACTGCCCGACCGCCCGCGGACTGGCCCGGTAGAGGTCGAGCGCCTGGTGCAGCAACCCCCACGCCGCCTCGTCCAGGCGTACGCCGACGGTCACGCCCGAGGCTCCAACAGCCCAGGGGTGGCACGGGCGCCGCTGAGTTGCTGGGCCTGCTCGTATACGGCTGCCAACCGGGTCATCCTCAACCGGATCTCGCGCAGGCGCTGCTCACGCTGGGCGGCGTCGGTGTCGGCCTCCTGCTTGGCGCTGCGGAACGACTGCACGATGGCCTCCTGAAGCTCCTCGGTGAGCCCTGTGAAGTGATCCCGCAGCATCCGCTGCACCTGGCGTACGGCGTCGCGGCAGTCCCTGATGACGCGGACGAAAACGTCGTCCACGTGCCGCTGGATGGCCGTCTTCACCGTCGCCTGCCGACGACGCAGCAACTGCTTGCTCTCGTCGCGGATGCTCTTGCCGCCGAACAGCGCGCCGATCCCCACCGAGACCGGGTTGATCATCGGCATTCCGGCAAGCGTCGTCGCCAGACCGAACATCAGCATCCCGCCGTACGAGCCCTTCATGCCGGTGAACAGTTTCTGCCCCGTGGTGAACCGGTCGATCCTGGGCCGCTCCAGCTCCGGCAGCCGGTCGCCGATGTCGTCAGGCACCGTCATCGACCACGGCGGCAGCACGTCGTAGCCGTACCTGGCGAAGTTGGCGGCCACCCGACGGGCGATCCAGTCGCAGCGCTGGATCAGCCACTCGTGGTTCGCCTCCGCCGCCTCCACCAGGCTGCGCTCCAGCCAGTCCTGGAAGGTGTCCCAGGCGACCAGCGGATCGGCCGTGTCGAACGCGTCGTCCACCGCGCGCAGGATCTGCCGGGTCCGGTCGCGCAGGTCGTACTCGATGTCGGAGAGCAGGTCCGCGACCTCGTCGTTCAGGGTGTTCTGCCAGCGCGTGGAGCAGCGGCGCAGCTCGTCGACCTCACGCTGCGCCGCGTGCAGGCGGGAGATCGGCCCGGACTGCTCCTCGGCCTCCTGGGTCGACAGCTCGGCGCGTAGCGGCGCCGCCAACTGCTCCACCACCGTCCGGGCCACCGCCTGCACCGCGCCACGGGCCAACTGGTCGGCCTTGCCGGACATGTCCCGGCGCAGCCGCGCGATGAGCGTGGGGAAGCCGGACTCGGCGTTCAGATTTCGGTCGTCGGCGGTGGCCGCACGCAGCCGCAGCGTCGCCGAGACCGGGATCACCGGCGCGGGGATGCCGGCGTCGGCCAGGTGCTGGCGGTTGCGCTCGGCCACCGCTCGCCAGTCCGCGACAAGATCCGTCTTGCTCTGCACCACCACCACGTTCGGGTGCGAGCGCATGACGTGCAGCAGCATGTCCAGTTCGGTGACCGAGAGCTCCCGGGTCGAGTCGGAGACCAGCAGCACCGTGTCCGCGCGACCGGGCGAGGCGACCGGGCCCGCTCCGCCGACGGCGGCGACCTCGTCGGCGCCCGGAGTGTCCACAAGCACCAGTCCCGCGCCGAGCAGCGCGCGGGGCACCCCGATCTCGACGTACGCCGGACCGCCTCCGGACCGGCGCCCGACGGTGCCTGCCACACCCGCCGCGACCTGGTCGAGCGCCACCGGGGTCCGCTCCACGGCGATGACGGCGGCGCCACCGGCGCCGCGACCCGCAGGTGGCCCCTGGGCCACCGCGGCGTACGCGGCCTCGGCGTGCTGCACCACTGTCGGCAGGACTGTGGTACGCCCGTCGCCGACCGGGCAGGCGGGCGCGTTGATGATCGCGTTGATCAGCTGGCTCTTGCCCTGGTTGGGCTCACCGATGACCAGGACGCGCAGTTTCGGGTCCAGCAGTTGGGCACGCTTCTGCCGCACCGTTTCGAGCAGGTCGTCTCGCCCGTGCGCGCTGCACGTACGGGCGATCTCGTCCAGAACGTCCAACCAGATCCCCGCCATCACCGCACCAAGTGTGCGGATTTCGGCTCAATTATCAAGAGGGACCGGTTGGGGAACTGGAGAAGGCCGGACCGCCCGAGACGGTCCGGCCTCCCGCTCCAGGTGGAACACCCCGTCAGAGCAGGCCCCCGGTGATGCCCAGCAGACCGTGGTCCGACGAGGCGGGCCCCCCGTCGTGCGTGTCGCCGAGCACACCGTCGGTGACACCGCCGGTCACGTCACCGACAGTGCCGGTGACGCCGGGGAGGAGACCCTCCACCTGGTGCGTCACACCGCCCACAGTGGACGGAACGTCAAGGGGCGGGAGAACGCCGCCGACGGCGCCGCCGCCGTCGCCCAGGCCCAGCCCGCCGAGGGTGTCGCCGACACCCAGCGAGCCGACCACACCACCGAGGTGACCCTGGGTGCCGGACAGGACGCCGCCGGACAGGTCGCCGCCGAGCAGGCCGTGGTCGCCGGTGTCCAGCAGACCGCCGGTGTTGCCGACGGTGCCCGTGACATCGCCGAGGACCGGGTCGACGATGCCGTCGACCGGCTGCACCACGTCGGCGTCGAGGGTGTGCGCCACGTCGTTCACGCCGGTCAGGTCGGTGTCCAGACCGCTCGGGCCGACGCCCAGGCCGATCCCCGGCAGCACCGTGACCCCCGCCGCGACGGTGCTCGGGTCGACAGCGATGGCGCCCAGCACGCCCGCCTTGACGTCCAGGCCGCTGGGCGAGCTGGTGATGCTGATCTGCTGCGCCACGCTCTGCAACTGACCGACCACGTCGGTGGTGTCGGTCACCAGCGGGTCCAGGCCGAGCTGACCGGCGACCGGGGCGAGCGGCGCGAGGCCCTGACCCGGCGCGTAGTCGACCACGAGCGGGACGACGTCCTGCACGTCGGCGGCGGTGATGTCGCTGAGCCCCGCGGCGTGCAGCGCGCCCTCCGGGTCGAGGTCGAACGCCGACCGCGCGTCGGGGTTGGTCAGCAGGTCGAGCACGAAGTCGTGGAGGGTCTGTTGCGAGTCCATGTGCCGGTTCTCCTCGGATGTGGCGTCAGCGACCGTCTTGCGTCGACAGGAACGCTACGACCGGGGGCACCTCCGGACATCGGGGCTCGGCCCGCATCCGATCCCCCTGAACTAGGGGCTCCACCGCTTCGTACGTTAGGGGGACAGGGGGAAACCGTCCCGGCCAGATTAGGGTCCCGACCAGGGAGCGATCTCTGGTACGAACGTAGGAGCCCACGGGGGTTCGCCGGGGGTGGTCGTCGGCGCGAGCGCCCACCGACCGGCCACCTCACGGGGAGAGAAGAGACGGATGCGGTACGTCCTGGGGATCGACATCGGAAGCACCAACACGGCCGCCGCCGTCGCACGGCGTAACGGCACGACCTGGACGCGCCCGGAACCCGTCGGGCTCGGCGCCGACTCGCCTCTCGTACCGTCGGTGCTGTACCTGTCGGAGGACGGCTCGCTGCGCGTCGGGGAACCGCCGACCGACGACGGCAGCCGCACCACCCGGGACTTCGTCCGCCGGATCGGCGACGACGTGCCCCTGCTGCTCGGCGGCGAGGCGTGCGCGCCGCAGACGCTCACCGCGGAGCTGGCCGGGTGGGTGGTGGATCGGGTCCACGCCCTGGAGGGGGCACCGGCCGAGGCGATCGTTCTCAGTCACCCGGCCGGTTGGCGCCCGTACCGGCGGGATCTGCTGCACCGGGCGTTGTCCGACCTGGGCCTGCGTCACGTCACGCTGCTGCCCCGCACGGTGACGGTGGCGGAGAGCCACGCGGCCCGCGGGTTCGCCGGTACGACGGCAGCGGTCTACGCGCTGGGCGGCAACAGCTTCGAGGCGGCGCTGGTGCGGCGTACCCCGCGCGGCACGTACGAGGGTTTCGGCACCCCGCAGGGTCTCGACCCGATCGGCGGCGCCGACTTCGACGAGGCACTTGCCACGCACGTGCGTACGGTGCTGGCCCGGGAGTTGGCGGCCGGCGCGCGCCGGGGCACCCAGGCCGCCCTGCGCGGCCTGCGGGCGGAGTGCGCGCGGGTCAAGCGCGAGCTGACCGTCGACCTGACGGCCGACGTGGTGGTGAGCCTGCCGGGCGGCCCGGCGCGGATTCCGGTGACCCGGGCGCAGTTCGAAGAGATGATCCGCCCGACGGTGCAGGCCACCGTCGACCTCCTGCTGCGGACGGTGCACGGCGCCGACCGGACGCCCGCGCAGCTCGACGCCGTCCTGTTGGCCGGCGGCTCCGCCCGCATCCCGCTCGTCGCCGAGCTGGTCGGTGCGGCTCTCGCGGTGCCCGTGGAGGTGCAGCCCGATTCGCAGTTGACCGCCGCGACCGGCGCGGCGATGGCCGCCTGCCAGGTGGTGTCGCCGCGCCGGCCCGCTCCGGCCGGCGGCCCGACTCCGGTACGCGCGCAGGCGGGCCCGGCCCGGGCCACCCTCCCGGCGCCGCGCCGCCCGCATCACGACACTCCCGTCCCGGCCGACCCACCTCCCCGTCCGCCGGTCCGGATCCTCCCACTGGACCTGCCGAAGGCGTCCCGTCTGGCGTTGAGCCTCAGCCGGGGACGCGAAGGATGACCACAATGATCATGAATGACGTCGCCGAGTCCCGACTGCTGCTGGGCAGGAGGGCGGGCTCCCTTCTGGACCTGGTCGGGCGAGACCCCCGGGGTCCGCTCGTCGTCGGGGTGAGCGGGCCGGGCGGGCACGGCAAGACCGCGCTGCTCGCCCAGGTGGCCCGCACGCGGCAGCAGGCCGGGTTCGCCGTCCGCACGGGCGCCCCCGAGCCGGGCGAGACCGTCGACCCGGACGCGCTGGTGCTCGTCGACGACGCGCACCTGCTCGACGACGCGCGCCTGGGCGCGCTGCTGCGCCTGGTGGCCGGCCGCCGGCACCGGCTCGTGGTGGCGTACCGCCCGTGGCCCCGGTCGGCGGCGCTCACCGACCTGGCCGACGTCCTGCGACGGGACGGGCAGGCGGTGCTGCTCGGCCCGTTCACCCGGGAGCTGACCGCGGCCTACCTCGCCACGGTGCCCGAGCTGGGTGGACGCGGCGACCTGGCCGACTTCGTGCACACGCAGACCGCCGGGGTGCCCCGGGACGTGGAGCGGATGGCCCGTGGGCTGGCCGGCGCGGACGCCCCGGCCGGCACCCCGGTGGAGGCGCCCCGGTCGGTCCTGCTGGAGTTCGGGCCGGATCTGGAGGCGCAGCCCACCGCCGTGCGGCGTCTGCTGCTCGCGGTCGCGGCGGGCGTTCCCCTGCCGGTGAGCATGCTCGGCGCGCTGCTCGACAAGGAACCGGAGGCCGTGGACGAGCTGATCGCCGCGACCCGGGCGGCGGGATTGATCGGCGCCGACGGCCGGCTCGCGCCGATCGTCCGGCGGGTCGTCACGGCGCTCAGCCCGGCCACCGACCGCACCGCCGTGTGGCGCCGGCTCACCGAGTTGCAACTGGCCCGCGGCGGCGCGGTCCTGCCGCTGGTCCGTTCCCTGCGGGCGGTGGGCGCGCTCGCCGACTGCCCGGCCACGACCCTGACGGCCGCCGCCACGGAGGCGCTCGCCGACGAGCCGGCGTTCGCCGCCGACCTGTTCGCGGCGGCCACGGCCGCCGGCGCGCCGGCGAGCGCCAAGCAGGCGCTCGCCACGGCCCTCGCCGGCGACCTCGACGACGCGCTGCGACTGGCGGACCGGCTGCTGGCCACCGCTCCGCCGGCCGAACGCGCCGAGGCGGCAGTGGTGGCCGCGACCGCCCTGGCGCACCGGGGGCACGTCGGTCGCAGCGTGGAGCTGTACCGGTGGTCGGGCAGCGCCTCGTCGGTCGCGTTCGCCACGGTGGGCGGGCTGGCCGGCGGTGACCTGGCCGCAGCCGGCGAGGCGCCGGCGGGCGACCCGGCCGGCGAGCCGCCCACGTTGCGGGCCAGCGCGGCCCGGCTGATGGCCGACGGGGTACGCGAGAGCGTCACCGGCCCGCCGACCGCCGCCCTCTCCGCGCTCGTGCAGGCCGCGGCCCTGCTGGAGCCGGACGGCCGGGCGGCGCTCCTGCCGGACAGCCCGGCGGCGCTGGCCGCCCTGACCGCCGTGCACTGCGGTGAGCTGGAGATCGCCGAACGGGTGCTGCACCGGGCGCTGGCGGCCGGTGTCGGCGGCCCGTTGATGACCCGCCGGCACCGCCTGTTGCAGGCCTGGATCCTGATGGTTCGGGGTCAGACGGCCGCCGCCGCGGACCGTCTCGCCGCCACCACCGCCGACGGGCGCCCGCTGGAGTC
The DNA here is from genome assembly GCF_055587305.1 of Micromonospora sp. NPDC047521. Lineage (NCBI taxonomy): Bacteria > Bacillati > Actinomycetota > Actinomycetes > Micromonosporales > Micromonosporaceae > Micromonospora > Micromonospora sp. NPDC047521. The sequence goes on along the minus strand of NZ_JBVJGN010000016.1, from coordinate 35,487 downwards.
CCGCGACCTGCTCTTCGCCGCCGCGCTGCGGATGGGCATCGCCAGGCGCAACAGCGACCTCGGAGCGCTCAAGGGCGGCTGGGGGCAGGCCCTGGAGGCGGTGGTGCGGCACCCCGTGGACCTGTTCACGTTGCTGCCGTTGGGTGAACTCGCCATCGCGGGCGCCCGCCTCGGCGATCTGGCCCGCCTGGAGCCGTACCTGCGCGAGGGCCGATCCCTGCTCAACAGGCTGGGCGATCCACCACTGTGGAGTGTTCCGCTGCACTGGAGCGGCCTGCACGCGGCGATCCTGGCCGACGAGCCGGCGGTCGCCGACGACCGGGTCGCCGCGCTGCTCGCCGCCGCCGGCCACAGCCGGTACGCCGCGGTCGTCGCCGCGGCGGCGGAGAGCTGGGTGGAGGTGCTGCGGGGCGTGGTCGACCCGGTGCGGGTGGAGGCCGCGGCCCGCGGGCTGCACGACACAGGCCTGTGGTGGGACGGCGCCCGGCTGGCCGGGCAGGCCGCGATCCGTACCGCCGACCGCAGGGCCATGACCACGCTGCTCGAATGCGCGCGGGCGTTGCAGGGCCGCCCGGCCGGCGTCGACGGCGGGCAGCGGCCGGCTACCGGCGAGGACGCCGCGCAGGTCGCCGACGCCATCGCCGGCCCCACCCAACCGGGGCTCAGCGACCGCGAGTACGAGGTGGCCGAGCTGGTCCTGGCCGGACTGACCTACCGGGAGATCGGCGACCGGCTCTTCATCTCGGCCAAGACCGTCGAGCACCACGTGGCCCGGATGCGCAGCAGGCTCAACTGCGCCAACCGCGCCGAACTGCTCGCGCTGCTGCGGACCGTCGTCGCCGATCGGGCCAGCGCCGCCGCCGGACAGCCGTGGCCACGGCGGTCGACCCGATGACCCGACCAGGGATCCGGGCCAGACTCGTCGCGCTGGCGGCCGTGCTGCTCACGCTGTGGTCGTACGCGGCCTACCTGACCGGTCAGGACGCGGTCGACCTGCTGCGGGTCCGGGCACTCGCCGAGACGCTGGGCCAGCCCATCGACCGGCTGGTCCTGGGTCTGCAGACCGAGCGCCGGTTGACCGTCGAGACGATCGCCGCGGCCGGGTCGGCGGATCCCGCGCTGGCGGCGGCACGTGGGGGGACCGACCGGGCGGCGGCCGAGGTTCGCGCCTTCGCCGAGGGCAACGACCTTCGACTGCTCACCGCAGGCGCCGTACGGGATCGGGCCGACCAACTGGTCCGGCGGCTGAACGGCCTGGGCACCATCCGTTCCCAGGTGGACGCCGGCCGGCTCGACCGCTCCGGGGCCGTCGACGGGTACGACCAGCTCGTCGACGCCGCCTTCGCCGTGTACGGCCCGGAGTGGGGCGCGTACGAGAGCGACCTGGCCGCCGACACCCGTACGGTGATCGCGCTGGCGCGCGCCCGTGAACTGCTCGCCCGCGAGGACACGCTTGTCAGCGCCGCCTTGGCCGGTGGACGGTTCGACCGCGACGAGCGGCGTGGACTTGTCGCGCTTGTGAACAACCAGCGGTACGCGCTCGGCGAGGCGGTCGCTGCTCTGCCGGCGCAGCAGCAGCGGCTGGCGGTCGGGCCGCCCTTCACCGACCTGCTCGCCCTGGAGGAGGCGCTGTCGCGGACGGACACCGCCACCGTCGTGGACGGGATCACCAGGGCGGGCTGGCGGGAGGCGGCCGACGGCGTCCTCGTCGCCCTGCACGAGCTGGTGACCGCATCGGCCCGGGGCAGTGTGGAGCGGGCCACGCCTGGCGCGGCGGTGCTCGTCGCCCGTACCGGCGCGGTGCTGGGCCTCGGGCTCATCGCGGTACTCGCGGTCCTGCTGAGCTGGGCCGGCCTGCTGCGGCGACTGACCGAGGGGCTGGCCCACTCCCCCGCCGACGCGGCGGCACCAGTCCCGGCACCGATCGACCACGCGCCGGCCCCCGAGGCGCCCGCGCCCGACGGTGCCGCCGCCCGGGAACTGGTGCTGCGGTTGACCCGCCGCAACCAGGCGCTGCTGCGTGACCAGCTCAACCTGCTGGACACCTTGCAGCGGAGGGAACGGTCCGCCGAGGAGACCGACGAGCTGTTCCAGCTCGACCACCTCACCACCCGGGTCCGCCGCAACGTGGAGACGGTGATCGCCCTGGCCGGCGCGACGCCGGCCCGTCGCTGGCGGCGGCCGGTGCCGCTGCTCGACGTCGCGCGGGGCGCGGTCGCCGAGGTGGCCGACTACCATCGGGTCCTCATCGCGCCGCACTGGCCGTGGTCCCTCTCCGGCCCGGCCGTCACCGACGTCGTGCACCTGCTCGCCGAACTGGTCGAGAACGCCCTGTCCCACTCGCCGCAGGACACCACGGTCCGGGTCGCCGGTGAACAGTGGCCGCAGGGCTGCGCCGTCCTGGTGGTCGACGACGGGCCAGGCCTCGACCCGGACGCGCTCGCCGACGCGAACCACCTGCTCGGCAACCCGCCGTCGGGCGACCCGCCCACCGGTCCGGCGGGCCTGTACACGGCCGCCGTGCTGGCCGCCCGCTGCGGCGCGCACGTGTCGCTGCGGCGCAGCCAGCGCGGCGGTACGGCGGCGGTGGTCCTCCTGCCCAACGGTCTGGTCACGGTGAGCGCCACCGACGACGGGCCGGCGCCGCGGCATCTCGGCGCCGGGCGCCCACGCGGCGGGTTGGACCTGGACGGGGACCTGCCGATGCGGATCCGTCAACCCGGGCCGATCGGGCCCAATCCCGGCAGCGCCGGCCCCGACACCGTCGAGTTGCCGGTCGCGAGAGCAACAAGGAGACATCGATGACGCACGCAGTGGCGACCGGGGACAGCCTGACCGGTGCCCTGGACCGGCTGGTCGACCGGGTCCACGGCGCGGAGTTCGCCGTGGTGCTCTCCCCGGACGGTCTACCCCTGGGCGGTTCCCGCCACGTGGGCGCGAAGCTGGCCGAGCAGATCTCCGGCGTCGTCGCCGGCCTGCTGGCGTTGGGACTGGCCGCCACCCGCACCTGCGACGCGGGTGGGCTGCGTCAGATCGTGGTGCAGATGTCGCGGGCGTTCCTGTTCGTCGCCACCATCCGCAACGGCACCATCCTGACGGTGCGGATCGCCGGGGACGACGCCGAGGTCGGCGACATGGCGTACGAGGTGGCGCTCTTCGTCGGGCAGGCCGAACGGCATCTGCCGGTCAGCCTGGAACCGGCCTCCTCGGTACGGAGCGGGGACGCTGGTGTCCACCAACGACTCCGCTGACGAGGCGTGGTACGACGACGACGCCGGGCCGGTGGCGCGGCCGTACACCATGACCGGTGGGCGTACGGCGCCCGAGCGCGGCCAGTTCGACCTCATCTCGCTTGTCGTCGCCAGGCGGGCGGCCACCCCGCGGACACCGCTCTTCCCCGAACAGGCGAGGATCGTGGAGTTGTGTCACCATCCAGTGTCGGTTGCCGAGGTCGGCGCCGAACTGGACCTGCCGTTGGGCACCGTCCGGGTGCTCCTCGGTGACCTGCTCGCGGCCGGCCTGATCGAGACGCACGAACCGCCGACGCTGTCGGAGCTGCCGTCCGCGGAGCTGCTCGAGTCGATACTCGTCGGGCTCCGCGCTCTGTGAGCGACCGGACGGACCGCGGGCCGCGCGCCCGGTGACGATGTGAGGGGGAGAAAGGCAGTGCCGGCACCACCGCCGCAGCCACGTCGTACCGTGGCGATCATTCTGCTGGACCGGGTCGTGGCGGTCGCCTCGGCCACACGGCGGGTGCTCACCGGTCGGAGCGACGTCTCCCGGGCCACCTGGGTCGCGGTGGTCTCGGCGATCGGTGTGCTGGTCGCGACGACGGTGTCCGTTGTCGTGGTGCTGCGTACGCCGGAGAAGCTGGCGCCGGTGACCCTCAACCCGCCGCCGTCGGTCGACCAGGTCGGGACGCCGTCGGCGGGTACGCCCCGGGCGCACGCCATCCCGGCGGCCACCACCACGCCTTCGCCGCCGTCGAGCGCCCCGGCCGCGCCGCCGGCCGCCGGTCCGTCCAGCGGGGGGCCGACCCCGTCGGCGTCGACGACGGCTCCGGCGCCGGCCGCCCTGGGCGCGGAGTTCGCCATCGCGGACACCGCGCTGCTCAGTTATGGCGCCAGCGTGACGATCAGCAATCCCGGCCAGGTGCCGGTGCCGCAGTGGACGCTCGCCGTCACCCTGCCGAGGGAGTCGCTGCGGGTCAGTCAGGTCGAGGGCGCGCGGGCCGTGCAGGACGGTGCGGTGTGGACGTTCGTGCCGGACGGCAGCGCCGGGCAGGTGCCCGCCGGCGCGTCGGTGCGTGTGACGTTCCGGGTGAACGGCGCCCCGGTCGGCGCGTCGCCCACCGGGTGCACGATCGACGGCACGACGTGCGCCGGCATACCCGACTGATCCCGTTCTCCGCCGGGTGGCCCCGCCAGTCCGCGAGGCCACCCGCCCCGGCACCGGGGCCGAGATGCCGGTAGAGCTACGCCCCCGTGGCGGCGTCGATTGCCGACCTGAAGTCGGGGCCGGCGCCGATCTGGGCGAGCATCACGTTCGTCGCGTTGTAACAGTTGAACCTCTCGATTTTTCCGTCCCGGAGATACCAGAGGTCCGCCGTCGGCACGTCGATGCGGTTGCCAGTCGGAGGGATGTCGCCGACAGGTGTCGGGAACGCGCCGAGATGCGTTCCCTGGATTCGCAGTTCGACAGCGACGACATCACCGAAGGCGTGCACGTCGAGCAGCTCGCGGTGGATGTCGGGGAAGATGCTGGCGAAGCCCGTGAGCGCCAGCGGAATCTGGTCTCCACGGAGGGTATGTGAATTGGGCACGTCGGTGAACGTGCCGTCCTCGGTGAACAGGGCGCGAAAGCCCGGTCCGTCGAGGACGTCGCCCTCCGCCAGCCGGTACGCCTCGCGAACGACCTCTTCGCTGGTTTTCACGTTCACTCTCCTCGTTGTGTGGTGTCGCCACCGGGCACGGGTCGCCGCTGTCGGGCAGGGGTCACGAAGGGCCGCCTCCCGGGTCGACGACGCGTCCGACGCGGTCTCACGGGCGCCCGTGACGAGCACGCTAGCAAGTTTTTGACCAAACCGTCAATAATGTAGGCTCGCCCCCGTGCCCCGTCCCCGCAAGTTCCGTGAGAGCGATGTCGTCAGCAGCGCCAGTGAGGTGTTCGCCGTGCACGGCCTCGCCGCCGCGACACTCGACGAACTGGTGCGGGCGACGGGGCTGGGCAAGCAGAGCCTGTACAACGCGTTCGGCGGGAAGCGGGAACTGTTCCTCCGGGCGCTCTCCGAGGACCGGGAAGAGGCGACCCGCGCCGTCTCCGAAGCGCTCAGCCACGAGGACGCCTCGCCACTGGAACGAATCCGGGGCCACATGCTCCGGATGGCCATCGATTTCAGCAGCAGTGATCGGCGGGTCTCACTCACCACGCGCGCACTCGTCGAATCGACAGGTGCGCAGGATCCGCTCTCGACGGCCACGAAGGCCGGCATCGAACAGCTCGCCGGTGTCTATGCCCAGTGCCTGGAGCACGCCCGGGAAAACGGGGACATCCCGCAGGACGCGAACGTGCAGTCGCTGGCCGTCTACTTTGTCGCCGTCACCCGAGGGATGGAGCTGCTCGGCCGCGCCGGTGTCGGCCGGGGCGTTCTCACCGCGGTGGCACTGGACGCGCTTCGCGTGCTCGACGGCCGGCGGATGGACGAGGCCGGTGGCCACCCGCCGGCGCGGGACTGACCGCCGACCGCGACCGGCACCCTAGCGGGCGACGTCGCGGACCTGTCGCACCTGCCGGAAGGCGACAAGCAGAGCGGCGACGAGACCGACCGCCAGCAAAATTCTGACCACCGTGAACACCACGGTGTCGCCGGTGGAGTGGGACGGGAAGATGTCCTTGACGAGCCAGCCGACGCCCAGCCCCAGCCCCACGCAGACGTGCATCGCGGCCCGCAGGCGCGGGGAGGCCTGCGGGCGCCCGAGGATCCGGGGCACCTCTCTGCCGCCACGGCTCCTGACGAGCAGCACCGCGGCGACGGCCAGGTTGGCCGCGGCGACCACGACCGCCAGGAAGATGTCCACCGATCCCATGTGGCCACACGCTAGCGGACGGACGCTCGCCGCCAGGTTCAGCGACAGCGCTCAGGTCCGCAACGTGGTCGATGCTGGTCATTCGTGAGCTGCTCGTTGAGGCTGGTCAACTGCCGGCGCTGAGCCGGGTGGGCTCACGGGTGGTACTCGTTGCGAGTGCGGGGCAGCCACTCGGGGTGGTGGTCGCGCAGGTACCGGACGAGGCTCTCGCGCAGGTCGCAGCGCAGATCCCAGGCGCTCGGCCCGTCGGCCGCCGATGCCTGGACCTGGACGACGACGGTCTGGGGTGTCGCGTCCACCATCTGCAACACCCACTGGTGCCGATCCCACAGCGGTGACGACTCGACGAGCCGCCTCGTCTCGGCGCGGAGGTCGTCCAGGTCGGCCGTGTGATCGACGTGGAGCCGGATCTCGCCGACCACCCGGGTCTCGTGGCGGGTCCAGTTCTGAAAGGGGTGTTCGGTGAACCAGGTGGTGGGCAGGATGAGCATCCGGTCGTCCCAGAGCCGGATGACCACGTTGGTCAGCTTCACCTCCTCGACGCGCCCCCACTGCCCGTCGACCACGACGACGTCCCCCACGTGGAGGCCGTCGGCGAACGCGACCTGAATGCCGGCGAAGGCGTTGCCGAGCGCGGTGCGCGCGGACAGGCCGAGCAGCGCCCCGACGACACCCGCCGAGGTGAGCACGGACAGCCCGATGGCGCGCAGGGCAGGGAAGGTGGTGAGGATCAGGCCCATCGCCACGACCGTCACCACGACCGAGGTGAGGCGCCGTACTGGTCGGATCTGGGTGCGGGCACGCCGGATACGGCGGTCGGCCCTCGTCTCGCCCGGCAGCCGGCTGAACGCGACCCTCTCGGCGATGTGCAGGGCGCGAAGCACCAGCCATGCCACGCTCGCGATCAGCAGCACCACGACGACGTGCCGGAGGACGTGCTGTCCCGCGCCGGGGTACGCGCGGACTCCCAGGTACAGCGCCGCGAGAAGCAGCACGGCGACGGCGGGGCGCCGGGATGCGCGGTACAGCGGCCCGAGTAGCCAACGGTGGCGACGACCACCGACCCGACACTGGATCAGCACGCTGGCCAGCAGGCCTGCTGCGACAGCCAGGGCCACCGCGACCACGAGGATCATCCTCGTGGTCATCAACCGACTTCCCAGGCGGCGGCGACCGGCATCGCACGCTCCCATCCGTTCCGCTCGCGGTCACGTGGGGCGTCCGGGCCGGTCGACGTGGCGACCCGCCGGGGGACCACCGCCCCCCTCCCGGCGACCAGCGCGTTCATCCGCCGCAGGCGTCATCCACCGCCATGGTGTGGGTGATGAGGAAGCTCGGGTCGATCTCGCCCACGCGGATCCGCTCCAGCAGCGGGGGCAGGCGACGCTCGGAGCCGGTCACGACTGGCCCAGGTTGGTGACCAGGTTGACGGCAACCGCCAGAATGCCAGTTCCGAAGGCGTACGAGAGCAGCGCGTGCCCGAGCGCGACCCGGCGCACGCGGTTGCTGCTTGGTTCGTTCTCGCTCGGTGCATAGGACATGCCGACAGTGAGGGCGACGTACGCGAAGTCGGCATATGCCGGTGGATCATCCCCCTTGAAGTCGATGCCGCCGTCGTCGCGGTAGTACAGCCGGGCGTACTTGAACGCGAAGACCGTGTTCACCAGCGCCCACGCCAGGACCACCGCGACGACGCTGAGGATCACCAGCGTGACAGCAAGCATGTCCTGCTGGTTCGAGGCGCGGACGAGCGCCTCGGCCACGGCGACGAGGCTGATGACGGACGCGATCAGGATCGCCGCGTCGGTGGAACGGGAGTGCTGCTCCGCCTCGGCAAGCTGCTCGGTGCGTTCCGGGCTCGCCGACCAGCTGGCCCGCCACACCCAGACGAGGATCGTGCCCGCCGCGATCGTCCAGATCACCAGCGGCGTCAGCTCCGGCGCCCCGATCAGTGCGCTGGCCGTCCCGGCGACGACACCGACAGCCAGCGACCACAGGGCACGGCTGACGGACAGCACCCGTCCCCGCGCCGGTAGTCCCGATCGCTGCTCCACCCGTTCAGCGTTCCGGCTCGACCGGGTCGCGCGGGGTAAACCCCGAGCAATCACCGGATCGGGCTGCGTCGAGGGTGGCGAATCCCCGGCACTGTCCGGCAGGTGTCCCTCGGCCCTCAGGGATCAATCAGCGTCGTTCGGTCGGCGGAGACCCGCCGGGCCGAAGCTCAGGACTGAGCGCCCGGCCCCTGAGCCCCATCGGGTCAGGCCGTCGCCATCTGACGGACGTGTTCACCCTTGGCGAACTCCTCGACGATCTTGGCGCAGAAGGCCGGAAGGTCGCTGGGGTTGCGGGCTGGTGACGAGGCCGTCGTCGACCTGCACCTGTTGATCCACCCGGCCCGGGACTGGGTGTACTCCACATCCTCCACCCCATCGGCGGCGAGGCACGCGACCCGCTTGCCGGTCAGCGCCTGTTGGCTCTGCGCCATCTCTGCGGCCTCCTTCGTGACGCCGCCCCGTCGGCAGCGTATCGCTCACTCGCGGAGGCCTTCCCGGAAACGGGCCAGCGAACGCCGCCGAGCACGCCCGCCGCACAGCGATGTCGTGCGCGGAGAAGGTTCCCGCGACGGGGGTGTGCTGCCCGTCGCAGCGGGTAACGCAGGCAACCCATTCGCTATCGGTTCCAGGAAGGTCGACATGACCCCCGCTACCACCGCGATCGAGCTACCGTCCGGCCAGACCATGCCCGTGCTCGGCCAGGGAACCTGGTACCTGGGTGAGCAGCCCGCGCGGCGGCGGGAAGAGATAGCCGCCCTGAGCACCGGGCTCGACCTGGGCATGACCATGATCGACACTGCGGAGATGTACGGTGACGGCGCTTCCGAGGAACTCGTCGGCGAAGCGATCACCGGCCGACGCGGCGACGTGTTCCTCGTCGACAAGGTGCTGCCGTCAAACGCCAGCCGACGAGGAACCGTGCAGGCCTGCCGCCGCAGCCTGCAGCGACTGGGCGTCGACCACATCGACCTCTACCTGCTGCACTGGCGCGGCACACATCCGCTCACGGAGACGATCGAGGCGTTCACCGAACTCGTCGACGCCGGCGACATCGGGCAGTGGGGTGTGAGCAACTTCGATGCTTCAGACATGGCCGATCTCCTCGACGCCGGCGGGAGCGCCTGCGCCACGAATCAGATCCTGTACAACCTCACCCGCCGCGGTCCCGAATACGACCTGCTGCCGTGGCTACGCGAGCACCGAATCCCGGTGATGGCGTACTCGCCGATCGAGCAGGGGCGACTGCTCGGCCACCCCCAGGTCGCGGAGGTCGCCGCCCGGCACGAGGCCACGCCCGCTCAGGTCGCGCTGGCCTTGGTGCTGCGGCAGGGGATGGTCGCGGCCATTCCGCGATCATCCAAGCCCGAACACACCCGGGAGAACGCGGAAGCGGGTGACCTGCAGCTGACCGAGGAGGACGCAGCCGCACTCGACACGGCGTTCCCGCCGCCGGACGGCCCGCAACCGCTGGAGATGTTGTAGCGCCACCGTACCGACAACTTCCCAGCAAATCGCCCACCCTCAGCCGGATGGCGGAGGGCGGTGGGTGATCCGGCGGGTGAGAGGCATCTGGTACAGACCGGCGCTGGTGACGGCGTAGAACACCGGCAGCACGACGAAGATGACCAGACCGGCGAGCGGTGCGACCAGGTACCCGATGAGCCCCGCAACGGCATAGAGAACGACTCCGACGAGTGCCCGCACCCGCTCGGCGGGGAAGTGCCGCTCACTCACCTCCTCCTGGAGCAGGTCTTCGCGCCGAGCCAGGTAGTGGAAGAACGCCAGCCAGCTCGCGCAGAGCAGCGCGCCGACCAGCGCGTAGAAGGCGACGGCCACGCGTTGGTCCTGCTGGTCGTGTTTCTGAAGCGCGTCCGAGACGACGGCGGTCGGGAACGGCAGCAGCGCGGTGGTGAACAGGACGAGGAGGTTCACCCAGTGCAGGCCCCGATCACTCTCCTTGATGCGATTGAACGCGCCCTTGTGGTTCAGCCAGACGACGGCCACGTAGGCGTACGAGGCGAGATAGGCGACGTAACTCGGCCACTGCTCCAGCAGCCCGGCCAGCAGGCGACCGGGGGGTACGTCCGGCACCCGGAGGTCCAGCACGAGCAGCGTGATGATGATGGCGAAGACGGCGTCGCTGAACGCCACGGCACGGCTGGTGTCCGACCGGGTGCCGATGTCGTCGGTTGGCCTGCTCACGGCCGGTGCCTACCCACCGACGCCCACGATAACCGGCTCCTGGCATCCGGACCAATAGCCCGAATCATGAGGTGAGGTGAGAGACGGATGGCAAAGAATTCGACTGTCAGGCGGTCTCGGTGCCACACGGCAGGGGCGAAATCCTCAGGTCCGTTGCCAGCCAAGGCGGCGGTCTGGGCACGGCTCCGCTCGCACGAACCGACACGCGACACGGCCTCGTCCAGAATGGCCCGCCACGGGGCGGGGTCCACCTTGTGACCCTCTCCCGCCGTTCGGTGTCGCCCGTCCCACCGCACAATGCCGGATGGGGACATCCCCGCGGGACAGTGCGCCGACCCGCATCCGGCCACCACACTCCACAGCGGCCGGATGCGGGTGGTGGTCAGGGTTTGAGGACGACCTTCTCGCAGTTGTCCTGCTTGTTCTTGAAGATCTCGAAGCCGCGTTCTGCCTGGTCGAGCGGCAGGGTGTGGGTGATGACGCGGGTCGGATCGATCTCCCCGCGTTCGATGCGCTGCAGCAGTGGCTTCATGTAGCGCTGCACGTGGCATTGACCGGTGCGCAGGGTCAGCGCCCGGTTCATCCACGCCCCGGCCGGGAACTTGTCGAGGAAGCCGCCGTACACGCCGATCACCGACACGATGCCGCCGCTGCGGCACGACAGGATCGCCTGCCGCAGCGCGTGCGGGCGCTCGGTCTCCGAACGGACCGCCTGCTTGATTCGGTCGTACGCGTGCACGTGCGCGCTGCCGTGGCTGGACTCCATGCCGACGGCGTCGATGCACTTGTCCGGTCCCCGCCCACCGGTCAGTTCCAGCAGCCGGGACCGCACGTCCACCTCCTCGAAGTTCACAGGTGTGTGGCCCGCCCGTTCGGCCATCTGCAGCCGGTACGGCTCCTTGTCGATGGCGATGACCTTCGCGGCGCCGAGCGCCCGGGCGCTGTCCATCGCGAACTGGCCGACCGGGCCGGCACCCCACACCGCCACCACGTCGGTGGACTGGATGTCGCACATCTCGGCACCCATGTAGCCGGTGGGCAGGATGTCGGAGAGGAACAGCACCTGCTCGTCGGTCAGGTCAGACTCGATCTTCAGCGGGCCGACGTCGGCGAACGGCACCCGCGCGTACTGCGCCTGACCTCCTGCGAAGCCGCCGGTCAGATGCGAATAGCCGAAGATCCCGGCGACCGGGTGACCGAACATCTTCTCCGCGATCCCCGCGTTGGGGTTGGAGTTCTCGCAGCAGGAGTACAGCTCGGCGGCGCAGGCTCCGCACGCACCGCAGGCGATCGGGAACGGCACGACGACCCGGTCCCCGACGCGCAGCCGACCCGGATCGACGCCCCGGCCGACCTCGATCACCTCGCCCATGAACTCGTGACCCATGACGTCGCCGTCCTGCATCGTGGGCACGTACCCGTCGAGCAGGTGCAGGTCCGAGCCGCAGATCGCCGTGGAGGTGATCCGTACGATGGCGTCGCGCTCGTTCAGGATCTTCGGATCCGGCACGTCACGGACCTTGACCTTGTTGCGGCCGGCCCAGGTGTTCGCCCTCACGCGTCCGCTCCCTTCGCGAGCTCGGAATCCGACAGCGGTTGTGCCGGACGCTGCGGGAACTCCTTGCGGGCCCGCTTGCCCCACGGGGCACCGTCGGATCGGACCACCTCGCCGGTCTCCAGCACCTGCTTGAGCCGGCGCAGGTCGTCGTCGAGCTGCTGGTGCGGTTCCTCGCCGAAGTACCTGGCGACCGCCTTGCCGACCGCGCCGCCCGGGATGTCGTACGACAGAACGACGTGCACCTCGGTGCTCACCCCGTCCGGGGCGGGAACGAACCGGACCGTACCGGCGTTCGGCACATCCGCGTTCCCGGTCGACCGCCACGCGATCTTCTCGCCGGGCGTCTCGTCGACAATCTCCGCGTCCCACTCGACGTTCTTGCCGAACGGAGCGCTGGCGGACCAGTGGCTCGTACGGTCACCGGTGGTGCGGATCTGCTCGAGATGGGCCATGAACGTCGGGAGGTTGCCCAGGTCGCGCCAGAACGCATAGACCGTGGGCGGGGCCTTGCGGATGGTTGTCGTGGCTGTCAGCTCCATGGAGCCTCCTTCGCGTAAGCCTCGTGCCGCCGCGATCCTTTTCGCCCGGGTGGCCTGCACGGCGGTCAGCAGGTCCACCACAGTGATCCCGACGATGGCGCCAGTGACACCGACGAGACGACGCCGGCGGCGCCCGCGACGGTGGGCGATGGCCATTCCGAGCGAGGCCAGGTCCATCGCGTCGCCCGCGACCCGGGTCCACGCCCAGGTGCTCTTTCGCCGGCTCGTCAGGAGCCCGGCCGCGTGCACCAATTCCCGCGCCCCGACCAGCGGCACCACCGTCCGGGACGTCGGGGAGTCGTCCACCCCGCTGATCCGGCGGACAGTGTCCGTCGCCGCCAGCTGTGCCACGCCCAGACCGAGACTCATCCAGCCGAGCCCGCGCCCCCGCCGTTGCACCTCGTCCTGCCTGGCCTCCACTGCCTCTCGGGTTGCCAGTTGAGTCACAGGTAGCCTCCGTATCCGGTCGCACCGACGCGTCCCGGTCCACAGCCGCGCCGGACCGGACCCCATTGGGCCGGGGTACCCCTCGGAAACCACCTCAACCCACCATTGCCCGCTGGTCGTCATGATCACGGGTGTGCGGCTGTCAGAAGTCGTCGTCGAACGCGACGGTGCCGGTCACCCCCACCTGGTACGCCGAGACCCGCCGCTCGAAGAAGTTCGACAGCTCCTGCACGTCCTGCAACTCCATGAAGGCGAACGGGTTCGCCGACCCGTAGTGCGGCGAGATGCCGAGCTGGGCGAGGCGCCGGTCGGCGACGTGCTGGAGGTACTCCCGCATGTCGGTGAGCGTCAGACCGGGCACACCCTGGCCGACCAGGTCCTCGGCGAACTGGACCTCGCACTCGACGGCCTCGGTGAGCATCTCGCGGACCTGGTCGGCGAGGTCGTCGTCGAACAGGTCGGGCTCCTCGGCGCGGACTGTGTCGACGACGTCGAACGCGAACGCCATGTGCATGGACTCGTCGCGGAACACCCAGTTGGTGCCCGAGGCCAGCCCGTGCAGCAGGCCCCGGGAGCGCAGGAAGTAGACGTACGCGAACGCGCCGTAGAAGAACAGCCCCTCGATGCAGGCGGCGAAGCAGATCAGGTTGAGCAGGAACGTCCGTCGGTCCTCACGGGTCCGCAGCTCGCGCAGATCGTGCAGGGAGTCGATCCACCGGAAGCAGAACTCCGCCTTGCGCCGGATGGAGGGGATGTTCTCGATGGCCGCGAAGGCCGCGAACCGCTCGGTCTCGTCGGGCACGTACGTGTCGAGCAGGTTCAGGTAGAACTGGACGTGCACCGCCTCCTCGAACAGCTGCCGGGACAGGTAGAGGCGGCCCTCGGGGCTGTTGACGTGCTGGTAGAGGTTGAGCACCAGGTTGTTGGCGACGATCGTGTCGCCGGTGGCGAAGAACGCCACCAGACGGCTCACCAGGTGCCGCTCGGCAGGTGAGAGCCTGTCCAGGTCGGCGAGGTCGGCGTGCAGGTCGACCTCCTCGACGGTCCAGGTGTTGCGGATGGCGTCGCGGAACCTGTCGAAGAAGTGCGGGTAGCGCATCGGGCGCAGGGTGAGATCCATCCCGGGGTCGAGCAGCATGTGCGTGGTCCTCGTGTCGGTGGTGCCGGGGTCGGTGGTGGGGTCGGCGGCGGTCACTGGCAGGCCTCGCACGACTCGGGGTTCTCCAGCGAGCAGGCCAGCGTCTCGGCGTCGGCAGCGCCGACAGTCACGGACGTGGCGGGCGCGACGACGGCCACTGTCGCCTGCTGGATCCTCGTGGCCGGGCGCGATCGCAGGTAGTACGTGGTCTTCAGGCCGGCCTTCCAGGCGTACAGGTACATCGAGGAGAGCTTGCCGATGGTCGGCGAGGCCAGGAACAGGTTCAGCGACTGCGACTGGTCGATGAACGGGGCCCGGGCGGCGGCGAGGTCGATCAACGCCCGCTGCGGCAGCTCCCAGGCGGTGCGGAACAGCTCCCGGACGCCGGCCGGCAGCTCCGCGATGTCCTGCACCGAGCCCTCGGCGCGCTTGATCGCCGATCGGATCGGTTCGGTCCACAGGCCACGGGCCTTCAGCTCGCGGACCAGGGCGCTGTTGACCTGGAGGAACTCGCCCGACAGGGTCTCGCGCTTGAACAGGTTGGACACCTGCGGCTCGATGCACTCGTAGCAGCCGGCGATCGACGCGATGGTCGCCGTCGGGGCGACCGCCACCAGCAGCGAGTTGCGCAGCCCGTACGCCTGGACCCGCTCGCGAAGCGCGGCCCAGCGCGCGGTCTGCGTACCCTCGACGCCCCACAGGTCGGGCTGCAACTGGCCGCGCGCGGCGCGGGTCTGGGGGTACGCCGGGTGCGCGCCGAAGCGGCGGGCCAGGTCGGCGGAGGTTTCCAGCGCGGTCAGGTACAGCTCCTCGCTGATCCGGGTGGACAGTTCCCGGGCGGCCGCGGAGTCGAACGGCAGCCGCAGGGCGAAGAACACGTCCTGAAGGCCCATCAGTCCGAGCCCGACGGGGCGCCAGCGCGGGTTGCTCGCCGCCGCCTGCGCCGTCGGGTAGTAGTTGATGTCGATGACCCGGTCGAGGAAGGTCACGGCGGTGCGTACCGTGGCGCGCAGCCGCTCCCAGTCGAGGTCACCGTCGGCGAGGTGGGCGGCGAGGTTCACCGAGCCGAGGTTGCACACGGCGGTCTCGGCGTCGCTGGACACCTCGATGATCTCGGTGCACAGGTTGGACAGGTGCACCACGTTGCCGTCGTCGGCGGTCTGGTTGCACAGCCGGTTCGCGGCGTCCTTGAAGGTCATCCACCCGTTGCCGGTCTGGGCGAGGGTGCGCATCATCGTCGCGTACAGCTCCCGCGCCGGCACCTGCCGCACGTAGCGGCCCTGCGCCTCGGCGGCCCGGTACGCGACGTCGAACCGCTCCCCCCACAGGTCGGGCAGCTCGGGCACCTCGTGCGGGTCGAACAGCGACCACATCCCGTCGGCCTCGACCCGGCGCATGAACTCGTCCGGGATCCAGTTGGCCAGGTTCAGGTTGTGGGTGCGCCTGGCGTCCTCGCCTGTGTTGTCCCGCAGGTGCAGGAACTCCTCGATGTCCGGGTGCCACGGCTCCAGGTAGACGCAGGCCGCGCCCTTGCGCCGGCCGCCCTGGTTGACCGCGGCGACGCTCGCGTCGAGGGTGCGCAGCCACGGCACGATCCCGTTGGACTGCCCGTTGGTGCCGCGGATCAGCGCGCCCCGGGACCGGACCCGGGAGTACGCGATGCCGATGCCGCCGGCGAACTTGGACAGGTTGGCGACCTGGGCGTACCGCTGGTAGATCGAGTCCAGCTCGTCGCGCGGGGAGTCGACCAGGTAGCAGGAGGACATCTGGGTGTGCCTGGTGCCGGAGTTGAACAGGGTCGGCGAGCTGGGCAGGTAGGCCAGGCTGGACATCAGCCGGTAGAAGCCGACCGCCTCGTCGGGGGTGGTGGACAGGCCGCAGGCCATCCGCAGCAGCCAGTACTGCGGGGTCTCCAGCACCAGTCGGGTGCTCGGGTGGCGCAGCAGGTACCTGTCGTAGACCGTGCGCAGCCCGAAGTACTCGAAGCGGCGGTCGCCGTCCGGGTCGACTGCGGCGTCGAGCGTCGCGGCGTGCGCGGCCACGAACGCGGCGGTCTCGTCGCCGATCAGTCCCTCGGCGTGACCGGTGCGGATGGCCGCGCTGAACGAGGTGACGCCCTGCCGGCGGACCTCCTTGTCGACGTACGCGGCCAGCAGCCGGGCGGCCAGGCGCGAGTACTGCGGCTCCTCGCCGATCATCTCGGCGGCGGTCTGGATGGACAGCCGGTCCAGTTCGGCTGTCGTCGCCCCGTCGTACAGGCCGCTGATCGTGCGGGTCGCGACCCGCAGCGGGTCGACGTCGGTGAGGTCGTCGGACCACCGCTCGACCGCCCGGACGATCCTGTTGACGTCCACCGGTTCGGTGCTGCCGTCGCGCTTGCGGACCCGCATCTGCGTGCGGCGTGGCGCCGTGTCGCTGGCGGTCGGGACTACCTCGGTGACTGTCACCACTCGCTCCTCGGAGTTCGAGACCTGATGGTCCGGACACGAGGAGACAGACACCGGCGGACGCCACGCCGGCACGGCGTGCGTCAGGTGGCGTCGGCCGTCCCACGCGGCCTCGGACCGCCGTTCGCCCGGGTGCGGGCGTACGGCGCGCTGGCAGGTCTTCGGACTCGCGGGCGCGACCGGTCTCGCCGGTCTCCTACCGGCCGTCGCTTCCCAGGCCGTGTGGTGGCCCAGTGCTGTTGACGGCTGTCGTTCCCACTCACCGCTGCGGGACAGTCCCGGATTTCCACCGGGTTCCCTCTTGCCTCGACCACTCCGGATGAGCGGCCGAACCAGCTGCGCTCGACACCATATATAGGGACACCGTGGTTGTCACACCCCACATCTCGGTGTCGGGCGTGTCGGTGACTGCCGTCACGGCAGGCGTTCAGCTGGCGACGGCGATCGGCTCGGGGGTACGCGAGCGGCGCTCGGCGGCGAAACTGACACCGGCCAGGCCCAAGCCGAGCACGGCCAG
Organism: Micromonospora sp. NPDC047521; assembly: GCF_055587305.1. Classification (NCBI taxonomy): domain Bacteria; kingdom Bacillati; phylum Actinomycetota; class Actinomycetes; order Micromonosporales; family Micromonosporaceae; genus Micromonospora; species Micromonospora sp. NPDC047521. The sequence continues at coordinate 18,499 of NZ_JBVJGN010000016.1, read as the reverse complement.
GAGCACGCCGACCCAGGCGGGTGCGAGGTAGCCGAACCCGGCAGCGATGGCGACGCTGCCCAGGGCGGCGCCGAGACTGTTCGCGATGTTCATCGCCGACTGGTTCATGGCCGCGCCCATGAGCTGGGCGCCGGGGGCGACGGTGATGAGTCGCGCCTGAAGGACCGGGCCGAGGTAGAGGCTTGTCGCGCCGACGAGGAACGCCCCCACGAACAGGCCGACCGGGTTCGACGCGACGAGGCCGAAGACGGTGATGCTCACGATCATCGCGACGAAGCCGACGATCATGCTACGGCGCAGGTCCCGGTCCGCGAGCCAGCCGCCGAGCGCGTTGCCGACGGTCATGCCCAGGCCCACGGCGACGAGCGCCCAGGGCACCGTCGCGGCGGCGAGGCCGGCGACGTCGGTGGTGACCGGGGCGATGTACGTGTTGACCGCGAAGAAACCGGCGAACCCGACCGCCCCGGTGGCCGCGACGAGCCACACCTGCCGGGTCCGCAGGGCCCGCAGCTCGGCGGCCGGAGAGCTGTCCACCGCGGCGGCGACCTCCGGGACGACCGCCAGGACCGCCAGCAGGGTGAGCAGGAAGACCCCCGCGATGACCAGGTACGCGGTACGCCAGCCGGCCTCCTGCCCGAGCCGGGTGATCAGGGGTACGCCCACCACGTTGCTCACGGTCAACCCGCTGAGCACTGCGGCGAAGCCACGGGCCTCGTTGCCGGGGCCCAGCAGAGCCGCCGCGAGCAGACCTGCCGCCCCGAAGTAGGCGCCGTGCGGCAGCGCCGCGACGAACCGCGCGACGAGCACCAGGTCGAACGTCGGCGCGGTCGCCGACGCGACGGTCCCGACGGCGAAGAGGACGAGCAGCCCGAGCACCAGCTTCTTGCGGGGCAGGCGCGCGCTCAGCGCGGCGATCAGCGGAGCGCCCACGACCACCCCCAGCGCGTACGCGGTGATCATCCAGCCGGCCCGGGCCACCGCGTCGGACGGCGACTGGGCGTACTGCCCCGCAAGCAGTCCCCGCGCGATGTCGGGCAGCAGGCCCATCGCCACGAACTCGGTCAGGCCGACCGCCACGCCGCCCAGGGCCAGGGCGGCCACCGCCGCGAGGCGTCGATTTCTGCTCAGTCCATCCACCGAGAAAATTTAGCAACAGCGTTGCGTAATAGGGTGGTGGGATGACGCGCACCACAGCCGACGTGACGTTCCTGCGCGGCTACAACCAGGCGCTGGTCATGGCTGTGGGGCGTACCGTGCCGAGGTTCGAGCGGTCGACGGTCGTCACCGCCACCGGCCTGACCCCGCAGGCGGTCTCCAAGGTCATCGCCCGGCTGACCGCCGACGGGCTGATCCGGTCCGCAGGCGTGCGCCGTCCGGGCATCGGCAAACCCGCCGTCGTCTACGAGTTGGTCCCCGACAGCCGGTACGCCATCGGCGCGCACGTCGCCCGGCGCACGCTGCGCCACGTGCTCGTCGACCTGGCCGGCCGGGTGCACCACTCGGCGGTCAGCCCGCTCCCCCGCGACTTCACACCGGAGCACCTGCTGCACGCCCTGCGCACCGGCATTGACGCGATCATCGCGGGCTGGGAGCCGCGGGGCCGACTCACCGGCGTCGGGATCGGCATGATCGGCCCACTGGACCACGAGAACGGCCTGGTCCGCGACGCCCACGGCCTGCGGCACTGGCACGACGTACCGCTGCGCACGCTCGCGGAGGCGCACCTGGGCCTGCCGGTCCACCTGGACAAGGACGTCACCGCAGGGGTCACGGCCGAGGCGTGGCGGCGCGGCGGGACCTTCGGTGACGCGGTCCTCATCATGGTCGAGTCCGGCATCGGTGGCGGCTTCTGGCTGGGCGGCACGGCCCACCGGGGAGCGCACACCAACGCCGGCGAGTTCGGCCACACGGTCGTCGACCTCGACGGTCCGCGCTGCGTGTGTGGACGCCACGGGTGTCTGGAGATCGTACACAACCGGGCCGCCGAGGCCGGGGACATCGCACGGGCCGCCCGGGTCCTGGCCGTCGGGGTGGTCAACCTGCTCCAGACCCTCGACCTCGCCCACGTGGTGCTGGCGGGCGCCGACCTCCTACGGCACCAGGGGGCCTACCTCGCGGCGGTCCAGGAGGCCGTGCACACCCAGGTGCCCCGCGCGGACTGGCTGGTCACCGACGTCACCCTGTCGAGCCTGGGCGCGGACGTGATCGCGGCGGGCGCGGCCATGCAGGTCCTCGACCGCCAGTACGGCGTACCGGGCCTCATCCCGCGCCAGAGCTGACCGGGGAGCCCTCTCATCGGCTGGAAGGGAGCCCGGGAAACATCGGATGTCTGGGCCCAGACGTTGATCGACATCGTTGACGGCCCTGATCGGGCGTCCGTACACTCCCAGGCATCATCCGATCTTTCGTTAGCCGGGCGAGGAGCGCATGCCGCAGATCACTGCCGTCACCGTCGAGGACGTCCGCTTCCCCACCTCCCTGACCGCTGACGGCTCCGACGCCATGAACAAGGACGGTGACTACTCGGCGGCGTACGTCGTCCTGCACACCGACGGTCTGGACAACACGGGTGCGCCGCTCGCCGGTCACGGGCTGACCTTCACCATCGGGCGCGGCAACGACATCGTCGCCGCCGCGGCGGTCCACCAGGCCCAGCGCCTGGTCGGCCTGGACGTGACGACGATGGCGGCGGACATGGGGGCGGTCTACCGCCTGCTCACCTCCGACTCGCAGCTGCGCTGGCTCGGCCCGGAGAAGGGCGTCGTGCACCTGTCCCTCGCCGCCGTGTTGAACGCCTCCTGGGACCTGGTGGCCCGGCTCGCCGCCAAACCGCTGTGGCGCCTGCTCGTCGACATGTCCCCCGAGCAGCTCGTCGACATCGCGGACCTGCGCTACCTGTCCGACGCGCTGACCCGGGACGAGGCGCTCGCCATCCTGCGCGCCAAGGAGAGCACCAAGGCCGACCGCCTCGCCGAGCTGCACCGCACCGGCTACCCCGCCTACACCACCTCGGCCGGCTGGCTCGGCTACGGCGACGACAAGTTGCGCCGGCTGTGCCAGGAGGCGGTGGACACCGGCTACGGGTACGTCAAGCTCAAGGTGGGCGCCAACCTCGACGACGACATCCGCCGGTGCACGATCGCCCGGGAGATCCTCGGCCCGGACCGCCACCTCATGATCGACGCCAACCAGGTGTGGGACGTCGGTCAGGCCATCGACTGGGTGACGGCTCTCGCCCGGTTCAAGCCACTGTGGATCGAGGAACCCACCAGCCCCGACGACATCCTCGGCCACGCGGCCGTCCGCCGTGCCGTCGCGCCCATCGGCGTCGCCACCGGCGAGCACTGCCACAACCGGGTGATGTTCAAGCAGCTGTTCCAGGCCGGGGCCATCGACTTCTGCCAGCTGGACACCGGCCGGCTGGCCAGTGTCAACGAGATCGTCGCTGTGCTGCTCCTCGCCGCGAAGTTCGGCGTCCCCGTGTGCCCGCACGCGGGAGGCGTCGGCCTGTGCGAGATGGTCCAGCACGTCTCGGTGCTCGACTACGTCGCGGTCTCCGGAGACCTCACCGGCCGGGTCACCGAGTTCGTCGACCACCTGCACGAGCACTTCACCGACCCGTGCGTCGTACGGGACACCGGTTCGGGCAGCGGTTACGTCCTGCCCGGGCAGCCCGGCTACTCCACCCGGATGCGTCAGGAGTCGATCGCGCTGTACCGGTTCCCCGACGGCCACTACTGGGCGGCGGCGGACCCGGCTACCGTGTCATCTCCGGAGCCGTACGTCATCGCGGGTGGGACGGCCACCCCCGCCGGCCGTTAGGGGGTGTCGCGTCGTGTCCCGTACCGACGAAGTGGTGAACGGCATCAAGCGGATGATCCTCGAAGGGACGTTCAAGCCCGGGGATCGGCTGCCCGTCGAGAAGGACCTCGCCGAGTCGCTGGGCGTCTCACGGGGCTCGTTGCGCGAGGGGATGTCGGCCCTGTCGATCCTCGGCATCGTCAACATCCGGCAGGGCGACGGCACCTACATCACCAACCTGGACGCGCCGCAGCTGCTGGCGCCGATGGGCTTCGTCGTGGACTTCCAGGGCCAGGGCGACCCGCGGCACATCCACACCGTCCGGCGCCTGCTGGAGTGCGAGGCCGCAGGGTTGGCGGCGACCAGGATCACCGACGAGGCCCTCGCCCAGGCGGGAGAACTGCTCGAAGAGGCGGCCCGGATCGCCGGCCGCTCGCCGCAGGACCACGAACGCATAATGGAAATTGACATCGCCTTCCACCGGATCATCGCGGTGCACGCCGACAATCCGGTGCTCGTCGGCCTGATCGAGGCGTTCGCCGGGCGCACCCTGCGCGGGCGGCTCTGGCGCAGCCTGCACGAGGAGGGCGCGGACCGGCGTACCCACGACGAGCACGTCGCGATCCTGAAGGCCCTCGTGGCACGCGACCCCGACCGCGCCCGCACCCGGATGGCCAACCACCTGATCGGGGTGGAGGAGTCGTTGCAGGAGCTGCCCGACGACGCCGACACCAACGGCGAGGCCGCCGGCCCGTGACCGCCCGCCCTCACGCCCGCACGTCGAGCAGCCCCTCCTCGTACAGCGCCGTCCAGAGCTGATCGGGCACCTCGGCGGCCGAGCGGCGCAGGGTCTCGGTCACCTGCGCCTCGTCGCGCATGCCGACCACTGTCGAGACCACGGCCGGATGCCGGCGGACGAACGCCAACGCCGCCTCGGGCAGGGTGACGCCGTACGACTGGCACACCCGCGCTGTCCGGCGGGCCTGCTCGATCACCTCCGGCGGGGCCTGCTGGTAGTTGTAGACCGCGTCGGACGGCGGGGTGTCCCGGGCCAGCAGCCCGGAGTTGTAGACCCCGGCGATCACCACACCGACCCGGCGTGCCTGCGCGGCGGGGAGCAGGTCGACAAGCGCGCCCTGCTCCAGCAGGGTGAACCGGCCGGCGCACATCACCACGTCGACATCGGTCTCCGTCACGAACCGGGCGAGCATGGCGGACTGGTTCATCCCGGCGCCGATCGCGCCGATCACCCCCTGTTCCCGCAGTTCCACCAGCGCCGGCACCGCCTCGTACGCGGCCTGCTCCCAGTGCTCGTCCGGGTCGTGCAGGTACACGATGTCGATCCGGTCCAGGCCGGTACGCCGAAGGCTCGCCTCCAACGACCGCCGTACGCCGTCGCGGCTGAAGTCCCAGACCCGCCGGTGGTCGGCCGGGACCGCGAAGCCCTCCGGATCCCGCAGGTGCGCGGTATCGGGCGACGGCACCAGCAGCCGGCCGACCTTCGTCGACACCACGTACTCGTCGCGTGGTCGGGAGCGCAGAGCCTCCCCCAGGCGTCGCTCGGACAGGCCGAGCCCGTAGTGCGGCGCCGTGTCGAAGTACCGGATGCCGCCGTTCCACGCGGTGTCCACCGCCGCGGCGAAGTCCTCGTCGGACGTCGCCCGGTAGAGGTTGCCACCCTGCGCGGCGCCGAAGCCCAGCGCGGTGAGGTGCGGCGTGCGACAGGTCACCGGCCCACCCCGCCGCCGTCGGCCCCGACCGCCGTCACCGAGCATCCCGTTCCGCGCTCCCGGTCATCGCCGCCACCAGGTCGTCGGTGGTGACCTGGTCGGCGCGCAGCCGGGCGGCACGTCGGCCCAGTCGCAGCACCTCGACCCGGTCGGCGATCTCCAGCACCTGGGGCATGTTGTGGCTCACCAGCACTACCGACATGCCGGCGTCCCGCGCCCGCCGGACGACGTCGAGCACCCGTCCGGTCTGGACGACCCCGAGCGCCGCGGTGGGCTCGTCGAGGATGACCACGTTCGTCGCCCAGATGATCGCCCGGGCCACCGCCACACACTGCCGCTGCCCACCGGACAGCATGGCGATCGGGGTGGTGACCCGGGGGATCCGTACGCCCAACTCGTCCAGGGCCGCGGCGGCGCCCTGCCGCATGGCCCGCTTGTCGAGCAGGCCGAGCCGCCCGAGTGGGCCGGAGCGCACGATCTCCCGTCCCAGGTACAGGTTGGCCGCCACGCTGAGGTCGTCGGCGACGGCGAGATCCTGGTAGACCGTCTCCACCCCCGCGCGACGCGCGTCGACAGGGGTCGAGAACCGCACCGGACGGCCACCCACCCGGATCTCGCCCTCGTCGGGCGGGTGCACACCGGACAGGGTCTTGATCAGCGTGCTCTTGCCGGCGCCGTTGTCACCGATCAGCGCGACGACCTCGCCCCGGTGGACCGTGAAGTCGGCGCCGCGCAGCGCCTCGACGTGCCCGAAGCGCTTGACGATGCCCCGGGCCTCAAGGACCGGCGGTTCCCCGGCCGGCGGCCGTTCGTCGGCCTCGGCGGCGGCCGTCGGAGTCGTGGCCATCACTGCACCGGAGGGTTCGCGCAGCTGGGTTCGAGCACCGCCTTGGTCTCCGGCGAGTCGATGTTCTCCTTGGTGACGAACGTGACGCCGGTGTCTGCCGACGCCAACGGCGCCTTGTCCCGCAGGTGCTTGACCATCTTGTCGACGCCGAAGTAGCCCATCTTGAAGGGGTTCTGCACGACAAGCGCCGAGATCTGGCCGTTGCGCAGGCCGGCGACCTCGTCGGGGGCGGCGTCCCAGCCGATGATGACCACCTTGCCGGACTTGCCGGCGGCCTGGACGGCCTGGGCGGCGCCGAGCACGCTCGGCTCGTTGGCCGCGAAGATGCCAGCGAGGTTGGGGTTGGCGGTGAGGATGTTCTCGGTGACCCGCCGCGCCTCGTTGACGTCGCTGCGGCTGGGCTGCTGGCCGACCAACTTGAGGTTGGGGAACTGGGCGAGGCCAGCCTTGAAACCCTCGACCCGCTCGGTGTTGGTCTGCGACCCGGGCTGGAACTCGACGAGCGCCACGTCGTGGTTGCCGGGGCCGAGTTCGCTGGCGAGCAACTTCGCGGCCTCGACGGCCGACGCCTTGTTGTCGGTGGCGAAGAGCGGCACCTCCGACGGCTGCGGGCTGGTGCCGGAGTCGATCATCGCGACCGGGATGTCGGCGCCGAGCGCCTGGTCGGTCGCCGGCGCCAACGCCCGCGAGTCGGTGGCCGCGTAGACGATCCCGTCGACCTTCTTGGTGACGAAGTTCTGGATCAGGTTGACCTGCCCCTCGACGTCGGTCTCGGTGGTCACCCCGTCCCACTGGACGGTGACGTTGCCGGCGCGCTGGGCGGCGCACTCGGCGCCCGCCTTGACCGTGTTCCAGTAGTCGGCGCCGACGGCCTTGGGCACCACGGCGAGCTTCAGTGGCCCGGCCGCGTCCCTGGTCGCGCCGTCGCCCCCGTCGCGGACCTCGACCCCGCCGCAGGCGCTGAGCAGCGCGGTCGCCGCGACGGCGGCCAGCACGGCCCGGGTACGCGGAAGTCGGCCTCGGACCCGCCGGCTGGTGGTGGTGTGTGCCATGGTGTGTGTCCTTCCTCGTTCGGACTTCCGAAATGGCATGTCAACCCCGTGATTCCAGCCGCCGGCGGCGGAACTGGTCGAAGTAGACGGCGGCCCAGATGATCAGGCCGACGATCACCTGCTGGTAGTGGATGCTGATGTCGAGCAGCACGGCGCCGTTGCGCACCAGGGCGATGAGGAACGCGCCGATGATCGTCCCGACGATCCGGCCCTGCCCGCCGAACAGGCTGGCGCCGCCGATGACGGCGGCGGCGATGACGTCGAGCTCCAGCGAGATGCCGTAGTTGGGTTGACCGGAGTTGACGCGGGAGGCGGCGATCATGCCGCCGAGCCCGACCAGAACGCCCGCCAGCACGTACACCCCGGTGAGGTACCGACCCACCCGGATGCCCGAGCGGCGGGTCGCCTCCAGGTTGGAGCCCATCGCGTACGTGTACTGGCCGAAGCGGGTCTGGGAGAGCAGGAAGGCGACCCCGACCGCCACGAGCGCGGTGACCACCACGGCGAACGGGATGCCGATGATCTCGCCGTTGCCCAGCAGTTGGAAGGACCGGGGCAGCCCGTACACGCCGACCGCGCCGGTGATGATGAAGACCAGGCCGCGACCGACCGACATCGTTCCCAGTGTCGCGATGAACGGCGGAATCCGGGCCACGGTGATCAGCAGCCCGTTCACCAGCCCGGCCAGGGCGCCGACGCCGACCGCGACAGCCGTCGCGGCCCAGAGCGGGAAGCCGAGGTCACGTACGACCATCGCGCCGACGACGCCGGCGAGCGCGGCGACCGACCCCACCGACAGGTCGATGCCCTTGGTGATGATGACCATCGTCTGCGCGGCGGCGATGATGGCGATCACCGCCGTCTGCGCGCCGATGTTGAAGAGGTTGTCCGCCGTCAGGAAGTAGGGACTGGCGACGCTCAGCGCGATGAACAGGACGACGAGCGCGGTGGCGGCGGTGAACTCGGAGACGGCGTGGGAGATCCGTTCCCGGAACCAGTCGCTGATCTCGCCGCGCTGCCTGCCGGCGGTTGCCTCGACGGTACTCATCGTCGGATCCGACCTCCCCAACCGTGGCGCCGGCACCCGACGGATCACCGCCGGTGAGCGGGGCGCTTGTCAGAAACCGAGCCACCCCGCAGGGGAGAGCACGAGCGGTAGCCCGGATCACCCGTCGAGATAGGTCGGATGTTTCCATCGATCAGGCGTTACCATGCCACGTATTCACGTATGTTGCCAAGGTCTTACCGCCAGGTTTTGGCTCCGTTATTCGACAGACGAGCCGCATACGTCTGATCAACCGGCACACGCCAGCACGGCCACGGTCCACAGTTGACCGCCGCCCAGCAGGACCATGCTATCGACCAGGCACGATGCCTCGGCAGGGCGTCGAGGACCGGGGTCGCCGGGCGTACTCCCACGACGCGGGCGGACGAGCGGCGGATCTCGCGGCGGCCCGCGAGATCCGCCGGGTCACGACGTGGGCAGCCGGTACGCGCGACGAGCGGTCCGTCGCCAGATCGCCGCACGCTCGTCGTCGCCGAGCGGCTCCAGCAGGTCGGTGAGGGCCTCGATCCAGCGGAGGTACGACGAGGCGAGCAGGCACACCGGCCAGTCCGAACCGAACATCAGCCGGTCCGGCCCGAACACGTCGAGCGCGTGCTCGACGGCGGGTCGCAGATCGTCAGTCGTCCAGGATGGCCCGTCCACCTCGGTCACCAGGCCGGAGAGCTTCGCCGCCGTGTTGGGCTCGGCGGCGAGCGCGCCGAGGTCCCGGGGCCAGTCGCCGAGGTCGCCGCGCCCCAGCGCGGGCTTGCCGAGATGGTCCAGGACGAACCGCGTGTCGGGCAGGTCCCGCACCAGCCGGACGGCGGCGGGCAACTGGTGGTCGCGTACCAGCAGGTCGAAGGTGAGGCCTGCGGCGCCCACGGCCGCGATGCCCCGCCGGACGTCCGGACGGTCGAGGTACGCCGGATCGGGTTCGGACTGCACGAGGTGGCGGATGCCGACCAGGCGTTCGCCTCCACGGCCCGTCCGGAGCCGGTCGAGACGGTCGGCGACGTCGGCGGCGGTGAGGTCGACCCAGCCGACGACCCCGGTGATGAGGGGATCGGCGGCGGCGATGCCCAGCAGCTCGGGTGTCTCGGTGCGGGTCGCGACGGACTGCACGACGACGGTCTGGGTGACTCCGGCGGCGTGCGCGACCGGGGCGAGGTCCATCGGGGTGAAATCGGCGTCGATCGCGGCCATGGTGTCCGGGTCGATCCAGGGCTGCGGGTGCCGCGCCCGGACCCAGAGGTGGTGGTGCGCGTCGACGACGTCCGGTCGCCCGACCGGCTCGCCGGGAGTCATCGACCCCACCCCTGACACGCTCACGTTCAACCCAGACCCCGCTCGTTCGGTTGACCCATGTTAGCGGTAACAGTTTCCCGTCAAGCATCATATCTTTGTGCCCCTTCAGGGGGCCGGCGGTCCGACGGGCACGGTGCCGACGGGCGGTTTTGGTAGGACGAATGTCGACCGATCATCCATCTCGACGAACGCCGGCCCGGTCGGCGCGGCCGGGCTCGCGGAGCCGGGTTGACCGCCCGGGGCGGCACCGATACCGTCGACCCACTATCTGCGGCGACGCGAGGGAAGCCGGTGTGAATCCGGCGCGGTCGCGCCACTGTGAGCGGTTCTCCAGCATCACCGGAGCCCGCGAGCCAGGACGCTCGGTCGTCCGCAGCCTTGCGATGGGGACGCGTCATCCCCGGGGAGGTTCGTGTATTCATGTCCAGTTCCACGTCCAGCCAGCCGTTGGTTCATCCCGCTGGCACCGCACGTCTGCTGTGGACGGTCCTGGCGACGGTCGCCGCGCTCGCCCTGCTGGCCTACCTCGTCGCCTTCGACCAGGGCGCCGTCTCGCGCAGTGGCATGTTCCTGCACGAGCTCATGCACGACGGCCGGCACCTGCTGGGCGTTCCGTGCCACTGACCACCACCACCGCTCCCCCGTTCGTCACCGTCCTCGCCCGTGGCCTGCTCGCCGGGCTGGTGGCCGGCCTGCTCGCGGGGGTGTTCGCGTACGTCGCGGGTGAACCCCACGTCGAGGCGGCCATCGCGATCGAGGAGGCGGCGGCGGCGCACGCCGAACCGGCTGCCGGCGGGCACGATCACGAGGACACCCTGGTCGGCCGGAACGGTCAGCGCGGAGGTCTCTTCCTGGCCACCGGCCTGTTCGGCGCCGCGATGGGTGGTCTGCTGGCCACCGCGTACGTCCTGCTGGCCCGCCGTCGGCGCGTCCACGACGACGGCCGCTCGGGGCTGCCACTGGCCGGCGCCGCGCTGCTCGGCGCGGTCATCGTGCCGTTCCTCAAATATCCGGCGAACCCACCGGCGGTGGGTGACCCGGCGACCATCAACCAGCGCACTGTCACCTACCTGCTGATGGTGGTGCTCGGCCTGGTGGCGGTCTGGGCGGGCTCGCTGGGCTACCGGGCGGTCGGCACCGACGCGCCGGAGCTGCGCGCCGCTGCGGCAGTCGGCGGATTCCTGCTGGTCACCGCGGTGTCCTATGTGGTGATGCCGTCCTTCCAGGAGGTCCCGGCCGACTTCCCCGCGACCCTGCTGTGGGACTTCCGGCTGGCCTCGCTCGGCACCCAGGTGGTGCTCTGGACCGGGATCGGCCTGCTGTTCGCGGCCCTGATGCGGCACGGCCACCCTCGGGCCACGGGCGCGGCACCGACCGGGTGACCACGACCAGCCTGCGGCTGGTCGCACACGCCCACACCGCCGCCCAACGGCGGGCCCGCTTCGGCGGCACGGACGACGCCCTGGACGAGGGCGGCCTACGGGCCGCTCTCGCCCTGGCCGCCGCCGAGGCCGGTCGCCGGGGGCAGCTGGGCGTCGCCGACGTCTGTGTGTCCAGTCCGGCGGTCGCGGCCATCCAGACCGCGGGCGCGCTCGGCCTCGCGCCCACCGTCGAGGCCGCGTTGAGCGACTGCGACCACGGCGACTGGACCGGCAGGTCCCTCGACGAGGTCGCCACCGACCAGCCCCGGGCGCTACGCGAGTGGCTGTCGGCACCGGAGGCGGCGCCCCACGGTGGCGAGTCGGTCGTCGCGCTGCGGGAGCGGGTCGGCCGCTGGTTGGACGGGCAACGCGGAAGCGGGCAGCGAATCACCGCCGTCACCCACCCGCTCGTCATCCGGGTCGCCGTCGTGCACGCCCTGGGGTTGCCGGTGGCGACGTACCGGCAGGTGGACGTCGAGCCGCTGGCGATCGTCCGGCTCACCGACCACGGCTCGCGGTGGCACCTGCGACTGGCCGCCCGCTGACCCCGACCGGCCCGCCGCGCGACCTGGTCGACGCGCCGCTGCCCCGCGCCGACCACCGCCCGGGCGGCACGATCTCTCCGCCGTGCCCGCGTCGGGCGGACCGTGGTCACGGCCCGCCCGACGCGGCTGCGCTACCTGCGGCTCACCTCGCGGCGGTGACGGTGAACGGCCGGGACACCGTCGTCGCCGACGTGGCGCCGGTGAGCGTGACGCTTGTCGCGCCCACCTTCGCCGTACCGGGAACGCTTACCGTCGCACCGGCGAGCACACCGTCACCGTTCGCGCGTACGGTGCTGACCGCGAGGCCGTCGCCGACGGTGACGGTGACCGCCTCGTTCGGTGCGAACCCGGAACCGTCGAGCGTGACCGACGCCCCGCGCGGACCGGACGTGCTCAGCAACGCCACCCGCGGCCGGTAGGTCGGCGCCTGCGCCTCACCGGTGACCTGGACGGTCGCCGTCGCCGGTGTACGCGAGGACGCGCCGGTGGCCGTCACGGCGTAGCGACCCGGCAGCGCGCCACCTGACGTCGGCACCGAGACCCGCACCGTCCCCGTCGCGGAGGCCGCGACGGTCGTGCGCCGCGCCGGGTCCGTCCCGACGCTGACGGTCACCTGCTCGCCGGCGGCGAACCCGCTGCCGTCGACGGTGACCGCGTCCCCGGTGCCGACAGTCGCGGACGCGGCAAGCGCGATCGCCGGCCGCGCCCCGCCACGTGCCACGGTCACGGTGAAGCTCGCGGTGCCGCTCGAGCGGGTGTCCCACGCCGTGACCCGCACCGTGTAGGTGCCCTCGCGCGCGTAGGTGTGCTGACCGGTCATCGCACCCGACGCGTCGACAGTCACGTCGTCCGGAACCGTGCCGTCACCCCACTGGACCCGGGCCCGGTAGCCGGTGGCGCCGGGAACCCCGCCGGTCACCGAACCGAGTTTCGCCGCGAACGTCTGCCCGGCGGTGGCCGTCTGGGCGTTCGGTGCGACGGTCGTCAGGGCGGCGGCCGGCGTGCCGTCGTCGGCGACGGCGAACACGTGGATCCGGCCCGCCGAGCGCGGGTCGCCGGTCTGCGTCGGCAGGGTCACCGAGACCAGCGTCCTGCCCTGCGGGATCTGGTACGGCGCGGTGGCGAACAGGAACGGCTGGGCGCCGTCCCGGCTCGTGCCACTGAGCCGGTACGCGGGCCTGGCGACGACGATGTTGTCGTACGACGGGGTGCCGTTGGGGTTGCCGCCCAACGTCCAGTCACTCATCCGGATGGGGATGCTGGCGGTGCTGCCGTCGCTGAACGTCGCCGTGCCCGTGGTGCTCTGGTTGCCCTGCGTGCCGGCGCCGATGAACGAGATGGTCCGCGCGTCGGCCGGCAGGTCGAGGTCGATAGTCGCGCCGTTGCCCGTGGCGTTGTCCGGCTGCCCCGGCGGGATCACCGGCAACGTGAACCGCAGCTCGGTGCCCGGCACCTGCTGCCGCTCGCCCTGGGTCACGCCGGCCGCTGCCAGGGCGGCCCGCGAGTACGCCCACGACTTGGCGTCGCAGTCGGCCGCGAGGACTCCCTCGTCGCCGACGCAGACGCTGTCGAACGCGCCGGTCAGGCCGGATTTCGGGACGTACGCCACGTCGACGCCCACAGTCGCGGAACTCTGGCTGGCGCCGTCGGTCACCATGACGTTCGCCTGGTGGTAGCCCGGCGTGGCGTACGTGTGCGAACCGCCGATCCGGTAGACGGCCCGCGAGCTGGGCGTCACGGTGCCCTCGGTGACAGGCGTGCCGTCACCCCAGTCGATGGTGGCCCGGTAGCCGCTTGCGGTGCCACCGGTGACCGTGGCCAGCGGCACCGAGACCGGTACGCCTGCCGTCGCCCGCACGCCATCCGCCGCGGTCACCGCGACGTCGCCGCCGGACAGGTCGAGGTCTCCCCCGGCGAGCAGCTCGATCTCGGCGAGGTTCGTCTGCGCGCCGCCTACGGTCCTGGTCACGACGAGCCGGAACTGCGCGAACCGTCCCGGCCTGTCGATGGTGTACGGGCGGGTCTGGTTGCGCCACCGGAACACCTGACCGCTGCGGGAGTCGACTGTGCTCCAGGTGATGCCGTCGTTGGAGCCCTGGAGGCGCCAGTCCGCCGGATCACCGGCGCTCGCCCCGGACGTGATGGTGTAGGACGTCGGCTTCTGCCGTCCGCCACGGAACGCCCAGCTGATCTGCGGGGTGGCCGAGGCGAAGGTCAGCTGCGTGGTCGACGAGTCGTCGAACAGCTTCGCCGCGTCCTGCCCGCCGGTAGCGGTCGCGGTGCCGAGGCCGGGGCCTGTGGTGTCCTGCAACGGCTTCGGCGCGTCGTCGCCCCTGGTCAGCGACGGAGGGGCGTCGTTCTTCCCACTGCCCCAGGACGACGGGTTGGGGCCCATCTGGAAGTCGATGGTGCCGCCCCGGGCGAGGGTGGACACGTCCACCGACACGCCGCGCTGCTTCTTGCCGTTGACGCTCACGCCCTGCACGTACACGTTCCTGGTGCTGTTGTTCGGCGCGTTGACCACGATGTCACCGGTCGGGCGACGCACGGTCATCCTGGTGAACTGCGGCGAGCCGATGGCCCACTGCGACGAGCCCGCCTGCAACGGGTAGATGCCCAGCGAGCTGAGGACGTACCACGCCGACATCTCGCCGTTGTCCTCGTCGCCCAGGTAGCCCTGGCCGATCTCGCTGCCCACGTAGAGCCGGCGCAGCAGCTCCCGCACGATCGACTGCGTCTTCGCCGGGGCACCCGCGACGTCGTACATGTACGGGATGTGGTGCGACGGCTGGTTGCTCATGCCGAGCTGACCCATCCGCACGGCCCGCGCCTCGAGCATCTCGTGGATGATCCCGCCGTACCCGCCGGGGCGGTCGGCGTTCTCCGGGGTGGCGAAGAACGTGTCGAGCTTGTCCCGCAGCGCCTTCTGACCGCCGTACAGGTTGGCCAGGCCCCGAGGGTCCTGCTGGGCGGTGAAGGCGAAGTTCCACCCGTTGGTCTCGGTGTAGACGCCACCCCAGTCCAGCGGGTCACCGGCGAGGAACGTGCCGGCGGCGTCGCGCCCCTGGAAGAGCTTCGTCTTCGGGTCGAACAGGTGCACGTAGTTACGCGCCCGCTCCAGGAAGTACCGCGACTCCTCGGTGAGCCGCTGGCGTTCCGACTTCGGCGTGGCGGGGTCCTTGGCCAGCGCGGCGGCCATGTTGCCGATGCCGTAGTCGTTGATGTAGCCCTCCAGCGCCCACGACACCGATTCTCCGGTGGAGGTCGGCGTGTAGCCGAGGAACAGCGAGGTCTCGATGCCCTTGCGGCCGACCGCGCCGCGTCCGGACGCGACCGTCGCGTCCTTCACCGCCGCGTCGTACGCCGCGAGCGGGTCGGGCAGCTTGACCCCTGTGAGGTACGCCTGGGCGAGAGCCACGTTCGCGCTGGTGCCTGTCATCAGGTCGGCGTAGCCGGGCGACGACCACCTGGCGATCCAGCCACCGTCGCGGTAGTGCTGGACGAACCCGTCGGCGATCCGGGCCGCCACATCCGGATAGAGCAGCGCGTAGGCGGGCCACACGGTCCGGTAGGTGTCCCAGAAACCGTTGTTGACGTAGATCTGCCCGTCGACGATCTTCGCGCCGGTCCGGGTGGCGGTGGACGTGCCGGTCGGCGCCGACACCGGGCTCGCGTACTGCCAGCGCGGCGCGGCGGCGGTGCCGGTGTTCTCCGACTGCGAGTTCGGGTACAGGTTCAGCCGGTACAGGTTGGAGTACATCGTCACCAGCTGCGTCTCGGTCGCGCCGCGTACCTCGACCCGGCCGAGCCGGTCCTTCCACGCCGCCGTGGCGGCGGCCTGGATCTGCTCGAAGCCGCGGCCGGTGACCTCCAGGTCACGGTTGCGCTGCGCCTGGTCGACGGAGAGGAACGACGTGGCGATCCGCATCGTCACCTGACGCTCGGCGGTCACGTCGAAGGTCGCGGACGTCGCGGACGTCGCCGTCGGCGCCCTGTCGAACGCGCCGGACACGAACATGCGGCTGCGGCCGGCCGACAGGCCACTGCCGTTGTCGACCCAGCCGGTGAACGTGCCGTCCGCGCCGATGGTGAACGTCCCGTTGTGGAACACGAGGCTGCCGGTCGGCTGCCCCGCCGGGAACGTGAACCGCATGATGCCGGCGTGGTCGGTGGGGACCATCTCGGCGGTCAGGCCGTTGCGCAGCGCGACCCGGTACAGGTCCGGCCGCGCCGTCTCGTCGTCGTGGCTGAAGGCCAGCGCCCGGCTGGACGGCGCACCGGTGAGCGGGCGGTCGCCGGCGACAGGCATCACCGACATCTGGTTCCGGTCACCCATCCACGGGCTCGGCTCGTGGGAGATCGCGAGGCCCTGCAACATCGGCAGGTTCTCCGCGTTGTTGACCCGGTGGTACTCGTACTCCCACGAGTCGGACGTCGCGTCGGTGACCGGGGTGAAGAAGTTGAAGCCGTTGGGCACGGCGGTGATCGGCAGGTTGTTGCCCCGCGAGAACCCACCTGTGGAGTTGGTGCCACGCCGGGTGTCGACGTAGTTGGTCAGCCGCGAGCCGTCGATCGGCGCCGGCGAGGCGGTCACCGCGAGGTCGTCGAGCCACCCCTGGAAGCGGGTGACCCCGGAGGCCTGCGGGTTGTCGTACGCGAGCAGGATGCGGTCGATCGTCCTGCCCCGCGCGACGGTGCCCAGGTCGGCCTGCACCGCGTTCCACTGGTCGGCGTAGAGCACCTTCGAGGCGCCCTGCCCGGTGGCGGTGAGCGGGTAGCCGTGCTGGTCGACTGCCGCGAGCCGGCTCAGGTAGCTGCCGTCGGTGAAGCGCAGGTCGACTGCGGCGTAGGTGGACGGGTACCTGGCGTCGCCGTTGGTGAACTCGGGGAAGATCTTGTAGGACAGCCGGGTCCGCGGGCCGACCGGGATGTCCACGTCGAACAGCAGGTTGGTGCCGTACGAGCGGCCGTCGCCCTCCGCGCCACCGGAGTAGCGCAGCGCGCCCAGCCCGGTGAACCCGACGCCCGGCTTCGTGGTGTAGCCGCCCTCCGGGCCGGCGCCGACCTCGGTGACCATCGGGGTGGCCGGAGGCCGGACGTCGGAGCCGTCGCTGATGTTCCAGTCGGCGAGCTGCACGAGCGTGTCACCGGAGTTCGCGGTGACGTTCAGGCGGTAGTAGCCGTACGCGGTGGTGTTGGTGAAGCTGTAGACCTTGGTGGCGAAGCGTCCGCCGAACGTCTGGCCGGTCCGCCGGTCCAGGTCGGTCCACGTGCTGCCGTCGGTCGAGCCCTGCACGACGAAGTCCCGGGGGTCCCGGCCGGGGGCGTCGTTTGCGGAGGTCAGCGAGTACCGCAGGACCGTCGCCGGCTTCGCCAGCCGGTAGGTAACCCAGCCGGTCTCGTCGAAGACCAGCCACTTGGTCGACGAGTCGTCGTCGCTGAGGTTGGCGGCGACCTCGTTCGGCGCGTTCTCACCGCTCGCGGTCACCGCGCTGACCTGGTCGAGCAGGCTGCCGGGCAGGGTGATGGGGGTGCCGCTCAGGTTGCCCTGGACGGGTTTTCCGTTCGCGTCGACCTCCACTGTGCTCGCCGCGGGGCGGGGGTCGGTCGACTCGAACGAGGAACTGAAGGCGCCAGGTGGCGGAGGCGCGGCGCTGGCCAGGGGGGCGGCGACGAGTACTCCCACGGGCAGCAGGAGTGCTGTCGTCGCGGCGACCAGTCGGGGAGACAGGGGACGCGCAGGGGGCATGCGCTCTCCTTTGGAGTCGGCCTGACATCGTTGTCATGGAACTCGTGACGATGAGGGCGAGGGCTGTGGACTGCCGCTGATGGTTCCGGGCGGAGCACGGCGGTGTCAACGGGTTGATCGCAGCGAAACAGGCCGACGGCGTACAGGGGGGCCGAAGGTCCCGTCAACTGCGGTACGGCGGCACTGCTCGACGACTCCGGCGAACTGTGGAATGAGGACGACATCGACGAACGAGAAAGGACGTGGACGCCATGACCGCCACACAGCTCCCCCGGACCGCGCAGCGCCACACCACGACGGGGCGCAACGGCACCCCGCTTGCCGCTCCCGCGAGCGTCCTCGCCACCACCGAGACCCCGGCCCGCAAGGCCACCCGGTACACCCTCGCCGGCCTGCGCATCGCCCTTGGCTGGATCTTCCTCTGGGCGTTCATCGACAAGGTCTTCGGGCTCGGCTTCGCCACCAAGGCCGGGAACGGCTGGATCGACGGCGGCAGCCCCACCAAGGGGTTCCTCGGCAACGCCGTCGCCGGCCCCTTCGCCGACATCTACCGGGGCTTCGCCGGCGCCGCCTGGGCGGACTGGCTCTTCATGACAGGTCTCGCCGCGATCGGCACGGCCCTGATCCTGGGCATCGGCATGCGGGTCGCCGCGGTCGCCGGCGGGCTGCTGCTGGTCCTCATGTTCACCGCGGTGCTTCCTCCGGAGAACAATCCGGTCATGGACGACCACCTGATCTACGCCGCCGTCCTCGCCGTCCTCGCCCTGACCGGCGCCGGCGACACCCTCGGCCTCGGCACGGTGTGGGCCCGGCTGCCCATCGTGCGGCGCCTGCCCTGGCTCAGGTGACCGACCCGGGCCGTCCACCAACGACGAACCCGAACAGCACTGTGGCGGGGGGGGGGGCGGGCCCCCCCCCCCCCCCCCCGGGGGGGGGGGGGGGGGTTTTGGCAGCCATACGGGGAATAAGAAGAAATGGCCGGGGCCAAAAATAAAAAAAAAGTA
>NZ_JBVJGN010000015.1:0-131535 GCF_055587305.1 Micromonospora sp. NPDC047521 | reverse complement strand
TTGTTGGACGAGCCGGAGGTGTACGGGCTGCCGCCGGATCCGGTCGTGACCACCCGTGACCTGCCGGCCATGTGGAAACGCGCAGGCCTCGCCGCTCTCGCCATGGCGGCGGCCACAGTCGCCGCGTTCGTCGGAGGTTCCTCGTGAGTCCACGCCGCCGGGAGGTGGGCGACAGGTTCCGCCGCTTCCGCGACCAGTCGACCGCGCCGGGTCCCGGCCCGCTCGACGTCCCCGAGGGAAACGTCCACGGCGGACCGGCGCGTGCCGGGGCGGCCCTGCCCGCGCGGCGGGAGGGCGGGCGCACCGGCCGGCGGCGCGGCGGGCGCGGCGGCGGCGAGGAACTGCGGGTGCCGGAGGCGGAGTTCACGTCGTACTACGGTCGTCCCATCCTCAAGGCGCCGGTGTGGAAGTGGGACATCGCCGCATACCTGTTCACCGGTGGCCTGGCCGCCGGCTCGTCGCTGCTCGCCGCCGGTGGGCAACTCACCGGGCGGCCCGCGCTGCGCCGCGCCGGACGGGCCACCGCGCTTGCCGCCGTCAGCGCCAGCACGGTCTTCCTGATCCGGGACCTGGGCCGGCCGGCCCGCTTCCACCACATGCTCCGGGTGGCCAAGCCGACGTCGCCGATGTCGATGGGCACCTGGATCCTCAGCGCGTACGGGCCGGCGGCAGGGGTCGCCGCGATCGCCGAGGCCGCAGGTGTGCTGCCCCGCCACGGGCTGCTGGGGCTGGCCCGTCGGGCGTTGCCGCCGGTCGGGCACGCCGCCGGGCTGCTCGCCGCCGGCGCCGCGCCCGCGCTTGCCACGTACACCGGGGTGCTGCTCGCCGACACCGCGGTGCCGTCGTGGCACGAGGCGTACCCCGAGTTGCCTGTCATCTTCGCGGGCAGCGCGCTGGCCAGCGGAGCCGGCGTGGGTCTGCTCGCCGCGCCGCCGTCGCAGGCCGGCCCGGCCCGGCGGATGGCGGTGGCGGGCGCGGCCCTGGAGCTGTACGGCGCGCATCGGGTGGAGACCCGCCTCGGCCTGCTCAGCGAGCCCTACCGGCTGGGCCGGCCCGGTCGCTTGCTGCGCGCCGGTCGGCTGCTGACCGCCGCCGGGGTGGCCGGTGCTCTGCTCGGGCGGCGCAGCCGGGTGGTCGGCGCGCTGTCCGGCACCGCGCTGCTGGCCGCCTCGGTCACCACCCGGTTCGGCATCTTCTACGGCGGTGTCGCCTCCGCGAAGGACCCGCGGTACACGGTGGTGCCGCAGCGCGAACGCCTCGACGCCCGGCGGACCAGCATGGATCTTCCACCTGATCCGGCGGACCCGCCCGCAGTGTGATCGAATGGCCGGTGGAGGCGTTCAGGCGGCTGGTGCCCCTCCCGGTCTTCAAAACCGGTGTGGTCCGGGACCCGGGCCAGGCGGGTTCGATTCCCGTCCGTCTCCGCCAACCCGCATCAGGAGATGACGTGATGGGCGACGGTCCGGTGGACCCGCGACGTCGGGTGCCCCGCACCGACGCGCTGCTCGCCGACCCTCGGCTGGCCGCGGCCACCGCCACGCTCGGCCGGGACCGGGTGAAGGCGATCGTCGCGACGGCGCAGGAGCGGGCCCGTCGCGGCGAGATCGACCCCGAGACCGTCCGGGACGCCGCCGTCGCCGCGCTACCGCCGTCCGGGCCCCGCCCGGTTCTCAACGCCACAGGCGTCGTGCTGCACACCAACCTGGGCCGTGCGCCGCTGTCACCCGAGGCGGTCGCCGCCGTGGTGGCCGCCTCCGGTCACACGGACGTGGAACTGGACCTGGGCACCGGCCGGCGGGCCCGCCGCGGCCGGGACGCCCTCGACGCGCTCGCCGCCGCAGTGCCCGACGCCGAGGCCGTGCACGTTGTCAACAACGGTGCCGCCGCGCTGGTGCTGGCCGCCACCGGACTGGCCGCCGGCCGGGAGATCGTGGTCAGCCGGGGTGAACTGGTCGAGATCGGCGACGGGTTCCGCCTGCCCGACCTGTTGGAGAGCACCGGCGCGCGACTGCGGGAGGTGGGCACCACCAACCGCACCACGCTCGCCGACTACGCCGCCGCGATCGGTCCGCGGACCGGCTTCGTGCTCAAGGTGCACCCGTCGAACTTCCAGATCACCGGGTTCACCTCGGCCGCCGGAGTGCGACAGCTGGCCACCCTCGGCGTACCCGTGGTCGCCGACATCGGCTCGGGGCTGCTGCGCGCCGACCCGCTGCTGCCCGACGAGCCGGACGCCACCACCACCCTGCGCGACGGCGCCTCGCTTGTCACCGCCAGCGGCGACAAGCTGCTCGGCGGGCCGCAGGCAGGCCTGCTGCTCGGTGCCGCCGACCTGGTCGACGAGCTGCGCCGCCACCCGCTGGCCCGGGCGGTACGCGTGGACAAGCTCACCCTTGCCGCGTTGGCGGCCACCCTGCACCACCCGGACACGCCGACCCGCGCCGCGTTGCACGCCGATCCGGGATTCCTGCGCCAGCGGGTCGAGCGGCTGCGGGACCGGCTCGGTGTCGACGGCCGCAAGGCCGAGGTGGTGCCGGCGGTCGCCGTGGTCGGCGGCGGAGGCGCTCCCGGTGTCGAGTTGGACTCGTGGGCGCTGAGCCTGCCCGAGCGGTACGCGACGCCGCTGCGCACCGGAGACCAGCCGGTGCTCGGTCGGGTGGTACGCGGCCGGCTCCTGCTCGACCTGCGCTGCGTGCCCGCCGACGCCGACGAGGCGGTCCGGTCGGCGGTGCTGCGCGTCGCAGACGGGGACGACTGACCATGTTCGTCGTCGCCACCGCCGGGCACGTCGACCACGGCAAGTCGACACTGGTCCGGGCGTTGACCGGGATGGAACCCGACAGGTGGGCCGAGGAACGCCGCCGGGGCATGACGATCGACCTGGGTTTCGCCTGGACGACGATGCCGTCCGGCGCCACTGTCGCCTTCGTCGACGTACCCGGGCATGAGCGTTTCGTGCCCAACATGCTCGCCGGGGTCGGGCCGGTGCCGGCGGCGCTGATCGTCGTCGCCGCCGACGAGGGGTGGATGCCGCAGTCCGCCGAGCACCTGGCCGCGCTCGACGCGCTCGGTGTCGGGTACGGCCTGCTGGCGGTGACCCGCGCCGACCTGGCCGATCCGGGGCCGGCGATGGCGCGGGCCCGGGCCGAGATCGGGGCCAGCAGTGTCGGCGCGGTGGAGGCGGTGGCGGTCAGCGGTGTGACAGGCGCCGGCCTGCCGGAGTTGCGGGCCGCCCTGGACCGGCTGGCCGCCCGGCTGCCCGCACCCACCGTGGACGGACCGGTCCGCCTCTGGGTGGACCGCAGTTTCACCGTCCGGGGCAGCGGCACTGTGGTCACCGGCACCCTCGGTGGCGGACGGCTGCGGGTGGGCGACGAGCTGGAGGTGGCCGGCACCGACGAACCGATCCGCGTCCGGGGCCTGCACTCCCTTGGCCAGGCACACTCCGAGGCCACGGCCGTCGCCCGGGTGGCGGTCAACCTGCGCGGCACGCCCCGCGACCGGCTCGGCAGGGGCGACGCGCTGCTCACCCCGAGCCGGTTCCACCGCACCGACGTCGTCGACGTACGGCTCACCGGCGACCCGGCGGCGGACCTGCCGGCCACGCTCACCCTGCACGTCGGCTCGGCGGCGGTGCCGGTACGGGTGCGCCCGCTCGGCCCGGACACCGTCCGGCTGCGGTTGGCCCGCGCCCTGCCGCTGCTCGTCGGCGACCGGGCGCTGCTGCGCGACCCGGGGCGGCACCACGTGGCAGGTGGGGTGCGGGTGCTGGACGTCGCGCCGCCGCCGCTGTCCCGCCGGGGGGCCGCCGCGGCCCGCGCACAGGTCCTCGCCGACCTGGACGGTCGTCCCGACCTGGCCGGCGAGCTGCGCCGCCGTCGGCTGGTCCGCGTCGACACGATGATCCGGATGGGTGTACCGGTGTCCGTCGCGCCGGTGGCCGGTGACTGGCTGGCCGACCCGGAGCACTGGCGGCGCCTCGGCGACCAGCTGACCGAGGAGGTCACCCGCCACGCTCGGGAGCACCCGCTGGAGCCGGGGATGCCTGTGGACGCGCTGCGGCAACGTCTCGCCCTGCCCGACCGGGTGCTTGTCGAGGCGCTTGTCCGCCCGCCGCTGCGGGTGCATGCCGGGCGGGTCGGGGCCGCGGACGCCGAGGCGCTGCCCGAACCTGTGGCCCGGGCCGTGCGGCGCGTCCGCGCCGAGTACGGCGACCGGCCGTTCCGCGCGCCCGAGGCGGATCACCTCGTCACCCTCGGTCTGGGCCCCCGGGAGGTCGGCGCCGCGGTGCGTGCCGGTGCCCTGCTGCGGCTGGCCGACAACGTGGTGTTGCTGCCCGACGCGCTCGACGACGCGGTGCGGGTGCTCGCCGGGCTGCCCCAACCGTTCACCCTCTCCGCGGCGCGGCAGGCGTTGGACACCACCCGCCGGGTGGCGGTACCGCTGTTGGAGTTGCTCGACCGTCGGGGTGTGACCCGACGGCTGCCCGACGACGCCCGGATCGTCGTCACCTGACCCCGTGCCCTCGGCCCGGCCGCACGCCACCCGCGGTCCCGTCAGTCCAGGTCGGACATGTCGAGCACGAAGCGGTAGCGGACGTCGTTTCGCCGGAGGCGGTCGAGTGCCGTCTCGACCTGTGCCGACGGGAGCACCTCGATGTCGGCGGTGATGTTGTTGTCGGCGCAGAACCGCAGCATCTCGGCTGTCGAGCGGCGGCCTCCACTGCCCGCGGAACCGAGTTTCTTGCGGCCGACGAGCAGGTCCGTGGCCTCCACGGTGACCGGGCCCAGGTAGCCCAGGAGGCTGAGGGTGCCGTCCATCGCCACCACCTTCAGGTACGGGGCGAGGTCGTGAGGTGCGGAGATGGTGTCGATGACGACGTCGAAGGAGTCCCGCGCCTCGGCCATCTGGTGGCTGTCGGTGGAGTCGATGAGGTCGTGTGCGCCGAGCCGGCGGGCGTCGTCGCCCTTGTCCCGGGTGCGGCTGATGACTGTCGTGGCGGCGCCGAGTGCCACTGCCATTTTCACCGCGAGGTGGCCCAGTCCGCCGAGCCCGGCCACGGCGACGCGACTGCCCGGCCCTACGCCGAGCGAGCGCAGGGGTTCCCAGACGGTGACGCCGGCGCACATCAGCGGGGCCGCCGCAGCCGGGTCGAGGCCGAAGGGGAGCGGGTACGCGAACGTGTCGCGCACGACGTACTCGCGGGAGAAGCCGCCCAGGGTGGTCGAGCCGTCCTGCCTGTCGGTGCCGCCGTAGGTCAGGGTCGGGAAGGAGTGGCAGAAGTTCTCCTGGCCGGCGCCGCACATGGCGCACGTGCCGCAGGAGTCGACGATGTTGCCGACCGCGACCGGGTCGCCGACCGAGAAGGTGGTCACGTCACTGCCGGTCGCTGTCACCACGCCTGTGAACTCGTGGCCGGGCACCAGTGGTGTGGTGGCCCGCTCGTCGTGGTCGCGCAGGGCGTGCAGGTCGCTGTGGCAGACGCCGCAGTGGTCGATCCGCACCGCGATGTCGTCCGGGCGCAGGTCACGGCGCTGCAGAGGCGTGCGGCGCAGCGCGCCGCCGCCGTCTGCCCGCCATCCGGTGGTGGTCCGCATGTAGGTAAACCTTCCAACAGACTGTTCGGTCTGTTTCAGCGTAGGTGCGGCTGTGGCGCAAAGCAAACCTACTGTTCTGTTTGCTAAGGTGGGTGACATGCCGCACCAGCCCGAGACCTCGCGAGGCGCCGCGACCTACCAGCGCATCCTGGACGCCGCCACCGAGGAGTTCGCCCAGCACGGCATCGCCGGGGCGCGCATCGAACGCGTCGTGGCGGCCGCGCGCACCAACAAGGCACAGCTCTACGCCTACTTCGGTGACAAGGAACGGCTCTTCGACGCGATCTTCCTCAGCTCGCTGGAGCGCATCACCAACGTCGTACCCATCGACGCCGACGACCTTGCCGACTGGGCCGTGCGCCTCTACGACGAGTACCTGCGCCGCCCCGACCTCATCCGACTGGCGACCTGGACGCGCCTCGAACGCCGGCCCACCGGGCACCTCGTCGAGACCCACCAGCACTACGACGACCGCAAGGTGGCCGCCATCGCCGAGGCCCAGGCCGCCGGCCGGGTCCGCTCCGGCGACCCGTTCGACATCATGGCCATGGTCATCGCCATGTCCATGGCCTGGTCACCTGTCAGCAACGTGTACGCGGCCAGTGCCCAGGAACCGGACGACGTGCACGACCAGCGCCGCGTCCTGCTCCGCGACTGCGTGCGACGAGCCACCACGGCCACCGACGAGCCCCGCCCGCACCCTTGACCGTCGTGGCGTGGCCCCGGCTGGCTGGTGTTCGCCGCGCTAACCGGCCCCCGGCCCGGTGACGGTCACCTACCGTGACGCCATGGACCCTTCGGCGGTCTGGCGGGACCGGCAGCACCAGTGGCGGATCGAGGCGTACCGAGCGCCGGATCTGCGGTTCGCCATCTACGCCACGAACGGCACCACCGAGTCGGCGCCGCTGTGGCTGTTCGGCATGACGGCGCTGGCCCGCTGGCTGATGACCCACTCCATCTCGCTCGACGACCTGGAGGTCGACTGACCGCCGGAGCGCCGGAAACCGGGCCACGGTCGGCTCGGCTGCGGTTGAGTGACCTCAGGCGGCTGGAGGGGGTGCGCGATGGGCGGTCAGCTCGGGCAGGTGGCCCTCGTGGCCGTCCTGGTGCTTGTCAACGCCGCGCTCTCCGGAAGCGAGATGGCGTTGGTGACGCTGCGCGAGGGGCAGTTGCGTCGGTTGGGTAGGCGGTCCCGTTCGGGTGACCGGCTGGTACGGCTGTCCCGTGACCCGAACCGCTACCTGGCCACCATCCAACTCGGCATCACCCTCGCCGGTTTCCTCGCGTCGGCAGCGGCCGCGGTGTCACTTGCCGAGCCGTTGGTCGGCCCGCTGGGTTTCCTGGGCGCGGCGGCGCGTCCGGCTGCGGTGCTCGTGGTGACGGTGCTGCTGACGTTCGTCACGCTGGTGTTGGGGGAGTTGGCGCCGAAGCGGTTGGCGATGCAGCGGGCCGAACGGTGGGCCCTGCTCAGCGCCGGCCCGCTGGATCTGCTCGCCCGGCTGTCCCGACCGGCGGTGTGGCTGCTCAGCCGCGCCACCGACGTCGTGGTGCGGCTGGCCGGCGGCGACCCGCGCGCCAACCGGGAGGAGATGACCGAGGACGAGCTGCGCGAGATGCTGGTCAGCCAGCGCGGCCTGTCGGCGCAGCAGCGGGAGATCCTGACCGGCGCGTTCGACATCGCCGGCCGGACGCTGCGGGAGATCCTGGTGCCCCGGCGGGAGGTGACCGCCCTGCCGGCCGGCCTGCGCGCCGACGAGGGAGTCCGCCGGCTGGCCTCGGCGGGGCGGTCCCGCGCGCCGGTCACCGGGCCGGGTGGCCTGGACGAGGTGACAGGTGTCGTGCACATCCGGGACCTGGTGCGCGCCGGTGGCGGCACGGTGGGGCAGTGGGGGCGAGCGCCCCTGCTGCTGCCTGTCACCCTGCCGGTCGCCGACGCGTTGCGGCAGCTTCGTCAGGAGCACCAGCAGTTGGCCCTGGTCGTCGACGAGCACGGGGGCATCGACGGCATGGTGACCCTTGAGGATCTGCTGGCCGAGGTGGTCGGCGAGCTGTACGACGAGACGGACCGCGACGTGCACGACGTGATCCGGGAACCGGACGGTTCGTTGCTGGTGCCCGGCGACTTCCCGCTGCACGACCTGTCCGACCTGGGGGTGCGGCTGCGGTTTCCGCTGTCGCGGGAGTACACGACTGTCGCCGGTCTGGTGCTGGCGCGGCTGCGGCACCTGCCCGCCGGGCCGGGGGAGGTCGTACGCCTGCCCGGGCTGACCCTCGAGGTGGTGGAGGTCGCCGACCGGGCGGTACGCCGGGTGCGGCTGCGCGGGTTCGTCGCCGAGGGCTGACGGCCACCCGAACGACTGACAGGAGTCTCGAAATGGCACAAATCAGGTGGTGCCTGGCCTACCGTGCCGTACGTGAAGGACCGAGGGTTGCGTACGTTCGTCACGGTGCTGGCCGGCCTCGCGGTGATCTACTTCGGCAGCACCGGCCGCAGCCCCGAGGAGGGCGGCGGCATCTCCGGCGGGGTGGTGGTGCTGGCGCTGCTCGCCGCGCTGCTGGTGTGGCACCTGACCCGCCCGGGCGACAAGACGGTCAAGTGAGCCTCAGCGGGCCGCCACGCGGGTGACCTCGCCTGCGGACTCCTCGCCGAGCGCCACCCGCACCAGCGCCGAGGCCAGCCGGCCGAAGTCCGGCTCGTCGACCAGCCCGGCCAGTCCGCCCGGCGACCCCGGCAGGCCCAACCGCTTCGCCCCGGCCAGGGCCCGGCGGTCGGCGTACGGGCGCAGGTCGGGCCAGACCGTCTGCGCCTCGCGCAGGTAGATGTCGGCGCCGGTGGGGCCGATCCCGGGGAACTCGGTGAGCCGTCGGCGCAGCCCGGCCGGGTCACCCTGGGCCTCGCGGTGCAGCCGCCGCAGGTCGCCGTGCCAGCGGTCCAGGCACAGCCGGGCACCGGTGCCGAGCATCGTCGCCGTGCGCTCGTCGTAGCGGCGGTAGTGCCCGCGACCCAGCGCGTCGACCCGCTGCTGCCAGCTCGCCGCCTCCATCGCCTGCGGCGTGCGGTAGCCCGCGGCGAACAGCTCCCGCGCGGCGTCCACCGCCACGCACGCCCGGATCCGGGTGCTCAGCAGGGTGGCGAGCACCAGCAGCTGGTACAGCGGCCCGGGTCGGTCGGAGAGCCGGATACCGGCCTCCTCCGCGTAGGTGTCGCCACGGCGGTCCAGCAGGACCCGCACCACGTTCCGATCGTCGCCCACACCCGACTGGTACCCGCCCGGCCGGCGACTAGCCCTCCCGGCGGGGAGCGGGACCGGAATGCCGTCGGACCCGGCGGGTATGCCGCCGTCGAGGCGGTCGACGCCGCCCGCCGTACCCGGAGGGAGACACCAGTGGTCAACCCGCAGCAGGAGGAGTTCCGGCGTAACGCCAAGGGCGCCACCAGTCAGGACAGCAAGGGGCCCAAGCCGACCGGGCACCCGCTCAACAGTGGCTCGTCGCGCGGGGACGCCGGCCGGCCGGTGCCCAAGGGGCAGGTGTCGCCGTACGGCCCGGCCGGCGAGCCGGTGGCCGAGGACGACAGCGACACCCGGGCCTAACGACCTCGACCCGACGGCCGCCGCAACCTGTTCCAGGTGGCGGCGGCCGTCAGCCCGTACGCCAGGTGCGGAATGATGTCGGAGATCCAGTCCGAGCGCCGCCACGTCCGGGGATCGCTGATGCCCAGCGCCGTGATGGACCCGTCGGTCATGGTCATCACGCCGGCGCCGAGAAGTCCCGTGGCCACCGGCAGCGGCTGGCGCCGGCCACCGGCGTAGAGGGCGAACGCGACGCCCGCGGCGATGCCCAGCCCGTAGCCGATCAACGGGCCGAGGCCCGAGCGGCGGTTGGCCGCCCGGTCCCCGGACCCCAGGCTCACGTGCGCGATGCCGGCCAGTCGGTCGACCGTCTCGCCCGGGACGTCGCTCTCCGGGCGGGCCCGCAGCGCCACGTCGAGGTAGCTGACCACGTTCAGTGCGGTGCTGCCGACGGCGCCCGCGATGGCGCCGTCGGCCAGGTCCACCCGCCTCACTTCGGATCGCCCGGTTCGCGCTCGCTCTTGGGGCCGTACGTGCGCTCACCGCGCACCACGCCCCGCTGGCCGCGATCCTCCTGCAGGATCCGGTTGGCGACCTGGTTGGCCTTGCCGTCGGGTACCCGACGTCCGGAGTCGTCGATCGCGTTGCGCATCCGCGCCCGCTGCTTGTCGTACGCGTTGCTGCCCGGCCGTGGTCCTGGCATGTGCCGCCTCCTTGCCTCGCCGTTGGCGTACCGCGGCCGTCTACCCGTCTGGCGGCGGGCCAACCCCGGGGCTCAGCGAGGGCCACGCACCACGGCGACCGGGCACCGCGCGTGGTGCAGCACGGACTGGCTCACCGACCCCAGCAGCAACCCGCTGACCTCGCCGCGCCCCTGCCCGCCGACCACCACCAGTTGGGCGGTGCCTGAGGCCTCGGCGAGCACGGCGTCGGCGCGGCCGTGCACCGCATGCCCGGTCATCCGCAGGCCGGGGTGTCGCTCGGCCAGCCCGTCCAGGGAGTCGGCCAGTTCGCGTTCCCGCTCGTCGTGCAGCCGTGTCTCGTCGTACACCAGGGGTTGCATGTCGCCGGGGCCGCTGCTGCCCGGATGCCGGTAGGCGCGTACGGCCCGCAGCGCGACTCCGCGCGCCTCGGCGGTCTCGGCGGCGAACTCGGCGGCGAGGCGGGACGCCGCCGAGCCGTCGATCCCGACCACCACCGGCTCGTCGGGCCGTTGCTCGCCGCGGGCCACAAGCACCGGGCAGTCGGCGTACGCGGCGACCTGGACCGCCACCGAGCCGAGCACCAGCGCGGCGAAGCCGCCCAGCCCCCGGTCGCCCAGCACGATGAGGGCGGCGGTGGGGGATTCGCCGACCAGCACGGCCGACGCCTCGCCGTCGATGATCTCGCCGGAGACGGTGAGCCCGGGCGAGGTCGCCTCGGCCTCGGCCACGGCGGCCCTGACCAGTTCCGTGGCCTGGTGGCGCAGCCCGCCGCCGGGTGGGGCGCCCGGCGCGGGGGAGTCCGGCACCCGCAGCAGCGGCCAGATGAAGCCGTGCACCACGCGCAGCGGCCGACGCCTGCGCACGGCCTCGACGGCGGCGAGGCGCACGGCGCGCAGGGAGGGCTCCGAGCCGTCCACGCCGACCACCACCGCCGCGCTGTTCGCCGAGTTCACCTGCCACCTCCCGCCGGTTCCACTATCGCGCCCGACCCGGGCGCGGCGCAGCCATACCGCCGCGCGCCCGGGTCGGTACGCTGGCGACCACCTGACGAGAGGGAGCGTCGTCGATGGGCGAACCTGATCAGCCGAGCACCGCGCGCATGATCGACTACTGGCTCGGTGGGGCCGACCACTTCCCTGTGGACGTGGCCGCCGCGACCGCCTTCGAGCAGGCGTACGGACCGTGCGCGCCGGTCTTCCGGGAGCTGCGGGCGTTCCTCGGCCGGGCGGTGCGGGCGATCGCCGCGCAGGGCGTGGACGGTTTCCTCGTCTTCGGCGCGGGCGTGCCCACGATGGGGAACGTGCACGAGGTCGCCGCCGAGGCGACGGTGCTCTACACCGACGTCGACCCGGTCACCATCCGGCTCGGGCAGCGCATCCTCGCCGGCAGTGACCGGGCCGGCTACGGCTTCGGGGACGCCACCGACATCGGCACGATCGACCCTGCGCAGCTGCACCGGTTCGTCCCGGGGTGGGGGCGTCGGCCGGTCGGTGTGGTGTTCCTGGGGCTCGCCGCGTTCCTCGACGACGACACGGTGACCCGCACCTTCGACGAGTTGTACGAGGCCGCCGCGCCGGGCAGCCTGCTCGCCGTGGACTTCGACACCGAGGAGCTGGCCGCCCATCCGCAGGCGCTGGCGATGATGGGGCCGACGTTCCGGATGCGTCCGCCGGACGCGTTCGCGCCGCTGCTGGGTCGGTGGGCGCCGACGGAGGACGGGATCGTGCCGGTCGGCCGGTGGCGCCCGGACGGCGTACCGGCCGAGGTGCCCGACGCGTTCTACGGCGCGCTGGCGGTGCGCGGCGACGAGTGACCGCGGCGACGGGCTGTCCGGGGGCGTCCGTATGATGCTTGCCCTGTAGCAAGTTTCTGGAGGACGCATGGTGGACGGGGCGGATGCGGTGTCGCGCGCGTTGCGCGAGGCTCCGCCCGACCAGCTGGCGGAGGCGGCGGACCGCGCGGTCCGTTCGGCGCTGGGCGCCGTACGCACGGACGTGTTCGTGGCCGACTACCGGATCAGCGGGCTGTGGCCGGTGCTGGATCCGGATCTGCCGGCGGCCGGGTTCCTCGCCTGTCACACCGTGGCGCAGCGCTGTTTCAGCAGCCAGCAACCGGTGCACGACATCACCGACGAGGGGCCGTGCCGGCTGTACCTGCCCCTGACGGCGTGGGGGGAGCGGCTGGGCGTGCTGCTCATCGAGCTGCCCTCGGCGCCGGGTCCGGCCGTCACGGGCCGGGCCACCGAGATCGCCGGCGCCCTCGCCCTGGCGATGCGGGCGGCGGACCGGGTGACCGACCGCTACCGCCGGGCCCGCCGCCGTGAGCGGCTGAGCATGGCCGCCGAGATGCAGTGGGACCTGCTGCCCGGGCGCAGCGTGTCGCACCACGCGTTCCACCTGGCCGGCCAACTGGAGCCGGCGTACACGGTGGGGGGTGACCACTTCGACTGGTCGCTCGACGGTGACCGGCTCACCCTGACGGTCCTCAACGGCGAGGGCAGCGGTCTGGCCGCGTCGATGCTGACAGCGGTCACGGTGAACGCGATGCGCAACGCACGCCGTTCCGGCGGTGGTCTGGTGGAGCAGGCGGAGCTGGCGTCGGACACCGTCTTCTACCAGCACCGGGGGCACCGGTACGTGGCCACGCTGCTGCTGGAGGTGGACACCCGCACCGGGCGGGTGCGGGTGGTCGACGCCGGTTCGCCGCACCTGCTGCGGCTGCGCGGGGCGGTGGTCGAACCGGTGAAAGTGGAGCAGCAGATGCCGCTGGGCATGTTCGCGGAGACCCGTTACGAGCTTCAGGAGTTCCAGCTCGAGCCGGGTGATCGCGTCTTCGTGGTCAGCGACGGGGTGTGGGCGGCCGAGCCGCCGGGGCAGGAGCCGTACGGGCAGCGGGCGATGGCGCGTTCCCTGCGCGCCACACGCTTGCAGCCGCCGACCGAGGCGGTTGGTACGGTGATGCGCGAACTGCATGCCTACCACGCGGATTCCGATCTGCGCGACGACGCGGTCGTGGTCTGCCTGGACTGGCACGGTCCGCGCGAGCGGAACGGCGGGTGAGGATCGCCGCCGCTCCGTCGGGTGGGCACCAGCGCGACGACGGCAGGGGACATCGGGTGGAGCGACCTGGGGATCTCGCCGCGGCGATCGCCGCGGCCGCCGAGACGATGGTCGCCGTGCTCGAGTCGGCGGCCGCGCGTCATCAGGTGCCGCCTACCCAGTTGCGGGTGCTGATGCTGATCAGCGGCCGGTCGGAGACGAACGTCAACCGCCTGGCCGAGCTGCTGGATGTGGGGCCGTCCTCGGCAAGTCGGCTCTGTGACCGTCTGGAGGCGACGGGTCTGCTCCGTCGGGTCGCTGACCCGCGGGACCGGCGCGAGGTGCGCCTGGTGCTGACGGCGGCGGCGCAGACCCTCCTGGGGGAGCTGGCCGAGCGGCGGCAACGGGCGGTGCAGGTGGTCCTGGACCGGATGCCACCCCGTACCCAGCACGACGTCCTGGCGGCGTTGCTGGCGTTCGGTCGTGCGGCGACCCAGACGGTGCCGGAGCAACAGTCGGACCCGGCGGTCCAGACGGCCTGACGGGCCGGCCCCTTCCACTAGTATCCTAGGACGCTCTACGCGTGGTGATCCACGCCACAATGGGACAAGGTCGCGCCAACGGCCAAGCGGCGGGGCCGGGCAGGTCAGCGGGAGCCCGATATAGTGGCAGCGCACTGAGCCGGCCCGTGATCATCGAGATCGCGGGCCGCGTCAGGGGAAAGGCCCCGTCCGGGGCCGCAGGGGGAGCCGGCGGTGGCCGGCCCGACAGCGCGTACGACCTCGGCGCCCGCCCGGGTGGATCGGAGCGTGCCGCGAAGGAGGTTCGGTGTCGCCTCGGCCGGCTCGGGCAGAGCATCCGCGAGACACCGGCGAGCAGACTCCCGGCGACCAGGTGCTCACCCTGCCCAATCTGATCAGCTTCGGGCGGCTGCTGGGCGTACCTCTCTTCCTCTACCTGTTCCTGGTGTCCCGCGCGGACGTGGCGGCGGTGGTCGTCCTGGCCGTCGGCGGCACCACGGACTGGGTCGACGGCTGGATCGCCCGCCGGCTGCGTCAGGTGAGCCGCCTCGGGGAACTGCTCGACCCTCTCGCCGACCGGCTCTACATCCTCGCCACGCTCGTCGCGTTCACCGCCCGGGAGGTGGTGCCGTGGCAGTTCACCGCGGCGCTGCTGGCCCGGGAGCTGCTGCTGCTCGGCTCGCTGGGGGTGCTGCGCCGATACGGCTACGGCCCGCCGCCCGTGCACTACGTCGGCAAGACCGCCACGTTCCTGCTGCTCGCGGCGTTCCCGGTGCTGCTGTTGGCCACCGAGTGGAGCGCGGGGGCGACGGCGACGGCCGCAATCGGCTGGGGGCTGGCCTGGTGGGGTCTGGTGCTCTACTGGGTGGCCGGCGGCATGTACGTGGTGCAGGCGTACCGGCTGGTGCGCGCGGCGCGCGGCCCGGGAGCGGCGGCATGAGCGCGCCGCGGCCCGGGGGCGGTCGGCAGGACCGGGTGTACGCGCCGGACTTCCTCACCGAGTTGTTCCGCAACCCGCTGGATCCCGGGTACGCCGACGCGGCGGCCGCCCGTCGTGGAGCGGCGTCGCCGCCGCCGGCCCGGGGTTGGCGGGCCTGGTCGACGCGCTCGGTCAGCCTGGTCGTGGTGGTGATGCTGGGTTTCCTGTTCGCGGTGGCGTACCGGCAGACGATGGCGGACGAGCCGGGGCGTAGCCAGGCCCGCTCCGGTCTGGTGGCGCAGATCAAGGAGCGGGAGAGTCAGACCGACCGGTTGTCCACGCGGGCGGACGAGCTGCGCGAGGAGGTCAGCCGGCAGCGGGACGCGGCGTTGAGTGGGACGGCGGCGGCTCGGCTGCGGGACCTGGAGGCGGGCACCGGGCTGGGTCGGGTGCGCGGTGACGGTGTGGTGGTGCGTCTGGCGGACGCGCCGGACAAGGCGGACGCGGTCACCGGTGCCGGTGCCGGGCCGCCGCGGGTGCTGTACAGCGACCTGCAGGGGGTGGCTAACGCGTTGTGGAGTGCCGGCGCGGAGGCGATCGCCATCAACGGGCAGCGGTTGACGGCGACGTCGACGATCCGGTCGGCGGGTGAGGCGATGCTTGTGGACTTCCGGCCGGTGACGGGGCCGTACGAGGTGTCGGCGATCGGCCCGTCGTCGATGCGGCGCAAGTTCGACGACAGTCGTAACGCGGCGCTGATGCGGGAGGTGGCGCAGAAGACGGGCCTGTCGTTCGGGGTGCGCAAGGCGGATGACCTCACCCTGCCGGCGGCACCGGAGCCGCAGCTACGCTACGCCAAGCCGTCGGTCAGTCCGAGCCCTTCCATGTCGGGTGACCGGTCCGGCAGTCCCGGGTCGTCCGGTTCGCCGGCGACCGTCAGCCCCTCCGGAGGTGGTCGATGATCGCGGTGCTGGCGTTGCTCGCCGGTGTGGTGCTCGGTGTGTGGCTTGATCCCACAGTGCCGGCGGCGTTGCAGCCGTACCTGCCGATCGCGGTGGTGGCCGCGTTGGACGCGGTGTTCGGTGGGGTTCGGGCCAAGCTGGACCGGATCTTCGATGACAAGCAGTTCGTTGTGTCGTTCATCTCGAACGTGCTGGTGGCCGGTCTGATCGTTTATCTGGGTGATCAGTTGGGTGTGGGCGGGCAGTTGTCCACCGGTGTGGTGGTCGTGCTCGGTGTGCGTATCTTCGGCAACGTGGCGGCGATCCGTCGGCACCTGTTCCGGGCGTAGGTTTGGATGCGATGAGCGACGAGCAGACCGAGACGGGGACGGGCTGGCCGCAGCCGGCGGGGCCGGTGCGTCCGGGTGGCCCGGCGGGTGAGCCGGATCCACGGCCGGATGCGCCGGATCCGGACGAGTTGAGTCCGTTGGCTCCGCAGGAGCCGGTGCCGTCGGTGGACGAGCCGGGGGTGGCCCCTGTCGATGACGGTGCGACGGTGGACCTGGGCGGGGTGTCGCGGTCGGCCGGGCCGGCCCCTTCGGACGCGCCGCCGGTGCAGGACGCGCCGCCGGTCGTGGAGCCGGCGGCGCCGGCGGGTCGGTCCCGGTTGAGTACGGCCGGTGTGATGATCGTGGCGTTGCTCGCGTTGCTGGGTTTCACGCTCGTGGTGCAGTTGAAGACGACGTCGACCGATCCGACGTTGGGGGCGACGCGTCAGGAGGACCTGGTGCGGATCCTGTCGGACCTGGACGCGCGGGAGAGTCGCCTGCAGCAGGACATCCGGGCGTTGGAGGACAGTCAGCGGCAGTTGGCCTCGGGTGAGCAGGGTCGTCAGGCGGCGTTGGACGAGGCGACGCGGCGGGCGGACGAGCTGGGCATCCTGGCGGGGACGCTGCCGGCCGTGGGGCCCGGGTTGACCGTGCAGTTCACCAGTGGTGGTAAGCGGATCTCGGCGGACCAGGTGCTGGACGCGGTGCAGGAGCTGCGCGGTGCGGGCGCGGAGGCGATGCAGATCTCCGGTGGTGACCGGGCGACGGTGCGGATCATCGCGTCGACGTTCTTCCTGGATGGGGAGAACGGGTCGCTTGTGGTGGAGGGGCGTCGGTTGGTGGGTCCGTTCACGATCACGGTGATCGGTGATCCGGCGACGATGCGTACGGCGTTGAACATTCCTGGTGGGGTGGTGGCGTCGGTCCGGGGTGACGGCGGTAACGTGACGTTTGGGGAGCGTGAGGTTGCCGAGGTTTCGGCGCTGCACGCGCCGATCAAGTTGGAACACGCCCGTCCGGTCTCCTGACCGGCGCGGCCGCGCCGGGCCCGGGTGGTCCGGGGCACGATGGATGAAGGACGCGTCTGGTGATTCCCGAGGATCTGCGATACACCGCCGAGCATGAGTGGGTGGCGGGTGACGGCACCGGTTCGGTTCGGGTCGGCATCACGCACTTCGCGCAGGACGCGTTGGGCGACATCGTGTACGTGCAGTTGCCCGAGGCGGGTGCGGTGGTCGCGGCTGGTGACTCGTTGGGTGAGATCGAGTCGACCAAGAGCGTGTCGGAGATCTACGCGCCTGTTGCCGGTACGGTGGCGGCGCGTAATGAGGCGTTGGGTGACACGCCGGAGCTGATCAACACGGATCCGTACGGTGCGGGTTGGTTGGTGGAGATCACTCCGAACGATCCGACGGCGACGGACGGGTTGCTGACGGCGGCTGCGTACCAGAAGATCACCGAAGGCTGAGTGTGCTTGATCCGGTGCGTGTGATGTCTGCGCGCGTCCGGTTGCCCTGCATTTCGGCGCTGGCTAGGCTCGCCCAGTCGACCGAGAACCCAATAGTTGAGCGTTGCGGAATTGCCTTCCCGGGCACGGGGAGCCAGCCGCCGGGTGTGCATGTGCCCGGCGGCCAGACCCGCCATTACCCGACGCCGACCGAACAGATCCGTGAGGTGGTCCCATGACGCGCCCAGACGACGAGTTCCCCCCGCTCGACGTCACTTCGACGCTCAATCTCGGTTCGCTCGACGAAGTGCTGGAGGGGCCGGACACCGATGTGGTGCCGAGCCGGATGTCCGGTTCGTTGCCGCCGGGTATGGCGCTGCTGGTGGTTCGTCGCGGCCCGAATGCGGGTGCCCGGTTCCTGTTGGACCACGATGTGACGACGAGTGGCCGGCATCCGGACAGTGACATCTTCCTCGACGATGTGACGGTGTCGCGTCGGCACGCGGAGTTCCACCGTGATGGTGGGACGTTCACGGTGCGGGACGTGGGCAGCCTGAACGGCACGTACGTGAATCGTGAGCGGGTCGAGGCGGCCACGTTGAGCAATGGTGACGAGGTCCAGATCGGTAAGTTCCGGGTGGTGTTCATCGCCGGTCCGCGCCCGGAGGAGGAGGCCGGCCGGGGGTGAACGAGCCTGCGGCCTCCACGCCACCCGGGGCGGCCCGGTCCCAGCCGCTGATGAGCATCGGTGAGGTGCTGGGTCAGTTGCGGGTGGATTTCCCGGACACGACGATTTCGAAGTTGCGGTTCCTTGAGGCCGAGGGTCTGGTGGAGCCGCAGCGGACGGCGGCGGGTTACCGGAAGTACAGCTGGGACGACGTGGCGCGGTTGCGGTTTGTGCTGTCCGCGCAGCGCGACAGCTATCTGCCGTTGCGGGTGATCCGTGAGCAGTTGGCGGAGTGGGATTCGTCCGGTGAGCAGCCGGGGCGTACGCGGCCGGCGTTGGTCGCGGTGGGTCCCGATGGTGAGGTGCCGGGTCGTGAGTCGCCGGAGCCGGCCGAGTCGCAGGTGCGGCTCGGCCGGGCGGATCTGGTGGCGCGCAGCGGGATCGACGAGTCGACGTTGGTGGAGCTGGAGCGGCTCGGCGTGCTGGTGCCGGATCCGCCGGGGTGGTACGACGCGGATGCGTTGATCATCGCGTCGGCGGTTGCGGGGTTGGCGGCGTACGGGTTGGAGCCGCGGCATCTGCGGGGTTATCGGACGGCGGCGGACCGGGAGGTCGGTTTGTTCGCGCAGTTGGTGGCGCCGTTGGTGCGGCAGAGTGACCCGGCCGCGCGGGCGCGGGCTGCGGAGACGGCGCGGGAGTTGGCGGCGTTGTCGGAGCAGTTGCACGCGGCGTTGGTGCGGGTGGGTCTGCGGTCGACGTTGGGTCGGTGACGGGGGCCTCGGTGGGCGGCGGCGGAGCGGAAAGATCTCTTTCCGGAAGCGTGCCGTAGGCTTGCCGGGGTAACCCCTTCCTGCGCGGGCGTGGTGCTGTAGCGCATGGGACGACCGTGTCGCGGTCCGTGTACGGTGCAGGGAAGGGCGCGGTGCGTAGGTTGACGACGACACGGAGGCGGCGGTGCGCGAGCTGAGCGTGGTCGGAGTTCGGGTGGAGCTGCCCAGCAACCAGCCGATCGTCCTGCTCAGGGAGGTCGAGGGCGACCGCTATCTGCCGATCTGGATCGGCGCGGTCGAGGCCACGGCTATCGCCTATGAGCAGCAGGGGGTCAAGCCTGCCCGGCCGTTGACGCATGATCTTTTGCGTGACGTGTTGGCGGCGTTGCAGGCGCCGTTGCAGGCGGTGGAGATCACCGAGCTCAAGGAGAATGTCTTCTACGCGGATCTGTTGATCGGCGATGGGGTGCGGGTGTCGGCGCGTCCGAGCGATTCGATCGCGTTGGCGTTGCGTGTCGGGGCGCCGATTCGTTGTGCGGAGCAGGTCCTCAGCGAGGCGGGGATCGTGATCCCGGACGAGCAGGAGGACGAGGTGGAGAAGTTCCGCGAGTTCCTGGAGCAGGTGCGTCCGGAGGACTTCGCGGGCTAACCGGTTCTGCTCGCGTGTCGGTGCCACGGCGGGTGACGCCGGCGCGTGGTTGGTGATCTTTCTCGGTGGCTGCGCGGCGTGTCGCGTCGGTTCCTCCGCGGTAACCCCTGAGGGTGGCGATAGGGTTGCCGTGTCGAGGGGTGCGCGTCCCGGAAACGACGCGTCGCCGCACAGACGGGGAGGTTGTCCGGATGCACGAGCCGCAGGATCCTGATCCGGGTACACAGTTGGGCGGGCCGGGTGCCTCGTCGCCGGCTTCGGCGGTTGAGGGTGACGGTTCGGTGGGCTACCGGGGTGTGACGGCGTGCCACGCGGTGGGCATCAGTTACCGGCAGCTGGATTACTGGGCGCGTACGACCCTTGTGGTGCCGAGCGTGCGGGACGCGTCGGGTTCGGGGACGCAGCGGTTGTACTCGTTCCGGGACCTGGTGGTGTTGAAGGTCGTGAAGCGGTTGTTGGACGCGGGGGTGTCCCTGCAGAACATCCGTAAGGCGATCGAGGCGCTGCGGTCGCGTGGTGTGGAGGATCTGGCCGGCATCACGCTGATCTCCGACGGGACGACTGTGTACGAGTGCCGGTCCCCGGAGGAGGTGGTCGACCTGTTGCAGGGTGGCCAGGGTGTCTTCGGTATCGCGATCGGTGGGGCTTTCAAGGAGATCCAGGGGTCGTTGTCGCATCTGCCGGCGGAGCCGGCGGCGAGTGGTCCGGCGGAGCCCGTGGTGGCGCCGGAGTCGGATCCGGTGGGTGACGAGTTGGCGGCGCGGCGGGCGCGGCGGCGGGCGGGCTGATCGCCGGTTCCGGGTTGTGGACTCGCCCGGTTTTTGCGGTCCGCTTTTTGTGGCGCTGGTTGGTGACTGTCGGTCAGCGTGGCCGACGTGGCGCGATTCCCCGGGGTGGTGTGTCCTGTGTGGATGACTCTGGGTGCCGTGTTGGTGGCCGACTGTGGATGCCGTGTCGGTTGCGGTGACGGTGTGTGCTGGCGTCCTGTCGGGAACCCGATAGGGGGGCGCTGACCCGAGGCCGTCGGCACGCTATGGTCCGTCACGGTCCCCGGTGTGTCGCCGTGGCACGACGGTGTCGCCCGGGTGGGCCGTTGCCCCTCCGCGCCGACGCCGCGCGCCCCTCACCTCGGAAGGAAAGACCGTGACGGTTACCGAAGAAACTGCTCCCGCTTCGCACTACGACCGCATCGGCGGTGCCAGTTCGGTCAAGGCGGCCGTCGATCTGTTCTACGGGCGGGTGCTCGCCGATCCGGAGTTGGCCGGTTACTTCACCACTGTGGACATGGTGGGTCAGCGGCGGCACCTGACGTTGATGTTGACGGTGGTGCTGGGTGGGCCCAACGAGTACGCCGGTCGTGGTTTGGCCGAGGCTCACCAGCCGCTGAACATTCCGGTGGAGCACTACGTGAAGGTGGGTGAGCACCTGACGGCGACGCTCACCGAGCTGGGTGTGCCGGCCGACATTCTGGCGCACGTGCAGACGGTGCTGGGTGAGGTGCAGGACCAGGTCGTGGCCTCCGGGAACCGTCCGGGCGTCTGAGCGTGGACGCGGCCCGACTCAAGCAGAGTTGGTCCCTGGTCGCCGAGCACGGTGATCAGGTGCCGCTCTATTTCTATTCGACGTTGTTCCTGGCCCATCCCGAGACGCGGCAGATGTTCCCCACGAACATGGCGGGGCAGCGGGACCGTCTCGTGACCGCGTTGGGGCACATCGTGTCCAACGTGGACCAGGTGGATCGGCTTGTGGGTTTCCTGCAGGACCTCGGCGCGGATCACCGCAAGTTCGCGGTGCGCGCCGAGCATTACCCGGCCGTCGGTGAGGCGTTGCTGGCGACGTTGCAGCATTTCCTGGCCGAGCAGTGGACCGACGAGTTGGCGCAGGACTGGGCGGCCGCGTACGGGCTGGTCGCGCAGGTGATGACTGAGGCCGCGCAGGCCGCCGAGGCGGTGAACCCGCCGTGGTGGGTGGCGGAGATCGTGGCGCACGAGCGGCGGGCGTTCGACGTGGCGGTGTTGACGGTGCGTCCGCAGTACCTGTTGCCGTTCACGGCCGGGCAGTCGATCGGTGTGTCGCATCCGTCGGTGCGGTCGTGGCGGTACTACTCGCCGGCGAATGCGCCGCGTTCGGACGGCACGTTGGAGTTGCATGTGCGGGCCGCGCCGGGTGGCGCGGTGTCCTCACGGTTGGTGTACGGGTCGTCGGTGGGGGACCGGATCCACCTGGCGGCGCCGGTGGGGGACCGGCTGGGGTTGTGGGCGGCGGGTTCGAGCGATCTGCTGCTGGTGGCCTCCGGTACGGGCTGGGCGCCGGTGAAGGCGTTGGTGGAGCAGGTCGCCGCGGAGGGTTCACGCCGCCGGGTGGATCTGTACGTGGGTGCGCGCTCGCGCAGCGAGTTCTACGACAGCGACGCGATCGACAAGCTGGCGTCGTCGTACCCGTGGTTGACGGTGACCTACGTGGTGGGCGCCGACGGGGCCCGGCCGGGGGAGTTCGTGCACGCGGTGGACCGGGCGCTCGCCGACGGTGACTGGCGGTCCCGGCATGTGTACGTGTGCGGCTCGGACGAGATGGTTTCGCACGCGGCGCAGGCGTTGGCTCGGGCGGGTTACCACCCGGGTCAGGTGCATCACGAGGGGTTGGGCAAGCAGTGGTACGGCCCGGCTTGGCGGACGGCGGTGGATCAGTCGACCGTCGGTGACACTTCCGGAGGTGGGCTCAGGTGAGCGCGACGCCGATCAGTCGGTACGACGGTGTGCAGGTGTCCGGTGGGGTGCAGGTCCGGATGACCGCGGACCGGGTGCGGCGGTGGGAGTTCGGTACGGCGCCGTTCGCGCGGCGCGGTTACGACAACGCCGACGTGGACCGGTTCCGGGTGCAGGTGGCCGACGAGTTGGATCTGCTGGCGACGCAGATCGCCACTCTGCGGGCGGAGAACGAGCGGCTCACCGACCGGGTGGAGTTGCACAGGCACGGGGTGATTCCGAGCGCGGGCAACGCCGCGGCGAAGGTGCCGGCGGCGAAGGAGGTGAATCTGCTCTCCGCGGCGCAGCGGGAGGCGGAGCAGATCATCGCGCAGGCGCACGACTACGCGCGGCGGGTCGCCGAGTACGCGCGGATGCAGTACGACAGTTACATGCGCGCCGCGGCGGAGGAGGCGAAGCAGGAGGCCGAGCGGGCGGTGGCTGATTACCGCAGTTCGGCGGGTGCGAGCTTCGACGACACGGTGGCGACCCGGGAGGCGTTGCGGATCTTCGGGGAGATGATGGTGTCGCACATGCAGGCGGCGGCGCGGCATCTCGACGACGGCAGTGAGCAGTTGGCGCGCACGATGGATCGGATCGCGAAGGAGACGCCCGGTGCGCCGTTCGCCACGGGTGCGGCGGCGGGGCAGGCGGCGTTGCCGCGGCACCACCAGCGGTGACTGTCGGGGTGGGGTCCGCCGTCGGGCGGGTCCCACCCCGCTTCCGGTCGGCGGGAGGGTCGGCCTGGTCACCGGCGGGGCGTGCGGGCGGCCTCCTGGTCCTTGGTGTCTGAGGTGGGCAGCGCGGCGGAGGCGAGCAGGGCCAGCTTGTCCGCGTCGCTGGAGCCGGCGTCCGGGTGGTAGACGATCAGCATGAGGTCGTCGGCGCCGTTGATCGTCAGTCGCTCCCGGTTGAGGGTCATCTCGCCGACCTGCGGGTGATCGAACCGAAGTGGGGTCCCGCGCTGTCCGCGCACCTCGTGCCGGGCCCAGAGCTGTCGGAACCGCGGGCTCGCCAGCGACAACTCGCCTGTCAGTTCGATGAAGCGGGGGTCGTCGACGTCGGTTCCCACGGCCTGGCGCAGGTTCGCCACGAAGCACTCCGTCACGTTCTCCCATTCCGGGTGCAGCGCCTGCTCGGCCGGGTCCAGGAAGAGGTCACGCATCTGGTTACGGCCGACGGCGAGGCCGGGTGAGAGGGCCGTGGCCAGGCGGTTCACGGCCAGGATGTCGAAGTAGCGGTCCTCGATGAAGGCGGGCTGCGCGAGGCTGTGCAGGAGCTTCAACGCTCCTGCCGGTGGTGTCTGCCTGCGCGGTCGGCGCCTGCGCCGCCGGGGGGCCTGGGCGACGAGGGTCAGCAGGTGGGCGAAGTGGTCGTCGTCGAGGTGCAGCACGCGGGCGATCGACTCGAGCACCTGGACCGAGGGGTTGCGGTCGCGGCCGCGTTCGAGCCGCAGGTAGTAGTCGGCGCTGATGCCGGCGAGCATGGCGACCTCCTCGCGCCGCAGCCCCGGCACGC
This sequence comes from Micromonospora sp. NPDC047521, assembly GCF_055587305.1. Taxonomy (NCBI): domain Bacteria; kingdom Bacillati; phylum Actinomycetota; class Actinomycetes; order Micromonosporales; family Micromonosporaceae; genus Micromonospora; species Micromonospora sp. NPDC047521. The sequence continues at coordinate 108,119 of NZ_JBVJGN010000015.1, read as the reverse complement.
GTCGCACACCGACGTCGGGGATGCCCGCCTGCTGCGCGGTCACCAGCTCGCGGCGGGCCCGCAGGTAGGCCCCGAGGGCGTTCGTCGACTCGCTCATGCAAGCGACGGTAGCTCTGCGCGCGCCGGTTCGAGGGGGTCCTGTCGCACCCCAGGCTGAACAGGGCTCTGGGTGGGCCGGTGTGCCGCTCCTACCGTTCACGACGGCCCGTGCGGGCCACGCGTTCCGAAGGGGGAGCCATGACCGTCACACTGATCACCGGAGCCAACAAGGGCATCGGGTACGAGACCGCCCGGCAGCTGCTGCGGCTGGGGCACCAGGTCTACGTCGGCGCGCGGGACGCCGAACGCGGCAGGAAGGCCGCCGCCGAGCTCGGGGCCCGGTTCGTCCAGCTCGACGTGACCGACGACGCCTCGGTCAGCGGCGCACTGGCGACGATCGACGTCGACGAGGGTCGTCTCGACGTCCTGGTGCACAACGCCGGGGTCCTGGAGACGGCGCTGGACGGTCCCGCTGCGCTGCGGTCCTTCGACACGAACGCGGTGGGCATCGTGCGGGTCACGGAGGCGGCGCTGCCATTGCTGCGCAGGTCCGCGAACCCCACGGTCGTCACCGTCTCCAGCAGCGCCGGATCGTTCTGGGCGGTGACCAACCCCGAGCGGCCGGAGTTCCATCTGCCGCTCGCGTTGTACGCGGCGTCGAAGGCGGCGGCCACCATGTTGACGGTGCAGTACGCCAAGTCGCAGCCGGGCATCAGGTTCAACGCCGTCGAGCCGGGCCCCACCGCCACCGACATGACCGCCGCCTTCGGCATCGGCCGGCCGGTCGAGGAGAGCGCCCGGGTCGTCGTCCGTCTGGCCACCCTCGACGCGACAGGTCCGACCGGCACCCTGCAGGACGAGGCAGGACAGCTGCCCTGGTGAGAAGGGTCAGCCGGCGGCGGCGCGTACGGCGTCGGCGATCGGCGTGGGCCCGTTGACGAGTTCCAGTGTCGCGCCGGCGGTGCGTGGCTCGTCGAGCAGCGCGGCGAGGACGTGGGCGACGTCGGCGCGGGTGACCGCACCACGCCCGGCGTGGCGGGTGAGGGTGACGAGCCCGGTGGGCGCGTCGTCGGTGAGCCGCCCGGGTCGCAGGACCGTCCAGTCCAGGTCGCGGGCGCGCAGGTCGTCCTCGGCGGCCCGTTTGGCGAGCAGGTACGCCGCCCACACCTCGTCGGTGCCCGCGGCCGGCGGGTCGTCCACACCCATCGAGGAGACCAGCAGGTAGCGGCGGACACCGGCGTGGGTGGCGGCGTCGGCGAGCAGCGCGGCGGCGCCCCGGTCGACGGTGTCCTTGCGGGCGGCGCCGCTGCCGGGGCCCGCGCCGGCGGCGAAGATCACCGCGTCGGCGTCGGCGAGGTGCGCGGCGAGGTCGGTGACGTCGCTGTGTTCCAGGTCGCAGACGACTGGTGTGGCGCCGGCGGCGCGCAGCGCGTCGGCCTGGGCGGGGTTGCGGATCAGTCCGACGGCGGTGTCACCGCGCTCGGCGAGGTGGCGTTCCAGCAGCAGGGCGATCTTGCCGTGGCCTCCGGCGATGACGGTGCGCATGCGTCCCAACCTACCGGTGGTCGGGGTCGCCGGCTTGACCTTGACCTTTGGGCAACCCCCACTCTGGGTCGTGCCGGTCGCCGTAACCGGCACGAGGAGGATGCCGACATGGGGTTGTTGACCATCGGGGCGTTCGCCCGGGCGGCGGGGCTGACGCCCAAGGCGTTGCGCCTGTACGACCAGGTGGGGGTGCTGCGGCCGGCCGCTGTCGATCCGGAGTCCGGATACCGGCTCTACGACCGGGAGCAGGTGCCGCTGGCCCGTCTGGTGGCGCGGCTGCGTCGCATCGGGATGCCGCTGGCGACGGTCCGCACCGTGTGCGCGCTGGAGCCCGCGGCGGCCGCGGAGGTGATCACCGCGTACTGGCGGCAGGTCACCGTCGACACCGCGGCCCGGGCGCGGGTCGCCGCCTTCCTCGTGGATCACCTGTCCCAAGGGGGTACCACCGTGTCTGGTTCGAATCACACTCTCGTGGTGCGCTGCGCCGCCGGCTGCGACGTCGGCGTGGTGCGCGACAGCAACGAGGACGCCGCGTACGCCGGTGAGCGGTTGCTCGCCGTCGCCGACGGTGTGCGAGGGCCTGGTGGCGCTGCCGCCAGCGCCGCCGCCATCGACGCGCTGCGGGCGTTGGAGCTGACCGACGTGCCGGCGGCCGAGCTGCTGGCGATGCTGGCCGGGGCGGTGACCGACGCCGACGCCACAGTGCGCGCCCTGGCTACCGACGAGCATCAGCCGGCCACCACGCTGACCGCGCTGCTGCGCAGCGGTTCGCAGTTGGCGCTCGTGCACATCGGTGACACCCGGGCGTACCTGCTGCGCGGCGGTGAGCTGTCGCTGCTCACCCAGGACCACACCTGGGTGCAGGCCCAGGTCGATCAGGGCAGGCTCGGCCGGGACGAGGCGCAGGCGCATCCGCGGCGCGCGGTGCTGGTACGCGCTCTGGGCGGCGGCCCGCGCGTCGAGGCGGATCTCGCGCTGCGCACGGCACTGCCCGGTGACCGGTACCTGCTGTGCTCCGACGGGTTGTCCGCGGTCGTCGACCGGGCCGCCCTCGCCGGGACGCTTGGCGCGGCGACCGACCCGGCGCGCACGGTGCGGGAGCTGATCGCCCTGGCGACGCAGGCGGGGGCGCCTGACAACATCGCCTGCGTCGTCGCCGACGTCGCCGCGGTGTAGCAGTTCGCCGCCGCCGGGCGCGTTGAGGCAGCATGAAAGGGTGACGGAGAGTCTGGACGCGTTGATCTCGCTGGTGGCCGGCGGTGGAGTGGTGGTGCTCAGCGGGGCTGGCCTGTCCACCGAGTCGGGCATCCCTGACTACCGGGGGCCCAGTGGAGTGGCCCGCCGCCACACCCCCATGACGTTCCAGGCGTTCACCCGTGATCCTCTCGCCCGGCGGCGGTACTGGGCGCGCAGCCACCTGGGGTGGCGGTTGATCGCCCGGGCGGCGCCGAACGACGGGCACCGGGCGGTGGCGCGGCTGCAACAGGCCGGCCTGGTCGACGCGGTGATCACCCAGAACGTCGACGGGTTGCACGGCGCGGCCGGCAGCGGGTCGGTCGTCGAGTTGCACGGCCGCCTGGACGAGGTGACCTGCCTGGACTGCGGCAACCTGACCTCCCGCGAGGAGGTGGACCGGCGGCTGCGCGAGGCCAACCCGGACTTCGTGGCCCGCGTCGCGGCGGTCAACCCGGACGGTGACGTTGATCTCCCCGATGAACAGGTGGCGGCGTTCCGGCCGGTGGACTGCGGGATCTGCGGCACCGGCATGCTGAAACCCGACGTGGTGTTCTTCGGTGAGACGGTGCCGCCGCCGCGGGTGGCGCGGTGCTTCGCACTGGTGGAGCAGGCCCGCACGGTGCTGGTGCTCGGCTCGTCGTTGACGGTGATGTCGGGCCGCCGGTTCGTGATTCACGCGGCGAAACGCGACATTCCGGTGGCGATCGTCAACCAGGGGCCGACCCGTGGTGACGGGTACGCCACGGTATGCGTCGACGCGCCGCTGGGGTCGCTGCTGCCGGCTCTGGCCGAGCGGGTCACCGGCGGCGCGCCCGCGCCCGTGTGACAGCCACCCGGGGGTAGGACATCTGCCGGAAACACCGGCGCTGGTAGCGTTGACCATGCCGGTAGCACCCACGTGGGAGAGACCGCCCGACAGCACCCGGGGCGGCGCCGAAGGGGCAAATCCTCCCCGGAACCTCTCAGGCAAAAGGACCTCGTGGGCAGGCACTGTGGAGCACCCTGTGCGGTGCGACAGAGGGGGAGGCCGACACGTCGACCTCGCCCGGGAGTGCCGCCAATGAGCGTAGAGCAGTTCGCCACCCGTCACATCGGTCCCGGACCGGACGACGAGCGCCGCATGCTGGAGGTCGTCGGGCACGACTCGATCGACGAGCTGATGGACGCCGCGATCCCCGAGGTGATCCGCTGGCACGGCACCCTGGACCTGCCCGATCCGGCCACCGAGGCCGAGGCGATCGCCGAGCTGCGGGCCCTGGCGGCCCGCAACACCGTCGCCGTCTCCATGATCGGCCTGGGCTACCACGGCACGCACACCCCGGCGGTGATCCGCCGCAACGTGCTGGAGGACCCGGCCTGGTACACGGCGTACACGCCGTACCAGCCGGAGATCAGCCAGGGCCGCCTGGAGGCGCTGCTGAACTTCCAGACCATGGTCACCGACCTGACCGGCCTGGCCACCGCGAACGCCTCGATGCTCGACGAGGGCACCGCCGCGGCCGAGGCCATGACCCTGGCGCGGCGGGCCTCCAAGAGCAAGAGCCTGGTGTACGTCGTCGACGCCGACGCACTGCCGCAGACCATCGCGGTGATCACCAGCCGGGCCGAGCCGCTCGGCATCGACGTGCGCGTCGTCGACGTCGAGCGTGACGAGCTGCCGGCGGAGTTCTTCGGCCTGCACCTGCAGTACCCGGGGGCGTCCGGGGCGGTCCGCGACCACGCGCGCCTGGTCGAGGCGGCGCACGCCGTCGGCGCGCTGGTCACCGTCGCGGCGGACCTGCTGGCGTTGACGCTGCTGCGCGCACCGGGGGAGATCGGCGCGGACATCGCCGCCGGCACCACCCAGCGCTTCGGCGTACCCATGGGCTTCGGTGGGCCGCACGCCGGTTACCTGGCGGTGCGTTCGGGCCTGGAGCGGATGCTGCCCGGGCGCCTGGTCGGGGTGTCCCGCGACGCGGACGGCAACCCGGCGTACCGGCTGGCGTTGCAGACCCGCGAGCAGCACATCCGGCGGGAGAAGGCGACGAGCAACATCTGCACCGCGCAGGTGCTGCTCGCCGTGATGGCCGGCATGTACGCCGTCTACCACGGTCCGGACGGGCTGCGCGACATCGCGGCGCGTACCCATGACATGGCGGCGCGGCTCGCGGCCGGGTTGCGCGCCGGTGGCGTGGACGTCGCGGACGTCGCGTTCTTCGACACCGTCACCGCCCACGTGCCGGGCCGGGCCGCCGAGGTGGTCGCGGCGGCCGCGCAGCGGGGCGTGAACCTGCGGCTGGTCGACGCCGACCGGGTCGGGATGTCCTGCGACGAGACGACCACCGACGCGCACCTGCGCGAGGTGTGGGAGGCGTTCGGCGTGGACGCGTTCGACGGTGACGTCGACGCGGCCCTGCCGGTCGACCTGGCCCGGGCCTCGGACTTCCTGACCCACCCGGTGTTCCGCAGCCACCACTCGGAGACGGCGATGCTGCGCTACCTGCGGCGGCTGTCGGACTTCGACTACGCCCTGGACCGGGGCATGATCCCGCTCGGGTCGTGCACGATGAAGCTCAACGCCACCACCGAGATGGAGCCGATCAGCTGGGCGGAGTTCGCACACATCCACCCGTTCGCGCCGGACGCCCAGACCGTCGGGTACCGGGAGATGATCGGTCAGCTGGAGTCGTGGCTGGCCGAGGTGACCGGCTACGACGCGGTGAGCGTGCAGCCCAACGCCGGGTCGCAGGGCGAGCTGGCCGGGCTGCTGGCCATCCACTCGTACCACGCGTCGCGGGGTGAGTCGCACCGCGACGTGTGCCTGATCCCGTCGTCGGCGCACGGCACCAACGCGGCGTCGGCGGTGATGGCCGGCATGCGGGTCGTCGTGGTGGCCTGCGACGACGACGGCAACGTCGACCTCGTCGACCTCGACGCGAAGATCGACAAGCACCGCGACGCGCTCGCTGCGATCATGGTGACGTACCCGTCGACGCACGGCGTGTACGAGACGGGCATCGCGTCGCTGTGCGCGAAGGTCCACGACGCCGGCGGGCAGGTGTACGTCGACGGGGCGAACCTCAACGCCCTGGTCGGGTTCGCCAAGCCCGGCAAGTTCGGCGCGGACGTGTCGCACCTGAACCTGCACAAGACGTTCTGCATCCCGCACGGCGGCGGTGGCCCCGGCGTCGGGCCGGTAGCGGTCCGCGCGCACCTGGCGCCGTTCCTGCCCGGTGACCCGCTGGGCGCGCACGCCGACGCCACCCCGGCGATCTCGGCGGCGAAGTACGGGTCGGCGGGCATCCTGCCGATCCCGTGGGCGTACCTGCGGATGATGGGCGCCCAGGGGCTGACCCGGGCGACAGGGGTGGCCGTGCTCGCGGCGAACTACGTGGCGGCGCGCCTGCGGGGGCACTTCCCGGTGCTGTACGCCGGCAACAAGGGCCTGGTGGCGCACGAGTGCATCCTCGACCTGCGGCAGTTGACGAAGGCGACCGGCGTGAGTGTCGACGACGTGGCCAAGCGGCTGATCGACTACGGCTTCCACGCGCCGACGATGTCGTTCCCGGTGGCGGGGACGCTGATGGTGGAGCCGACCGAGAGTGAGGACCTGGCCGAGCTGGACCGGTTCTGCGACGCGATGATCGCCATCCGGGCGGAGATCGACAAGGTGGGAGCCGGGGAGTGGCCGGCGGGGGACAACCCCCTGGCGAACGCGCCGCACACCGCGGCGATGGTCAGCGGTGACGAGTGGCCGCACCCGTACCCGCGGTCGGTGGGCGCGTACCCGGGCGGGACCGATCGGGCGGGGAAGTACTGGCCGCCGGTGCGGCGCATCGACGGCGCGTACGGCGACCGGAACCTGATCTGCTCGTGCCCGTCGCCGGAGGCGTTCGAGGACTGAGAAGCGGCGGGCGTGCCGGGGCGGGCGGGATGGGCCGCCCCGGCAGCCGCTGCGACCTGGACGAGCCCTGTCGACGGCGGCTAGACGGTGACGCTCAGTGGTGGATCAGGCCACGAGGGCGTGACGGGCGGGACCGCGGTGCGGGGCGATGCTGCTGCCGTCGGGCAGAAGCTCACCTGTGTCCTCGAAGACGATGACACCGTTGCAGAGCAGGCTCCAGCCCTGTTCAGGAAAGCAGGCGAGGACGCGGGCGGCTTCGCGGTCGGTCGCTGCGGCGGAGGGGCAGGTCGGTTGGTGCTGGCACATCGGGTTCTCCGGACTGTGGGGGCACTGTGTCATGGTTCACATGACCAGTGACGCACAGTACCAAGCGAAAGCGTCCAGCATCGAGCAGGTGTCGGCTTGGCGTACGGGAAATCCACTGAACGGATGAGGAAGGTCGGGCCATACGGCGTGGAAACGCTCCCACAGGTGTTGGTCGATGTCCCCGCGGCACCAGCCGGTTGCCGCGACTCGCTCGTCGAGTCGGCGCGCCTGCACTGGCGCCGCGCCGACGGCGGTGACCCCGCCGCGCTCGCCGAGGAGTTCCTCGCCGCGCACGGCCTGGACCTGCACGACCTGGCCCGACCCGCGCCGCACGGCGTACGCGTCTGCGGCGCCGCCCTGTACCTCTCCGCCGCCGCCGGGGCGCACCTGGCCGGCGCACCCACCACGACGCCCGAACCCGCGCCGACCCTGCCCGACCTCGCCGTCGTCGTCTACCACCACGGCCCCACCCGCAGGACCCCGGCCCCCGTGGCGACGCCCTGGTGGCTCGGCCCGTGGACCGAGAGCTGGACCCCCGGGCAGCACGCCGCCGCCGTCGACGCCGTCCGCGCCGCCATCGGCCGTGGCGACGTCTACCAGAGCAACCTCGTCGGGCACGCCACCGCCCGCTACACCGGCGACCCGCTGCCCGCCCTGCGCCGCCTCGGCGCGCTGCCCGGCGCCCGCTACGGCGGCGTGCTCACCGGCGACGACTGGGCCATCGGCTGCGCCTCCCCGGAAACCCTCATCGAGGTCCGCGACGGCACCCTGACCACCCGCCCCATCAAGGGCACCCGCCCCGCCACCGCCGCCGGCCGCGCCGAACTGCTCGCCAGCGCCAAGGAACGCGCCGAACACATCATGATCGTCGACCTGGAACGCAACGACCTGGCCCGCATCGCCCGCACCGGCACCGTCACCGTCGACGAGCTGTTCGCCGTACGCCGCTGGTGCGACCTGTGGCAGGCCGAATCGACGGTCAGCGCCGCCGTCGCCGACGGCCTCGGCCTGGCCGACCTGCTGCGCGCCACCTGCCCCGGCGGATCCGTGACCGGCGCGCCGAAACTCGCCGCGCTGCGCCAGATCGCCGCCCTCGAACCCGTCGGCCGCGGCGCCAGCATGGGCGCGCTCGGCTGGGTCGCCCCCGACCACGTGGACCTCGGCCTGACCATCCGCACCGCCGCCGCCGACGGCGAGAAACTGCACACCTGGGCAGGCGGCGGCATCACCTGGGACAGCGACGCGCACGCCGAGGTCGCCGAAGCCGCCGCGAAAACCGCCCCCGTCCGCGCCACCCTGGCCGGACGCTGACCCCCGCGCCCCCGGCGATACGCTGACCCCCATGACCATGCGGCCCATCCGGATCATCGGCGACCCCGTCCTGCGCACCGAATGCGAGCCGGTCACCACCTTCGACGCCGAGCTGCGCGCCCTGGTCACCGACCTGATGGACACCCTGCTCGGCGAGCCCGGCCGCGCCGGCGTCGCCGCACCGCAGATCGGCGTCAGCGCCCAGGTGTTCGTCTACGACGCCGACGGGCACCGCGGCCACCTCATCAACCCCACCCTGGAGCTGTCCGACGACCTCCAGGACGACGAGGAGGGCTGCCTGTCCATCCCCGGGCTGTACTTCCCGACCACCCGCGCCCTGCACGCCACCGCCCACGGCGTCGACCAGAACGGCGAACCACTCAGCATCACCGGCAGCGGCTTCCTCGCCCGCGCCCTGCAACACGAGACCGACCACCTGCGCGGCACCCTCTACGTCGACACCCTGCACGGCGACACCCGCCGCCGGGCCCTGCGCGAGATCCGCGCCGGCCGCTTCGACTCACCCAGCCGCCGCCGCTGACCCGCTACCGCGCCGTCAACGTCCACTCGTCGTAGTCGGCGAACCTGGTGAACCCCACCCGCTCGTACAGCCGCACCGCCGCCGCGTTGTCCGCCTTCACGTTCAACGTCACGTGCGTGACGCTCTCGCGCAGACGCGCGCACAACGCCGCCACCACCCCCGCGCCCAGACCCCGACCCCGCCAGCGCGGGTGCGTCGTGACGTTGCCCAGAGCCGCCACCCGGTACGCCTGCGAGAACACGTGCACCCCGGCCACCGCAACCAGCTCACCGCCCTCGCGGACCCCCACGTACTGCCCGGTCTCCAGCATCCGCTCGTCGAACCAGTTCCCCGGGTACGCCCGCGCGTACAGGCGCCGCAGCCCCGGCAGGTCCGCCGCCCCGAGCACCACACCCTGCGGACGCACCGCCGACAACCGGGCCGGATCGGTCAACGCCATCCGGTGGTGCCGGCCACTGGACTCCAACCGGAACGACCCGCCCAGGACGTCGGACAGCCCGGGGGAGAGGTGCGCGTACAACCGGGCCGGCAGCACCGGCGCAAGGTCGGCCAGCAACGCCCCCAACGCCGCCGTGTCCGCCGGTGCCGCGAACGCAAGCAGCGTCGGCGGATCCACCCCGTGGTACAGCAACGCGACCTGCTCACCCCGACGAAACCACGAGGTGTACGGCCAGAAGAAATCGTCCAGGTCACCCAACTGGTAGGCGTGCAGCACCGGATCACGCCCCAGCAACCCCGCCAGGACCGCCCGGTCGTGCTCGGCGCGCACCGCCATCAGCGGGCCACCCACTGGTCGTGGCCGAGCTTCGCCACCAACGCCACGACCACCACCAGCAGCACCACCCGCACGAACCCCGACCCGCGCCGCAACGCCATCCGCGCCCCCAGCACCGCGCCCGCGATGTTGCACACCGCCATGCCCGCGCCCAGCAACCACCACACGTGCCCGGTCACCCCGAACACCACGAGCGCACCCAGGTTCGTGCCCGCGTTGACGACCTTCGCCATCGCCGAACCGTGCACGAAGTCCGCACCCACCAGCGCGGTGAACGCCAACACCAGGAACGTGCCGGTGCCCGGACCGATCAGCCCGTCGTACAGGGCGATACCCACCCCGGCCACCGCGACCACCGCCGCCACCCGCACCGGAGTCCGCCTCGCCGGCACCGCCACCACACCCAGCCGGGGACGCAGCAGCACGAACACCGCCACCGCCACCAGGACCACAAGCACCACCGGCCGGTACGCCGACGCCGGCACCGCCCCGGCCAGCGCCGCACCCACCCCCGCGCTGAGCACCGCCAACCCCGCCGCCGGCCCGGCCACCCGCCAGTCGACCTTCGTGCGCCGCGCGTACGTCACCGCCGCCGTCGACGTCCCGAAGATCGCCGCCAACTTGTTCGTACCCAACGCCGTGGCCACCGGCAACCCCGGCGCAGCCACCAGCAACGCCGGCAACAACAGCAGACCACCACCGCCGACCACGGCATCGACCCAACCCGCCATCGCGGCGGCGGCCAGCAGAGTACTAAGCGAAACGGCGTCCACGGGCGGCAATTCTCCCCACCCGACCCGCCCGAGCAGCCCGACAGTGGCAAGCCTCACCCCTCAGCGACCCCGCGTACGCCGCAACCACACCCCCAACGCGCCAACCGCCACGAACACCAGCACGGAACACAGCAACACTTTGACCACCCAGCAACCCTGCCACGGGGACGTAGGGTGCAGGAGTGCGCCTGGCCACCTTCAACATGCTGCACGGACGATCCCTCACCGACGGGCTCGTCAACTCCGACCGCCTCGCCGCCGCCGTCGGCGCCCTCGACGCCGACGTGCTCGCCCTTCAGGAGGTCGACCGCGACCAGCACCGCAGCGGCAAACTCGACCTCACCACCATCGCCGCTGCAGCCCTCGACGCACCCCACCACCGCTTCGCGGCCGCAGTCGTCGGCACCCCCGGCGAACAGTTCCGCCCTCTGCGCCACGACGACGACGGCCACGGCGAACCCTGCTACGGCATCGGCCTGATCAGCCGCTACCCGGTGCGCAGCTGGCAGGTCACCCGACTCAAACCGGCGCCCGTACGCTCCCCGGTCTACGTCCCCGGCCCCCGTGGCGGCCTCATCCTCCTGCACGACGAACCCCGCGTCGTCCTCGCCGCCGTCCTGGACACCCCCCACGGCCCGCTGACCGTCGCCGCGACGCACCTGTCGTTCGTCCCCGGCTGGAACGTTTGCCAACTCCGCCAGACCATCCGCGCCCTGCGCGCGCTTCCCGCACCCCGCGTCCTGCTCGGCGACCTCAACCTGCCCGCCGGCCCGGCCCGACTCATCTCCGGCTGGCACCCCCTGGGTCGCCGCCCCACCTACCCCGCCGGGCAACCCCGCGTCCAACTCGACCACGTCCTGGCCGACCGGCACGCCCTCACGCAACTCCCACCCGTACGGGCCGTCACCGCGCCGCTGTCGACCATCTCCGACCACCGCCCCCTGCTGGTCGACCTCGGCTGACCGACGCCTCCCGCGCCAAGCCGCAAGATTCCCTCAAGATCATTGCATCGACGAACTCCGACGATCATGCTGGTCGACACGCGCCACGATCGACCCCGTCGGAGGCCACATGAGACGCCAGCGAACCACCCTGCTCGCCGTGTCCACACTCCTCAGCGTCACCCTCACCGCCGCACCCACCCCCGCCAACGCCCAGAGCGCCGCAGCACCGAACCAGGTCACCAACCTCACCGTCCGCCAGGCCGACGGCTACGCCACCCTCGCCTGGACACCCGTCGACGGCGCCACCGACTACCAGATCGAACGCACAGCCGTCGACACCAACGGCACCCCCACCGGCGCACCCACAATCGTCGGCATCTGGCGCCCCAACCGCCAGATCAACCAGCAGGCCCCCACCTTCGCCGACGCAGGCTTCAACCCCGGCGACAGCTTCCAGTGGCGCGTACGCGCCCGCACCGACACCACCGAACAGCCCTACTCCGACCCCGTCACCGGCACCACCACCGCACCCTGGGGCAACCCCGACACCCCCGGCCAACAGCTGCGCACCCAGTGGGAGACCACCCACGCCGCGCAATACACGAGCGACACCGACGAGTACGCCTACACCGCCGCCATCGACGCCCTCAGCGACCGCGTACGCGTCGTCGAACTCGGCCGCACCGTCCAGAACCGACCCATCAACATGCTGGTCATCGGACACCCCACCCCGGCCACCACCCCCGAGGCCGTCGCCGCCACCGCACCCGTGGCCATCAACTGCAACGTGCACGGCAACGAACCCGGCGACCGCGAAGCCTGCCTCATCATGGCCCGCCAACTCGCCTTCAGCACCGACCCCCGCATCACCGACCTGCTCAGCCGCACCACGGTCCTGATCGTCCCCACCATCAACGGAGACGGCCGCGCCAACAACACCCGCGGCAACTCCACAGGCCAGGACCTCAACCGCGACTACTCCCTGATCCGCCAACCCGAGACCGCCGCGTACATCAAAATGGTCCGCGACTACCGACCCGTCGCCGGCTACGACGGCCACGAGTTCGGCAACTCCCGCGCCGGCGACCTGCCCATGCTGCCGCCCCGGCACCAGAACGTCGCCCAACCCATCTTCGACCAGTCCCAGGACATGATCGAAGGCCACATGTACGCCAAGGGCGCCGAAGCCGGCTGGTGGCCCTGCCCCTACGGCTGCGAAGGCGGCGGCAACGTCGGCCTCAGCGAGGAAACCATCCTGCGCAACACCCTCGGCCTCAAGAACGTCACCAACTCCCTGCTGGAACTGCGCAGCTCCGGCGGCCAGACCCGACCCGACGAGGGCAACACCGCCAACAACCGGCGCCGCAAGACCTACTCCGCCCTCTGGACCTTCCAGCAGTTCCTCGACTACCACCGCGCCGACCGCGCCGACATCCTCACCTCCCGCGCCGAAGCCATCGAGATCCAGGCCGCCAACACCGGCCACCTCGTCTTCCGCGGCTCCCGACCCATCCCCGCCCACCCCGCACCCCACCCGGGCGACAGCCCGCCGCCCCTGGACGCGCCCCCGGCCAACCTGATCCTCGACAACGCGCCGTGCGCCTACAACCTCACCGAAGCCCAGTACAACGGCCCGCGCACCGACGGACCCGCAGGCGTCGGCACCACAGTCGCCCAGCGCATCGCCGCCCACGGCTGGAAGGTCATCACGACCACGGACGGCTACTACGTCCCCCTCAACCAGCCCGAACGCGGCCTCATCCCGCTGCTGCTCGATCCGATGGGCGTGGAGAAGCTGACCGACGGCGAACGCGTCTACCCGACCCTCACCGGCCGACGCAACGGACCACTCGCCGTCACCGGCTTCACCTGCGCCGCCGACGCCACCATCAACGGCCCCGTCACCGTCCGCGCCGGCGCGGCACTCGTCACGACCGGCACCACCATCAGCGGCCCGGTCACCGCCAACGCCGCCGCCGGCGTCCTACTCGCCGACAGCACCGTCAACGGCCCCGTCCACATCGCCAACACCACCGACGCGGTCTCCCTCATCGACGTCACCATCGCCGGCCCGGTCAGCCTGACCGGCAACACCACAGGCACCGACGCACCCCTGCTGGCCGGAAACACCATCCGCGGCCCGCTCAACTGCAGGGCAAACAGCCCCGCCCCGACCAACCTGGGCGTCGCCAACACCGTGCAGGGCCCCCGCACCACCCAGTGCGCGGCACTCTGACGGCCACCTGACCGAACCGAACTGCCGGCGGCGCGGGTTCGAGACCCGCGCCGCCGGCACATCCCCACCCACCCGAAACCGTGGAGGCCGCCGTGTCGCAACCCGCCACCCCACCGCGACGCCCCCGACTGCGTACCCTCGGGCTCCTCGCGCCGACACTGCTGCTCGCCGCCTGCACCAGCAGCCCCGCGACTCCCCGCACCGACGCCGCACCACCGGCCAACGCACCCCAGGTCACCGGACCCCTCTGCGCCGCCCTTCCCACCGGCACCGACCCCGGAAACCCGACCTTCCTCGCCGGTCAGCCCGTCGACCAGGCGCTCCGGTGGATCCCCACCCTCACCACCTTCGAAGCGGCAGTGCGCACCAGCGGAGTCTTCACCGACCTGCCCACCGGCGCCGGCGTCACCATCCTCGCCCCCTCCGACGACGCCTTCGCCGCCAAGTTCTCCGAGGACAACTGGGACGACCTGATGACCCGCCACACCGACCAGCTGCGCACCCTGCTGAAGGCACACCTGATCCAGGGAACCCACCCGATCAGCCAACTGGCGGACACCGGCACCGCCACCACCCTCGACGGCACCACCGTCGCCGTCACCCGCAACGGCCCCACCGTCCGTCTGGCCGACCGCGCCGACGCCGTCTGCGCCGACTACCAGGCCACCGACACGCGCATCCACATCATCAACGCGGTCCTCGGCCCGCTGCCCACCACCGCCAACGACAGCGACCACCGGGCACACTGACCGCGCTCACTCCTGGTTCACCGGCACCAGACCCGCCAGCGCCCGGTTGGTCCGATTCGCGCGTACCGCGTCGCGCTGCTGCCCAGCCGTCACCTCGATGTACGTCTGCGACGACGCCAACGACGCGTGCCCCAACAAACGCATGATCTCCGCGGCGCTCGCCCCGTCCTCGGCCAACCGGGTCGCGAACGTGTGCCGCAACGCGTGCAACCGCGCACCCCGCGGCACCCGGTCACCGATACCCGCCCGCCGAAAACACGACTCGACGAGATACTGCAGCCCACCCCGGCGCAACGGCTCACCACGCCGATCCACCAGCAACGCCGAGTCGGGGCGCACCGACCGCGAACCGAAGCGCCGCGCCCGACTGTCCAGGTAGTCCACCAGCACCCGGTCCAGATCCGCCTCGATCGGCACCACCCGGGGCCGCCCACCCTTCCCGAGCACCTCGATCCGCCTCTCACCAGGTCGACCACCCACCGAGCCGACCCGTAGTGCCAGCAACTCCGACAGGCGCAGCCCCGCGCAGAGCGCCACCGCCAACACCGCGACGTCCCGCTCTGGCCACGGGTCGCGCTGCCGACCCTCGTCGCGCGCCGCGGACGCGAGCAGCACCTCGGGAGTGTCCGCCCCCCGCAGCGGCTTCGGCTGGGGGAGTAGCGCCCGAGGTCGCCCGACCGCCGGCATCGGGTTGCCGGCCACGATCCCGTCGGCTACCAGGAACGTGAAGAAACTGTTCCACGTGGACCAGGCCCGGTGCACCGACGCGGGCGCGCGGGGCCCGGCGAACCGGGCGAAGGCCGCACGCATCACCCTGGGGGAGAGATCGGTGATCGACAGCGCGCCCAGGGGGAGGGGAGTGGCGGCATCCTCGGCGACCAGCGCCGCCACCGCGTGCAGATCCCGACGGTACGCGGCCAAAGTGTGGGGGGAGGGCTTGCGGGTCGCTCGGGCGGTCAGGAACTCCTCGATCAACACCATGAGCGATTCGTCCCGCTTGTCATGCATAAGGGATATTATGCAGCATTTTCGCGTTGCGGGGAAGCGTGGGGAGAGGGGGAGCGGACCAGGTCCGCACGGGAGGCGCCTCTATCTCCTCAGGTGCCTGTAGAGCTGCCCCACGTGTGGGGCGGGTGATCCCCGGCGCGTGGACCAGTGATCCCCGGCGCGTGGCCCAGGTGTGATGGTTCTTCGAAGCCGACGACGTCCCGGCAAACACCATCCCGCTGTGGGTGGGTGACCAGCGGTGAGGATAGGCCGGTCCCTGCGCCGCTGCGGGCGTTTCCGGCGCCGATGGTCGGCGCACCCCACGGATGGGGCAGCTCTACAGGCACCGAGCGACACATCGGCTCGCCCCCAGCGTCGCAGGCCAGTGGCGCTGCTGGAGAAGCACGTATCGTGCCCGGCATGACGTCGCCCGTCGCCACCTGCCCCGTCTGTGGTCGACCCGGCAAGCCGCCCACTGTCTACCGGGACCCGGCCCACCCAATCGATGTGGTCTGCCCCGAGGGGCACCAGTGGCGGCCGGACGGCGAACCCGGGTGGGCTCCCTCAGCATCGCCCACCATCGTGGCTGGACGCCCCGACGCTGACCGCGCCTCGACACAACCTCTGGACGTCCACAAGGACGGACGGAACTGGCGGATCGGCACGGCCAGCGACGTCGCCTGGCTCGCCGGCCACACCACACAGGGCCTTGCGATCACCACCGCGATCCCGGAGGTGTTCGACGCGTACGCCACCTTCCACCCGCCCGAGGGCGTCGGTGTGGACGCCCACGAACAGGCCGTGGTCCGCGAGCTGGCGGCACGTACCCCGGAGCAGCCCTGGTGGCTGGGCTACCTCGACACCGGCGCGCACGACGTCGTCTTTCCTCGTGCCCCAAGGGTGTCGCTCTACTGGGGTTGGCCCTACGTCCTGGTCGAAGCGGGACCCGAGCAGGCCCTCACCTGGCGGACCGGTCACATGCGCGGTGACGGTCCGCTGCCCGACCTGTTCTTCCCGGCGGATCACTCCTGGCTCGTCTCCGCCCTGTGGGACGACACCTGGACCGACGTCGGTGGCAACGCCGCTGTCATCGCCGGCCTGCAACGCAACCCGCTGGTCAGTGCCCGCCGCGTGCGACCCGACGAGGACGCGTGTCCGCCGGGACTGACGCGCGACTGAGAGTGCCCATCGGTGGGTCGAGGGGACCGTCAGATAACGCAGCTTTACATAATGTGCATTATCGAATCAGGACTTCGCCTCGCGGAGGTGCGAGAGTGCCAGCCCACCTGACGGACGGGCACCGGATGCGTTCACGTGTCCACATCGCTACGATGAGTCAGCAAACTCGAGCGGAGGGGGTCGTGCCCGCGTGCGAAGTCCCGTCGATGGCACCGCGCCGACTCCTGTGCCGCCCCGATCCGTCCCGTTTGCGGCCGACCGGATGCGCCGGCTCGCCCGGCGGATGCTGCTGATCCTGGCCGCCGTCGGCGCCGGCTTCGTGGTGGCCGTTCTGTTCCAGGGGCCGGCTGCCGCGGACGACGGGGTCGGCGGCGCCCATCATCAACGGACCGGTGTGATCGAGCGGGTCGTCCGGCTCACTGTTGGAGAAGGCATCGACCGGCACCGCCAGCGGGACGCGAGAGCCGACGACAGTCACCGGGATGTGCCCCCCACCTCGCGGACGAGGGCTGTCCGGGTCGCCCCTGTGACGCCACCGACGTCGCCCGAGGGGTCGAGCCGAGGCTCGGCCAGGCCGGTCGCGCTCCCCCACGTCGGCGCGTCCGTGACGCATCGTCCGGTCGAGCGAAAAGCGGTCCGACCTGGAGCTCGCTCGGAGTCGGCGGTCCGGGTCGGCAGTCGTCCGCCCCGCGACGCCGGCCCGCCGCAACGGTTCGTGACTCCCCCGGCACCGATCGTGACAGAGGTGGTCGCCGCGGATCCCTCGCCCCGGGCACACCCGCGCCTCGCCGCGCCGCCGGTGCTCCGGCCCGTCCTGTCGTCCACGACAGGCCTGGTCAGCGGCGCGGTCGCGCAGGTCGTGGGCATCGTGGACCGGGTGCCGATCCGGCCGGTCGTCGTCGCCCTCGGTCGCATCACCGGTGTCGTCCTGTCGCCGGTTCTCGACGCGGTGATCGTTCCGGTGTCAGCGCGGCTGCCCGCGCCGCCGGGGCCCGGGCTCGGCCCTGTCCCGGTGACCGACGCGGCGAGCCGGCCCTCCCCGGCCCCACCGGTCGATCCGGCGCTGGCTCCGGTACGCCCGGTCGAACTGCTGACGGCGGTGGCTACGCCGTGGCCGGCGTCTGCCGTCCAGGGGCCGCGCATCACGTCTGCAACGGGGCATCGCGTCGGGCGGCCAGGTCCGACGGTCACCCCGGTTGGTCTTCCGGGGCTGCCCGTCGCACCCGCCGACCAGGACGCGGCCGGCGTCGACGAGGGGTCGACGCCCGCGCCCGGGCTGGTGTGGCCGGTCGTCCGGCAGGTGGTCGCCGCCGCCGCGCAGACCTACGATCTCGGGCTTTTCGTCCTCGGGACCCGATCCCCGTCGGTGATCGCCCGACCCGGCTGAGGCGGCCGGTCGGCCTGCGGCGGCTGCCCTGTGTTCGGCAGGTTCCGCTGCTGGGTCGACCGGTGCCCGGGCCCGTTCACGAGACGGTGCCTGGGCCGACGCCTGCCCGTCTGTCACGCGTGGACGGTCTGCTGGGCCCCGTGGGTGATCCGGGGTGGTGGCCGTCCGGCGCGTACCTGAGATCGGAGAGACGTGGTGATCCACGTTGTCATCGCCGAGGACATGGGTTTGTTGCGCGGGGCGCTCTGCGCCGCGCTGTCGCGTGAGGAGGACATGGAGGTGGTCGCCGACGTCGAGGGTGTCGGCGAGTTGTTGACGGTGGTCCGGCGGTGCCGGCCACAGGTGGTGGTGCTCGCGCTGTCGCCGGATCTGCCCGATCCGGTGGAGGTGGTCGCCGCGGTCCGGGCGGGGGCGCCGACGAGTGCCGTGCTGGCGATGAGCCCCCGGTGGAGTCCGGCGCTCGTGGAGGCGGCGCTGGCGGCCGGCGCTCGGGGCCTGGTCGGGAAGGACGGCTCGCTGGAGGAGTTGGTACGGGCGATCCGCACGCTCGCCGACGGGGAGCGTGCGATCGATCCGGTCGCGGCGGCGGCGGTGCTGTGGCCGACGGAGAGCCCGTTGACGCCTCGGGAGTTGGATGTCCTGCGGATGGCCGCCGAGGGTCTTCCGCTGAAGGAGATCGCTGTGCGGCTGCACCTGGCGCATGGGACTGTGCGCAACCATCTGTCGGCGATCCTGCGCAAGACCGGTGCCCGTAACCGGTTGGAAGCGGTGTGGCGGGCGCGGCGGGACGGCTGGTTGTAGGCGTCCGGGGGGCGGGTCCGGGGTGTGTTCGGGCCCGCTCCCCCAACGTGCGGTTGCGCGATTCGCGTGTTTGAATGCGTACGTTGCGTGATCGTCACCGGGGTGCGGGGAAGGATTCGAGGTGATCCGTACGCTGCTCGCGTTGGACGGCACCCTGGTGCTGGGTGCGTTGTCGTTCGTCCTGGCTGCCGAGGACGACATCCGTGTGGTGGGCAGGGTGGACCGCGTCGCCGCGGTTCCCGCCGCCGTGCGCGCCCACCGGCCCGATGTGGTGGTGGCCGACCTGGACTTCGTCGAGGGCGTCGAGGCGAGTCGTCTGGGTTCGTGTCCGGTCCTGGTGCTGGCTCACCCGCGTCGGGCGGGGCGGCTGCGGGGGATGTTCTGCGCGACCCGGATGGTGGGTGTGCTGCGCTGTGATGTCGCTCCGCAGCGGGTCATCGACGGGGTTCGTCGGCTCGCCCGGCGGGAGCCGGTGCTCGACGCGGATCTCGTGGTGGCGGCGCTGCACTCGGATGGTCCGTTGACCGATCGTGAGACGCAGGTGTTGTCGCTGACCGCGGCGGGGGCGCCGGTGGCGGAGGTCGCGGTGTCGCTGGGGCTGAGCTGCGGCACCGTGCGCAACCATCTCGGGCGGATCGCCCGCAAGGTCGGGGCGCGTACCCGGGTCGAGGCGGTGCGGGTCGCGCGTGAGGCGGGCTGGATCTGAGCCCCACGCCGGTGGGGTGGTTCAGGCTCGCGGCACGGGGGGTGCCATCGCGGGTTCGTCCCAGCAGCCGACGAGCAGTCGGTAGGTGGTCGAACGGCTCAGCAGTTGCTCGTGGGTCCCCGTGGCGGGTTCGTCGCCGTCGAGGACCAGTAGGCGGTGGGCGCGGATCGCGGAGCTGATGCGGTGGGCGATCACGACGAGGCTGCCGGGTCGGTGGGCGAAGGCGTCCTCGACTGTTGCTTCCAGTGCCGGGTCCAGGTGGCAGGTGGCCTCGTCGAGGATCACCAGTGGGGCGGGGGCGAGCCAGGCCCGGACGGCGGCGATGAGTTGCCGTTCGCCGCTGGAGAGCTGGGCCGGGGTGATCGGGGCGGCGAGGCCGCCCAGGCGGGTGGCCAGGGGGCGGGCGCCGAGTGCGTCGAGTGCGGTTTCCAGGGTGCTGTCGTCGGCGTCGGGTCGGAGGTAGCGGAGGTTGTCGGCGAGGCGTCCGGTGAAGATGTAGGCCTCCTGGGGTACGAGGACCCGCATCCGGGCCAGGGCGGCGGGTGTGGCGTGGGCGACGGGCTCGCCGGCGAGGTGGACGGTGCCGGCTTCGGGTGGTGTGAGGCCGGCGATCAGGGCGGCC
Organism: Micromonospora sp. NPDC047521; assembly: GCF_055587305.1. Taxonomy (NCBI): domain Bacteria; kingdom Bacillati; phylum Actinomycetota; class Actinomycetes; order Micromonosporales; family Micromonosporaceae; genus Micromonospora; species Micromonospora sp. NPDC047521. The sequence goes on along the minus strand of NZ_JBVJGN010000015.1, from coordinate 88,099 downwards.
AGTGTGGATTTGCCCGCGCCGCTCGGGCCGACGACGGCGAGGTGTTCACCGTCGGCGAGGGTGAGGGAGAAGTTCTCCAGGACGGGTCGGGAGCGTGGTCCGTAGCGGAAGGTCAGTCCTCGGGCCTCGATGGCAGGTGCGGGGCCGGTCTGGTGGGTCGGTGGGCGGGGCGTGCGAGGGGCGGGTGCGGGGGCGGTGTCCGGGTAGGTGCGCAGGATGTTCTCCAGGGTCACGACGTAGCGCAGTCCCCCGCCGCCGATGCCCTGCACGAGGGTGTGCAGGGCCGGTTGCAGGCCGGTGGAGACGTAGATCAGCGCGCCGAGCACCGCGCCGGCGGTCAGGCCGCGCTCGACCAGCCAGGGTGTGGCGGCCACCAGTACCACAAGTGGCAGCCAGCCGCCGATGCCGAGGCTGAGGCTGCGGATCGCGGCCATCCGGGCGAGGGTGCGTTCGGTGGCTGCCTGCGCGGACACCCGGCGTTGCACGTCGGCGGTGACGCGTGCCTGGGCGCCGCAGGCCAGCACGTCGCGGTGCCCTGCCAACGCGGTCGCCGTCGCCTGGCCGAGGTGTTCGCCGGCCCGGACGTACGCGCGCTGGTGGGCGACCATCGCCGGCAGGGCGGTGATGAAGACGGCCAGGCCGACGAGCATCGGCGCGGCGGCGAGCGCTGCCACCGTCGGGGTCAGGGCTAGGAGGCCGAGCAGGGCCGCGCCGGCGGAGAAGAGGAAGCCGCGGGTCACCATCAGCAGGCCGGCGAAGGTGTCGCGGACGATCTCCACCTGGTGGGTCAGCCGGGTCACGGTGGCGCTGTCGGGGTGGCCGCCGGTGCGGGTGGCGTCGTGCAGCGCGCCCCGCACGACGCGTGTCGCCAGGTCGTCGCGGAACGGCTCGACCACGGCGCCGAGGCTCCGGTACGTCCGGCCGGTGGCCGTGGCGCCGAGCAGCACGGCTACGGCGAGGGCGCCCAGCCAGGTCAGGCCGGTGAGGGGGTGTCCGGCCAGGAATCCGTCGTCGACGGCGTGGGCGATCAGGTAGCCGGAGAGCAGCGCGGGCAGTGACTCGACGAGCGACCAGCCGCAGAGCCGGGTCAGCTCGCGGCGGCGGGCCCGCGCCGCCCGCCAGGTGACTCGGCGTACGCCGGGACGGGTCATGGTTCACCGTTGGCGGGTTGGAAGACCGCCCGGTAGTCCGGGTCGGTCCAGAGGCGTTCGTGTGGTGCGAGGGCGCGCAGTCGACCGCCGTCGAGCCAGGCGACGAGGTCGGCCGCGGCGGCGGTAGCGGCCCGGTGGGTGATCACCAGGCGGGTGCGTTCGCCGGCCCGTGCGGTCACCGCCCGGGTGATGCGGTGTTCGGTGGCGGTGTCCAGGTTGGAGGTGGCGTCGTCCAGGATGAGCAGTCGTTCGGCGGCGAAGGCGCGGGCCAGGCCGAGGCGTTGGGTTTCGCCTCCGGACAGGGGTGTGCTCGCCAGCGGGGTGCGGTAGCCGTGGGGTAGCCGTTCGACGACGTCGGCGACGGCTGCCGTGCGGGCGGCGTCGAGGACCGCCGGTGTCGCCGGTGTGGGGTGGGTCGGTGGTGCCGCCGATCCGGCCGGCATGGCCATGCCGATCGCGTCGTGGATGGTCGCGCCGATCAGCACGGGCCGGTCGAAGGCGTAGCCGACGGCCCGGCGCAGCGCCGTGCGGTCGAGGTGCCGCAGGGGTACGCCGTCGAGTCGTACGTCGCCGGCGTCGGGATCGTGCAGCCGTCCCGCCACGGCGGCCAGGGTCGACTTGCCGGAGCCGGACGTCCCGACGACGGCCACTGTGGCGCCGGCCGGTACGTCGAGGTCGATCCGGTCGAGGATGGGTCGGCCGTCGTCGGTGTGCACGCTCACCCCGCGCAGTCGCAGCGCGCCGCCGCCGGGTGGCAGGGGTCGGTGGCCGGCGGGCGCGGTGGTCTGGGCCAGCAGCTCGGCGACGCGGTTCGCGCCGGCGCGGCTGCGGACCAGGTGGTTCAGTGTGGCGAGTACGCCGCCGAGTCCGGCGCCCATCGCCGCGTAGCGGACCGCGGCGATGAGTTGTCCCGGCGTCAGCCAGCCGGTGGTCAGGGCGTACCCGCCGACGGCGACGACGCTCAGGTGCAGCAGTGGCGCCACGGCGGAGGTGCGTGCGTTCGCCCGGGCCAGCAGGTCCCAACCGCGTCGGCCGTGCGCCGCGAGTTCGGGCAGGGCGGCCAGCACCCGTTCCTGTTCGCGGTGGGTGGTGGCGGCGGCGGCGATGGTCTTCGCGCCGGTCAGTGACTCCAGCAGTCGGCCGGCGATGGTGCCCAGCGCCCGCTGGTAGCTGGCGGTGACGGTCGAGGCGTCGGAGACGAAGGCCCGCATGAGGACGGCGAGCAGGGTGAGGCCCGCGAGCAGGGTGAGGCCGAGGACCGGTTCGATGATGGTGAGGGCGACGACACTGCCCAGTGGTGGGAGCACGGCGACCGTCGCCAGCACGACGGCGTTGCCGGCCTGTCCCGCGTCGGCCGTCTGGCTGACCAGCCGGCCCACGAGATCACCCACCGGGTGGCGGCGGGTGGCGCGGACGTCCAGCGCGAACAGGTGGCGCAGCAGGTGCCGGCGTAGTCCGGCGGTGGCGCGTGCGGCGCCGAATCCGGTGGCCAGGTCGGTGATGGTGTCGACGCAGATGAGGACGACGACCAGGGCGCAGGCGGACACCATCCACCAGCTGGGGCCGGTGGCGAGGGCGGCGTCGACGGCGCGGCCGAGGGCCGCGGGTAGCAGGAGTTCGGCTGTCGCTCCGAGGAGCGCGACCACGGCGAGCGTCGCGGTCCAGCCGCCGCCCGCCAGGACCGTCCGCCGGAGCAGCCGGTCCCCCGCGGCGAACGTCGGCATGGGTCCTCCCGGTGCTGCGCGGGTGGCCCTGGGCGGGTACGTCTACCCGCCCAGGGCTCCACGTGCGAATGGATCAGTTGCAGGTCGTGACGGAGAGCGAGCTGTCACCGCAGAGCAGCAGGCTCGCCCGGCTACCGCCACCCGTGCGGTCGGCCGGAGCCATCTCCAGGCCCTGGAGGTCCAGAAGCGCCATGTCGTTCACCTCCCTTCCTTTCGTTCGTGGAGTGCGTCGCCCTCGCTGTCGCGAGGGAGTCTCTGTGCGTCCGCCAGGGGCGCGAGGAACGGCAGCGTCCGTGGTTCGTCGGGCCGGGCGCAGGCCAGCGCGTACAGCACGCCGGCGGTGCCGGTGCCGAGGTCCATGGACAGGCGCAGCAGCTGCTCACCCGGGAAGGCGGTGCCGTCGCGGTAGGGCAGCGCGTGCCAGGACAGCCGTCGCAGTTGTGCGTCGAGTTCCCGGCGGTCGGCGTCGTGTGTCGAGGCGGCGAGGTAGGCGATGATGCCGGCCCGGCCGGTGAAGAGTCCGGACTGCGCGTAGAACGGTGAGCGTGCGGCGCGGCGGATCTGTGCGCTCGCCTCGGCGAACCGGTCGTCGGCGCGGTGACGCAGGTACTGGTCGAGGACCAGCCCGATGCCGGCGCTGCCGTGGGCCAGGTAGGGCATCGTCCGCCAGCCCTCGTTGACCTCCAGCGCGCCGTCGGGGCGCAGCACGCAGCGGCGCAGGTCCTGGCGCAGGGCTGTGGCGGCGTGTCCCAGCAGGTCGTCGTCGCCTGTGAGTTCGTAGAGGCGGAGCAGCATCAGCGCCGGGCCGGTCCGGCCGCGCAGCAGCCCGGCGTACGGGTGGCGTCCGCCGCTGATGTCGGGGCCGGGGTCGTCGGCCAGCCGGTCGATGACCCGTTCGGCGGCGCGCCAGGCGGCGTCGCGCAGCGATTGCTCCCCGGTGCGGGCGGCCAGCTCGGCGAGGTTCAGGGCGATTCCGGACAGTCCGCTGGCCAGGCTGTGGTCGAGGCCGTCCACCGGTTCGCGGAGGCAGATGTCGAGCACGTCCAGCGCGTCCTGTCGGCGTCCGAGGTGTTCCAGGGTGTACGCCACGCCGTGCAGTCCGTCGTAGAAGCCGCAGCGGGTGCCGGACGGTGGTGTGGTCGCCCGCCGTGCGAGCCACTGTTCGTGCTCGGGCCAGCGGCCCGCGCCGCTGGTGGCGAGGGCGTACAGCACGCCGGCGGCTCCGTGGGCGAGGTTGAGGCCGCCGCTGCGGAACTGTTCGATGTCGCCGGGGAAGAGCCGGTCGTCGCGTTCGGCTGTGGCGCTGGCGATGATCGCCCTGGTGAGGCGGTCGCGCTGGGCGGGCCAGTCGTGCGCGCCGAGGTCGGTGTGGGGGTCGGTGGCGTCCGGGGGTGCGCCGGTGATCTCCTGGACCGCCGGGTCCAGGAAGGATCGCGGGACCGGGAAGTTCGCGGCGATGATGTCGGCCAGGTCCGCCGCCTTCGTCGGGGCGAGCCGGACCAGCTGGGTCAGGGGTAGGAACAGCGCCAGCCGCAGGCACGCCAGGGCGTACCTGTCGACCGCCGGTCCGCTCCGGTCGCGGGGGGCCGCGAAGCCCTGGTTGCGCAGTCCGGGTCGGCGGTGTCCGGTGATCGGGGCGGCGACCTCGAAGTCGACGAGGGCGACCTGGTCGTCCGGGCGGATCATGATGTTGAACAGGTGCAGGTCGCCGTAGACGAGTCCGCGCTCGTGGATGGCCGCGATGAGGGACTCGACCTGCTCGTGGACGTGCAGCGCCCAGCGGGCGTACGCCGCCCGGTCGTCGGGCGTCGCGTCGGCGTCGATGAGCGGGTACCTGTCGACGAGCACCTTGTTCAGGGGTCGGCCCTGGATGAACTCGAGGGCGAGGAACCGGTGTTCGCCGAGGGTGAACTCGTCGTGCACGCGTGGCACCTGCGGCAGGTCGGCGAGTTGCCGCAGTGCGGTCGCCTCGCGGGCCAGTCGGGCGACGGCGTCGACGCCGTCGGCGTCCAGGCCGGCGTGCGGGCGCGCTTCCTTGAGGACCACCTCGGTGTCGCTTCGCAGGTCACGGCCCACGTACAGCCCGCCGCCGTTGGAGAAGTGGATCACCCGCTCGATGCGGTACGGCACCTGGTTGGTGCTGGTGTCGTTGCGGGCGGCCAGGTGTGGGCCGAGGAAGTCCGGCAGGGTGATCCAGGACGGCACGTGAAAGACCGGATCGCGGCGGTCGGGCACCAGCGCACCTGTGTCGGCCTCGATCGCGGGGACCACCTGGCCGTCCGGGGAGTGGCAGTAGCGGGCGGCGAATCCGCCGTAGCGCACGTGCACCGGGCCGGCGCCGTAGCGCAGGTCGCTGAGGATGTACGGGCCGGGCTCGCCGGCGAGCAGCTCGTCGAGTTCCTTGCAGGTCAGCTCCAGCTCGGCGTCGTCGCGGGGGTAGACGGTGATGAACTTGCCGCTGGCGGCCCGGGCGGCGTACTTGGAGTTGCGCAGCAGCAGCGTGCGGGGCCCGCGCAGGAACTTGAAGGACAGGCCTCGGGGGACGCAGTAGTCCCAGACCGCGTCGAGCACCCGCTCGGCGTTCGTCAGGCCCGCCGACACGTGGATCTTCCAGCCCTGCTGCGGCAGTGAGCCGCCGTCCGGGCCGTAGATCAACCAGTCGTCGAGCGGCTCTCGCCGCCAGCCGGTCGGGACCGGGCGGTCGGCGGCCGGGAACACGGGTTGGGCGACGGCGCTGCCGAGCGAGTCGTAGAACAGTCGATCCGCGGCGCAGTAACTGTCGTAGCGCTCGTCCACCGTCCCGCCTCCCGTCCCGAACCCGTACCGGCTGTTGTTCCGGCGTTGAATCGAGTCTCGTGGACAGGGCGGGGTGCGCCACAGTGCGCTTAGTCATCACCTTCGATGAGAGGCGCACGGGTACTCATGACAAAAGTCAGGTCCGGGCGGCCGGCGGACGCCCGGGACGCGGCCGTGCTCGCCGCCCAGGTAAGTCGCGGGTGCGGCGCAGCCAGTGGTGGGTGTGGGCGCGCAGCAGGGCGGGCTGCTCGTAGGGCAGGTAGTGGCCGGCCTCGTCGATCACGCTGAAGGTGCCGTGCGGGTAGCGGCGCATGGCGTGGAACTGGTCGGCGTAGCCGACGATGCCGTCCTGCCGGCCGGTGAGCACGCTTACCGGTCCGTCGAAGACGGTGTCGGCGTTCTCGTCGGCGAGCGCGTACCCGGTGCCGGTGCGCAGCGCCTGCTGGAAGGCCTCGTCGCCGGGGCCACCGGCAGTGAGGGCGGCGAGGACGGTAGCGACGACGGCGGGGGTGCGGTGACCCAGCGCGGTGTCGAGGTGCGCGCGCAGGTCGGTGGGGGCGGCGTCGAGCCAGCCGGCGGGCCCTGCCGGTGGGCGATGCTCGGGCAGGGTGCGGCTGGCCGGCGCGATGGTGACGCCGGGGCACACGAGGAGCAGGCCGCGGACCAGGTCGGGGCGTTGGCGTGCGATGCCGGCGGCGAGGTACGCGCCGTAGGACGCGCCGGCCAGCAGGGCCGGTGCGTCGAGGTGCCGGTCGAGCCAGGCGATGACTGTGTCGAGCACGGCCTGGGAGGTGGGTCGGCAGTGTGCTGGTGAGTCGCCGTACCCGGGCAGGTCCAGGTACGTCTCGCGCAGTCCCGCCCCGGCGAGGGCGGGGGCGAAGGCGGCCGCCGTGGCGGCGCGGGTGGTGCTGATCATGGGCAGGCAGACGATCGCCGGTCCGTTGCCTGTGGTCTCGGCTGCCAGGTCCATCCGCGGATCCTAGCGGGCGCTCGGAACGGGAGTGCGCGATCGGCGGGTGATCTCTACAGTGGTGCGTTCCGGCCCCGGTGGGGGCCGCTTGTCACAACGGGGGAAACACCATGATGGGTAGGTCTGTGCGTACCGTCCTGGCCGGTGTCGCGCTCGCGGGTCTGGTCGCGGGTTGCGACCCGGCGCCGAAGGAGGACGTGGGCAGCGCCGATGCGTCGGCGACTGCGGCGGCCAGCCCGACGGTGGACGTCGCGGCGAACAGCAAGCAGGTCTGTGAGACGACCCTTGCGGTGGTGAAGAAGCACTTCGTGGCGATGGCGGACGACGCGATCGCCGCGATCGACAAGCCGGTCAGCGCCAAGGAGCAGGGCGAGAAGGTGCGCGGCCACTACACGGCGCTGGCGCAGGACCTGCGCAAGGAGGCGCCGACGGCGGTGGATCCGCAGCTGCGTACGGCGTTGGAGAATCTCGCCACCGCTGTCGAGAAGCGGCTCACCGGCCCGAAGGCCACCGAGGTGGAGGCGCCGGATCTGGACCCGACCCTCAAGGCGCTTGACAGCACCTGCGGTCGTTGACCGCCGCCGGGGCGTCGGCCGGGTTCGACCGGCGCCCCGGGGAACGGTTCAGATCCAGGGCACCTGGGGGGACGGGTAGAAGTTGACCTGTTGCAGGCGCCAGCGGGGCGCCTGCTCCCCCAGCCGGGTCCGGAACGACTCCCAGTCGTGGCTGGTGGTGGTCGACCAGCCGAGTTCGGCGATCGCCGGCAGGCGGGGGAAGGCCATGTACTCGATGTCGTCGATGGTTCGCAGGGTCTCGGACCACAGGGGCGCCTCGACGCCGAGGACGGCGCTCTCGCCGACTCCGGTGACGCGGGTCGCCGGGTCCCAGCCGTACGCGTCGGACACCTCGATGAGGCCGGCCCAGCGCAGGCCCAGGGGTGTGTTTGCGTCGTACTTCATGTCCAGGTAGGTCTTGTTGGCCGGGGACATGACGACCTTGGTGCCGCGGGTGACGGCGTCGACGAGGTCGGCGTTGGTGGTGCCGGTTCCCCAGAACTGGGCGACGGCGTCGGCGGGCGGGTCGGCCTGCGCGATCTCGTTCCACCCGGAGGCGCGTTTGCCGTACTTGCTGACCAGCGGCAGCACCCGGTTCATGAAGGTGCGGTAGTCCTCGTCGGTGGTGGCGTGGGCTTCGTCGCCGCCAATGTGCAGGTACGGGCCGGGTGTGATGGCGGCGAGTTCGCGGATGACGTCCTCGACGAAGCGGTAGGTGAGCTCGTCGTCGATGCACAGGGAGCTGTAGCCGACGGCCATGTCGGTGCGTGGGGGCGGTGCGACGCCGTCGCAGTTGAGTTCGGGGTAGGTCGACTGGGCGGCGTTGGTGTGCCCGGGCATGTCGATCTCGGGGACGATTGTGACGTGCCGGGCGGCGGCGTACGCGACGACGGCCTTGTAGTCGGCTTTGGTGAGGTATCCGGGGCCGACGCCGTCGACTCCGGTGCCGGGCCCGCCGCCGACTGTGGTGAGTCGGGGCCAGGAGTCGATCTGGATCCGCCAGCCCTGGTCGTCGGTCAGGTGCAGGTGCAGGTAGTTGATTTTGTACTGGCTGATGAGGTCGACGTACGCGGTGATCTCGTCGACGGTGTGGAAGTGCCGGGCGAGGTCGAGCATGGCGCCCCGGTAGGCGAAGCGCGGGTAGTCGACGATCCGTCCGCCGGGGACGGTCCAGGTGGCGTGTCGCCGGTCGGGCGCCTCGATGTCGGCGGGCAGGAGTTGGCGCAGTGTCTGGGTGCCGGCGAACAGCCCGGCGGCGGTGTTGGCGCGGATTGTGACGCGCTGGCGGGTGACGTCGAGCTGGTAGCCCTCCTGGCCGATGCGGTGGTCCGCTCCCCCGAGGACGAGGGCGATCTCGGGCAGTGGGGTGGAGCGGACCGGCAGGACGGGCAGCGGGTATCCGGTGGCGGGGCGCAGGGTCTCGGCGAGGTGGTTGCCGACCTGGCGGGCGGCGGCGGAGCCGGGTGCGGTGCGGATGACGGTCCGTGGGGTGATCCGGAACGCGGCGCGGGCGTCGGGGCGGGTGTCGACGGGCGCGGGGATCACGTCGGTGAGGTGCCGGGCCGGGGTGTGCGGTGTGGCGGCGGCGGGGCCTGCGGGGAGGGTGAGGGGCAGCGCGAGCGCGGCGATGGCCAGCAGCCGCGTGGTGGTGTGTCGGCGACGCACGGGTACCTCCAGGCGTTCGTCGTGATCGGTCATCATCGATCCGATTCGCACGCTACCCGGGGCGCGCCCGCACTGTAAACACTCCTAATCGTTCCTGTCGGCACGGGAGCTGCTGTCGTCGTCCTCACCCGCGACCGGCGAAGGGGAATTCGTGAGGTGGTCGCACGGTTCACCGACTGGAAGATCAGAGTTACATGATCGGATGGAAGTGCCATGCGCTCAGACGCGGTAGTGCTGTTCGGCGTCACGGGAGACCTCGTCTCGAAGAAGCTGTTCCCGGCGCTGTACGAGTTGAGCAGGCGCGGTCGCCTCGACGTTCCGGTGATCGGCGTGGCCCGCTCCCCCTGGGACGACCAGCAACTGGTCACCACCGCCCGCAAGTCGGTCACCGAAGCCAACGACGAGGTCGACGACGAGGCGTTCGACGCCCTGGCGCGCCAGCTGTCGATGATCTCCGGCGACTACGCCGACCCGGGCACGTACCAGCGGCTCGCGCAGCGCCTGAAGGACGCGCGGCGGCCGATCTTCTACCTGGCGATCCCGCCTGCGGTGTTCGGCGCCGTCGTCGAGGGCCTGGCGGCGGCCGGCCTGGCCGACCGGGGCCGGGTGATCGTGGAGAAGCCCTTCGGACGTGACCTGGCGTCCTCCCGCGAGCTGGACCGCACGCTGCGGGCCGCGTTCGACCCGCAGCGCGTGTTCCGCATCGACCACTACCTGGGCAAGGAGGCCGTCGAGGGCCTCTACGCCTTCCGGTTCGCCAACCGGCTGTTCGAGCCGCTGTGGAACAGCGACCACATCGACAACATCCAGGTCACCCTCGCCGAGGGGTTCGGCACCCAGGGCCGCGCTGGCTTTTACGACACGGTGGGCGCCACCCGCGACGTGTTGCAGAACCACATCCTTCAGGTCGTCGCCCTCATCGCGATGGACGCGCCGAGCGCCGACGACACCGACGCCTTCCGGGAGGCGGAGGTCGCGGTCCTGCGGCAGATCGCGCCGCTGTCACCGCAGAGCACCGTACGGGGGCAGTACGTGGGGTACCGCGACGAGCCGGGTGTCGCACCGGACTCGAACACCGAGACGTTCGTGGCCACCCGGTTGACCGTCGACTCTCCCCGCTGGGCGGGTGTGCCGTTCTACCTGCGCACCGGCAAGTCCCTGCCGGGGACGGCGACCGAGGTGGTGGTCGAGTTCAAGCAGCCCCAACGCTCGCTCATCCGCGCCGAGGGCGGGGCCGGCGCGCCCGCGAACCTGCTGCGGTTCCGGCTCGGTCGCGGCGACGGCATCACCATGTCCATCCAGGCCAAGAGCCCGGGCGCCGAGGTGACCAGCCGGCCGGTGGACCTGTCGGTCGACTTCGGCGCCGCGTTCGGTCGCCGTCAGGAGGCGTACGAGCGGCTCCTCGACGACGCGATGGACGGGCAGCACCTGCGGTTCGCGCGCGAGGAGACGATCGAACAGGAGTGGCGGATCGTCGGGCCGATCCTGGACCTGGCGACCGAGGTGCAGCCGTACGACAAGGGCACCTGGGGTCCGGCGGACGCCGACGCCCTCGCCGGCGGCTGGCACACCCCGGACCTGCGGTAGTGGCGCCGCTCACGGCGCCGGCATCGCCGGCGCCGGGGCGCGCGGCGCGGTGGCAGGCTGTGCCGAGTGACAGGTGACGACACGGTACGCGCGCTCGCCGAGCTGACCGAGGCCGAGTTCATGTTCCGGTACGAGGCGGGAGCTCCGGCCCACGTCCGGGAGGCGCTGGGCATCCACACCACCCGGATGGGTGGCGGGGTGGTGCTGTCGATGCGGCACGACCCGACCGGCTACTGGAGCAAGGCGCTCGGGTTCGGCATCGCCGAACCGGTCACCGGTGAGCTGATCGCCCGCGTGTGCGACGTCTACCGCGCCGAGGGCACACCGTCCGCCGTCATCCAGATCGCCCCCGAACGGCTGCCGGCGGACTGGGACGAGATCTGCACCCGGGAGAACATCACAGGCGCGGGCACCTGGGTGAAACTGGCCGGAGAGATCAGCACGCTGACGCCCGGCCACACGGACCTGCGGGTCGGTCCGGTCCCGGACGACCTGGTGCCTGAGTGGGCGTCGCTGGTGCTGCGCTGCTACGGGATGCCCGAGGAGCACCTGGCGCCGATGCTCACCGCGAGCGTGCGCGACCCGGGATTCCGCCCGTTCGCCGCCTGGGACGGCACGCGGATGGTGGCCGCCGCCAACCTGTTCCTGAACGGCGCGGCGGCCTCGCTCAACACCGGCGCGACAGTGCCCACGCACCGGGGTCGGGGTGCGCAGTCGGGCCTGCTGGCCGCCCGGGTGCGGGCCGCTGCCGACGCCGGCTGCCGGTGGGTCACCGGTGAGACGGGACGACCCGAGCCGGGTACGTCCAACCCGTCACTGGACAACATGCGCCGGCTGGGCCTCACCCCGCTGTACGAGCGACGCAACTGGATCTGGCGGGCGGACCCGGCCGGCCAGGACGCCTGACGCGCCGTCGACCAGCCTGGATGAGCGTCCGGCGGGGTGGGCGACTGACTGACCGCTCAGCTCACGGTTTCGACCGTCCGGCGACGGCGAGGTTTGCCGCCCGCGTGCGGTGTGGGCACGTTGTGGGCACATCTCGTCCGCTTCGGAGAGGAAGCAGCCCATGCTTTCCGCACTCGACCGTCGGCACACCGTCGCGCCGCCCGGCTACAGCCGTTGGCTGATCCCTCCGGCGGCGTTGGCCATCCACCTCTGCATCGGTCAGGTCTACGCGACGAGCGTCTACAAGAATTCGCTCATCGCCCACTTCGACACCAGTCAGACAGCCATCGGGGTCATCTTCAGCATCGCGATCGTGATGCTGGGACTGTCGGCGGCGGTCGCCGGGACCTGGGTGGAGGCGAACGGGCCGCGCAAGGCCATGTTCGTCTCGGCCTGTTTCTGGGCGGTGGGCTTCCTGGTGGGGTCGCTGGGCATCGCCACGAAGCAGTTGTGGCTGCTGTACCTGGGTTACGGGCTGCTCGGCGGCATCGGCCTGGGCATCGGCTACATCTCGCCCGTCTCGACGCTGATCAAGTGGTTCCCGGACCGGCCGGGCCTGGCCACCGGGCTGGCGATCATGGGATTCGGCGGTGGGGCGATGGTGGCCTCTCCCCTGTCCCGGCAGCTGCTGTCGTTCTACGACCCGGCGTACGACCCGTCCAACGCGGGTTCCACGGCGTCGGGCAGCGCGCTTGTGTGGTTGTTCGTGACGCTCGGCCTCGGCTACTTCGTGATCATGATGTTCGGGGTGGCGAACGTGCGGGTGCCGGCCGAGGGCTGGCGTCCGGAGGGGTTCGACCCGGCGAGCGTGGCGGCCAAGCCCCTGGTCACGACGGCGAACGTGTCGGCGGCGAACGCGGTCAAGACCCGCTCGTTCTGGCTGCTGTGGGTGGTGCTGTTCTGCAACGTGACCGCGGGCATCGGCATCCTGGAACAGGCCAGCCCGATGATCCAGGACTTCTTCCGGGACAACGGCACGTCGGCGGTGTCGGTGGCGGCGGCCGGTGGATTCGTGGGACTGCTGTCGCTGTTCAACATGGCCGGCCGGTTCGTGTGGTCATCCACCTCGGACGTGATCGGACGCAAGCCGATCTACCTGGTGTACCTGGGTGTCGGCATGGTGCTGTACGCGTTGCTGGCGCTGGTCGGGCAGACCGCGACGGCGCTGTTCGTGCTGCTGGCCTGCGTGATCCTGTCGTTCTACGGCGGCGGGTTCGCCACCGTGCCGGCGTACCTGCGGGACCTGTTCGGCACGTACCAGGTGGGTGCGATCCACGGCCGGCTGCTGACCGCCTGGTCGGCGGCGGGGATCGCCGGCCCGCTGATCGTCAACGGGTTCCTCGACGCGCAGGGCCAGCCGGGCACGTTGACGGCGGCGGCGTACCGGCCGGCGCTGTTCACCATGGTGGGCGTCCTGGCCGTGGGCTTCGTGGCGAACCTGCTGGTACGACCCGTGCCGCAGCGCTACCACGAACCGTCGGAACAACAGGACGCGAACGAGGACAGGACGTCGGAGAGGAGTGGCACGCGATGAGCGACGACAGCCGGAACGGGCAGCAGGCCCGGTTGTGGATCTCCTGGTTGGTGGTGGCGGCGCTGCTGGGCTACGGGGTGGTGCAGACGCTGATCACGGCGGTGAAGCTGTTCACCCAGTGACGAGGTGAGCCGGGGCGCGCGGCGCCCCGGCTCACAGGCCACCGGAGACGCGCAGCACCGTGCCGGTGGCGTACGAGGCGTCCGGGCTGAGCAGCCAGGCGATGGCGGCGGCGATCTCCTCGGGCTCGCCGGCGCGACCCAGCGGGATGCGGCCGACCGCGGTGTCGGCGCGATCGGGTACGCCGGAGTCGGCGTGGATGTCGGTGCGCACGATGCCTGGCGCGACGGCGTTGACCCGGATGCCCCGCGGGGCGAGTTCCTTGGACAGGCCGACGGTGAGCGTGTCGGTGGCGGCCTTCACGGCGGCGTAGTGCACGTACTCCCCCGGGCTGCCGAGCGTCGCGGCGGCCGACGAGACGTTGACGATGGCTCCGCCGTGGCCGAGCCGGCGGGCGGCCTGCTGGGCGCAGAGGACGTAGCCGACGAGGTTGACGTCGACGACCCGGCGAAGGTCCTCGACACGCAACTCGGTGAAGGGCCCGATGAGGCTTGTGACGCCCGCGTTGTTGACCAGACCGGTGAGCGGGCCGAGCTGGGCGGCGGCGTCGAACAGTTCGGCGACCTGGTCGGGGTCGGTGGTGTCGGCGCGTACCGCGATGGCCTGCCGACCGGCGGCGCGCAGGTCGGCCAGGACGGCGTCGGCGGCGGCGTGGTCCCGGCGGTAGCACAGGGCGATGTGGTGACCGGCGTGGGCGAGACGGCGGGCGGTGGCCGCGCCGATGCCCCGGCCCCCGCCGGTGATGACGGTGACGGGTGCCACGGTGCCTCCAGGGCTGTCGGGTGGGATACGCCGACGCTACCGTGACCGGCGCGGACCAGTCGTCGAGAGGAGGGTCACATGCGGCGCGCGTTGGTGCTCGGCGGTGGCGGCGTGACAGGTGTGGCGTGGGAGCTGGGGTTGCTGGCGGGGCTGGCCGAGCGGGGTGTGCCGGTCACCGAGGCGGACCTGGTGGTGGGCACGTCGGCCGGTTCGGTGGTGGGCGCGCAGGTGCGCTCCGGAGTGCCGCTGGAGCGGTTGTACGAGGAGCAGCTGACCCCGCCGACAGGTGAGGTGGCGGCACGTCTGGGGTTCGTGGCGCTCGCGCGGCTGGTGTGGGCCGGTGGCCGTACCCGGGACGCGGCGCAGTCCAGGGCGCGCATCGGGGCGATGGCCGTGGCGGCGCGTACTCCGTCGGAGGCGTCGCGGCGGGCGGTGATCGAGGCCCGCCTGCCGACGCGGGAGTGGCCGCAGCGGCCGCTGCTGGTGACGGCCGTCGACGCGGCCACCGGCGAGTTCGTGGTGTTCGACGGCGCGGACGGGGTATCGCTGGTGGACGCCGTGGGGGCGAGCTGCGCGGTGCCCGGTGTGTGGCCGCCGGTGACGATCGGGTCGCGTCGCTTCGTCGACGGTGGAATGCGCTCGACGGTGAACGCGGACCTGGCGGCGGGCGCGCAGCGGGTGCTGGTCCTCGCACCGACGTCTGCGGCGTTCGGGCCGATGCCACGGCTGTCGGCGCAGGTGGACGAGCTGCGTACGGCAGGTGCGCAGGTGGTGGTGGTGACGCCGGACGCGGCGGCGCGTACCGCGATCGGCCGTAACGTGCTGGACCCGGCCCGGCGGGCCGGCGCGGCGCGGGCCGGACGGGCGCAGGCCGAGGTGGTGGCGGACGAGGTGGCCGCCCTCTGGGCGTGATCGCTTACGCTCACCGCGCGATCGGTCGGACAACGGAGGTGCGCGGTGGCGGGTGTGGGTGTCGGCGACGTGGTGGAGGACTTCGAGCTGCCGGATGAGACGGGCACGCCGCGGCGGCTGTCGGAGTTCCTGGCGACCGGGCCGGTGGTGCTGTTCTTCTACCCGGGGGCGATGACCCGGGGCTGCACGGCGGAGAGCTGCCACTTTCGGGATCTGGCCGCCGAGTTCGCGGCGCTGGGCGCGTCCCGGGTGGGCATCAGCCGCGACCCGGTGGCGAAGCAGGCGGAGTTCTCCCGGCTGCACGGCTTCGACTATCCGCTGCTGTCGGACGTGGACGGGACTGTGGCGCAGGCCTTCGGGGTGCGTCGTCGACTGCCGTTGGGGCCGTTGAGCACGAAGCGGATGACGTTCGTGATCGGCGCCGACCGGCGGATCATCGAGGTGATCCACAGCGAGGTCAGCATGAACGACCACGCGGACCGGGCGCTGCGGGCACTGGGCGGCTGAGCCCCCTGCGGCGGCTGTCGCAGCGGGCTGGTATCAAGGCAGCAATCAAACAGGTGTACGGAAGAGGGTTGTGATGGATGCCGGCCAGGGTTTGTCCACTAGCGAGGTGCAGAGCATCCGGGAGGCGTTGGCGGCCGGGCGCAAGCCACGGGTGGTGTTCACCGCGTCGGCGGGGCAGATCGCCGGTCAGGTCGGCCAGGTGGTCGAGCTGACCGACCCGGAGGTGTCCGACGAGTTCGTGGTGGTGCGGTTCGGCCGCGACGAGTTGCCGTTCTCCCCCGCCGACCTGGCGGTGGCGCCCAAGGGGGCGGTCCGCCGGGTGGTGGAGCCGAAACCGGAGCCCGAGCCGGAGCCGCCCGCGGCGGCCGCGCCGGAGTTCGTGTTGGACACGCCGCGGGTGCCCGCGCAGCGACAGGAGGAGCCGAAGGTGGAGCAGGCCGAGAAGCCGCCGGCGCGGCGGGCGGTCAAGGCCGCCAAGCCCAAGAGCCCCGCCGGCCTCACGGTGACCCTGGCGTACGCCGACGGCGAGTGGACCGTTGCCGCGCAGCAGGGCAGCAAGGCCCTGGCCAAGCCGTACGTGGTGAAGCCGGCCGAGGCGTTGAAGATGGTGGCGCTCGTGGACGTGCCGGGTGTGCAGGAGGCGGTGGAGCAGATCCTCGGCACCGAGCGGGCCGAGGCCGAGCAGCAGGCGGAGAAGCTGCGCGCCGAGCTGGCTGAGATCGAGGCGCGACTGGCGGAGCTGCGCGAGGCCCGCTGAGTCGGGTCAGCCTCGGCTGTGGTGCTCGAGTAGTCGGGTGAGCAGGCGGGTCAGCTGGTCGCGTTCGGCGCTCGACAGGGGCGCGAGCAGGTCGTCCTGCACGCGGGCGACGGTGTCGGCCATGCGGCGGGCCTCGTCGGCGCCGGCGTCGGTGAGGCTGATGACGTTGCGGCGGCGGTCGGCCGGGTCGGGGGCGCGTACCACGAGCCCCCGACCGGCCAGGTCGTTGACGGCGGCCACGACGTCGCTGCGGTCGATGCCGCAGCGACGTCCCAGGTCGGCCTGGCTCGCGGGGCCGCTCTCGGTCAACGCGGCGAGCAGCCGGTAGTGGTAGCCGCGCAGGTCGTGCGCGGCGAAGCCGGCGCTGATGAGCCGGCCGGCGTGGGCGGCGGCCTGGTTGAGCAGCCAACTCGGGGTGGTACGCAGCCCGGCGGGTGACTGCGGGGCCGCGTGATCCATGAGCGAAGCCTACCAGTAATCGTTGGCACTACCCACGATCAGGTGTTACGTTGGCTTCACCAACGTTGGTGAAGCCAACGTTTCGAAGGAGGCACCGTGTCCACTCTCAACGGTCAGGTCATCGGCCAGGCCCACTACGCCACCCGGGCTCTGCTCGAACGGGCCACCGGCCCGCTCGGGCTCAGCTTCGGCCAGGTGATCGCCCTCAACGCCCTCGCCGCCGGCCCCGTCGAACGCGCACAGCTCGTGCACCGGATCACCAGCACCCTCAAGGTCGACGAACCGGCCGTGCGCACGGTGATCGACGCCCTCGTCGACGCCGACCTCGCCCAGGTCGACGGTGTCGTGCCGCACATGCGGCTCACCGACACGGGTCACGCCACGCAGGCCCGCGTCGCCGAGGCCGTCGCCGGCATCACCGCCCGGCTGTACGGGGACATCCCGACCGCCGAGGCGGACGTCGCCGCCCGCGTCCTCACGCTCATCACCGAGCGGGCCAACGACGAACTGGCGGGCGTCGCCTGAACCGACGGCGGCTCAGTTGAGTCGGTTCATGGCAGCCTGGATCCTCGGCCAGGACGGGTCGGTCTCAGAGGTTTCCCTTACCGCGTCCAGGTCGCCCGACTGCCAGGTCCGTGTCCCGTCGGGAGGTCGAGTTGGTCCATGTCGACAAGGGCCGTCAGAAGTAGTCGAGCAGGTGCGCCGGGCCGCCGACGCCGAGCAGGTCCAGGGCGTCGGGCTCGACCCCGGTGGTGTGCAGCAGGCCCGCCTGCGCGACCGACCGGGCTCGGGCGGCACCGGCGTAGAGCAGCGCGAAGCCGCGTACGTCGAGCCGCAGGTCCGCCTCGCCGCCGACCCGGGTCAGCTCGGCGGCGCCGTCGGCCACGGCCAGCCGCCAGGTGCCGGTGTTCCACTCGGCGATCGGGTCGGTGAGGCCGAAGTCGACAACACCCCGGGCGTGGTCCGGCCACCCGCGTGCGCTCACCGCCCGGGCCACGTCGACCGGACGGTGCATCCACAGGCTCCGCTCGTGCTCGCGGGCCGCCTCCAGCGGCAACTGGACGCTCACCGCGTCCCCGTCGAGCGGGCACAGCCGCAGGGTCGGCGCGACGCTCGCCCACCGGGCGAGCACCCCGACGAGTTCCCGGGCCGCCTCGGCGGTGGTGGCCAGGGCTTCGTCGACGGTGAGCACGGAGTCGGCGCCGTAACCGCTGCCCCGCTGCCAGGTGGCGTAGCCGACCAGGTGGCCGTCCTCCTCGACGAGGGTGAGCCCGTCGCCGGGCAGGCCACCGTCGGCGGCGAAGAAGTCGAACAGTTTCCCCCGCCGCGTCAGCATGCCGTTGAGGTGCCGGGTGACCTGCTCGTAGAGGTCGGCGACGGCGGGCAGGTCGGCGGGGGTTCCGGCCCGGACGGTCAGGTGCGGGGCGGACCGGTGCCGGGGCAGCCTGGCGGTGGCCAGGTCGACGGTGCGCAGCACCCCGGCGGTCTCCCAGCCGAAGGCTCGGTAGGGGGCGGCCACCGTCGGGTACAGCGCGCTGACCGCCGCACCGCGGTCGTGGGCGCCGGCCAGCAGGGCGGTGAGCATGGCGCGGGCCACGCCCCGGCCCCGGGCCTCGGGGGCGACCGCCACCCCGCCCACGTCGGCCGCCGGCACGGTCCGTCCGGACCACCACTGCTCGTGGTGCAGGTCGACGGCTTTACCGACAAGGCGGCCGGCGTCGTCGAACGCGCCGTAGCGGGTCATGCCGGGCACGTTGACGCTCGTGCTGGCGGGGCGTTCCTGGCCGCCGCCGAACGCGAACCGGCCCAACTCCCAGGCGGCGTCGAGGTCGTCGGTGGTGAGTTCACGTACGAGCATCGGCACACCCTAGCGGGGCGGATCTTCCGGGGCCGCCCAATTACGCCCCGGGTGGGGGCCGGCGAACCGACCCCCACCCGGTCAGTGCTGCGGGATGTTGGCCACGCCGATGCGCTTGCGGAACACCCAGTACGTCCAGCCCTGGTAGGCCAGCACCACCGGCGTGAAGATCACCGCCACCCAGGTCATGATCTTCAGGGTGTACGGGGTGGAGGCGGCGTTGGTGGTGGTCAGCGTGCCGGCCGCGTCCAGGGTGGAGGGCATGACGTTTGGGAACAGCGCCGCGAACAGGGTCGCCACGGCCAGACCGATCGCCACGGCGGTACCGGTGAACGCCCAGCCCTCCCGGCGTACCCTGGCGGCGGCCAGGCCACCGAGCAGCGCAAGGGCCGCGCCGACGGCGAGCACGACGGCGGCCGCGCTGGAGCGGATGCTCAACGTCCAGGTCAGGAACCCGACCGCCAGCACGGCGGCACCGACACCCAGGCGCACCGCGAGGGCGCCGGCGCGCTCACGGATGTCACCTGTGGTCTTCAGGGCGAGGAACACCGCGCCGTGGGTGAGGAACAGCGCGAGGGTGGTCGCGCCACCGAGCAGGGCGTACGGGTTGAGCAGGTCCACGAGGCCGCCGACGTACTCGTGGTCGGCGTCCAGCGGCACACCGCGCAGGATGTTGGCGAAGGCGACGCCCCACAGGATCGCCGGCAGCAGCGAGCCCACCACGATGGCGGTGTCCCAGCGGCGCTTCCAGGACGCCTCGGGGCGCTTGTGCCGGTACTCGAAGGCGACGCCCCGGGCGATCAGGGCCAGCAGGATCAGCAGCAGCGGCAGGTAGAACCCGGAGAACAGGGTGGCGTACCACTCCGGGAAGGCGGCGAACATGGCGCCACCGGCGGTGATCAGCCACACCTCGTTGCCGTCCCACACCGGGCCGATGGTGTTGATCAGGACGCGGCGTTCACGGTCGTCGCGGCCGAGCACGGGCAGCAGCATGCCGACGCCGAAGTCGAAGCCCTCCAGGATGAAGTAGCCGGTGAACAGCACGGCGACGAGGAGAAACCAGATGGTGGTCAGGTCCACGATGGGCTCCGGGATCAGTAGGCGAAGGCGAGCGGGCGCTCGGCGTCGTCATGGGTGTCGTCGATGGGGTGCTCCTCGCTGACGTCCGGCACGCCGGCCTTGGCGTAGCGCAGCAGCAGCTTGACCTCGATCACGGCGAGGGTCGCGTAGATCAGCGTGAAGGCGGTGAACGAGGTGAGCACCTCGGTCAGCGAGACGCTGCGGGACACGCCGTTGCGGGTGAGCATCTCGCCGAAGACGATCCACGGCTGGCGACCCATCTCGGTGAAGATCCAGCCGAACGAGTTGGCAAGCAGCGGCAGCACCGGCATGGCCAGCCCGGCGCGCAGCAGCCACTTGCTGCGCGGGGTGCGGCCCTTGCGCTGGCTCCACAGGACCAGCAGGGCGATCGCGGCGGCGGCCATCCCGAAGGCGATCATGAAGCGGAAGCTCCAGTAGGTCACCGGGATGATCGGGGTGTAGCTGCCCGCGCCGTACTGGGTGGCGTACTGGGCCTGCAGGTCGTTGATGCCGTGCACGGTGCCGTTCGGGTCGCCGGTGCCCAGGTACGACAGCAGGTACGGGATCTTCAGGGCGAACACCTCGCGGCTGCCGTCGAGGCTGCCGATGGTGAGCACGGAGAACGAGGCGGGGCTCTCGGTGGTGTAGAGGCCCTCGGCGGCAGCCATCTTCATCGGCTGCACCTGAGTCATGATCTTGCCCTGGATGTCGCCGGTGAACAGCACGGCGGCCGAGGAGACCAGGACCACCCAGGAGCCGAACCTGGTGGCGAAGCGGTACGCGCCGGCGTCGGCGGAGTCGCGGTTGCGGATCACGTGGTACAGGCCGACGGCCACGACAAGCGACCCGGCGACCAGGAACGAGCCGGCCAGGGTGTGCGGGAACGTGATCAGGGCGACCTTGTTGGTGAGCACCGCCGGGAAGTCGGTCAGCTCGGCGCGTCCGCTGTCCGGGTTGATGCGGTAGCCGACGGGGTTCTGCATGAACGAGTTCGCCGCGAGGATGAAGTACGCGGACAGGTTCGTGCCGATGGCCGCGGCCCAGATGCTGGCCAGGTGGGCCCGCTTGGGCAGCCGGTCCCAGCCGAAGATCCACAGGCCGATGAAGGTGGATTCGAGGAAGAACGCGACGAGCGCCTCGATGGCCAGCGGTGCGCCGAAGATGTCGCCGACGAAGCGGGAGTAGTCGCTCCAGTTCATGCCGAACTGGAACTCCTGCACGATGCCGGTGACCACACCCATGGCAAAGTTGATCAGGAAGAGCTTGCCGTAGAACTTGGTGAGCTTGAGGTAGCGCTCGTTGCCCGTGCGGTGCCACATCGTCTGGAGGATGGCCACCAGCACGGACAGGCCGATGGTCAGCGGAACGAAGAGAAAGTGGTAGACGGTGGTGACACCGAACTGCCAACGGGCGACGTCCAACGCGTCCACCTGATAACCCCCAGCGAGTCGTACTACGAGACGTAGTAAATACTACTTCTCGTCGTAGAGGATCGGGCAGGGCCGGGCGACCCGAACCGGCCCGGGACCAATGACCCTGATCACCCCGGGCCATCCAGCACGACCCGCCCTCGCGACCCCGCCGCCGCATGCGACGATGTCGCGCTGATGGACACCGCGTACTCCACCTGGCAGCCACCGCTGATCTGGCGTGCGGCCCTGCTGCTCACCCGGGCCCTGGTCGCCCCGCTCGCCCGCCTCGAGGTCACCGGCGACGTCCCCGCGCACCTGCGCCGCGGACCGCTGGTGCTGGCCGCCAACCACATCAGCCCGTTCGACCCGCTCGTGATGGCCGCCGCCTGCCAGACCCGCGGGATCGCCCCGAGGATCATGGCGACCGCCGGCCTGTTCCGCGCCCCGATACTCGGCGCCGCGATGCGCCGGGCCGGGCACATCCGCGTCGACCGGGGCACCAGCGCCGTCCACCAGGCCCTGGAGACCGCCGCGAGCGCCGTCGCGGCGGGATCGGTGATCCTCATCTACCCCGAGGGGCGCATCGGCCTGGACCCCGGCATGTGGCCCGAACGCGGCAAGACCGGCGCCGCCCGCCTCGCGCTGGCCTGCAACGCGCCGGTCATCCCGGTCGCCCAGTGGGGCGCGCACGAGGTGCTGCCCTACCGGGCGCCGAAGGGAATGCTCGGCGGCGTCGCCCGCGCCCTGTGGCGCCGCCCGGTGATCCGGGTGCACTTCGGGGACCCCGTCGAACTGGGCGAGACCACGTCCACCAGCCCGGGTGCCGCCCGCCGCGCCACCGACCGGATCATCGACGCCCTCACCGACACCCTCGCACCGCTGCGCCCCGACGAACCCGAGGGGCCCCGGCATGTCGACCCCGGTCGCCCGAGCGACCCGAGTCGCGCCCACCGCCGCAACGCGGGATGATGCTCCCTGCCGCCGTCACGGATTGACACGTTGGGCAATTTCTGCAAGATCATCTAATCTGTCCAGCGTGAGCAACGCGCAGATGGATGTCGAAGACCCGAAGCGCGCCGCCGCCCTCGTGGCGGCGGTCGGGGTGTTCGGGCGCTACGGATTCCAGAAGACCTCCATGGAGGCCGTCGCCAGGGCGGCCGGCATATCCCGACCGGGCCTGTACCTGATGTTCCCCAACAAGGAGCAGCTGTACCGCGCCACCATGCAGGGCGTCCTGGAGCGCGCCCAGCGGGCCATGGAGGTCCGCCTCGCCGACCGCTCGCTGAGCTTCGACGAGGCAATCGTGGCGGGGCTCGACGCGCTCATGGGCCCGTACATCGACACCCCGGTGGCCCGCGACCTCAACGAGCTGCTGGAGAACAGCGAACCCCGGCTGGGCTCGATGTTCCACGACTACCAGCAGCGGGCCCGGGCAACGCTGAGCGCCCACATCGCCGCCCTCGCCCCACCCGGCCTCCTGCCCGCCGACCTGACCGCCCACGACGTGACGGACCTGCTCTTCTCCGCCGCCCTGACCTGGAAGTCGACAGCGACCTCCAGGGACGAGTTCCGCGACCGGATCCGGCGGAGCCTCCGGCTGATCCACCGCCCCGCCGACTGACCCGCCGCCGGGTGACGAAGCGGCGCCGACCTGCTCGACCGAGCGGGCGACAGACGCCCGCCGGTCACCCACCGGCCACCGACCGCGGGCATACTGCCCAGCGTGCTGACCCGACCCGGTTACCTCGACGCGCCCGCGCCGCTGGCGTTCGCCCACCGCGGCGGCGCGGCCGAGGGCGACGAGAACACCACCGAGGCGTTCGCCCGGGCCATCGCGCTGGGCTTCCGGTACGTGGAGACCGACGTGCACGCCACAGCCGACGGCGTGGCGGTGATCTTCCACGACCCGACGCTGAGACGGGTCACCAGCGAGCCGGGGCGAATCGCCGACATGACCTGGGCCGACCTCGCCTCGGTACGCGTCGGCGGCGCCGCCGTCGTACCCCGGCTCGACGAGGTCCTGGACGCCTGGCCGCGGGTCCGCTTCAACATCGACGTGAAGGCCGACGGCGGCGTCGAGCCGACGGTCGCCGCCGTGACCCGGGCGGGGGCCGCCGACCGGGTGCTGCTCGCCTCGTTCAGCGACGCCCGACTGACCCGGATGCGCGCCCTCACCGAGGGACGCGTCGCCACCAGCCTCGGCATGCGCGGGGTGGCCCGGCTGCGGCTCGCCTCCCTGCACGGACGCCCGCTGCGACTGCCCCCGTCGGTGGTCGCCGCGCAGGTGCCGCCGCGCTACGGGCGGGTGCCGGTGGTGGACCGCCGCTTCCTCGACTACTGCCACCGGCTCGGCCTGCAGGTGCACGTCTGGACGATCGACGAACCCGCCCAGATGCACGACTTACTTGATCGTGGCGTGGATGGCATCATGACCGATCACGTCGGCGTGCTGCGCGACGTCTACCGCAGCCGCGGCCACTGGGCCGCCTGAGGACCGAAGGACCCCCGATGGCCGAGACCGTGACCCCCACGGCCAACGACGCCCCGCATCCGGCGAGCACCCGCCGCGAGCGCAGCGGCTGGTACATCTACGACTGGGCCAACTCCGCCTTCCAGACCACGGTCATCACCGTGTTCCTGGGTCCGTTCCTGACCACCGTCGCCGAACTGGCCGCCGGCTGCGAACTGGGCGCGGACACCTGCGACGGCTCGGTGTACCCGTTGGGCATCAAGGTCGCCGCCGGGTCCTACTACCCGTACCTCATCTCGCTGTCGGTCTTCCTCACCGTGTTCGTCCTGCCGGTCATCGGGGCGATCGCCGACCGGTCGGCGCACAAGAAGCGCCTGCTTGGTGGCGCCGCGTTCACCGGCGCCGGAGCGACGATCGCCATGGCCTTCGTGACCGGTGACCGGTACCTGCTCGGCGGCGCGCTGTTCCTCATCGCCAACATCTCCTTCGGCGCCGCCATCGTCGTCTACAACTCGTTCCTGCCGCAGCTCGGCGGCCCCGACGAACGCGACGGCATCTCCAGCCGCGGCTGGGCACTGGGCTACCTCGGCGGCGGCCTGCTGCTCGCGCTCAACCTGGTAGCGGTCACCCTGCTCAGCGAGGACGACAACCCGCAGCGCACCCTGGACCTGGCCCGCTGGTCGATCGTGTCGGCGGGCGTGTGGTGGGCGGCGTTCACGCTGGTGCCGCTGCGGTGGCTGCGCGAACGCCCCAGCGCCGCGGCGCTGACCGGCGGCGGGAACGTGCTCACCGACGGGTTCCGGCAGTTGGGTCGCACGCTACGGGAGATCAAGGCGTACCCGCTCACGCTGTTCTTCCTGCTCGCGTTCCTGGTCTACAACGACGGCATCCAGACCGTCATCACCCTGGCCAGCCAGTACGGCACCGAGGAACTGCGGCTGGAGCAGAGCACCCTGATCGTCACCATCCTGCTGGTGCAGTTCCTCGCCTTCGGCGGCGCGTTGAGCCTCGGCGCGCTGGCCCGGCGCATCGGCGCCTGGAAGACGGTGCTGCTCAGCCTGGTGCTCTGGACGGGCGTGATCCTCGGCGCGTTCCGGCTGCCCGCCGAGGCGCCGGTGCCGTTCATGATCCTCGGCGCGGCGATCGGGCTGGTCCTGGGCGGCAGCCAGGCCCTGAGCCGGTCGCTGTTCAGCCAGCTCATCCCCGCCGGCAAGGAGGGCGAGTACTACGGCTTCTACGAGATCAGCGACAAGGGCACCAGCTGGCTGGGCCCGCTCGCCTTCGGCCTGGTGTTCCAGCTCACCGCCTCGTACCGGGTGGGCCTGGTCTCACTGTTGATCTTCTTCGTCGTCGGGTTCCTGCTGCTGGCCGCCGTGCCGATCCGCCGGGCCATCGTCGCGGCCGGCAACACACCGCCCCGGGTGCTCTGAGCACGCATCCCGCACCCGACAGATCAGGCCCCGTCGATCGGCTAGGCTGCCCGACCGTGACTGACGACGCCGCTGCCGCCCCCACCTGCCTGGCCCACCCGTTCCCCGGCCAGCCGCACGCTCCGGCGGGGTGCGCGGCGGCGCGCGGGCTCGACGGGCGTCCGGTGCACGCGGCGGCGCTGAAGTTCTTCTGGGGGCCGATGGACTGCGGCAAGTCCACGATGGCGTTGCAGATGAACTACAACCACGCCCGGCAGGGCCGCCGCGGTCTGGTCACCACCCGCATCGACAGGTCGCTGGGCCCGCAGGTCACCACCCGCATCGGCCTGGCCCACGAGGCCATCGAGGTCACCGACGACCTGGACCTGCGGGCTCTCGTACGGGGCCGGTGGGCCGACGGGGTACGCGTGGACTACCTCATCTGCGACGAGGCCTGCTTCTACACGGTGGAGCACGTCGAGCAGATGGCCGAACTGGTGGACAGCTACGACGTGGACGTGTTCGCGTTCGGCCTCGCCACCGACTTCCGGTCCTGCCTGTTCCCCGCCGCGCAACGCCTGTTCGAGTTGGCCGACGAGGTGGCCCGCATCCAGGTCGAGGTGCTCTGCTGGTGCGGCCGGGAAGGGCTGCTCAACGCCCGCGTCGTCGACGGGCGGGTGGTCCGCGAGGGGGCGCAGGTCGTCATCGGCGACACCGTCGACACCGCCGACGTGCGCTACCAGGTGCTCTGCCGGCGGCACTACCGCAGCGGCGACCTCGGCCCCCGCGACTGAGTCGCCGGCAGCCCCGACAGCCGGTCGGCCACGATCACGGCGACGGTGACCGCCACCGCCGCCGCGGCGCACGCCGCGACGGGAATCCCCGACACCACGGCGACCGGTGTCAACGCCGACAACACCACGACCGCCGCGATCCGGCTGGACGGCAGGGTCCGCCACAGCACCGCCCGGTAGGCGGCGTGCCCGGCGAGGAACAGCGCCGGACCGCCGAGCGTGAACAGCGCGCTGGCCACGGTGGCGGAGGCGCCGGGCTCGCGCAGGAGCTGCTCGTCGCCCGCCGAGGTGACGATGATCCCGGCGACCATCACCGGGTGCAGGTAGTTGAACGCCAGCCGGCCCAACGCCCCGGTGCGCTCGCCGGCCCCGGCGGCGACCTGCGCCGCCGCCGGGGCCGAGCGGGTGAAGTACACCCACCACAGCGCCACCGAACCGGCGAACGCCAGCACGAACGCGCCGACCATCGGCAGGTCCAGGTGCTGCGCGAGTGTGCTCCCGGTGACCAGGATCGACTCGCCGAGGGCGATGAGGATGAACGCCTGGCACCGCTCCGCCAGGTGCCCGCCCTCCACCATCCACCGCTCGGCCGGGGTACGGCCCAGGCCGGGCACCGGGAACCCGGTCGACAGGCCGATCACCTCGACCCCGATCGCCGCCGCCCACAGCGCCTCCTGGAAGGCTCCGCCGACGACCGCGCCGAGCACCACGAGCACCGACGTCCCGGCGAACCACGGCAGCGTCTTCTGAAACCCGTCGACAAGCCACGGCTGGCCCTGCACCGCCCACAACGCGAACCCGGTGCGGCCCAACTGCAGGGTCACGTAGACCAGCGCGAAGAGCAGCCCGGCGCCGTCGAACGCCTCGGGGATCGCCGCCGAGAGCAGCAGGCTGCCCAGCATCAGCGCGATCAGCAGCGCCCGTACCGGTCCCTGGTCGGGCCGCAACCAGTTCGTCCCCCAGGCGGTGTAGATCCACACGAACCAGACCAGCGCCAGCACGATGGCGGTACGCGCGGCGCCACGCCAGTCCGGGTGCGCGATCAGGTAGTGCGCCAACTGTGTGATGGTGAAGATGAAGACCAGGTCGAAGAAGAGTTCCATCGACGTGGTCTGCTCCACGCCGCGACGCTCGCGCAGCAACCACTGCCGCTTCGGCTGGACGACCGGCGGCTCAGAAGGGGTCACCGCACACCCGCCAGTCCCCGCCCTCGCGGACCACTGGCAGGCGGCGCTCCTCGGTGATGCCCCCGTCACGTGTCACCTTCACGGTCACCGTGCCGTGCGCCCGCCCACTCTTGGTGACCACCGACACGTCGGTGATCTCGTAGTCGGTGACCATCGGCGGCGTACGCACCCAACTGGTGAAGCCGATCGCGCTCCACCTGCTGCGCGCGTCCTTGCACAGCCTGTCGTACGCCCCGGTGGTGTCCCCGACCGTCACCTCGTTGAGGAAGCCGTCGGCGGTCTCCCGGATCGGCCCGGCGGCCCCACGGACCGTCTGCAGGTTCCAGGCGGCCAGGCCGGCCACCCCGACGCAGCACAGCGCCACGCCGAACCCGGCGAACGCCAGCCCGGTGCGCATCGGACGGCTCCGCCGGGCCGGTCGGCTCCACGTCTGACCGGCCCCCACGACTACCGACCGTAGAGAACACCGTCGCGGTGAGGCAGGACAAGCGGGAAATCGGGTGCGCCCAAGGCCCTGTCCGCGGTGGCCAGGAATCGTCTACCGTCGGCGCACACGCCCGAGCAGTGCCAGGGAGCCGATCGATGAACCGCTTCGTGCAGCCGGTACCACCCCCCGCCGACCCGTACGCCGACGACGCCCTGCTGCGGTCCTGGCTGGAGCGCCACCTCGGCCCGGCCGGGCACGCCGCCGCGAAGGGCCGGCTGGCCGACCTGGCGGCCGATGTCACAGGGCCGCTGCGTGCGGCGCACGCCGACGCCGAGGCGCACCCGCCGACCCTGGTCCGCTACGACCCGTGGGGCGCCCGGATCGACCGCATCGAGACGTCCGCCGGCTGGCAGGCGCAGCGGGCCGCCGCGGCCCGGCACGCCGTGGTCGCGCTTCCCTACCTGCCGGACGCGCGCGGCACCTGGGGCGCCGCCGCGCGGGTCGTGCAGCACGCCCTGCTGCACCTGTACGGGCCGGAGTCGGCGACGTTCTCCTGCCCGGTGGCGATGGCCGACGGCGCGGCGGCGCTGCTCAGCCTGCCCGACGTCGACGCGTCGGTCCGTGACGCGTGGCTGCCCCGGCTGGTCTCCACCGACCCGGCGACCGCGATCACCAGCGGCCAGTGGATGACCGAGTCGCAGGGCGGCTCGGACCTGGGCCGCTCCAGCACCATCGGCCGGCCCGCCGCCGACGGATCGTGGCGGCTGACCGGGCAGAAGTGGTTCTGCTCGGCGGCCGACGCGGCGATGGCGGTGGCGCTGGCCCGACCCGAGGGCGCCGGGCGGGGCAGCCGGATGCTCGCCCCGTTCCTGGTGCCCCGCTACGCGGCCGACTCACCCCTGGCCGACGGGGCCGCCGCCGACGCGCCTGCGCAGGGCGTCACCGTGCACCGCCTGAAGGACAAGCTGGGCACCCGAGCGCTGCCCACCGCCGAGATCGGCCTGCACGACGCGTACGCCGTGCCGCTGGGCGACCCGGGCGTGCCCGGGCTGGTCCGGGCGATGACCCTGGTGGTGGTGACCCGCGTGCACAACGCCGCCGCGGCAGCCGGCGGGATGCGACGCGGCCTGGCCTACGCCCGGGCGTACGCCGACGTGCGGCACGTCGCGGGCGGCCCACTGGCGTCGTCGCCGCTGCACCGGGCCACCCTGGGCACCCTCGCGGTCGACGCGGCGGGCGCGTTCGCCCTCGCCGGGCACGCGTTCGCGCTGCTCGGGCGGGTCGAGGTCGGCGCCGACCCGGAGGCAGCCGCAGAGCTGCGCATCGTGGCGCCACTGGCCAAGCTCGCCACCGGCCGGCTCGCCGTCAGCTCCGCCAGCGAGTACGTGGAGAGCTTCGGCGGGGCCGGCTACGTGGAGGACACCGGTGTGCCCCGCCTGCTGCGCGACGCGCAGGTGCTGCCGATCTGGGAGGGCACCACGAACGTGCTGGCCCTGGACGTGCTGCGCGCGCTGACCCGCGAGGACGCCGGGGCGCCGCTGCTGAGCCGGCTCGCCGCCGCCGTGGACCTGGCCCGGCCGCTCTCGCCGGCGCTGGCCGACACGCTGGCCACCACCGCCGCGCAGCTCGGCGACACCATCACCGCCGTGACGGCCGACCCGACCGCCGACGCGGTGACCGCCGGTGCGCGCGGCCTGGCGCTGCGCCTGGCGTACGCACTGACCGCCGCCCTACTCGTCGAGCACGCCGCGTGGGGTGACGAGCAGGCGGAGCTGGCCGCCCGGCTGTGGGCGCGGCGCTGGCTGCGGCACGAGGAGATCGCCGAGGACGCCCACCACCACCTGGACCTGCTCTGCTGAGGAGGTCGGGCGAGAAACGCCGACGTACCTGACAGTGGATGACAGGTAGGGCGGGTGAGACTGCGGACATGACGACAACCGCCGACCTCGCGATGGTCAACCTGGACAGCTCCGACCCCGCCGCGCACGCCGCCTTCTACCACCGACTGCTGGGCTGGGAGATCACCCACAGCGAAGCCGAGTACGCGATGATCAGCGGCGGTGGGACGTCCATCGGCTTCGGCCTGGTCCAGGGGTACCAGCCGCCGTCCTGGCCGGACCCGGCCGGGCAGCAGCGATACCACCTGGACCTCTACGTCGACGACCTGGCAGTGGCCGAGAAGGAGTTCGTGGCCGCCGGGGCGTCGAAGCCGGAGTTCCAGCCCGGCGGGGAGCGCTGGGTGGTGCTCGTCGACCCGATCGGCCAGCCGTTCTGCATCTGCCCCCGCCCTCAGGGCTGAACCGGCGGGCCCGGCGGTCAGCGCAGCGGCCCCCGGGCCACCGCGGCGCGCATCGCCGCCGGGTCACCGACCGGCACGTACTCCAGCCACCAGGTGGCCCCGGCGTCGGCCACCTGGCGCAGGTACGCCCGTTCGGCGCGCTCGTCCGGGTTGCGCCGCCGCCCACCGATCGCCACGTCGAACGGTTGGCCGTCGGCGCGGGTCGGTGGCAGGGTGCGCACCAGGTCGTGGACCTCGTCGGCTGTGAAGTCGGACCACCCGTCGGTGTCGGTGAGCTTGTACGGGACGATGCCGTCGGCGCGGGCCGCACGGCGTCGGACCGCGCCGGCCTGGGTGCTGCCGCCGACCCACACCGGCACCCGGGGCGACTGCACCGGCGGCGGCCGCAGCGCGACGCCGTCGGCGCGGTAGTGCACGCCCCGGTGGTGGACCGGCTCGCCGCCGAGCAGGCCGGTCAGCAGGTCGAGGCCCTCGTCGAGCATCGCGGCGCGCACGGCCAGCTCGGTCGGCTCGCCGAACGCGGCCAGACCCCTGTCGCCCGGGTCGCCGACGCCGACCGCGACGGTGGCCCGGCCGGCGCTGAGGTGGTCGAGGGTGAGCACCTCGCGCGCCAACTTCGCCGGACGGCGCCGGGGCAGCGCGGTGACCGTGGTGCCCAGGCGCACCCGGTCGGTCCGGGAGGCGATGACGGCGAGCACCAGCCACGGGTCGTAGGTGGACGGGTCGTCACCCTGGTAGTGGACGACGTAGTCCTCCAGGAACACCCCGTCCCATCCGGCGCGCTCGGCCAGCTCACCCAACTCGACAAGGGTGGACACCGCGACAGCGCCGCCACCACAGGGGATCTCCAGACCGTGTCTCATGGGCCGAACGTACGGCGGGGGTGCGACGGTCAGCCGCGTCGGCGGGACCGCGCCGCCCACACCGCGTACGCCGGATCGCGGTCGAGGTTGTGCCGGTCCCGGTCGTAGCGGCGGGTGGTCCGCGGGTCGGCGTGGCCCATCGCGTCCTGCACGTCCTCGAGGGGGACGCCCTCGGACCGGGCGGTGGTGGCGAAGGCGTGCCGCAGCGAGTGCGGGGACAGCCTCGCCCAGGCCGGGATGCCTGCGGCGCGGGCGAGCCGCCTGACCATCCGGAACACCGAGTGCCGGTCCAGCCGGGCACCGCTGGCGGTGACCAGCAGAGGCCCGGTCAGCTGCGTCACAGGTACGCCGGCGGTGGCGGCCCGCTGCGCCAGGTACGCGTCCACCGCGTACCCGGTGCCGGGGGTGAGGGCGCGGCGGCGTTGCTTGCCGCCCTTGCCGACGAAGCGCACGCTGCGGTGCCCGCGTTCGGTGCCGAGGTCGGTCAGGTCCAGCGAGATCAGCTCCCCGACCCGCAGGCCCAGGTCGGCAAGGAGCGCGAGGGCCGCCCGGTTGCGCACGGCCGTCGGGCCGGTGTCCGCGTCGGCGGCGCTGAGCAGGGCGTCGACCTCCTCGGGGGTCAGGCCGACGGTGGCCGAGTGGTCCCGGTCGACGCGGGGCCGGTCCGCGCCGGAGACCGGGTTGGCCGGAACCCCGCCGAGCTTGACCAGGAAGTCGTACCAGCTGGACAGCGCGGAGAGCCGACGCGCCACGGTGGCCGGGGTCAGCGGCCGGCCGCTGTGCGCGGCGACTGTGGACTCCAGCGCGCGGGCGTACTCGTTGACGTGCAGGAAGGTGGCCCGCAACGGGTCGAGGTCCCGGTCGGCACACCAGTGCAGCCAGCCGGTGACGTCCCGCCGGTAGGCATCGCGGGTGTGCTCGGACAGCCGGCGGTTGCGTAGCCACGCCTCGGTGACGTCGACCGGCCCGTCGGGCAGGGCCGGCCGGCCGGTGGGGCGGGCGAGCACCGGAGCGTCGGAGGACACCATGTGAAAAAGGTTCTCAGCACCGGGTGGGTTTGCCGCGCAGGCGCGCCGACACCCGCCGGGTGGGGGCGCCGGGCGCGGCGGTTACCGTCGGGCGGTGCGAGCCAGCCGGTTGGTGTCCCTGCTGCTGCTCCTGCAGACGCGGGGGCGGATGACCGCCGCCGAGCTGGCCGAGGCCCTCGAGGTGTCGGTGCGCACGGTGTACCGCGACGTGGAGTCGCTGGGCGCCAGCGGGGTGCCGGTGTACGCCGAGCGCGGCCCCGCCGGCGGGTACCGGCTGCTGGACGGTTACCGGACCAGGCTGACCGGGCTGACGGCAGGTGAGGCCGAGGCGTTGTTCCTGTCCGGCGTACCCGGGCCGGCCGCCGAGCTGGGGCTGGGTTCGGTGCTGGCCACGGCGGAGCTGAAGTTGCGCGCGGCGCTGCCGTCGGATCTCGCCGACCGGGGCGCGCGGATCCGGCAGCGGTTCCACCTGGACGCGCCGACCTGGTTCCGTGAGCCCGAGCCCACACCGCACCTGGCCGCGCTTGCCTCGGCCGTGTGGGAGGACCGCCGGATCCGGGTGCGGTACCAGCGGTGGCGGGCGCCCCGGGAGGTGACCCGGGTCCTCGACCCGTTGGGTGTGGTGCTCAAGGCCGGCCGCTGGTATCTGGTAGCCGCCGCCGGCGGGCAGGTCCGCACCTACCGGGTGGGCGCGATCCTGGAGCTGGCCGTGCTGGACGAGCCCGCGGACCGGCCCGCCGAATTCGACCTGGCGGACTGCTGGCGGGAGCACGCCGCGCGGTACGAGCGCGGCGTGTACCGCGCCGAGGCCCGGGTGCGGATAACCGCCTCGGCGCTGGCGCAGACGGTGTACCTGTTCCCGCCGGCGATGAGCCGCGCGGCGCACGAGCACGCCGGCACGCCGGACGCGGACGGCTGGGTCACCACGACCGTCCCGATCGAGTCCGTCCGGCACGGTTGCGTCGAGATGCTCAAGCTCGGCGCGCAGATCGAGGTGCTCGCTCCGGCCGAGCTGCGCGACCGGGTCGCCGACACCGCCCACGCGCTCGCCGCGCTCTACCCACGCTCCGAGGGGGTACGCCCGCAGCAGCCGGCGGCCGGTACCTCCGGGTAGAGGCGCCGGCCGCCGCGGCCCGTGCTGTGGTCAGGCGTTGATCTGCCGGCGGGCGTCGCCGTTGGCGGTGATGGTCACGCGGCGGGGCTTGGCGCGCTCGGCCACCGGGATGCGCAGCGTCAGCACCCCGTGCTCGTAGCCCGCCTCCAGCTTGTCGGTGTCCAGGGTGTCGCCCAGGAACAGTTGCCGGGTGAAGGTGCCCATCGGACGCTCGGCGGCGACCAGTTCGACGCCGTCGCCGGAGGGGCGGCGTCGCTCGGCGCGGACGGTGAGCACGTTGCGCTCGACGGTGCAGTCGATGGTGTCCGGGTCGACGCCGGGCAGGTCGAACGCGGCGTAGAAGTAGTCACCGTCGCGGTAGGCGTCCAGGTGCATCATCGCGGGACGAGCTGCCGTACCGAAGAACTGCTCGGCGAGCCGGTCGATCTCGCGGAACGGGTCGGTACGCATCAACATGGTCATGCCTCCTCGGTTCTCCTGGCCGAAGGTGTTGAGTTGAGTCGGGGTGACTCAACTTCCTCTTCTTATTTAGCGCCTTCCCGGACGTACGTCAACTGCTTCTCGTACCAGTGCTCGGCGTACGGGCCGTGCGAGTACGCGGGGATCTCGACGTAGCCGTGCCGGACGTACAGGGCGCGGGCCTCGACCAGGTCGTGGCGGGTGTCGAGCCGGATCCGGTGCACCCCGGCCGCCCGTGCCCGCTGCTCGACAGCGGCCAGCAGCGCGGCGCCCCCACCGGCGCCCCGGTGCGCGGGTCGGACGAACACCCGCGTCAGCTCGGCCCAGCCGGACTGCCAGCGCAGCCCGGCACAGCCGGCCAGGTCGGTCCCGTGGTGGGCGACCACCAGCAGCCCGCCCGGCGGGGTCAGGTCGTCGCTCGGCATCTCGGCCAGCGCATCGTCGACCTCGCCGGGACGGGCCGGGCGCCGGTGGTACCGCACCACCATCTCGGTCATGTACTCGCGCAGCAGCAGCGCCGCGTCGGGATGGTCGGGTCGGACGGTCGCGGTCACCCAGGTGGGCCGAACGGTGGTCACCTGATGATCATCACTGCCCGGTCAACCGTTTTCCCCGGTCGCGGTCACCGGCGGCGGGGCAGCAGGGCGATCAGCGCGACCGCCACGGCGAGGTGCGTCGCGCCGAGGGCTACCTTGGCGCCACCGTCGGCCTCGACGCCCGCCAGGGGGAAGAAGGACAGCACCGTCACCACGACGGCGAGCGAGATCCCGAGTGGACGGACGATCCGTGGGTGGCAGCGCTCATGACGGCTCCTCGTTCAGGCCCGCCCGTAGTTTCCAGACCAAAAACAACGCTAAGAACTGAGGGTTGATCAAGCGGCGCCTCGGAACATCCGGACCAGCCTTGTCCCGATCCGACCTGGATCCGAACCCGGCCTCGGTTACGACGCGGCCTCGATGAGGAAGACCTGTCCGCCCCTTCCCACGCAGCGTTCCATGACCGCCTCGGCACCCTCAGAGGCGTCCGAGTCCCTGATGCCCACACAGCCCTGGCCGTCCACCCGCAGCACGTACCGGTTGCTTCCGTACGGTGCGGATGGTTCGAGGTGGAATCGACTGCCCTGGAGGCAGTCGTCCATTGGCTCCAGCAGACCGATGCCGGGTCCGTCGCTCAGGGCCTTCAGGCAGCCCTTCCCATAGTCGGGATGGTGCCACTGGATCCGGTAGAGGTCGCCACCCATCGATTCCAGCATGGTGCCCTGCGGGGCGACCGCGTCGCACCGCCGTTGCACGGCCACCAGCGGGACGTACCGCCGATCCCGCACGCGGCCGTCGGTCAGGCAGAGGTGCGGGGCGCTGACCGGGCGGATGCGCACCCAACCGTTCGGCGGCACGGCCACGGCACCGGTGGGCGTCGACGGCAACTCGGGTACGGCAACGACGCCATCGTGTTGGCTGCCATCGCGTTCGGGCAGCAGGAATGCCGCGATGCTGATCATCAGCACGAGGGTGATACCCAAGCCGATCACCACCGGCCGCGACCGCGAGCGCCGCTTTACCTGAAGATCCGCTGGCGTCTGCTCGGTGCCGCTGCCTGGCGGCGACTCCAGTAGCTCGGGAGGCGGTCCCGATGCCGGGTGCTCGGATCCTATGGCGATGCTGTTGCGCACCGCGACCCACCGGTCCGCAGTGTCCTGATCCAGGCCGCAGGCATGGACGAACGTCGTGATCAGCGGGGCGCGTGGCAGGGTGTTGCGGCCGAGCATCGAGGTGATCGTGCTGGGTGGAAGCGACCCTCCCGATGCCTGCGCCTTCGCGGCCAACTCCCGGTACGACAGCCCTGACCACAGGCGTAAAGCCCTCAGGGCCGCGACGAACTCTCCGGCGTTCATGGATGGATCGGGTGCCGGTGGTCGCAACACAGGCCACTCCCTCCATTTCACGGTGGGTCTCGATTCAGTTGGAACAACCAGGATTCAAACAACTACACATCCACGCATTTAGATCAATGACTTTCGATCCTGTTGTGACCGGCATCACATTGCTCGACCAAGCCGCAGGCAGCCCTCGAGGCGACGCGAGCGAAACTGTTCCGCACAGCTCAGACCCTGTTCCGCCTTACAACCCGCAGGTCAGGCTTACCGCCAGATTGATGCGTCCCACAGCGGGGCCGAAAGCGTCGATGCGGTTGCGCAGCCGTCCGGCCGCGTCGGCCAGGGCCCAGTCGGATGCTTAGCAACCGCCGGTTTCCGACCAGGAATCTGCTACCAGGTCAGAGAAGTGCCAGGTGCACCACAGAGGAAGGAAAAGGGTATGAAGCGAAAGCTCTTTGCTGTCGCCGCTGCGGGGCTGGCCCTCGCGGGAGGCAGCACTCTTGCGGCGGCCACGCCAGCAGTGGCCGGCCAGGGTGCCCAGCCGTTGGCGTTCTCGTGTTCGCTGGCGTGGAAAGACCAGAACACCGCTGGCATCAGGTGCTCCGGTAGCTCGTTCGTCGGCTGGGCGAGGTGCAAGAACGGTCGCATCGCACAAGGTGCGCAGGCGGCTTCCGGCACGATCTCCTACGCGTACTGCACGTCGGTCAACTCGTCCCTGAAGAGCCCCTTCACGAGTTCGGACTGGGGCGGGATCGCCAAGTAGAGGGGGCCCGGCCTGAGTGGGAGGCGGCGGCGTGGTCCGACGACGCGGGCTGCCTATGCCTCGCCGTAGTTCCAGCGAGAACAACTCCAGCCCTGGTCGGTGGCCCTGTGCGAACGCCTGGAGCCCCCGGGATCGTCATCCCCGTCTTTGACCAGCGCTGGAGTTGTTCTCGGTCGGGGAGCTACCGGCGGGCCTCCAGGGGAATCGCACGATTAAGACCGTAACAGATAGTCTTGTGCGGGACTATATGTTCCCGGATCAACAGCCGGAGCGGGCGCCCGGCGCGTACGGGGAGGTGTGCGCGAGCGGGCCGTTCACCAGCGACAGAAGGGCGCGCAGGAAGACGTCCCGGTCCTGTTCGGGCAGGGTGGCCAGCAGGTCGTCCTGGATGCGCTGGACCACCTGGCGGGCCCGCCGCAGAACCTGCTCCCCCGCCGGTGTCACCGCGACCAGGCGGGCGCGCCGATCCGTCGGCGCGGGACGGCGTTCGGCCAGCCCGGCCCGTTCCAGCTGGTCGAGCGTGACGACCATCGTGGTCTTGTCCACCCCGCACCGCTCGCCGATCTCGCGCTGGGTCAGCTCACCGGTGGTGGCCTGCGCCAGCACGTAGTGCGCCCGCGGCGAGATGCCCAGCTCGGCCAGGCCCGCCGCGTGTTCGGTCTGCAACGCGTGGCTCGCCCAGGAGAGCAGGAACAGCAGGTCGGGTGGGCCGTCGGCGGGCGTACACGAGGTCATGCACGGAGGCTAGCAACATGCTCCGCGACGAGACGGTTCGCGCGGCGGACGATCAGGGCCGCTGGTAGATGCCCTGATCGCGGGTCAGCAACCGCTCGTCGATCAGGTAGCGGCGCAGCGTGACGTGGTCCGACCCGCCCGCCGCGCACCACGGCTTGAGCGCCTCGTCGACGGCGCGCTCGGGGTAGGGGGTGCCCGCCTCGAACGACCGCTCGGCGATGTGCGCCAGCAGCACCCGCCGGCGGCCGCGTTGGGCGGGCAGACCCACGAGGGCGCCGGCGCGCAGGAACGTGCGCAGCACCGGGTCGCCGTCGGGGTCGGCGTCGCCGGCCGGGCGACGCTCGCGGGCGGCCTCCCGCAACGACGCCTCGTCGGGCGCGAGCGCGCCGTCCGCGCCGGTGACGAGACCCGCGCCGGTGAGCCGGCGGACCCCGGTGAGCACCACCCGCGCCGCCAGACCGGTCCGCTGCGCGACCTGGGTCGCGCTTGTCGCGCCCAGCACGATCGCCGCGAAGATCCGCCGCCGCCCGTCGTCGGCCAGCGCCCCGGCCACAGCATCCGCAGTCACGCCGGTCACCCTCTCAAAGGGGGTACGCGGCCGCCAGGCGATTTCCCTCGCCGCTCAGCCGGTCGCCGGCGCGTCAGCCGGTTGTTCGGTCACCAGCAGCACCCGACGGAGCAGGCCGGAGAGGTGTCGTCGTTCGGTCGGGGTGAGCGCGCCGAGCAGCCGGTGCTCCTCGTCGCCCTGGACCTCCATGGCCGCCCGCCAGGCGGCCCGCCCGGCGTCGGTGAGCGCCACGTCCACCCGGCGACGGTCGGTCGTGGACGGGGTACGGCGCACGAACTCCCGCCGGAGCAGGGTGTCGACGCGTGCGGTGATCGAGGCGGGCGCCACCGCGAGATCGGCCGCGAGTTCCGAGGGGGCCGCACGGCCGCCCCGCCCGGCCAGCGCGTGCAGGGTGTCGTACTCGTGGGCGGGCAGGTCGAGGTCGGCCAGGACGCGTTCCTTGACCGCCCGCAGGTGCCGGGTCACGTGGATCATCCGCACGACCGCGCCCTCGATGTCCGCGTCGAGGTCGGGCACCACGGGGAGCCAGCGTTCGATGTGCCTGTCGACGGCATCCGGAGTGGTGGTCACCGTCCCAGCTTACCTCAGTCCCGAAATATTCATTGCTAAAAGGTTCGACGTCGAAGTATGTTGCCGGTATGGCTCATCCCCTGCGTACGCGATCCTTCCGGCTGCTCTTCCTGGGCCGGACCGTCTCCGCGCTCGGCGACGCCGTGGTACCCGCCGCCCTGGCGTTGGCCGTCCTGCGCGCCACCGGCTCGACCGGAGCGCTGGCTCTCGTCCTCGCCGCGGCGATGGTTCCCCGGCTGCTCCTGCTGCCGCTGGGAGGCGTCGTCGCCGACCGGTTCGACGCCCGTCGCGTCGCGGTCCTGGCCGACCTGGTCCGCTGCGCGACCCAACTCGCCGTCGGCGCCCAGCTGCTCGGCGGCGACCCGTCGATGAGCACCGTCGTGGTGGCGTCCGCGATCGGCGGCGTCGCGTCGGCGTTCGCCATACCGACCGCGTCCCCACTTGTCGCCGGCACCGTCGAACCGGCCCAACGGCAACAGGCCAACGCACTGATGGGTGTGACCGCCAACTCCAGCCGGCTGCTCGGCCCGGCGTTGGCAGGTGCGCTGATCTGGGCCGCCGGACCAGGCTGGGCGTTCGTCATCGACGGCGCGTCGTTCGCGCTCAGCGCCGCCCTGCTCGTCCTGGTACGGGTACGCCACGTGCCGGTGCCCCGCAGCTCGGTCCTCGCCGACCTGCGGCTCGGTTTCGGCGAGGTACGCGCCCGCGACTGGTTCTGGACCAGCCTGCTCGGGCACGGCGTCTGGAACGGCGCCGCAGCCGTCCTGACCACCCTCGGACCGGCGGTCGCCATCAACCGCCTCGGCGGAGAGGCGACCTGGGTGCTGCTGTTGCAGGCCGGCGCGATCGGCATGCTCGCCGGGTCACTGCTGGCGGGGCGCGTCCGGCTGCGCCGGCCGGTGCTGATGGCCAACCTCGGGCTCGCCTGCTACGCCGCGCCGCTGTTCCTGCTCGCCGTCGCCGCACCCTCCGCCGCGGTGATCGTCACCTACGCCGTGGCGCTGACCGCCCTCGGTTACCTCAACCCGGTCTGGGAGACAGTCGTGCAGCACCAGTTCCCGCCGGAGGTCCTGGCCCGGGTCACCTCGTACGACTGGCTGGTGTCACTGGCCGCGATGCCTGTGGGCTACGCGCTGGCGCCGCTGGCCGCCGACGCGTTCGGCGCGCCCGTCCCGCTGGCGGTCGCCGGCCTGCTGGTCCTCGCCTCCTGCGCCGGCACCGCGCTCGTGCCCGGCGTACGCCGGCTCACCTGGCCGGTGGCCCCGCCACCGCAACCCGCCGAGCCCGCCGGCGTGCGCTAGGCCAGCCGTGCGTGCAGGTGCATGTCGTGCCACCCGTCGGCGTGCCGAACCGACTCGCGGCGCACACCCTCCACCGGGAAACCGGCCCGCGCGGCCACCCGGCAGGACGCCGCGTTGGCGGTGGAGTGCTCCAGGGCCAACCGGTGCAGCCCGGCGCGTGTGAAGCTCCACCTGGTGAGCGTCTCCAGCGCCTGGGTGGCGATCCCCCGACCACGCGCGGCGGGCACCACCCAGTACGACACGTCAGCCGTCGCCTCGGTCAACAGCACCCCGCGCAGTCCCACCTGACCGACCGGCCTGTCGTCGGCGTCGACGATCGCCCAGCTGGCGTCCGTCTCGGCGTGCCAGCGGGCCGCCCACTGCGCCGTCCACGACCGCGCCTCGTCGTCACTGTCCAGGCGACGGACGTGCCACCGCTGGATCACCGGACAGTCGAAGGCGGCCCGGACGGTCGGGGCGTCGCCGGTCCGCCAGGGCCGCAACGCCAGTCCGGGGCGTACCGGAAGGTGGGGTTGCTCCTGGGCGCCGAGGCTCCCGGCGGGCAGGGCGGGTGCGACGAGCAGCGGCATCGGTCCATTGTCGCCGTCGCGACGTCACTCCCCGGTCGGCGCCCCGGCCAGTTCGGCGACGACGTCGAGGTGACCGAGGTGGCGGGCGTACTCCTGGACCAGGTGGAACAGCACCCGCTCCAGCGACGCCGGGTCGGCGCCGTTCCACCGCGGGCCGGGCGCGCCGATCTCCGCCAGGTCGTGCGCCGTCACCACCGCAGTGGTGTGCGCGCCCTGCGCCCGCAGCGCCGCCACCAACTCCGCGCGTGTCACCTCCGCAGCGACGTACCAGCGGTCCCCACGGCGGTCACCCCACGGCTCGGCGACGTCCCGGCCCTGAAAGCCCCACTCGATCCAGCGCAGCTCGACGTGGCGCAGGTGCGTGAGCAGCTCCAACGGGGTCCACCCGGACGGCAGCCGGCTGCGCCGCAGCTCGGCCTCGTCCAGCGCCGACACCTTGTCCACCACCGACTCGCGGAAGAAGTCCAGGTAGCGAAGGAAGACCTCGGTGCGGCTGCCGGCCGGGGCGGTGGGCTCGGGGAAGGGGATCACGGCGCGGCCGGCAGGTCACGGGCGCGCTGGCGCACACCCGCGCCGCCGTACGGGTAGTCGCCCACCGGTGGGGCGCTCGCCTCGTCCAGCAGTCGCATCTGCTCGGCGTCGAGGACCAGGTCGGCGGCGGTCAGGTTGTCGTCGAGCTGCTCGGTGGTCCGTGCGCCGAGGATCACCGAGGTGACCGCCGGTCGGGCCGCCAACCAGGCCAGCGCCACCGCCGACATGGACGCGCCGTGGTCCCCGGCGACCTTTCGGACCGCGTCGAGCACCCGCCAGGTGCGCTCGTCGGCGTTGCGACCGGCGTACGCCTCGACGCCGCGCTGCGGGTTCTCACCGAGCCGGGTCGCGCCGGTGGGCGTGCTGTCGCGCTGGTACTTGCCGGTCAGCCAGCCGCCACCAAGCGGCGACCACGGCAGGATGCCGATGCCCTCGTTCTCGCAGACCGGCACCAGCTCGAACTCGATCTCCCGGGCCAGCAGGTTGTACTGCGGTTGCAGGGTCACGATCGGCGTGAGGTTGAGGTGCTGGGTGAGCAGGGCCGCCTTCTGCAACTGCCAGCCGGTGAAGTTGCTGACCCCCGCGTAGCGGATCTTCCCGGCGCGTACGGCGTCGTCGAAGAACCGCAGCGTCTCCGGCAGCGGGGTCAGCGGATCCCAGGCGTGCGCCTGGTACAGGTCGACGGCCTCGACGCCGAGCCGTCGCAGGCTGGCGTCCAGGGCGCGGGTGAGGTGCACCCGGGACAGACCGGCGTCGTTCGCGCCGGAGCCCATCGGGAACCGCCCCTTCGTGGCGATGACGAGGCGGTCCCGCAGCTCCGGGCGCGACCGCAGCCACCGGCCGACGATCTCCTCGGAGACGCCTGAGGAGTAGACGTCGGCGGTGTCGATGAAGGTGCCGCCGGCGTCGACGAAGCGGTCCAGCTGGGCGAAGCTGGCCGCCTCGTCGGTCTCCGCGCCGAAGGTCATCGTGCCCAGACACAGGGTCGACACCACAGTGCCGGTGGCGCCCAGAGTGCGATAGCGCATGTCGTCCTTCCGGTCCGAGTGACAGAGCCGATCTTCGCACCTGGTCCGGGCACCCGCACGTTCAGCCCGAGCGGCCCGTGGTCCCCGGGACGACGGGGTGCACCTCCAGGTCACTGCAACTGTCGGTGTCCCATCGCAGGCGTACCGACCGGACGTCATCCGGCGGCGTGACCAGCAGGCGCACGTACGCCGTGCACGGTTCACCGTCGGCGCGGAAGCCCGCCGCCTCCACAAGCGCCGACGCGACGCCACCGGGGCGGAGGGTCACGGTCGGCGGCCGCGCCCCCTGCGCCACACCGCCCAGGTAACCGCGCGGTGTGCGTTCGGCGTGCGCAAGCGTCCTGCCGTCACCGCCCAGGGCGTCGATGCCCGGGTAGCCGGTCAGCCGGCAGCTGGTGCTGCCGCTGTTGCGGAACACCACTGCCACGCTGCGGTGTCCGCTCGCGGAGTCCGGTGCGCCGAGCGTCACCGTCAGGTTGGCCGTCGTGCAGCGGCCCGGCGTCGAGTCGGACGTGCCCGGCGGTCGGGCGCCGACGGTCCCGGCCGGCGACTTCGACGACGGTGGGGAGATGGTCGCCGAGGGCGACTCCACGGTGGGCGTCGGTGTGCTGCTCGGCGGGGTCACAGGCGAGGGCGTCACCGCCGGCGGTACGTCGTCGCGCATGGACGGACGTAGCACCCCGCCCGCCACGACGGCGCCCAGCACCGCCACGGCCAGGGCCCCGGTGCCGACCCGACGGCGCACCGTACGGCGTCCGGCCCGTCGTCGCACATCCCCCGGCGACTCCGGTCGCGCCACCGCCGCCGCCGATCGGGCCAGCTCTGCCAACCTCCGGTCGAACGCGGGCGCTCCCCGGGGCATCTCATGCGGGTCAGACACCTTCCGAGATCCTTCCGTGAGCGGTGCCCCTGAACTCGGCGACGTGCTGGGCCAGCGCCTGCCGGCCGCGGGCCAGCCGGGACTTCACAGTCCCCAGTGGCGAACCGGTCTCCCGGCAGATGTCGGCAAGTGGCAGACCGACCAGGTGGTGCAGCACCAGCACCCGCCGCTGCTCGTACGGCAGGCCCGCCAGGGCCCCGACCAGGTCCAGATCTCCGGAGTCGACCGACTCGACGGGATGGTGCGGACCGTGCCGCCGGTGGGCGGCGAGGCGGTTCCTCGTCCGGCGCCAGCTGCTCACCGCGATGCGGTAGGCGACCGTACGGACCCACGCCTCGGGATTGTCGTACTCGTTCAGCTTCGCCCGTCGCTGCCACGCACGGCAGTACGCCTCCTGCACCGCGTCCTCGGCCTCGCTCAGGTCTCCCAGCATCGCGTACAGCTGACCGACCAGCCGGCGATACGTGCTGGTGTAGAACTCATCGAATTCGTCGGCATGCAACATCCCCTTCGCCCCCGCCCTCCCGGCGTCCCCCGTCGATGTTCACCGCACTCACGCCTCGGTCGCGGTTGAAGTTCCGCCGAACCCGATTCTCGTTCTGTCCGGACGGCGACACCACCGGACAGGGGCAGCCACGCGGCGGGTCGGGGGGCGATGATGAGCGGGTGAGCGATTCCGCCGTCGCCGTCGACAGTCCTCACCGGCCGGTCGCGGCGGCCGCACCGGACCGACCCGGTCCGCGCGCGCTCGGCCCGTGGCTGGCGGCCGCCGCGACAAGCGTGACACTGCTGCTGCTAGCCGGCCGCTACGGCTACCACCGTGACGAGCTGTACTTCCTGCTCGCCGGCCGGCACCTGGCCTGGGGGTACGTCGACCAGGGTCCCCTCGTGCCGGCGCTGGCCCGACTGCTCGACACGATCGCGCCCGGCAACCTGGTGGTGCTGCGCACCCCGTCGGCGGCGCTGGCCGGCGGCGCGGTCCTGGTGGTCGCCGCGATCGCCCGCGAGTTGGGCGCCGGCCGGGGCGCGCAGACGTTCGCGGCGGTGCTCGCCGCGCTGTCCGGCATCGTGCTCGCCGGCGGGCACCTGCTCAGCACCACCACAGTCGACCTGCTGGTCTGGCTTGTCGCCGTGTGGTGCGCGGTACGACTGCTGCGTACCGGCGACAGCCGCTGGGCGCTCGGCACCGGGCTGGCGCTCGGCGTGGGCATGCTCAGCAAACTGCTGCCGGCGCTGCTGGCCGTGGGCCTGATCGCCGGGGTGCTGATCGCCGGCCCACGTCGGCTGCTGCGTGACAGGTGGGTGCTCGCCGCCGCCGGGATCGCCCTGCTGCTGGCCGCGCCCAACCTGATCTGGCAGGCCACGCACGGCTTCCCGCAGCTCGGCGTGGCCGCCTCCATCTCCAGTGGCGACAGCTCCTACAGCGGCCGCCTCGACGCGTTCACCCTCCAGTTCGTCATCATCAGTCCGTACGCCGTACCGATCTGGATCGCCGGTCTCGTCGCGCTGCTGCGGCGGCCGCGGTGGCGGGCGTACCGGGCGATTGGCTGGTCCTGGTTGGTCGTGGTCGGCGTCGTGCTTGTCGCCGGCGGCAAGGGCTACTACGACGCGCCGCTGCTGCTGGTCCTCACCGCCGCCGGCGCGGTGGTCACCACCGCGTGGGCGGCGCGCGGGTCCGTGCGGCTGCGGCGCGGGCTGCTCGTGCTGGGTGCGGTGCCGTTCCTGCTGCCCACAGTCGTGCTGCTGCTGCCGGTGCTGCCGGCCGACCGCCTGCCCGGTCTCGTGGTCGACGTCAACTACGACGCCGGTGAGACGATCGGCTGGCCGGCCTTCGCAGACTCGCTGGCCGCGGTCCATCGCGGCCTACCGGCCGAGGAACGCTCTCGGGCGGTCATCCTCACCGGCAACTACGGCGAGGCCGGTGCGGTGGCCCGTTACGGTCCGGCCCGTGGCCTGCCCCGCGCCTACTCGGGGCACAACAGCACTGTCGACTTCGGCCGGCCGCCGGCCGGGTCGGACGTCGTCATCGCCGTCGGCTGGGAGCGTCCCGAGCCGCTGGCCGCCTGGTTCGACGCGTGCGCACCCGCCGGGCTGGTGGACCAGCGGGTCGAGGTGGACAACGACGAGAACGGCGGCCCGATCTTCGTGTGCCGGGGGCTGCGGCGTCCGTGGGCGCAGATCTGGGACACCGAGGTACGCCACACCGGCTGACCCGCGCTCAGGCGTCGCGGTCGCCGGTGAGCCAGGCGCTGACGCTGACCAGGGCCTCGGGACCGGAGTCGACGTCGACGTCGCGGGCCAGGTCGGCGATCGTGACGGCGGCGAGCGCCTGACGCCACGCGTCCTCGGCCGCCCACATGGCGCGGGCGACCGGGCACGCCCCGGTGCAGGCGCTGGCGGGGGTGGCCAGCGGACCCCGCTGACGGATCTCGGTGCAGACGAAGGCCGGGCCGGGGCCGTCGACGGCCCGCACGACGTCGAGCAGGGTGATGCTCTCCGGTGCCCGGGTCAACACGTAGCCGCCCGATTTGCCCTGCACCGAGTGGATCAGGCCGGCGCGGGCGAGGGACTGCAACTGCTTGGCGAGGTAGCTGCCGGAGACGTCGTGCAGCTCGGCGAGCCTGGCCGCCGGCACGGGAGTGCTGCTGGCCGTGAGGACGACGCAGCAGTGCAGCGCCCACTCGACCCCGCCGGACATCTTCATGACCTCACCCTAGCCACACCCCATTACTCGGACTTACATTGTCCGAGTATAGTTCCCGGACAGGAAAGGTCCGAGTATCGGCGCGTGCCGTACGACGGGCCGAACACCGAGGAAAGGTGCTGGACATGAAGATCGCCGTACTGGGCGGTACCGGTCTCATCGGATCGCAGGTCGTCACGATCCTGCGGGCCGCCGGACACGAGGCCGTGCCGCTCTCGCCGTCCACCGGGGTGGACCTCCTCACCGGGCAGGGCCTGTCCGACGCGCTCACCGGCGCCGACGTCGTGGTCAACCTGACGAACTCGCCGACTTTCGACGACGCCTCCCCCGCCTTCTTCCAGACGACCATGGACAACCTGCTCGCCGCCGCCGACCGCTCGGGCGTCGGCCACGCGGTGATCCTGTCCATCGTCGGCGTCGACCAGGTGCCCGACCTGGCCTACTACCGCGCCAAGGTCCTCCAGGAGGACATCCTCAAGGCCGGGCCCATCCCGTACTCGATCGTCCGCG
This sequence comes from Micromonospora sp. NPDC047521, assembly GCF_055587305.1. Lineage (NCBI taxonomy): Bacteria > Bacillati > Actinomycetota > Actinomycetes > Micromonosporales > Micromonosporaceae > Micromonospora > Micromonospora sp. NPDC047521. The sequence goes on along the minus strand of NZ_JBVJGN010000015.1, from coordinate 43,224 downwards.
CCACCCAGTTCTTCGAGTTCGTGGACGCGATCCTGTCCTGGACCGCCGACGCGAACACCGTCCGCCTGCCCGCCACACCCGTGCAGCCGATGGCCGCCGCGGACGTGGCGCAGGCCGTGGCCGACGTCACCCTGGGCGCGCCCCTGCGGGGCGTACGCAACGTCGCAGGCCCGGACGTCTTCGCCCTCGACGAGCTGGGACGGATCACCCTCGCCGCCCGCGGCGACAAGCGCACCGTCACCACCGACGACAGCGCCGGCATGTTCGCCGCCGTGCCCGGCGACGTCCTCGTCTCCGCAGGCGACGCCGTCATCGCGCCCACCTCCTACCGGGAGTGGCTCGACCGCCGGGCCTGACCGCCCCCCACCCGCGTCTCGCGGCGGTGATCGACCGCCGCCGCGACGCGCGGGTCGCTCCCGTCAGCCCTGCGAGGCCCGGGGCCGGGCATTCCACTCGCCGGCCAGGACTGCGAAGACGAGCTGGTCGGCCCACACCCCGTCGAACAGGTAGCTCTGCACGTGACGGGCTTCCTGACGCATCCCGATCCGCCTCATCAGCCGGGCGGACGCGTCGTTGCGGGCATGGCAACGACCGAAGACCCGGTGCAGCCCGACCTCGTCGAACCCCCAGCTCACGAGCGCCACGACGGCCTCCGTGGCGAACCCGCGACCGCAGTGGGCGGCATGGAACACGTACCCGACCTCGGCCGTGCGGTCACGCTCGCTGCGCCACACCAGCTCCACGGCCCCGATCACCCGGGCGTCGGAGACCACGGCCACCGTCAGGCAGTCACCCTCGGCACGCCACGCGTCCTCACCGGCCATGGTGAGCACCGACGCCCGCGACTGTTCACGGGTACGCGGCTCGGCGCCGAGCATCCAGCGGACCACGTCGGGCCGACTCTGGTACGCGTACACGTCGTCCAGGTCGTCCATCGTGACCGGACGCAGGGTGAGCCGCTCGGTACGGATCGGGTAGGCCGGTCGGAACATCAGGCGATCCTAGGGCGGCGACCGCCCGCCTCGGAACGACCGGGCGACCCCCGGGGGCGTCGGGGCGAGCTGGTCGCATCCGTGGCAGCAGGCCAGGCGTGGAGAGCGATGGCCGAGAGTTCGACCTGGTACGACAGAATGCGCCGTATGGTCTCCGGCGTCCACGGGCTGTCCCGCCACTTCACCGCCGACAGCCTGCGTGAGCACCTGCTCGCCCGCTCCGTCCGAGCCGAGACCGGGTGCCTCATCATCACCGGCTACGGCTCTCAGCGTGGCGTCTACCAGAAGGTCGCCGGCCGCGCCTGGGCGCACATCGCCGCGTACGCCGTCCTCGTCGGTGACTACGACCCCGACCTCGAGGTCGACCACGTCTGCGGCGTCCCCGACTGCATCGAACCCACCCACCTACGACAGGTGACGCACGCGCAGAACTGCCGCGCCCGCGAGCGCAACCCGCGCTGCCGCAACGGCCACGACCGGGAGGTGGACCCCGCCACCGGCACGTACCGTCGAGTCTGCCGCGCCTGCAACCGCGACGCGCAGCGTCGGTGGCGGCAGCGGCAGGCCGCCGAGGTGGCCCAGGCCCGGCAGGCGTACGGGCGCAGCTAGAAGCCGCCTCGCCGTCGGTCCCTCGCGAGATCGTGGACGTCCTACAACAGCCCAAGTGCTTACGCACAAGAACTGTCATTATGATGTACGTGCGTTACGTCCCTTTTGCCGTCGGTTTATCGAGTTACTGTTACCGGTAATCCGATAAACCGCCCAGGGGCTGCCCGGGTGAGTCACGACCCGACGGCCACCTGAGCCAGCCGGCAGGTCCAGAATCGGACAAGCACGGGGCCTCCGCGCGGAGCCAGTCATGCCGGGTCCGGTCAGACGCCGGTGCCCTCCATCTCCGCGCCGAGGATCTGGGACGTCGCCACGAGGCAGGCGAGGCTGGCACCGTGGACGACCCGACAGGGCATCTGCGCGTGCGGTGCCGGGCCACTGAAGGCGATCATGCCGGCGGCATGTGGTGGGCGACGAGGCACTTGTCGGGTAGGCCCGGGGCACGGTCAGGGGTCGAGCAGGCGCGTCACCTCGTCGAGGCCGTTCCTGATCAGCTGTCCGTACGGGTCGTCGGCGAGCGCACCGATGTCCGCTCGCGCGCGCTGGAGGTGGTTCCTGGCGCTGTCGAGGTCACCGAGCTTGCGGTGACACTCGGCCAGGTTGAGGTGCAGCGACGGGTACAGGCCGGCCACCGGCAGGGTGATCCCCGCCTCGACGAGGCGGGCGTCGGTGAGCGCGTGAGCAGCCGCCAGGGCCCGCTCGTCCCAGAGCAGTTCCTGGTGGACGTCGTCCTGCACGTCGGCCATCGCGTGGGCGAGGACGCAGACGTGCAGGGGATCGCCCCGCTCGCCGCCGATGTCGGCCCAGACCTGCGCGAGCAGGTCGCGGGCGGCGTCGCGCCGGCCCTGCTGGTGGTGCAGTTGCACGCCCTCGTCGACGCGCCGCAGCGTGTCGTCGATGGTCATCGGCCGCCCTGCTCCGGGTCGACGGTGATGACGACCTTCGACCGGGCGTGCTCGCCTTCGAGGTACCTGATGGCGTCGGCGACCTCGGGCAGCGGATACGTCCGGTCGATCACGGGGGTGAGGTCCCCCGCCTCGGCGTACGCGGCAAGGGCCTCCAGGTGCGCGCGGCTCGGTGTGGCGGTGAGCGTCACGACGCGCTGCCGCAGGAAGGGTGCCACGAGCCGCCCGCGCGCGAGGAGCCAGACCGGACCCACGAGGCTGCCGCCACGGTAGGTCCCGCCACCGGACAGGACCAGGGTGCCGGTGGGGGTCAGCGTGCGGCGCAGCGCGGTGAGCGTGCGGTTGCCGACCAGGTCGAGGACGACGTCGTGGCGGCGGCTGGCACGCGTGACGTCCTCGCGCGTGTAGTCGACGACGTGGTCGGCGCCGAGCGATCGGACGAGGTCGACGTTGCGGGTGCCGCACACGGCCGTCACCGTCGCGCCGAGCAGCTTGGCCAGTTGGACCGCGAGGGTGCCGACACCACCGGAGGCGCCGTTGATCAGCACGCGCTGCCCGGGTTCGACATGGGCGACGTCGCGCAGCCCCATGAGGGCCGTGACGCCGGCCAGCGGCAGGGCGGCCGCCTGCCGGGGCGTCAGGGTCACCGGCCGGATCGCGGCCAACTCCTCCGGCACGCACACGTACTCGGCGAACGCGCCGTTCGCGTCGCCCAGGTCGCCGAAGACCGCGTCGCCCGGGCGCAGGCGGCGCACCCCGGCGCCGACGGCCTCGACCCGGCCGGCGAAATCGCGGCCCCGGATGCGGGCCCGGGGCGCCGAGCGGCCCATCGTCAGTCGCGCCAGTCGCGGGTCACCCCGCATCGCATGCCAGTCGTACGCGTTGAGCGCGGCCGCCTGCACGCGCACGAGGACCTCGTCGGCGGCGGGCGTCGGTACGTCCACGTCGGCGAGTGTCAGTGTCTCCGGTGGGCCGTACCGGTCCTGGACGATGGCCTTCATAAACCCTCCCCTCGTGGTGTACGCCGTACACCTTGAGGAAACGGTAGGTGTACGGCGTACACCTGTCAAGCCGGTTATGGTTTCAACCGCCACCGGAAGACGAGGACCACGATGGCTGACATGCTGCACCGGACGCCGTTGACCAGGGAGCGCATCCTGCTGGCCGCCGTCGCGCTCGCCGACGCGTCCGGCATCCAGGCGCTGAGCATGCGCAACCTCGCCCAGGATCTGGGCGTCGTGCCGATGGCCCTCTACAAGCACGTGGCAAACAAGGACGAGTTGCTCGACGGCATGATCGACGTGGTCGTCGGCGAAATCGACCCGCCCCGCGACGACGTCGACTGGAAGCGGTCCGTGCGCCTGCGGATCCTCTCGGCCCGGCAGATGCTGATCCGCCACCCGTGGGCGCCACTGGCCATCGAGTCGCGGAACATGGCCACGATGGCCGTCCTGTCCTACCTCGACTCGGTCGTCGCCACACTGCGCGCCGGCGGTTTCTCCACCGACCTCGCCCACCACGTGATGCACGCGATGGGCAGCCGCATCCTGGGCTTCAGCCAGGAACTGTTCGACGCGTCCCGCCGCGCCGGCCAGACCGGGGCGGCCGACGCCGACCCGCCGGCGGCCATGCCCCCGGAGGTCGCGACCCGCTTCCCGCACCTGGCGGAGATCGCGGCGGCGGCAACGCACGACGACGGCTCGGTGGTCGGGTCGGGCTGTGACGACCAGTTCGAGTTCGAGTTCGCGTTGGACCTGCTGCTGGACGGCATCGAACGACTGCGCCAGCAGGGCTGGACGTCAGCGGCCCACACCCGCCGGGCGGCTTGACCCTCGACCCGGTCGAGGCCCCAGCATCGGTTGCATGTCCGACCAACCGACACCGGATCCGACCATGACCCGCATCGGCGAGGCGGTGCAGCTCGGACGGTCCGGCGCACCGGCCGAGGCCCGCGATCTGCTCACCGCCCTCTGGAACGAGATCGGCCCGACCGGGGACCCGCTGCACCGCTGCACCCTCGCCCACTACCTGGCCGACCTCCAGGACACCGCCGAGGCCGAGCTGGCGTGGGACGAACGCGCGCTCGCCGCAGCGACCGACCTCACCGACGACCGCGCACAGCGGTACGACCGGGCGCTTCAGGTGCGCAGCTTCCTGCCGTCGCTGCACCTGAACCTGGCCGACGTCCGCCGGCGCCTCGGCGACCCGACCCGGGCGCGGGCCCACCTGGCCACCGCGTCGAGTCTCGTCGGGCACCTGCCCGGCGACCCGTACGGCGAGCTGATCCGCGCCGGCATCCGCAACGTGGGCGAGGCTCTGGCGGCGGGCTCGACGGACCGCCTCGCCTCGCATCCTCCCGCGGCCGTCTGACGAGCCCGGTTGCCGGCGCCGGCCGGCGCTGCGAAGGTCGACGGATGCCCACTGTGACCGGTGCCGACCTGCTCGAGGCGGCCGACGAGATGACACGCGTGCTGCGTCCCCACCACGAGCGCGACTGGTCGGTGCCGGCCGGCACGCTGACCTGGAGTTGCTGGACCACCGCAGCCCATGTCGCGCACGACCTGCTCGCCTACGCCGGCCAGGTCACCGCGAGCCCCGACGACGGGTACCTCCCGTACGACCTGCGGGTCTCCCCCACCGCGCCCCCGGCGCAGGTGCTCACCGTGGTGCGCGCCTGCGCCGCAATGCTCGCCACCGCCGTCGACGCGACCTCACCGCAGGCGCGGGCCTGGCACTTCGGGCCCTGCGACCCGGCGGGCTTCGCCGCCATGGGGGTGGCCGAGACGCTGCTGCACACGCACGACATCACAGTCGGCCTCGGTGTGCCGTGGCAGCCGCCCCCGGAGCTGAGCACGCTGGTGTTGCGGCGACTCTTCCCGGACGCCCCGACGGGCGCCGCCCCCGACGTGCTGCTGTGGATGACCGGTCGCGGTGAGCTGCCGGGACGCGCGCGCCGCACCTCCTGGATCTGGCGGGCCGCTGTGGACTAGGGCGCGTCGAGCGAGTGCCGGTGACCGTCCAGCGGAAACGGCGGTTGGGCCGGCAGCACCTCGCGGAACGCGTAACCGCTCTTCTGCGCCACCCGGCAGGACGCCACGTTGTCCACCTGGTGCAGCAGGTCGAGTCTGGTCAGCCCGGGAAGCCGGTCGAACGCCCACCCGCTCAGCGCGACGACCGCCCGGGGAGCGACTCCGCGACCGCGGGCCCACGCCGCCGTCCAGTACCCCACCTCGGCCGTCGGTCCGCCCGGCGTGGGGTTCTTGAGCACCACGTTCGCGACAAGCCGTGGGCCGTCCGGGTCGTCCTCGAGGACGGCGAAGCTGTACCGGCGGCCGTCGTCCCAGTCCCGTCGCGCCCGGTCCAACCACCGCCGCCCCTCGGCGGCGTTGCTCACGGGCAGGCGGGTCCACCGCCGCAACACCGGATCCCGGTACGCGTCCACGAGGGCGTTCAGGTCGCCGGCGCACCAGGGGCGCAGGGCGAGTTCCCGCGCCGGCGAAACCGCAGGCGCCCGTAGCTCGATCAGCATCCACACAGTCTGCCGCCGCGAGCCCCGATCCGGGTGCCCCGCCGGTCGCGGCTCAACCCCGGCGCCACCAGCGCAGCCACCAGCTGCGGCGCGTCCGGCGCGGCGAAGCGACGGCGGTCGTCACCGGCTCGACGGCGGGCGTGGTGATCTCGGGCCGGGCGCGCTCGGCGCGCCAGCGGTGGACCACCTCGTCGACGTTCACCGGCCGGACCGCCACGCGTGGACCCTCGGGGTTGCGCAGCCACGCCACGATCTGCGCGTTGAGCTGGCCCACGAAGTCCCGGACGGACTGTTCGGTGGGCAGGTCGCGGACCTCGTCGGGGACCTGCTCGACCCGCCGGCGCAGTTGCAGCGGGGTGGGCAGCAGCAGGTCGCTGGGCAGCTTCTCGCGCTCCAGGAAGCTCTTGATCCACCACGACTCGTCGTACGGCATTCCGCGCCCGGGGATCGGCTTGCCCATGCCGGGCAGGTTGTCGAACTCGCCGCGTTGCACCGCTCCCCGGATCTGCGCCTCGACGGCCGCGTCCCATGCCTCGGTCACCCTGCGCACCTCCCCTGGTCACCGTAACGCGCCGCCGCCGACCGGCCGACACGCATCTGATCAGCGCGGCAGGGAACCGGACCATTCCCGCCGAGACGGTTTGCGCCCCGCTGACCGGATCCGAGGCCACCGCCTGGCAGGTGGCATGGGACAACGCGGCCAGCCCGGACTTACGGTCGGTCTGGACGGCTGTGGAAACGGGGGAATCGTCATGGTCGGTTCGGGTGCGCTGCTGGGCATCGCGTTGGTGGCGTTGGGGCTGGTGCTCACACCGGGCCCGAACATGGTCTACCTGGTCTCCCGGTCGGTGGCGCAGGGCCGCCGGGCCGGGCTCGTCTCGCTGCTCGGGGTGGCCGCCGGGTTCGGCGTCTACCTGACCACGGCGGTCGCCGGCCTGGCCGCCGTGTTCGTCCTGGTGCCGACGCTGTACGCGGTGGTGAAGCTGGCCGGGGCCGGCTACCTGCTGTGGCTGGCCTGGCGCACGGTACGCCCGGGCGGCAGATCTCCCTTCACGCCCGCGCCGCTGCCGCCGGACCCGCCGCGGCGGCTGTTCACCATGGGTCTGGTCACCAACCTGCTCAACCCGAAGATCGCCATCCTGTACGTGTCGCTGCTGCCGCAGTTCGTCGACCCGGCGCGCGGGCACGTGGCGGCGCAGAGCCTGCTGCTGGGCCTGACCCAGATCACCGTCGCGCTGAGCGTCAACGCGCTCATCGTGCTCAGCGCCGGCACCCTTGCCGGGTTCTTCGCCCGCCGGCCGGTGTGGCTGCGCGTGCAGCGGTGGGTCACCGGGACGGCGCTGGCGGCGCTGGCCGTGCGCATCGCCGCCGACCGTTCCCGCGCCGCGGTCGCCACCCCCTGACCCCGGCGGGTCACCGCTCCCGGTGGCGGCGCAGCATCCCGGCGGCCAGCGGCGCGGCGTCCAGGTCACCGGCGGCGAGCCGGGCTGCGAGGGTACGGCGCACCATCCGGTCGGCCAGCGCCGGCGCGTGCCGGGCCACGGCCATCTCCAGACGTCCACGCCGGGTCGTCGCCACGTCCCGGGGCGCCCGGCGGGCGGTGGCGGCCCGCAGGATCGCCGCCACGACACCTTCGACGGGCTCCGGGCGGGACACCCCGCGCAGGGACAGGCCGGCCTCGGCGGTGCTGTCGTGGATCGGTGACGCCACCATGCTCGGGTAGACGACGCTCACCCCGACGTGGGTGCCCACCTCGTGGCGCAGCGCGTCGGCGTACGCGACAAGGGCCCGCTTGCTGACTCCGTACGCGGCGGCCAGGGGCAGCGGCAGCACCGCCATCCGGCTGGCCACGAAGATCACCCGACCGCGTGCGTCGAGCAGCGGGGGCAGCGCGGCGGCGGTGGTCCGCCACGCGGCGAGCAGGTTGACCTCCAACTGCTGGCGTACCACCTCGTCGGGCGGCAGCTCGGCCGGGGCGGGGCCACCGACCCCGGCATTGTTGACCAGCAGGTCCAGCCCGCCGAGCCGTTCGACAGCGGCGTGCACCGCGGCCGGTACGGCGGCCGGGTCGGTGAGGTCGCAGCCGAGCACCGGCAGCTCGTCGTCGGGGCGCGGGTGCAGGTCGAGCCCGACCACCCGGGCGCCGGCGGCGCGCAGCGCGGTGCCCAGGTGCCGGCCGAACGTGCCGCTCGCCCCGGTGACAAGCACCCGCCGGCCGGTCAGGCCGGTCACCGCTGCGACCCGGCCGGGACGACGGCGCGGACGCGGCGGGCGCCGGAGGCCAGTTCCCGGGTCAGCTCGGCCAGGTAGGCGTCGAAGTCCACACGCATCGCCGGTCGGCGCTGACCCCAGCGGGCCGTCGCCGCGCGCAGCTCCGCACGGCAGGCGGCGCGCTGCCGGTCCGGCTCGGGCAGCGTGTACCTGCCGGCGAGCTGCGCGGCGATCAGCTTGGCCTGCGCCTCCACCAGGGGGAACGCGGAGCCGGTGGACTGCATCAGCCCGACGAACGTCAGGCCCGGCGCGTCGGGGTGGAACACGTGCCGGTACAGCGGCAGGGTGTCGGCGCCGCCGCCGAGCAGTTCCGGGTCGAGAAACGGGATCTCCACCCGGTAGCCGGTGCACCACACGATCAGGTCGACGGTGTCGCTGCGGCCGTCGGTGAACTCGACCCGGTCGCCGTCGAGGGCGGCGACGCCGGTCCGCGCCTCCACGTCGCCGTGGGTGAGCCGGGACAGCAGCCCGTCGGAGAGCGTCGGATGGTCCTGCAGGAAGCCGTGGGTGGGCGCGGGCAGCCCGTACCGGGTGGGACTGCCCACGGTGGCGGTGAGCATCGTCTGTGTGATCCGCTGGCGCAGCCGCCACGGCAGCCGGCGGGCCAGCGCCCCGTTGAGGGTGTCCGACGGGCGGCCCAGCAGGTACTTCGGCACCACCCAGACGCCCCGGCGCAGCGACAGCAGGGTGCGCTCGGCGGCGTACGACGCGTCGACGGCGATGTCCATCGCCGAGTTGCCGCCCCCGACGACCAGGACGCGCTTGCCCGCCAACTGCTCGGGGCCGCGGTAGTCGTGGCTGTGCAGCTGCTCGGCGGTGCACGTGCCGGCGTACGGCGGCTCGGGCAGCCGGGGCACCCGGTTGTGGCCGTTGGCGACGACGACGGCGTCGACGGTGACCTCGACCGGACCGTCGGGGCCGCCCGCGCGCACCGTCCACCGGCCGGCGGAATCGCGTGTGACCCGCTCGACCGTGTGCCGCAGGCGGATGCTGTCGCGCAGGCCGAAGCGGTGGGCGTAGTCGGCCAGGTAGCCGGCGACGCGGCGGTGGTCGGGGTAGTCCGGCCAGTCGGCGGGCATCGGGTGGTCGGCGAACTCGGTGCGGCCCCGGCTGGTGTTCAGGTGCAGGGTGCGGTACGCGGGCGAGTCGGGCGCCCCGTACACCCACAGTCCACCGACCTGGTCGGCGGACTCGAAACACACGGTCGGCACGGCCGCGTCGCGCAGCGCCTTGACGGCGGCGAGCCCCGCCGCGCCGGCGCCGATCACCGCCACCCTGGGTGGTGCCTGCATCGCTGCCCCCCACTTAATCCAACGTCCGATGGATAATCGTCGGACGGGGGCGGCCCGTCAAGGGGTCGGCGGCCCGTACAGCCCGTCCAGGAGCCGGTGCACGAACGCCCGGAACTCGCGCCGCTCCCGGGCGCCCGGCGCGCCGGAGGCAAGCGCCACCACGTGCCCGTGCGTCGCCCAGACCAGGCTGCGCACGGTGACGTGCGGGGTCGGCTCCGCCAGCGCGCCGGCCGACGCCGCGGCGGTGAGCAGCTCCGCCACCAACCGGTACAGGGGTTCGGCGTAGCGCTCGTCCAGCTCGGCGTGCCGCTGTGGCTCCAGCCAGCGACGCAGCCACAGCGCTGTGGTCTCCGGCCGGTCCTCCAGGAAGTCGACGAACACGTCGACCAGATCGTGCAACGCCCGCCGCGCCGCGTCCGGACCGGCCCGCAGCGCCGAACGGGCCTGCTCGGCGGCCTCGGTCAGCACCTGTTGCTCGGCGGTGAAGACGCGCGCGAAGCAGGCGTCGTAGAGCGCTGCCTTCGTACCCGTGTGGTGGGCGACAGTTGCCACGTCGACCCCGGCGGCGGCGGCGACCTCCCGCAGCCCGACGGCGTCGAAGCCGCGTTCGGCGAACAGCGTGGTGGCCGCGTTGAGCACCACCTCGCGCGTCGGTCGGGTCTCGTCGCGCCGGGGACGACCCGGTCGGCGGCGGGGCATGGTCATGGCCGCCATTGTGCCCCTAGAATCCAGCAACTGTTGGATTGGGAGAGGATGCGGCGATGACCGGGCTCGACAGGCGGCCCGTGGCCGCCACGGACACGACGCTGCCCCGTGGCCCTCTGGCGGGCTTCGCGGCCGGCTCGCTCGGCATGGGCGTCTGGGTGACGGTGCCCGGCCTGCTGCTGCTCTACTTCCTCACCGACGTGCTCGCCGTCGGCCCGTGGCTGGCCGGCCTCGCGCTGCTGCTGCCGAAGATCGCCGACGTGGTGCTGCACCCGTGGGTCGGGCACCGCGCGGACGTCGAGCAGGCCCGCCGGGGTGACCGGCGGCGGCTGCTGCTGCTCGGCTGCGCGCTGCCTGTCGCGTTCGCCGCGCTGTTCGCGGTGCCCGGCGGCCTGACCGGCGCCTCGGCCGCCGCGTGGGTGGCTGTCGTCTTCATGGCCGGCAACCTGCTGTTCGCCGCCTACCAGGTCCCCTACCTGTCGACTCCGGCCGACCTGCGGATCGGCTACCACGAACGCACCAGGCTGATGGCGTTCCGGATGGTCGTGCTGACCCTGGGCATCCTGCTCTCCGGGCTGCTGGCCCCGCTGCTCACCGGCGGCGACGCCGCGACCCGCGCCGGCTACCAGCGGATGGGTCTGGTCCTCGCGGTGGGCATGCTGGTGGCCATGCTTGTCGGCGTCGCCGGCATCGCCCGGCTGCGCGGTTCGGCGGCCGACCCGACCCCGGCGGGGCACGGCGGGTGGCGTGCGCTGCGCACGGCGCTGCGCGACAGGCAGTTCCGCTGGCTCGTCGCCGCGTACCTGGCCATGTCCACCACCACCCACCTGGTGCTGGCCGGGGTGCCCTACTACGCCGAGTACGAGCTGCGCGCGCCCGGACTGACCACGGTGCTGGTGGCCGCGTTCGTCGCTCCGGCGCTGCTTGTCACACCCGGTTGGCTGGTCCTGGCCCGTCGGGTCGGCAAACAGCGGGCGCTGCTCGGCGCGCAGGGCGCGTTCGCGCTCGGCTCGTTGGTGCTGGCGGTGGGCCGCCCGGCCGGACTGCCGCTGCTCATCGGGGCGGTGGCGGTGCTCGGGGTGGCGTTCGCCGGCATGCAGCTGCTGCCGTTCTCGATGTTGCCCGACGTGATCCGCGCCGCCAGCGCCGACGGCACCGGCGCGGGCACCTACACCGGGGTGTGGACGGCCACCGAGGCCACCGGTGCGGCGCTGGGCCCCTACGCGTACGCCCTGTGCCTGACCGTCGGCGGATTCGTGGCGTCGACGGCAGGTGAGTCGCCGGTGCAGCCCGACGCGGCGCTCGCGGCGGTCCGCTACGGCTTCGGGCTGCTGCCGGCGGTGGCGATGCTCGCCGCGGTGCTGCTGCAACGCCGCTACACCCTGGACGCGACGGCCCGGGCGACGAGCTGAGCGCCCGGCACTAGACTTCGCCCTCGATGGACGCGCAGCTCACCCCCGCCGAGACCCGTCCGTGTGCCCACTGTGGACGGCCGGTGCCGCAGCGTGTCGGCGCGGGTCGACCGTTTCGCTACTGCCGGGACAACGACGGCGCCTGCCAACGCGCGTCGCGCAACAGCCGCATGCGCCACCGCAACGCCCCCGGCCTGCCCGGGCAGGTGGCCCGCACGTGGGAGGCTGTGGACCGGCTCGACCAGATCGTCGAGACGCTCACCGAGGCGCTGCACGCCGAGCTGTCCCCGGTGGGGGTGCAGCGCCAGCTCGCCCAGGCCCACGCCGAGGCCGCCGCCGAGATCGCGGCGGCGCAGACCGAACGGGACGAGGCCCGCGACGACGCCGAGACCGCGGCCGCCGACGCGGCCCGGGCGCGGGAGCAGGCCCGGCTCGCCCGCGCCGAGGCCGACGACGCCCGCCGCGACGCCGAGCAGGCAGCGCGGCGGGCCGCCGACGCCGACGAGCGGGCCCACCGCGCCGAGGCGGCCCGGGACGACGCCCGCCGCGACGCCAGCGCGGCCCAGGCGCTGCGCGCGCAGGCCGAACAGGACCGTGACCAGGCGCGCCGCGACCGGGACGACCTGCGCGCCGCACACGACGCCGAGCGGCAGCGGGCCGCCGACCTGACCGTGCGACGCGACGCGGCGCGCGCCGACGCCGAGCGGGCCACCCGGGAAGCCGCCGAGGCCACCGAGCGGGCAGAGCGGTGGCAGGCCGAGGTGCAGGACGTGCGCCGCCAGATCGACCAGGCCCGCGCCGACGCCGCGCGCACGCGCACCGAGGCCGCGGACGCGGCCCGGGCGCGCGAGCAGGCCGACCGGGCCCGCGACCGCGCGCTGGTCGCCGCCGAACAGGCCGAGCACGCCAGGCAGGAGGCCACCGAACTGGCCGTGCGGCTGCGCGCGGAGCTGGCCGCCACCGCCGCGCACCGCGACGCGCTCGCCGCCGACCTGGCCGCCGCCCGCGACGCCGCGGCCACCGCCGAGGGCCGGGTCACCACCCTGACGGTACGACTGGACGCCGCCGAGACCGACCGGGACGTGGCCCAGCGGCGGGTGGCGCAGCTCGGCGACCAGGTCAGCGATCTGGCGCTGGCGCTGTCCCGCCTCGGCGCCGCCGCCCCCCGGGACGCGGCCGGCTGAACGCGCGCGGGTTCAGTGGATGCCCGCCATCAGCGCGCGGATGTGTCGGGCGAACATCACCGCGCCCGCCCCGAACGCCACCGACGCCAGCCCGAAGGTGAGGAAGTAGGTCGGCTCGGACCAGGTCTCGGCGAGGCGGGCCACCTGGCCACCTATCGCGTCGCCGACGGCGGTGGCCAGGAACCACAGCCCGAGCATCTGACTGGCGTACTTCACAGGCGCGAGCTTGGTGGTGGCGGACAGCCCGACCGGGCTCAGCGACAGCTCACCGGCGACCTGGATGGCGTACACGGCCACCAGCCACCACGGTGACACCCGCTCACCGCCGACGGCGGCCTGCGCGGCGGCGGCCATCAGCACGAACGACAGGCCGTTGAGTACCAGACCGACGGAGAACTTCACAGGTGTGGACACCCGGTTGCCGACGCGCAGCCACAGCAGCGCGAACAGCGGCGCGCCGATGATGATCAGGATCGGGTTGACCGACTGCAACCACGACGCGGGGAAGGTGAAGCCGCCGACGTTCCGGTCGGTGCGCTCGGCGGCGAAGATGTTCAACACCGACCCGGCCTGGTCGTAGATCAGCCAGAACGCGGCGGCGAAGACGAACAGCCACAGGTACGCCTTCATCCGGGACCGTTCGGTGGCGCTGAGCTCCCGGTCGGTCATGATCCGGGCGAAGTAGCCGACGGCGACGAGCACGGTGACCCCGGTGAGCAGGTTCACCACCGTGTTGACGGTGAACAGCCCGACAAGCGCGAGGACGGCGACGAGCACGACGAGCGCCACCACTGCCATACCGGCGCGGGTCAGCGCCCGGCGGCGGTCGGCGCCCAGCAGCGGATCGGCCGGCCGGTCGCCGGCGTCGCCCAGGTTGCGCCGGCCCAGCACGTACTGGATCACGCCGAAGGTCATGCCGACGGCCGCCACCGCGAACCCCAGATGCCAGTTGATCTTCTCGCCGAGGTAGCCGGTGATCAGCGGGGCGACGAACGCGCCCAGGTTGATGCCCATGTAGAAGATCGAGAAGCCGGCGTCACGGCGCGGGGAGTCCCTGGCGTACAGGCTGCCCACCATGGTGGAGATGTTCGGTTTGAGCAGGCCGGTGCCCAACACGATGAGCGCCATCCCGGCGAACACGCTCCAGCGCACCGGCACCGCCATCACGTAGTGCCCGGCGGCGATCACCACCCCGCCCCACAGCACGCTGCGCCGGGCGCCGATCAACCGGTCGGCGACCCACCCGCCGGGCAGCGCCAACAGGTACACCATCGCGTTGTACGTGCCGTAGACCGCGTTGGCGCTGGCGTCGCCCAGGCCCAACCCGTCGTCGGCGACCTCGGCGGTGAGATACAGCACGAGGATGGCCCGCATCCCGTAGAAGCTGAACCGCTCCCACATCTCGGTGAGAAAGAGCGTCGCCAGGGCCCGGGGATGCCCGAAGAACGTCCGCTCGCTGGTCGCTCGGCGCTCGACCGGGACGTCCTGGGTCATCGCAACCTCCTGTGCGCTCGGGCCGTTAACATCCCCGGTGGCAGCCGAAACACTCCACCATCGCGACCCGCCCGGGGATCACCTGCCCGGGTGGCCGCCCCGGCCGGCTACCCTTGGTCGCGGCCCACCCGTGGACGCCTCACGCCCTGCGGCGGGAATGGCGCGACGGGAACGCACCGTTACACCCAGAAGACCAGCACCACGAACGAGGGGAAGTCGATCATGGGCGAGCGTATGCTGCGCGGAAGCCGCCTGGGCGCGGTCAGCTACGAATCCGACCGCAACACGGAGCTCGCGCCGCGTCAGACCCGCGAGTACCTCTGTGCCAAGGGCCACCAGTTCGAGGTGCCGTTCGCCGTCGACGCCGAGGTCCCGACGACCTGGGAATGCAAGTTCGACGGCAGCGTCGCCCGACTCGTCGACGGCAGCGAGCCGGAGCAGAAGAAGGCCAAGCCGCCGCGTACCCACTGGGACATGCTGCTGGAGCGGCGCTCGATCGCCGAGCTCGAGGACATCCTCGCCGAACGGCTCCAGGAGGTTCGTACCCGCCGCGGCCGCGCCTGAGCCGCACACCGAACGACACGGCGCCCCCGGGGTTCTCCCCGGGGGCGCCGTCGTGTGTGCGTCGCGGTTCAGTGGCGCCCGGGCTCGATGATCTCCCCCTCGATGGCCCGGCCCCCGTCGACGACCACCGGCTGCTCCGGCTGCGGCGTCGGCTGCGGCGCGCCCTGGCGCACCCGCACCGTACGCGGCCCGAACAGGTCACCGGCGACCATCGACGACACCCGCCGCTCGGCGGTGCGTTGCACCCCGGAACGGGCCAGCCGTCGCAGTGGCGGCACCAGCAGCAGCAGCCCGACCAGCCCGCTGACCAGACCGGGCACCGCCAGCAGCAGCGCGCCGGCCAGCCCGACGAGCCCGTCGGTCACCTGCCGTCCCGGCGGCTGACCCGCCTGCGCCGCGGTGCGGAACCCGCGCCAGGCGCGCATGCCCTCGCGGCGCAGCAGCACCAGCCCCAGCAGCGACGCCGCGAACACCAGCAGCACCGCCGCGCCGAACCCGACGGCCCGCCCCACCAGGACGAACACCGCCAACTCCACCACCACCGACAGCAGCAGGGCAATCGGCACGAACCTCAGTCCTCGGCGCATCTCACCTCATCGCCAATCCCCGGTACGCCGACACGCACCGTCCTTCCAGCATGACACGGCCCCGCTCACGGCCACCGCACCTGACCTGTGGGGGTGCCGTTGAGGCCACGGCGTACCGCCTGACGCCGGTCCTGCACCCCCCAGGTGGTGATCCGCCACAGCGCCTCGGCCACGATGCGGGGGCTCATCTTGCTGTCGCCCCGCTCGCGTTCGGCGAACGTGATCGGCACCTCCACGATCCGCACACCGGCGCGGTGCGCCAGCCGGGACAGCTCCACCTGGAACGAGTAGCCCTGCGAGCACACCGACGCCAGGTCGATGGCGTCCAACGCGCTGATCCGGTACACCCGGTAACCGCCTGTCGCGTCGGACACCGGCATGCCCAGGGCGAGGCGCGCGTACAGGTTGCCGCAGCGCGACAGCAGCAGCCGCCGCAGCGGCCAGTTCACCACCCGCGCGCCGCTGGTCCACCGCGACCCGATCACCACGTCGGCGTCGCGGGCCGCCGTCAGCAGCGCCGGCAGGTCCTCCGGGGCGTGTGAGCCGTCGGCGTCCATCTCCACGACCGCGTCGTAGCCACGCTCGCGCGCCCACCCGAACCCGGCCAGGTACGCCGCTCCGAGGCCCTGCTTGCCCTCGCGGTGCAACACCTGCACGTGCGCGTCACCGGCGGCGAGGTCGTCGGCGATCGCGCCGGTGCCGTCGGGGCTGTTGTCGTCGGCGATGAGGATCTGCACGGCCGGGGCGGCCCGGCGGACCCGTCCCACGATCGCGGCGACGTTGTCGGCCTCGTTGTAGGTGGGGATCACCACAAGCACCCGGCCGACGCCGGGCACCTCGTCCGGCCGCCTGATCGTATCGGTCGCCTGGATCACGGTTCCTCCGCTTCCGCCGGCGTACCGGCTGCTGCTATCCGGGCATGATCCGCTGCCGCCGGCGCAGCACCGCCGCACCGACCAGGGCCGCCGCGGCCAGCCCGGCGAGCGCCACCTCCGGCCACCAGCCGAGGCGGGTGGCGAGTGTGCGTCCGCTGTCGAGCCGCAGCTGCCGCACCACGACCTCCCGGGTGTTGAACCCGGTGGCATCGCTTACCCGCCCGTCCGGGGCGACGAACCCGGACACACCGACCGTGGAGGCCATCAACGCCGGCCGGCCGTGCTCCACTGCCCGCAGCCGCACCATGGCCAGCTGCTGACGGGCCTCGGCCACGTCGAATGTGGCGTTGTTGGTC
Source organism: Micromonospora sp. NPDC047521 (assembly GCF_055587305.1). Lineage (NCBI taxonomy): Bacteria > Bacillati > Actinomycetota > Actinomycetes > Micromonosporales > Micromonosporaceae > Micromonospora > Micromonospora sp. NPDC047521. The sequence continues at coordinate 26,449 of NZ_JBVJGN010000015.1, read as the reverse complement.
TGCACGACGAGCAGCTGCGCGCCGCCGGTGACGGTGTCGCGGACCACCCCGTCGTAGGCGACCTCGAAGCAGATCACGTCGCCGAGCACCGCCGGGCCGGCGCGTACCACGCCCGGGGTGCTGCCGGCCACGAAGTCCGACCGGACCAGGTCGACCTTGTCGCTGACCATGCGGGCCACGTCGCGCAGCGGCACGTACTCGGCGAACGGCACCGGGTGGCGTTTGGCGTACAGCTGGTCCAGGTCGGGGCCGGCGCCGGGCCGCCACAGGATGCCCACGTTGCGGACCTCCCCCGCGCCGGGGCCCTGCAGGACCGCGCCGACGAGGATCGGCGCGGCGATGGCGTCGGCGGCCTGCGAGATGCGCGCCCCGGCGGTGGGGTTGCGCAGCGGGTCGATGTCGCTGGAGTTCTCCGGCCACACCACCAGGTCGGGGCGGCGCTGCTGCCCGGCGGTGACCCGCGCGGCCAGCTCGATGGTGGCGTCGACGTGGTTGTTGAGCACGGCCTGCCGTTGGGCGTTGAAGTCCAGGCCGAGGCGCGGCACGTTGCCCTGCACGATCGCCACGGTGACCGTGTCGCCCGACCCGGCGGTGGCGACGGGAACCAGCAGGCTCACCGCGCCCACCCCCACGGCCACGGCGGCCGGTGCGGCAGCCGCCAGCCACCATTCGGCCTGGGCGTCGCGGCGGGCCACCACGCCCCGCCAGACGGCCGTGACGAGCAGCCCACCGAGCAGGGCGACCGCGAAGGTGACTAGCGGGGCGCCGCCCAGCGAGGCGAGGCGCAGCAGCGGCGACGTGTCCTGGCTGAACGCCAGCCGCCCCCACGGGAACCCGCCGAACGGGGTGCGGTCGCGCAGCGCCTCCTGCCCCACCCACAGCAGGCCGGTCAGCGCCGGCCACGCCCACCGGCCGCGGTCGGCCAGCGGCGACACCCAGGCCGTGGCCATGCCCAGCAGCGCCAGGTAGCCGGCCTGCAACAGCGACAGCAGCACCCACGGCAGGTAGCCGGTGTGCAGGTTCGTCCATTCCAGCAGCGGCGCGAACAGCGCCACACCGGTCAGGAAGCCCAGTCCGGCGCCGGCGCGCAACCGCCGCCGGTGCGCGGCGGCGGCCAGCAACGCCACGCCCACCGGCGCGAGCGGCCACACCCCGTACGGCGGGAACGCCACAAGCAGGGCCAGCCCGGCGGCCACGGCCATCGGCGCGGCCACCCGCAGCGGCAGCGGCCGCCCGGCGGCAGCCGGGCCGGGCGCCGGTGTCGGCGCGTGAGTCTCGTCCCGGTCCAGCGTCGTCACCGCAGCGTCCCCTCGATCACGGGGCGAAGGCTACCTGGCCAGCGGCCGTGACGGCCGCATCGGGCTGTCGGGGACAGACCACCCGACGGACATGAAATCGGGGCGCGGCTCGCGCCGCGCCCCGATGCTCCCAGGCCCTCCCCGGCCGGTGCGGCGAGGATGCGGCACGCCGACCTTCGGACCGACCGGACGCGGACTGGCTGCCCCCGCCGGGCCGTTGTCTACTGGCCGTGCACCTCACCCTGCCCGTACACCGGTAACCGCGACCGGTTCGCGCCGCCCCGCCGACCCCCGCCCGCTGGACCTGGCCGCCGCGACGATGACGCTGAAACATGTCGCTCGGCCAGCGGACGAAGGGACGAAGCGAACAACAGCCGCTTCCCGTGGTAGGACTCAAAGACGGTACGTGCTGCACCCCGCCTCCTGTCAACCCACCCGGGCCTGTCGTGTGTTGCGACACGGCGTGTCGGGTCGGCGCGTCTCACTGCGTCCGCAGGTGGTGACGCAGCAGCGCCCCCGCGGCCGTCCGGTGCTCCTCGGCGAGGAGCCCACCGGCGGCCAGCACGTAGTCGACGTCGACCACGGGGGTCGCGGCGCGGGGCAGCGGCCACCCGCCGGCGTGGTCGCCCAGGACCGCCGCCAGCACCTGCCCCGCCACCGGCGCCGGGGCGTGCCGCAGCACCCCGCCGGAGCCCACCATCAGCCGCACGTCGCGCAGGTCCCGCCCGGCGCGTTCCCCGGTGGCGGCCCCGCGGGCGTGCCGGCGCAGCGCCACGGTCGCCGCGAGGGCGGCGATGCGGGCGTCCGCCGCCCGCTCGGTGTCGTCGACGGCCAGGAAACCGGGGTCGGTGGCACGCCGGTCGGCGGCGGCCGTCAACGCGTCGGCCTCGTCGGCGGCGAGCAGCCGCTCCTCGGCGGCGGCCCGCACCACGCCCGGCGCGCTCCACCGCATCCCCAGGTCACCCTCGACGGTGCGGGCCCGCCACAGGCTGCCGGCGACCTCCCGACCCGGCCCGGTGGCCCGCTCGTCGGGCGTGAGCACCGAGTACACGTCGGTGGTGGCGCCTCCCACGTCGACGACGGCCAGGTCGCCTCCGATGGTGTCGGCAAGCACCTCCACGCCGGTGAGCACCGCGTCCGGTGTGGCCGCACGGACCAGCCGCGCGAACCGGTTGCCCCGTGACAGCCGTTTCCCGCCGATCACGTGACGCAGGAACACCGCCCGGATCGCCGCGCGCGCCGACTCCGGGGCGAGCACCCCGATGCGTGGCAGCACGTTGTCCGCCCCTGTCACCGGCACACCGGCGGCCTGGAGCAGCCCGGTCAGCTCCGCGCGCACGTCGGCGTTGCCCGCGTACACCACGGGTCTGCGCCAGCGGGCGCGGGCCAGCCGGGTCGCGTTGTGGGCGATCGTGTCGGCGTCACCGCCGTCGGTGCCGCCGACCAGCAGCACCACGTCGCAGCGGGCCGCCCGCAGCGCCGTCAGGTCCGCCGCGCCGAGCCGCCCGGCCGCCACGTGCACCACGTGCGCGCCGGCGGACAACCCGACCCGCCGGCCGGCCTGCGCGGTGACCAACGGCTCGTAGCCGATCACCGCCAGGCGCAGCCCACCGCCGGCCGACGAGCACACGTACCACGGCACGTCGCGCGCCCCGAGCCCGGCGGTGGCCGCCGCGACCGCGGCGTCCAGGCCGTGCAGCACGTCGCTGCCCACCGTCGTGGGCGCGGCCGCCGCGCCCACGAGGACACCGGCGGCCAGGTCCACCACCGCCGCCTTGGTGTACGTCGAACCGACGTCCGCGCAGACCGCCAGGGTCACAGGCCTCCCCGTTCGCGACTGCGGGGCTCGCAACCCCGGCTCACTCCTCGCGACTCACTGTGCCTTCTCTGTTCGCGACTGCGGGGCTCGCAACCCCGGCTCACTCCTCGCGACTCACTGTGCCGCGGGGACGACCACGGTGCCGGTCGCGGTGACAGCCACGATCGGCGGGTCCAGGACCTCGGCGGCGGACTCGGAACGGTCCGGGCGGCCCCTGCACACCACCGCGCAGCTCAGCTCCAGGGTGCGGCTGCGCGAGCCCACCCGGGACACCTGTGCGGTCACCTCCACCACGTCACCGGCGCGGATCGGAGCGGTGAACCGCACGTCGGTGTACCCGGCGAACAGTCCCTCGTCGCCGTCGGTGCGGATGCACACCTCCGTGGCGACGTCCCCGAACAGTCCGAGGGCGTACGCCCCGTCGACGAGGTTGCCGGCGTAGTGCGCGTGCGAGTACGGCACGTACCGCCGGTGCGTCACCGTCAACCCGAGCCTTGCGTCGGTCATGTGGTCGCCTTCCGCTGCGTGATCAGGGCGTGCACGAGGTAGCTGGCCACCTCGCCGGGCGTGGTGCCCCGGCCGAAGATCCGGTCCACGCCCAACTCGTCGGTCATCGTCTCGTCGAACCGGGGACCGCCGACGATCAGCAGGGGCCGCTTGCCCGCCGGCATGGCCTCGCGGAACGCGGCGGACATCTCCCGGGTGTTGTGCAGGTGCGCGTCGCGTTGCGTGACGACCTGCGACACGAGCACCGCGTCGGCCTTCTCCGCCCGGGCGGCCTCCACCAGCTCCGGCACGCTCACCTGCGCGCCCAGGTTGGTGACCTTCAGCTCCCGGTAGTACTCCAGGCCCTTCTCCCCCGCGATGCCCTTGACGTTGAGGATCGCGTCGATGCCCACGGTGTGCGCGTCGGTGCCGATGCACGCGCCGACCACTGACAGCTTGCGGCGCAGCCGCTGCTTGACCACCGTGTTGACCTCCTTGGCCGACAGCAGCGGGAAGTCCCGTTCCACCACCTGCACCGCGTCGACGTCGACGAGGTGGTTGACCCGCCCGTAGACGACGAAGAAGGTGAACCCGTCACCCATCGGTTTGGCGTGCACCAGCATCGCCGGGTCGATGCCCATCTTGTTGGCCAGCTGCACCGCCGCGCCCTCGGCCCGCTTGTCGTGGGCCACCGGCAGGGTGAACGACACCTGCACCATCCCGTCACCTGTGGTGTCCCCGTACGGGCGCACGATCTGCCTACTCACGCCGCCGCCTCCAGGATGTCGGTGGCCGGGTTGCAGTAGTCCGCCTCGTGGGCGGCGACCCCGGCCAGGCCCTTGCCACGGTCCGCGGGCCGTTTCATGATCCCGAAGGTGCCCTCGGCGATGGCGGTGAGCAGCGTCTGCTCCCCGATGCGCTCCAGCAGGTCCAGTGCCTCACCGAGGACCTGGTTGGCGCGGCGGCGGATGAACCCGCCGGGCGCCGGCACGAAGTCCTCGTGCAGCCCACCGGCCGCGCCCAACACGTACCGCACGTTCTGCAGGGCGATGTCCCGGTCGGACAGCCACGGCGTCACCACCGCCTCGGTCATCATCCCCACCAGCAGGATGCCCTGACCGGTCAGCGCACCCGCCAGGTTGAAGAACCCGTCGAGCAGGTTGCCCCGGAACACGTCACCGGTCATGTGCTTCGTCGGCGGCATCCACTTCAACGGCGCGTGCGGGAACAGCTCGCGCGCCAGCAGGGCGTGCGCCAGCTCCAGCCGGAACGACTCCGGCACCTCCGGGTTGATCTCGAACGCGTGACCCAACCCCAACTGCCAGTCCGCGAGGCCCGCCTCGTGCGCGAAGAACTCGTTGAGCAGCTGCGACACCGTCACCGTGTGCGCCTCGTCGACGGCGTCGGCGGTGGTCAGGTAGTTGTCCTCACCGGTGTTGATGATGATCCCCGCACGGGCGTGGACCTGCCGGGAGAACCGCTGGTCGACGAACGTGCGCACCGGGTTGATGTCGCGGAACAGGATCCCGTACATCGAGTCGTTGAGCATCATGTCGAGGCGTTCCAACCCGGCCAGGGTCGCCATCTCCGGCATGCACAGGCCCGACGCGTAGTTCGTCAACCGCACGTAGCGGCCCAACTCCTTCGACGACTCGTCCAGCGCCGCGCGCATCAGCCGGAAGTTCTCCTGCGTGGCGTACGTGCCGGCGAAACCCTCCCGGGTCGCGCCCTCGGGCACGTAGTCCAGCAGCGACTGACCCGTGGAGCGGATCACCGCGATGACGTCCGCGCCGGCGCGCGCCGCCGCCTGCGCCTGCGGGATGTCCTCGTAGATGTCCCCGGTCGCCACGATCAGGTAGATCCACGGCCGCTGCTTCGGGTCGCCGTGCCGCTTGATGAGCCGGTCCCGCTCGGCGCGCCGCCTGTCGATGCGCCGGATGCCCGCACCGACGGCCCTGCGCGCCGCCGACCGGGCCGCCGTGGCGGCCCGCCCGGTGGGCAACGCGAAGCGCACCGACCCGGCCGCGGCCTTCTGCGCCAGCAACGTCACGTCAGTGATGCCCTCGCGGGCGAGGGCGTCGAACACCGGCAGCGCCACCCCGTGGCCCAACCCCACGTCCGCGACGACCGCGTCGACGAGCCGGTTCACCCAGGGGATGCCGTCCGGGTCGGCGCCACTCACCCCGGCCAGGCGCAGCACGGCCCGCTCCACCGACACCGTGGTGTGACTGCGGGCCAGGTCGACCACCGGCTGCCCAGCGCGACGCGCCAACTCCCGCGCCCGCGCCACCAGCACCGGATCAAGATCAAGCTTGCCGGTCACGCCGCCGCCCCCGCCACACCGCTCGTCCGCTCGTTCACGACGACCCTTCCTCGTAGATGACCTCACCGCGCAGCACCAGGCGCCGGCAGACCGGCAGCGGCGTCGGATCGTCCGGACCCCGCAGCTCCGGGTCCTCGGCCAGCAGCACCGGCAGGCCCCGCTCCACCCCGGCCGGCGTCGACCACACCGCGAACGTCGCCGGCGCGCCCAGCGCGAGAACGCCCTCGGCGTCCAGGTGCACCGCCCGCCACCCACCCCGGCTGTGCGCCGCGAACGCCGACCGCACACTCATCCGCTGCGCCGGGTTGTGGTGCGCCGCCGCCGCCCGCACCGACCCCCACGGGTCCAGCGGCGTCACGGGCGAATCCGACCCGAACGCCAACGCCACACCCACCGAGTGCATCGCACCCATCGGGTTCGACTCCAACGACCGGTCCAACCCCAACCGCGCCTCGTACATCCGACCCGCGCCGCCCCACAACCTGTCGAACGCCGGCTGCATGCTCGCCACGACCCCGTACTCCACGAACTGGGCGATCATCCGCTTGTTCATGATCTCCGCGTGCTCGACGCGGTGCCGCGCCGCGCGCAGCCGCTCCACGCCGAGCGTCGAAGCCGCCGCCGCGAAGCCCTCAAGCACCGTGCCGATCGCCGCGTCACCGATCGCGTGGAACCCGCCCTGCATGCCGTGCGCCGCGCAGTCCACCAGGTGATCACGCACCTGGTGCGCCGACAGGTACCCGTGCCCGCAGCCGTCACCGTCGCCGTACGGCTGCGACACGTGCGCCGTACGCGAACCCAACGCCCCGTCGGCGAACAGGTCACCACCGGCACCCACCGCGCCCAACTCCCGGGCCCGCGCGGCGCCACCCAACTCGCCCCAGTACCCGTACACCTCGGGCAGACCCGCGCCGGAGATGCCCAGCAGGCCGGTGAAGTCCTCCTCGTCGGAGATCTCCGGACCACCGCACTCGTGCACCGCCGCGATGCCGAGCGACGCCGCGTGCTCCAGGGCCACCCGCTGCGCGGCGACCCGCTGCGCCCGACTCACCGACCCCTGCGCCGCCGCCCGCACCACATGGTGCGCGTCGCGCCGCAACCAGCCCGACGCGTCGTACCCGGCCTCGGTCGCCGCCTGCGGGCACGCCGCCAGCAACGCCGACGACACAAGCGCCGAATGGATCGACGCCTGCGACAGGTACACCCGCCGGCCCCCGGCCGCCCGGTCCAGCGCCGCCGCGTCCGGCAACGCCGGATCCGACCAGCCCGACTCGTCCCAACCGTGGCCCAGCACCACCGCGTCGGCCGGCAGACCCGCCGCGAACGCCGCCACCGCGTCCAGCAACTGCCCCGCCGAGCGCACCCCGGACAACTCCAGCCCGGACAACGCCAACCCGGTGTCGGTGGCGTGCACGTGCGCGTCCACGAACGCCGGCGTCACCAGCGCCCCACCCAGGTCCACCACCCGGTCGGCCGGCGGCGCGTCACCGTCGGTCCCCAACCAGGCGATCCGCCCAGCGGACACCAGCAGCGCCGTGGCGCTCGGATCGGCGGGACAGTGCAGGACGCCGCCGCGGTACAACGTCGAGGGGTTCGTCATGACCTCAGTCTGCCGCGATCCGTGCCGTGAACAGCTGACGCACCCCCGGCTCGGCGCGCAACAACCCCAGCGCCAGCTCCGCGTGCCCCGGCACGTACCCGTTGCCCACAAGCATCGTCACGTCCGCCGCCAGCCCCTCGGCGCCCAACGCCGCCGCCGAGAAACTCGTCGCCATCGAGAAGAAGATCACCGTGCCGCCGTCAGCGGTGGCCAGCACCGCCCCGTGCTCACACCCCGGCACGTCCACGCACACCACAGTCACGTCCGCCGGGGCGCCCAGCGCGGTGGTCACCGCCGTGGACAACCCGACCGGGTCCCGCGCGTCGGCCAACGCCACCACCGAGGCCAGACCGGCGGCCGTCAGCGCGTCGCGCTCCGCCGCCACCGGAACCACGCCCACGGTACGGGCGGCGCCCGCCCGCCGCGCCGCCGCGAGGGACAGCGACCCGCTCTTGCCCGCCCCACCGATCACCGCGACCCGCACCGGCGTCGGGTCACCGGCACGCTGACGATCCTCGACGTACCGCGACACCACCCGGGCGGTCAGCGCGGGCGCCCCGCACACGTCCAGCACGGCGAGGGACAACTGGGGGTCCTCGTCGTCGGGCAGCACCGCGGCGATGGACCGCGCGAACAGGATCGCCCACCCGTCGCACGGCACCTGCTCGCTGCGGCCGTCCCAGCGGGCCAGCCCGTCGGTCACGACAAGCGGCGTCAACGTCAACGACACGAGCGTGGCGACCCGCTCACCGGGCTTGAGCCCGAGCGGGGAACGCCGACCGGCCTCCTCGACGGTGCCGATCAGCATGCCGCCGGAGCCGGTCACCGGGTTCTGCATCTTGCCCCGCGTCGATATGATCTCCAGCACCTCGGCACGGACCGCGTCACCGTCGCCGCCGTGCTTCTCGGACAACTGCCGGAAGCTCGCCGCGTCGAGGTTGAGCCGCTGCACCCGGATCCGCACCTCGTTGGGCGCGATGGCGGCGGACGCGTCCAGCCGCCAGGCCGCCTGCGGCAGCACCCCCGCCGGTTCCACGACGCGGTGCAGTCCCACCGGTGACGTCACGCCGACCTCCCCTGTCCAGCCGTCCGAAGCCACCGTCAAGGCTCGCGTAACGGGAAAACTTACGGCAGACTAGTTTCTGTACCGAATATTTTCCAGTAGCCTTCGGGCCCGTTGATCAGCCGCAGCACCGAGGAGGGGCCGTGACCCAGACCCAACCGGTTGAGACCATCCCTCAACCCCGTCACGCCCCGGTCGCCGCACCGACCGCCGGGCAACCGTACGAATACCACCGCCGCCCCCTGGTCGAACCCGACTGGACCCGCTTCCCCGGCTGGCGCCACGTCACCCGCGAGCAGTGGGAATCCGCCCAGTGGCAACGCGTCAACTGCGTCAAGAACATCAAGCAGCTCCGCGTCGTCCTCGGCGACCTCGTCGACGAGAGCTTCTACGCCGACCTCGAGGCCGACCAGAAGGCCATGGCAACCATGTCCATGCTGGTGCCACCACAAATGATCAACACGATGGTGCCGTTCGCGCCCCTCACCACCGAGGCGCTGCTCGCCGACCCCATCCGCCGCTACATGATCCCCGTCGCCTCCGACCGGCGCACCGACTGGCCGTCACACCCCTACGCCAGCCGCGACAGCCTCCACGAACACGACATGTGGGTCGCCGAAGGCCTCACCCACCGCTACCCCACCAAGGTCCTCGCCGAACTGCTCTCCACCTGCCCGCAGTACTGCGGCCACTGCACCCGCATGGACCTGGTCGGCAACTCCACCCCCGCCGTCGACAAACTCAAACTCACCCTCAAGCCCGTCGACCGCTACGACGCCCACATCGCCTACCTCAAGGCCCACCCCGGCGTCCGCGACGTCGTCGTCTCCGGTGGCGACGTGGCAAACGTCCCCTGGCGCAACCTCGAGTCGTACCTCATGCGCCTGCTGGAACTGGAGACGGTCCGCGACATCCGGCTCGCCACCAAGGCCCTCATGGGCCTGCCCCAGCACTGGCTCCAGCCCGACGTCGTCGAAGGCCTCGAACGCGTCGCCCGCACCGCCGCCCGACGCGGCGTCAACCTCGCCATCCACACCCACGTCAACCACGCCCAGTCGCTCACCCCACTGGTCGCCAAGGCCGCCCAGACCGCCCTCGACGTCGGCGTCCGCGACGTCCGCAACCAGGGCGTGCTCATGCGCGGCGTCAACGCCACCACCCCCGAGCTGCTCGACCTCTGCTTCGCCCTCCAGGGCGAAGCCGGGATCCTGCCGTACTACTTCTACATGTGCGACATGATCCCCAACGCCGAACACTGGCGCGTCCCGGTCTGGCACGCCCAGCAGCTCCAGCACGACATCATGGGCTACCTGCCCGGGTACGCCACCCCCCGCATCGTGTGCGACGTGCCGTTCGTCGGGAAGCGCTGGGTGCACATGCTCACCGACTACGACCGGGAACGCGGCATCTCCTACTGGACCAAGAACTACCGCACCTCCATCGAGTCCACCGACCTGGAGGCGCTCAACAAGCGCTACGCCTACTACGACCCGATCGACACCCTGCCCGACGGCGGCCAGCAGTGGTGGGCCGACCACCGCGACGACTGACCCACCGACCACGACACCCCCGGGACCTCCCCGGGGGTGTCGCCGTCCACCGTCACCGGCAGCCCAGGCCCTGCGCGTACCCGGCCGGCAGCCTCCCCGCCGCGATCTCGTCGGCGTACTCCCAGAACACCTCCGGCCAGTCACCGGCCTCGTCCATCTCCCGCAACACCCGCCAGGTGTGGCTGCCGCGCATCGCCTCGACGGCCCGCCGCACCGCGGCCTCGTCCCCGCCCGCCCTCGCCCGCTGCCACTCCGCGATCCACCCGCAGCCCACAAGCGACGTCACCGCGGCACCGAACTGGTACGAGTCGTTCACACCGACCTCCTCCAGCGCCGCGACATCGAAGCCCGGCGGAAGCGGCACGCCCGCGAGCACCTCACCCGCCCGCGCCCGCACCCGCTCCGGCGTGACGATCTCCGCCGGCAGCGCGCCCAACCAGGTCCGCACATCCACGCGCACGACCGCCGCGAGAACCTGGTCGAACTCCCCACGGGACCAGTTGTCCCCGGTACGCATCTCCACGAACACACCGTCGCGGGGACGCAGGATCACCGCGAAGTCCCGGGCGGAGTACCGGAACAGATCACCAGGCCAACCGTCGACCCGCACCGCCTCCGGCCGGCTGACCTCGAGCCGGTCGTCGAAACGGTCCGCGTACCCGCCGGCCGGGTACCAGTTCATCTCCAACTCTCGATCGCCTCGACGAAACGCGATGGTGCCCTCCTCCTGGGCGAACCCGTACACGGTGGTCGCCACCCAGCCCGGCTGGTTGATCAGCAGCCGCGGATTCTTCTCCGCGGCCCGCATCGCCACAGGCGAGTAGACAACCGGCGCACCGGCAGCCGGCGCGGCAGGTTCCTCACCGCCCTCCCCCGGCTCACGTACCAGGACGGACACGCCAAGGACGCCGGCGAGCACCGCGGCCGCCGTCACCACGCCCGCGAAGCGACGCACCGTCCGCCCCGCCCCCGGTCGCCGTCGCGGCGGCTCCACGAAACGATCGAGCGTCGACTCCGACATGATCTCCTCCAGGATGGACTGCTTCACCCCGCCGAGGGCACCGACGACGTCCAGCCGAGCGGGGTCGGCGTCGCGAACCAACCGGTCCAGCTGTTCCTCGGTCATCTCTCCTCCTTGCGGGTGGCTGCGGTCAGCACGTCCAGTACATGTCCGGGCGGTCCGAGGTCGTCACCGACAAGCTCCCGCAGCCGGGCGCGCGCCCGCGACAGTCGGGTCCGGACCACGGCCGGACCCACCCCCAGGACCGCCGCCACCTCGCGCGGTTGCAGACCCTCCCAGACCGTGAGCATCAGCACCTCCCGATCCAGCCCACCCAGACCCGCCAACGCCGCCCGGACGGCGAGCTGCTCGGGCACCTCACTGCCCGGATCGACGGCCACCGTGGCGACGATCTGCTGACGCAACCGCTCACCCAGCCGCTGCCGGCGCACGCCGCCACGGTGATGGTTGGCCAACACCCGCCGGGCCACCCCGTACAGCCAGAGACGGGCCTCGGCACCGTCCGGAATGTCGTGCCGACGACGCCACGCCACCAGGAACGTCTCCGCGACGACGTCGGCCGCGTCCTCGGGGTGCTCGACGCGCCGCAGCGCGTACGACAACAACGGCTCGAAGTCCGCGACGTAGACGCGCCGGAAGTGGTCCTCGTAGTACTCGATGCCGGAGCTCACGTTCACTCCATGTCCGGGAGGACCTCAACCGTGACAGGTCGCGCGAACGCGTTGTGGCGCGCCCCGGCGCGACGGGCCGTCAGGCCACCAACACCTCGGACAACGGCGCCGGCACCAGGCCCCGTTCCCGCAACCCGGCCAGGATGTGCGGAAGCGCCTCATCGGTCATCGCCGCGTTCGCCTCGGTCACATGCATGATCACCACCGACCCGGGGCGTACGTGATCGAGCACCGCCCGCACCAACGGCTTCCACGCCGTCGCGAACGGATCCCCGCTGACCACGTCCCCGTCGACCACAGTCACGCCCAGCGGCGCCAGGGCGTCCAGCGCCGCCGCGTCGTGGCACAGCCCCGGAAACCGGAAGTACCGGGTCTGCCGCCCCCCGTACGCCTCGATCACCTCGAACGTCCTCGCCACGTCCTCGGCCAACTCACCGACAGGCGACCGGGGCAGGTCGTAGCAGTCAGCGGTGAACGCCGCGTGCCCGTAGGTGTGGTTCGCCAGCTCGAAGCGGGGATTGTCGGCGATCCGCCGCGTCACGTCCGGGTACCGCTGCACCCACTTTCCGGTGAGGAAGAACGTCGCAGGCACCCGCTCGCGCTCTAGCAGGTCGAGGATCCGCAGGTTCGCGTACGACGTCACCCGGCCGGCGCGCAGGTTGCCCAGCATCGCGTCGGTCATGTCCGCGTCGAAGGTCAACGCGACCTTGTCACCGGTCCGCGGCCCGTGGTCGACCACAGGCGCCCGGGTTCCCACAGGCGTCGCCCCCGGCACGGAGGTCACCGGCGCCACGTCCGGGACGGTGGATGCCGTCGGGGTGGGACTGACACGTGCCGACGGCGCGGCTGACGAGCCGACGAAGACCGGCCGTTCCGGTGGCGGCACCCGGGACGCCGAGCAGGCGGCGGCGCCGACAACGGCCACCGCGACCAGTACGCAGGACAACGGGCGGAGCCGAGGGCGGATCACGCCGCAGATCATCGCAGAGGTGAACGGGGCTCACTGTCCCCGACCTTAGGCGGGGGCGCCGCCGCGCGGGGCGTACATGATGACCGCGACGCCGAGCAGACAGAGCGCCGCGCCGGTGACGTCCCAGCGGTCCGGGCGGAACCCGTCCACCACCATCGCCCAGCCCAGCGAACCCGCCACGAACACCCCGCCGTACGCGGCCAGGATCCGCCCGAAGTTCGCGTCCGGCTGGAAGGTGGCGACGAAGCCGTAACAGCCCAGCGCGACCACACCGGCCGCGATCCACCACAGACCCCGCTGTTCACGCCAGCCCTGCCACACCAGCCAGGCGCCGCCAATCTCGGCCAGCGCGGCAAGCGCGAACAACACCAGGGAACGCAGCACGGTCACCCCGCGACCCTAGCGGCATACGCGTCGGAGCCCCGGGCAGCACCTGCCCGGGGCTCCGACGGTCACTCGGGTCACTTGTTGAAGGCGTCCTTGATCTTGCTGCCGGCGTCCTTCATGCTCTGCCCGGCCTGCTTGGCCCGCGCGTTCGACTGCTGGCTCGCGCCGTCGCCGCGCATCGGCTCGTTGTCGGTCATGTCGCCGACGCGCTCCTTCGCGGCGCCGGCCAGCTGCTCAACCTTGCTCTTTGCCTTCTCGGTGAAGCTCATCGCGCCTCCTCGGTCTGGCGGTTGTTCCGCCTCGCTTGCCCGGTCTTCGGGTGCCGAAACCGGCGGTGCCGGTCGGCACATCCGCTCAGGCATCCTAGGAAGATAGGTTGTGGAGAATCAACCGAAGAGGCCTTCGGGAGTCGTCGGAAAAGGATTGGACGACACGACGGACGGGCTTGTAGCTTGCGGGCGAACGTGACACGGCCCGAGGAGGTGAGACCCATGAACGCTGTATCGATGTGGGTGCTCCCCCTCCCGTCACGATCGGGCGATTGACGTAGGTGTCGCCGGGAGCGCCACGCCAAACGGCACTCCCGAAGGGCAACACCTGTGCAACCTCTGCCATTCACCGCCGAGCCGTCGACGACCGACGCACTCGAACGACACTCCGCCACCGGCCACCTCCCCGAGCCCCAGTCACCGGACTCCGGCCCCGATCGCGCACCCCACTTCGACGTGATCATCGCCGGTTGCGGCCCGACCGGCGCGATGCTGGCCGCCGAACTACGACTGCACGATGTGCGGGTCCTGGTTCTGGAGAAGGAGAACGACCCCACGTCGTTCGTACGCATAGTCGGTCTGCACATCCGCAGCCTCGAACTGATGGCGATGCGCGGACTGCTGGATCGCATCCTCCCGCACGGCAGGCGGCGTCCGGCCGGCGGTTTCTTCGCCGCCATCCCCAAGCCCCCGCCGACGAGCCTGGATTCCACGTACGCCTATCTCCTGGGCATCCCGCAGCCGGTCATCGAACGGCTGCTCGCGGAGCACGCGATCGAACTCGGTGCGCAGATCCGGCGCGGGTGCGCGGTCACCGGCCTCCAGCAGGACGACGACTGTGTGACGGTCGAGCTGGCCGACGGGGCACAACTGCGCTCGCGCTACCTCGTCGGCTGTGACGGCGGGCGCAGCACGGTGCGCAAACTGCTCGGTGTCGGATTTCCCGGCGAGCCCGCCCAGAACGAGACCCTGATGGGCGAGATGTCGGTCGGTATGCCACCGGAGGAGATCGCCGCCACGGTGGCCGGGCTCCGCGAGAACCATCATCGATTCTGGCTCCGGCCCGCGGGCGGGGAGACGTACAGCGTCCTCGTGCCCGCCGCGGGAGTCAGCGACCGCGCGAAGCCGGCCACCCTCGACGACTTCAAGCAACAGTTGCGTGCCATCGCCGGAACCGATTTCGGTGTGCACTCCCCGCGCTGGATGTCCCGCTTCGGCGACGCCACCCGGCTCGCCGAACGGTACCGGGTCGGGCGGGTGCTGCTGGCCGGCGACGCGGCGCACATCCATCCGCCCATCGGCGGACAGGGCCTCAACCTGGGCGTTCAGGACGCCTTCAACCTGGGCTGGAAACTGGCCGCCCAGATCCGCAGCTGGGCGCCCGACACCCTGCTGGACACGTACCAGGCAGAACGCCGTCCGGTCGCCGAGGAGGTGCTGGACAACACCCGCGCCCAGACGGAACTGCTGTCCACCGCGCCAGGCGCGCAGGCCGTGCGCAGGCTGCTCACCACGTTGATGGACTTCGACGAGGTGAACCGCCATCTGATCGAGAAGATCACCGCCCTCGACATCCGGTACGACTTCGGCCCGGGCCCCGACCTGATCGGCCGCCGCCTGCCCGACATCGACGTGCGACAGGGCCACCTCTACGGGCTGCTGCACCACGGCCGTGGCCTGCTGCTGGACCGCACCGGACGCCTGACCGTCGGCGGCTGGTCAGACCGCGTCGACAACATCGCGGATCCGACCGCGGCACTGGACGTCCCGTGCGTCCTGCTCCGACCCGACGGTCACGTCGCCTGGATCGGCGATGATCAGCAGGACCTGGACGGCCAGCTCTCCCGCTGGTTCGGCGCACCCGCCGACTGATCCGCGCCCGCCCGTCGAGCGTGCGGCGCCGCCCACA
Source organism: Micromonospora sp. NPDC047521 (assembly GCF_055587305.1). NCBI lineage: Bacteria > Bacillati > Actinomycetota > Actinomycetes > Micromonosporales > Micromonosporaceae > Micromonospora > Micromonospora sp. NPDC047521. Next base: position 11,083 of record NZ_JBVJGN010000015.1, on the reverse strand, counting down.
CCACAACCGCCGGGTGCCGGCCGAGCGGCGGTGGTTAACTGATCGGATGGGAGAGCTCCTGCTGATCCGGCACGGCGAGACCACCTGGAGTGCCAGCCTGCGGCACACCTCGTACACCGATCTGGAGCTGACCCCCGACGGCGAGCGGCAGGCCCGCACCCTCGCGGCGTTCCTGGCCGGCCGGCGGTTCGTGAGCGTGCTGGCCAGCCCCCGCTCCCGGGCGCTGCGCACCGCGCAGCTCGCCGGGCTCACCGTCGACGCCGTCGACGAGGACCTCAGCGAGTGGAACTACGGCGAGTACGAGGGCCGCACCACCGTCGACATCCACGAGAACCAGCCGCACTGGAACATCTGGACCGACGGCTGCCCCGGCGGCGAGTCACCCGCGCAGGTCGGCGAGCGACTCGACCGGGTGCTGGCCCGGGTCACCCCGCTGCTGGACCGGGGCACCGTGGCGCTCGTCGGCCACGCGCACAGCCTGCGGGTGCTGGGGGCCCGCTGGATCGGCCTGCCCCCGTCCGCCGGGGCACGGCTGCGGCTGGACACCGCCACGGTAAGCGTGCTCGGTCACGAGCACGACCGGCAGGTCATCCTGCGGTGGAACCAGCCGGCTCCTCCGGCACCCGGGACCGCGACCGACTCGGCGCCCCGGCACTGATCTTCGGCGGCCGGTTCTCGTACGGCGTGGACAGCACCACAGTCGTGCGGGTCGTCACGTTCGCCGACGTACGGATCTCCTGGAGCACCCGCTCCAGGTCCGCGGGGCTCGCCACCCGCACCAGCAGCAGGTAGAAGTCCTCCCCCGCCACCGAGTAGCACGAGTCGATCTCGGGCAGGTGCGCCAGCCGTTCCGGGGCGTCGTCCGGCTGCGACGGGTCGAACGGCCGGATCGCCACGAACGCGGTCAGCGGCAGGTCCAACGCCTCGAACGACACCCGCGCGGCGTACCCCTTGATTACCCCGCGCTGCTCCAGCCGGCGCACCCGCTGGTGCACGGCGGACACCGACAGGCCCACCTTCTCGGCCAGATCCGTGTACGACAGGCGGCCGTCAGCGGTCAACGCTGCGACGATGGCGCGGTCGATCTCCTCCACGGCGAGCAACCTACCGGGAAAACGGCGCGACGGCGACGACGAACGCGACGGTGGACCCGCCGTCTCAGCCCTTGGCGAGCGCCCGGGAGATCACCAGCCGCTGGATCTGGTTGGTGCCCTCGACGATCTGGAGCACCTTGGCCTCGCGCATGTACCGCTCCACCGGGTGATCGCTCACGTAACCGGCACCGCCGAGCACCTGCACCGCGTCGGTGGTCACCCGCATCGCCATGTCGGTGGCGAAGAGCTTCGCCTTGGCCGCCTCGATCGAGTACGGCCGGCCGGCGTCACGCAGTCGGGCAGCGGCGAGGGTCAGCGCGCGGGCCGCCGAGATCTGGGTGGCCGCGTCGGCCAGCAGGAAGCCGAGCCCCTGGAAGTCGATGATGGACCTGCCGAACTGCTGCCGCTCCCGGCCGTAGGACACCGCGTAGTCCAGCGCCGCCTGCGCCAGCCCGACAGCGCACGCCGCGATGCCCAGCCGACCCGAGTCCAGAGCGGACATCGCGATGGTGAAACCGGTGCCCTCACCTCCGATCAGCCGCTCGGCCGGCACCCGCGCCGAGTCGAACGCGATCTGCGCCACCGGCGAGGACCGCAACCCCATGGTCCGCTCCGCCGTCTGGGGGGTGATGCCGGCGGTGCCGGAGTCGGCGAGCAGGCAGGAGATCCCCTTGGGACCGGGCTCACCGGTGCGGCAGAAGATGTTGTAGAAGTCGGCCACCTGGGCGTGGGTGATCCACGCCTTGGTGCCGGAGACGACGTACGTGTCGCCGTCCCGAACCGCCCGGGTGCTCAGCGACGCCGCGTCCGAGCCACCCTGCGGCTCGGAGAGGCAGTACGCGCCGAGCAGCTCGCCGCCGAGCATGTCCGGCAGCAGTTTGCGCTGCTCGTCGCTGCCGAACGCGGCCACCGGGTAGCAGGACAGGGTGTGCACGCTGACCGCCTCGGCGACGGCGAGCCAGCGGCTGGCCAGGACCTCCAGCACCTGGAGGTACACCTCGTACGGCTGGGCCGCCCCGCCGTACTCCTCGGGGTAGGGCAGGCCGAGCAGGCCGGCCCGGCCGAGGGTACGCAGCACCTCGCGGGGGAACTCGGCGCGCTCCTCGAAGCCGGCGGCCTTCGGGGCGAGTTCGCGGTCGGCGAGCTCGGTGGCGAGGTCCAGCAGGTCGTGGGCCTCGTCGGTGGGGAGGATCCGGTCGACAGTCATAGCGCGATGAGCTCCGTGGGGGTGGTGTTGAGCCGTTGCACGCCGTCCGTTGTGCAGACGACGATGTCCTCGATGCGGGCGCCGTGCCGGCCCGCCAGGTAGATGCCCGGTTCGATGGAGAACGCCATCCCGGCCTCCAACTGCCTGTCGTTGCCGGCCACCAGGTAGGGCTCCTCGTGGCCGTCGAGGCCGATGCCGTGCCCGGTGCGGTGCAGGAACGCGGGGCCGTAGCCGGCGGCGGCGATCGGCTCGCGGGCGGCGGCGTCGGCCTGCGCGCCGGTGATGCCGGGCCGCACCGCCGCCACGGCGGCCCGCTGGGCGTCGCGCAGCACCGTGTAGTAGTCGAGGAAGTCGGCCGGGGCCGGTGCTCCCGCCACGTAGGTGCGGGTGCAGTCGGAGCGGTAGCCCGACGCCATGGTGCCGCCGATGTCGACCACCACGGGCTCGCCGGCGCCGATCGGCCGGTCGGAGGTCCCGTGGTGGGGGCTGGCGCCGTTCGGCCCGGCGGCCACGATGACGAAGTCGACGCTTACGTGTCCGGTCGCGCGGATCGCCGCGGCGATGTCGGTCGCCACCTCGGCCTCGGTGCGCCCGGGGCGCAGCCACTCCCCCATCCGACGGTGCACCTCGTCGATGGCCGCGCCGGCCTCGGCCAGGGCCGCGACCTCCGCCGGGGACTTGCGGATCCGCAGCTCGCGCAGCACCTCCCCGGCGAGTCGCTGGGTGGCGCGGGGAAGCACAGCGCGCAGCGCGAGGACCTGCTCGGCCCACATCCGGTCGGCGAGCCCGACCGCCGCCGGCGGGCCGTCGAGGGCGGCCACCACCAGGGGGTACGGGTCGACGCCGTCGACGTGGTCGACGATGCGCACGCCGGTGGCCGGCGCGGGGGACGCCTCGGCGGCCGGGCGTTCCAGCCTGGGCACGATCAGGGTCGCCTCGCCCTCGGCGGGCAGCACGAGGCAGGTCAGCCGCTCCCCCGCGTGGGCGTCGTACCCGGTCAGGTAGCGCAGGTCGGAGCCGGGGGTGAGCAGCAGGCCGTCCAGACCGGCGGCGGCCGTGGCGCGCTGCGCGGCGATCAGCCGATCGGGCGGGTACAGCTCGTCGATTCCCACCCCCTCAGCTTAACGGTCGTTTGGGCGTTGCTCGAACCCGGACAACAGGCACGAAGGAAATCAACAAACTTTGATTGACGCCGACAGTTAACACTCTTTAAGATTTGCCTGCCTCGAGGCCCACCCGTCCCTGCTGCCGTACCTCCCGCCCGCGACAACCCTGCGCGGGCGGGCGTCGTCCCCCGCCCACGGGAAGGCCCCCGATGTCCTCACCACTGCGCCGCGCCCTCGCCGCCGGCCTGCTCGCGCTGGCCACCGCCGGCGCCACCCTGACCCTCGCCCCCACCGCCGCGCAGGCCGTGGTGCTGCCGAACAACTTCAAGAGCGTCGGCTACATGCCCTCGTGGGCCGGCGACGTGAACACCATCCAGTACAACAAGCTCACCCACATCAACTACGCCTTCGTGCTGCCCAACAACGACGGCAGCCTGCGGGCGGTGGAGAACCCGAGCAAACTCTCCTCGCTGGTCTCGCGGGCGCACGCCAACAACGTCAAGGTGTCGATCGCCGTCGGCGGCTGGAACGACGGCAACGACTCGGCGTTCGAAGCCCTCGCCGCCAACTCCGGCAGCCGGACGACCTTCGTCAACAACCTGGTCGCCTTCGTCAACCAGTACAACCTCGACGGCGTCGACATGGACTGGGAGTACCCCGACCCGGGCGCCTCGGCCAACAACTACACGGCGCTCATGACGCAGCTCGGCAGCGCCATGCACAGCCGCGGCAAACTGCTCACCGCCGCCGTGGTCAGCGAGGGCTACTACCTCGACGGCGTGCAGCCAGCCGTGTTCAACCAGGTCGACTGGCTCAACATCATGGCGTACGACGGCGGCAGCCCGCACTCGAACTACGACTGGTCGATCAACAGCGTCAACCTGTGGAAGGCCCGGGGCCTGCCGGCAAGCAAGGCCGTACTCGGCATCCCGTTCTACAGCCGTCCCGGCTACTTCACGTACTCGGCCCTTGTCGCGCTGGACCCGGCGAACGCCAACCGCGACTGCACCACCGCCGGCGGCGCGCAGCAGTGCTACAACGGCATCCCGACTGTCAAGCGCAAGACGCAGTGGGCCCTGGCCAACGCCGGCGGCGTGATGAACTGGGAGCTGTCGCAGGACACCACCGGCTCCACCTCCCTGGTCAGCGCCATGTACGACACCATCATGGGCGGCACCACCCCGCCGCCGAGCGGTCGTACCGGCCGGATCACGGGCATCGGCGGCAAGTGCGTCGACGTGGCATCGGCCAGCACCGCCAACGGCACCGCCATCCAGCTGTGGACCTGCAACGGCACCACCGCGCAGACCTGGACGGTAGCCGGCGACGGCACGCTGCGCGCCCTCGGCAAGTGCGCCGACATCGCCAGCGGCTCGACCGCCAACGGCGCCAAGGTCCAGCTCTGGGACTGCAACGGCAGCGGCGCCCAGGTGTGGCAGGCGCAGTCCAACGGCACCCTGCGCAACCCGCAGTCGAACAAGTGCCTCGACGCCACGGACAACAGCTCCGCCGACGGCACGCGGCTGCAGATCTGGGACTGCTTCGCCGGCACCAACCAGCGCTGGACCCTTCCGGCCTGACGGCGTGACCCGCACGGTCCCCGGTCGACGCCCAGCGTCAGCCGGGGACCACCGCGTGCACGCGGGCCAGGGCGAGCATCTCGTCGACCGAGCCGGCCGGATCGGTGACCGGGAACTGCACCGCCCGGACCACCGACGCCGGGTCGACAAGCAGCGTCAACCGCTTGAACCGGGTCTGCCCACCGGCCCGGAAGACGGGCAGCAGCAGCCCGGCGGCGAGCCGACCGTCCTGGTCGGACAGCAACGGGAACGGCAACTCGGCGTACGCGGCGAAGTCGGCGAGCTGGTCCGGTCGTTGGGTGCTGATGCCGTGCACGCGTACCCCCACCGCCTGGAACTCCGGGTGCCGCCGGGCGTAGGTGGTCGACTCCAGGGTGCAGCCCCGCGCGCCGGGGATCTCCGCCCAACCGGGCGGGTAGTTCTGCACCGCCCCCGGCGCGTACGCCCCGGGAAAGAGGTACAGGACGCTCCAGGCGTCCGGTGCGGTGACCGCCACCGGCTCTCCGTCCAGGCCGGGCAGGGTGACCTGCGGTAGCCGGCGGCCGATCAGGTCGTGCACCCGGCGCGCCTCGGCCGACTCGGCGTCGGCGGTCGCGGTCAGGTCTCCGTCGCCCATGAGGTGCCTCGTTCCCCAGTCCTGAAGGGCGATAAGCACCGGCAACAGTCCCTCGCCCCTCGCGGTGAGCAGGTAGTCGTACCGTGGCGGATGCGTGGAGTAGGGACGGCGTCGCAGCACACCGTGCTCGACCAGGGCGGCAAGGCGTTCGGTCAACGCGCGCCGACTGACACCCAGCTCGCGCTGGAGCGCGTCGAAGCGGGTCGTGCCGCCGGCGACGTCGCGCACGATGAGGAACGTCCACCAGTCCCCCAGTACGCCGAGCGCCTGTGCGATGCCGCAGTCAGCGTCGGCGAGATCCTCCCGTCGCACCGGCTTCCCTCCGATCGTCCGACCCGACTATAGTCCGTTCCAGATTGGAACGCACCGATCTGGCGGGATGCATCGGCGCGACGAACGGGGGCCGGCGACATGCACGTCGACGACCGCGCCGCGGTGTTCTGGCGTTGGTGGACCGCCGGCACGACAAGCTTGGTCGGGTCGGCGGTCGGCGCCGTGGCCCTGCCACTGACCGCGCTCACCGTCCTGGACGCCTCCGCGTTCCAGATGGGCCTGATCGCCGCGGCCAGCTACGTCGCCTGGATCGTGATCGGCCTGCCCGCCGGCGTCATCGTGCAACGCCTGCCGCTGCGCGGCGCCCAGGTCGGCGCCGACCTCGCCCGTGCCGTCGCAGTGGCGTCGATCCCGCTCACCTGGTGGTGGGGCCACCTCACGGTGACCCACCTGGTGGTCACCGCGCTCGTCGTCAGCTTCGCCAACGTGCTGTTCGACGTGGCAAACGCGACGTTCCTGCCCAGCATCGTCGAGCGGGAACGGTTGCAGTCCCGCAACAGCCTCACCTCCGCCACCCACGCGGCCACCCTGCTCAGCGGGCCCTCCCTCGGCGGCCTCGCCGTGCAGGCCCTCGGCGCGGTGCCCACCCTGCTCGTCGACTCCGCCAGCTACCTCGTCTCGGCGGCCCTGCTGCGCACCCTTCCCACCAGCCGCGTCCCGTCGCCGGATCGCTGGCCCCCGGTCGGCGAACTGATCCGCCAGGGCTGGCGCTACGTCACCGACCACCGGGTGATGGGGCCGAGCATGTGGGCCGCCACGGCGATGAACCTCGTCTGCGGCGCACAGTTCGCGCTGCACCCGCTGTACCTCGTCCGCGACCTGCACGCGCCCGCCGGCCTGGTCGGCGTCCTGCTCGCCGTCGAGGGTGTCGGCGCGCTGGTCGGGGCGGCCCTCACCACACGCATCACCAACCGGATCGGCACCGCCCGCGCGCTGGTCGCCGCCGGGTTCACCACTGTCGCCGGAGCGTTCCTGATCCCGTTGGGTACGGGCTGGTCGGCGTACGCCGCGTTCGCCGCCGGCAGCATCGTCTTCTCCCTCGGCACGGTGGTGCTCAGCGTGACCACCCGGACGTACCGGCAGATCGCCAGCCCACCCGACCTGCTGTCCCGGGTGATGGCGACCGTGCGGTTCGTCTCCTGGGGGGCGATCCCGGTCGGCGGGCTGGTCGCCGGCATCCTGGCCGGCCCGCTCGGCGCCCGCACCACCCTGCTCGTCTTCGCCGCGACCCTGGTGTGCGCGCCGCTGGTGCTGCTGCTCTCCCCCGTGCGGCACCTGCGCGACCTCACCGACCACGATCCGCGGCCCGACCGGCGCCCCAATGTCGCCGCCGGTCGGTGACCTGCCCCGCGCGGGCGTTTTCCCGCTCGGACGGCACCGCGGGGTCATAGCCTGGATCCGGGACGCCCGCGCGGGCGTCCCGACCGGGAGGACCAGGTGGCAGCGAACGAGGCGGACCGGGCGGCGACACGCCGCCGCCGGCAGCTGTGGGCCGGGGTGCTGGCGCTCGTCGGCCTGGTCCTGCTGATCATCGGTCTCACCGTGGCCGACGGGGTCGCGGCCTGGGTCGAGGTGCTGGTCGCGATCCTGCTGCTGGTGGCGAGCTACGTCGTACAGCACCTGGCCCGCCGGGAGACCGTCTACCGGCGCTGACCCGTCGGCGGCCGGGCGTACCAGTGATCGTCGGAGGGCTGTGCCAGGCTGTTCGGCGTGGCACACCGATCCCCGATCCTGCTGATCGACGCACCCAGCCTCTACTTCCGGGCGTACTTCGGCATTCCGGAGTCCGTCGCGCGCGCCGAGGACGGCACCCCCGTCAACGCGGTACGCGGCTTCCTCGACATGCTCGCCACCCTGATCCGCGGGCGGGGCGCCGACCGGATGGTCTGCGCCCTCGACTACGACTGGCGTCCGGCGTGGCGGGTCGACCTGCTGCCGTCGTACAAGGCGCACCGGGTGGCGCCGCAGGGCGGTGAAGTCGTACCGGACACGCTCTCCCCGCAGGTGCCGATGATCCTGGAGGTGCTGGAGGCCGTCGGCATCACGTCCGTCGGGGCGACCGGCTACGAGGCCGACGACGTGCTCGGCACGCTGTCGGTGACCCAGCCCGGCCCGGTCGAGGTGGTCTCCGGCGACCGGGACCTGTTCCAGCTCGTCGACGACGCCCGGGGGGTCCGGCTGCTCTACGTCGGGCGCGGCGTGGCCAAGCTCGACGACTGCGACGACGCCGCCGTGCGGTCGCGCTACGGCGTGCCTGCCGACAGGTACGCCGACTTCGCCGCCCTGCGCGGCGACCCCAGCGACGGCCTGCCCGGCGTGGCGGGCGTCGGTGAGAAGACCGCCGCGCGGCTCATCGAACGGTACGGCAGCATCGCCGGCATCCTGGCCGCGCTCGACGACTCCGACTCGTCCTTCGCGCCGGGCCTGCGCGGCAAGCTGGTCGCCGCCCGCGACTACCTGGCTGTGGCGCCGACGGTGGTCCGGGTCGCCCTGGACGTGCCACTGCCGGAGCTGCCCACCGCGCTGCCGACAGCGCCCGCCGACCCGGACCGGCTGCTGGACCTGGCCGGCAGGTGGAATCTGGCCGGCTCGACCCGCCGACTGGTGGACGCCCTCGCCGCCCGCGTCGACGCCTGAGGGCGGCTCCCGGGGTCGGGCCCTCCCCGGGCGGGGCGTCGCGCCGTCCGGGGCTACGGCTCAGGCGCGCAGCGCCGCCGCGAGGTCGCCGATCGCGCCCATCGCGTACCGCTGCATCCCCGGCCCGAAGGTGATCCGGGTGGCGCCGAGCCGCCCCAGCTCGGCCACGGACTCCGGGGCCGGGCCGGCGGCCATGTTCAGCGGGCCCTCGACGGCGTCGCGGAGCAGCGGCAGCACCTCGGTCGGCGCGCGCAGCGGGTAGACGCAGTCGGTGCCGGCGGCCACGTACAGCCGGGCCCGCTCCACCGCGTCGGCCGGGTCGCCCGACCCGAACAGGAACGTGTCGACGCGCGCGTTGATGAACAGGGCGTCGCCCGCCGCCGCCCGCACCTCGGCCAGCCAGTCGGCGTGCCGCCGCGGGTCCTTGAGGGTGCCGTGCCCGTCGGAGTCCTCCAGGTTGCAGCCGACGGCGCCCGTGTCGAGGATCCGCCCGACCAGTTCGGCGGGGGCGAGACCGTAGCCGCCCTCGACGTCGGCGGACACGGGAACCGCGACGGCCCGGACGATCCGGGTCACCGCGGCGAACATCTCCTCAGGTGGCGTGGAGCCGTCCTCGTACCCGAGGGAGGCGGCGATTCCCGCGCTGGGCGTGGCGAGCGCGGGAAAGCCGGCGTCGGCGAAGACCCGGGCGCTCGCCGCGTCCCACGGCCCCGGCAGGACGAGCGGGTCGCCTGTGGCGCGACCGTGGTGCAGGGCCCGGAAGGTGGACGCTGTCGTGGTCACTCGTACCTCTACTTTTTCATCTTCCGCGTGGACCGGGCCACGATGTCCTCGTACTCCGGGTGCTTGGTCAGCCACTCGGCGAGGAACGGGCAGATGGGCACGACCGTCCGGCTCCGGGCCCGCGCGTCGTCCATCACCGCCCGGGCGAGGGTCGAGCCGACACCCCTGCCCTCGAACGCGGGGTCGACCTCTGTGTGGGTGTAGGCGATGATGCCGCCGGTCAGCTGGTAGGTCACGATGCCGGCGAGGGCGCCCGCCTCGTCGCGCGCCTCGAAGCGTTCCCGCTCCGGCGCGTCTGTCACGGTGAACTGCACCGGATCATCCAATCACAGCGTGCGCGGGCATTCTCGCGACCGTAACGGGAATCGCAGACCCGGCCGAGGGACCGGGAGGAGACGCGCCATGACGGGCCTGACGACTGACGGCGGCTTCGCCGTCGTGGAGATGTTCACCTCCCAGGGGTGTTCGAGCTGCCCTCCCGCGGAGGAACTGCTGACCGAGATCGACGACGACGCCCGCACGCGGGGGCGGCCGGTCTTCGCCCTCGGCTTCCACGTCGACTACTGGGACGACCTGGGCTGGCCGGACCCGTTCGCGGACGCGGCGTACACGGCGCGGCAGGAGTCGTACGCCCGAGCCTTCCGCTCCGGGCGCCTCTACACGCCACAGATGATCGTCAACGGCACCGACGAGTTCGTCGGGTCGGACCGGCGCCGGGCGGAGAACGCGATCGCGTCCGCCCTGGCGGCGACGCCCACCACACCCGTCGCCCTGACGGTGCGGGAGTTCGACGGCGAACGTCGGGTGGTGGTGGACGTACGGGCCGAGCGGCCCCCGCAGCACGCGGTGGTGAACGTGGCGGTCGTGGAGCGCGGCCTGAGCAGCGAGATCACCCGGGGGGAGAACGCCGGACGGACCCTGCGGCAGGACAACGTGGTCCGCGCCTTCACGTCGGTGGCCCTGGACGGCGGGCAGGCTCGGGTGGAGGTGCGGGCGCCGCGGACCATGGACCCACAGCGGACGAGTGTGATCGGCTACGTGCAGCACGACGGCAACCGGGCCGTCGTCGGCGCCACGGCCGTCGACCTGTCGGCCGAGAGCCGATGAGCCGGGGCCGGTGCGGAGGACAGGAGACGTCCTCCGCACCGACGCCGTGATCAGCTGGCGGTGCAGGTGGGGGTCAGGCCGGCCCCGCTTCCGTTGCCCTGGAAGCCGAACTCGGTGCCCTGACCCGCGCCGAGCCGCCCGTTGTAGTCCACGTTGGTGAACCGCACGGTGCCCGTGGAACCACTGGCCGACGCGCTCCAGGTGTTGGTGACACTCGCGCCGCTCGGAAGCGTCACGCTGACGGTCCAACCGTTCGTTCCGGACGAACCGGCTGTCACCTTCACGGTGGCCACGAACCCGCCGGTCCACGAGTTCAGTGACACCGACGCCGAGCAACCACCACCACCCGGCGGAGGCGTGGTGGGCGGCGGCGTGGTCGGCGGGGGCGTGGTGGGCGGCGGCGTGGTGCCGCCGGCGTTGAGGGCGTTCAGCACGCTCGTGTACGCGGCCTTCTTGTTGCCGCCGCAGTCGAACAGCAGCGCGTTGTCCGAGCCTCGCCACGAGTCGCAGTCGCGTACGCCCCAGACGGTGATGCCGGTGCAGCGCGAGACAGCCAGGCAGGCCCGGGTGACCGAGGCGAAGATGTTCGCCTGGTTGGAGCCGGTCATCACGTCCAGCTC
>NZ_JBVJGN010000014.1:0-138850 GCF_055587305.1 Micromonospora sp. NPDC047521 | reverse complement strand
TGGTGCGGGACTTCAAGTCTCGTGGTGTGCCGATCGACTGTGTGGGGTTCCAGTCGCATCTGGGCACGACGTTGGCTGGTGACTATCAGGCCAATTTGCAGCGGTTCGCTGATCTGGGTGTGGACGTGCAGATCACCGAGCTGGACGTGATGACCGGCTCCAACCAGGCGAACATCTTCGCCTCGGTCACCCGGGCCTGCCTGGCTGTCTCGCGCTGCACCGGCATCACCGTGTGGGGCGTACGGGACAGCGACTCGTGGCGAGGCTCCGACAACGCCCTCCTGTTCGACAGGTCGGGTAACAAGAAGGCCGCGTACACCGCGGTCCTCAACGCCCTGAACGAGGGATCGAACCCGCCGTCGACGCCCCCGCCGGGCACCCCGGTGGACACCACCGCCTGGTACGTGCTGGTGAACCGGAACAGCGGCAAGGCGCTCGACGTGTACGAGCGGGCGACAGCTGACGGCGCGCGGATCACCCAGTGGTCCCGTAACGACGGCGCGTGGCAGCAGTGGCAGTTCGTGGACTCCGGCGGTGGCTACTACCGGCTGAAGTCCCGCAACTCGGGCAAGGTGTTGGACGTCTACAACTTCTCCACCTCCGACGGTGGGGCGATCGTCCAGTGGAGCGACGGCAACGGTACGAACCAGCAGTTCCGCATCGCCGAATCGAGCGGCGGTTACCTGCGTCTGATCAACCGCAACAGCGGCAAGGCGGTCGAGGTCCAGGGCGCGTCCACCGCCGACGGCGGGAACATCGTCCAGTACACCGACTGGGGTGGCAACAACCAGCAGTGGCAGCTGGTCCGCATCGGGTAGACCACCAGTCACCTGCGGCGCGACCGCTCGAAGTGCTGCCGGCAGCGGTGGCGCGGACGCACCCGTCCGCGCCACCGTCACCGCCGCCCACGGCGGCGCGCACCGCAGTCGGCCAGATCGAGCCCCTATAGTCGCCAGGTGAACGTGGAACGGGTCCGGCAGGCGTACTCATCGGTCGCGGAGCTCTACATCGGGCTGTTCGGCAGCCGCGAGCAGGTACACCCCGACGACCTCGCCTTCATCGGGCGGCATCTGGCGGGCCGGCCCGGCGCGGTGCTCGACCTGGGCTGCGGGCCCGGCCACCTCACCGACCACCTCCGTTCGCTGGGGGTCGACGCGAGGGGCCTCGACATGGTCCCGGAGTTCATCGACCACGCCCGGGCGACCCACCCGGGTGGCAGGTACCAGCTCGGGACCATCGACACCCTCGACGTCGCCGCCGGTTCCCTCTCCGGGCTCCTGGCCTGGTACTCACTGATCCACCTTCCGCCGCCGGATCTCGACGGCGTGCTCGCTCGGCTCCGGCGGGCTGTGGCCCCGGGCGGGACGGTGGTGATCGGTTTCTTCGACGCCGACGAGGTGGGCGCGTTCGACCACAAGGTCGTTACCGCCTATCGCTGGCCGGTCGACGAATTCTCCGCGCGGCTGGCGCGAGCCGGCTTCACCGAAGTGGAACGCCTTCAGCGGCCCGGCGATGACACTCAGCGGCCGCACGCAGTCATCGCGGCCACCGCGACCGCCTGAGGATCGCCGACGACGCCCCGCGTCCATCGACGTTTGTGGCACCCGAGTGTCGGGCAACACCCCTCGCCATGACGAATGAACGAGTCAGGTCCGTCGGCGGCTACTTCATGCGACTTCTCGGGGGAGTGGCGGTCATCGTGGGCATTCTGGGTTTCTTCGCCACGTTGACCGAGGGCAATCTGGTCGGGTTGATCCTCAGCGTCATCTTCGTCGTCGGCGGGGTCGTCGCCCTCAAGCGTTCCGGCGGGACGCGTCGCGCGAGAGAGGTCGCGTGAGGTATCGCCTCAGGTGACGGCCGGTCGTCAGGTCGGACGGGTGGGACCGTCGTCCAGCATGTGGTTACGGGCCGGACGCCAGGTCCACCGGTGGCATCCTGGGCGGGGAGCACTGTCGCTCTCCCCGTGCCACTCGCACGGTGCGCCGACGATCGGAGCAACAGCCCATGGGTGGCTCACGCATTCTCGCGCTCGGTCACTACCAGCCGGCCGCCGTGCTCACGAACGACGACCTGGCGCGCATGGTCGACACCAGCGACGAGTGGATCCGCAGTCGGGTGGGGATCCGTACCCGCCACATCGCCGACAAGACCGAGTCCGTCGACCTGATGGCGACCCAGGCGGCCCGGCACGCTCTGGAGAACGCCGGCGTACGGGCCGAGGACGTCGACTACGTCCTGGTCGCCACCTGCACCGCCGAGGACCGGTCGCCCAACATCGCCGCCCGGGTGGCCGCGCGGCTGGGCCTGCCGAGTCCGGCCGCGCTTGATCTCAATGTCGCCTGCGCCGGCTTCACGCACGCCCTCGCCACCGCCGACCACGCCATCCGCGCGGGAGCGGCGCGCACGGCCGTCGTCGTCGGCGCGGAGAGACTCTCCGACTGGACGGACTGGTCGGACCGGAGCACCTGCGTGCTCATCGGTGACGGTGCGGGCGCCGCGGTCCTCACCGCCGCCGAGCAGCCGGAGGTCGGGCCCGTCGTGTGGGGCTCGGTGCCGGAGATGTCCGACGCCGTCCGCATCGAGGGACGCGACGGTACGTTCCAGCAGGCGGGGCAGACGGTCTTCAGGTGGACGACGACCGCTCTGCCGCGCATCGCCATCTCGGTCTGCGAGCGTGCCGGCATCGACCCGTCGGAACTGGCGGCGATCGTCCCGCACCAGGCCAACCTGCGCATCGTCGAGCCACTTGCCCAACGGATCGGCGCCGAGAACGCGGTGATCGCCCGGGACGTCGTCGACTCGGGCAACACCTCGGCGGCAAGCATCCCGCTGGCACTGTCCAAGATGGTCGCGCGTGGTGAGATCCCCTCCGGGGGCTGGGTGCTGCTGTTCGGCTTCGGCGGTGGCCTGTCCTACGCCGGCCAGGTGGTGCGCTGCCCCTGATCAGCCCGGCTCCGCTCACCGCCCGGGGGGCAGCGCGCGAGCCGTGCCGCGACGCTCAGAGCTGCGCGATCGCCGCTTCGGTGGCCAGGGCTATGAGGGCGTCGTCGGGGGTGGCGTCCTTCTCGTCGCGGCTGGACAGCACGACGAGGACGATCGGGGCGCGATTCGGCGGCCAGATCACTGCGATGTCGTTGCGGGTGCCGTACCCGCCGGTGCCGGTCTTGTCACCGACGATCCAGCCGTCCGGAACGCCGGCCCGGATCAGGGTGCCGCCTGTGGTGTTGCCCCTCAGCCAGCCGATGAGGGTGTCGCGGTCGGTGGGTTCGAGGGCGTCGGCGACGGCGTACGCCCGCAGGTCGTCAGCCAGTGCCTGAGGGCTGCTGGTGTCCCGCCTGTCGCCGGGCGTCGCCTCGTTGAGGCTTGTCTCGTACCGGGAAGCGTCGGTGACCGTGTCACCGATCTTCCGCAGTTCGGCCTCGAACCGCTTCGGTCCACCGAGGTGCCGCAGCAGCAGGTTGCCTGCGGTGTTGTCGCTGTACCGGACTGCGGCGTCGGCGAGGGCGCGCAACGTCATCCCGTCGGCGACGTGCCGCTCGGTGATCGGCGAGTACGTCACCAGGTCGCTCGCCGAGTACCGCACAACCCGGTCCAGTTCCGCGTCGGTGGTCGCGTCGAGGACCTCGGCGGCGGCGAGCGCCTTGTACGTCGAGGCGTAGGCGAACCGCTCGTCGGCGCGGTAGCGCACCGTCCGACCCGTGCCTGTGTCGATGGCGTGGACGCCCAGCCGTGCCCCGTACGTCTTCTCCAGCCGGGGGAAGTCCTGGCTGCGATCGGGGGTGGGGGAGGCGCTGGCCGGTGCCTCATCGCGGTCGCGTACCGGCGCCTCGGCCGGCTCGGGGACGCTGCTGCACGCGGCCAGGGCGACCACTGCCGCCGCCGCGACGGCCGCCGTCGTCAGACGTCCTGTCGGCCCGGCGTCGGCGCGGGAACCGAGCATGACCCGAAACCCCCATCTGTGCTGGTGGCTGACGCTCGCGGACAGGGAGACGGCGGCCATAGTATCGCCCCCCGCCAGCCGGGGTACCTGTCAGTGAGACTGCTGATGGGAGCGGACATGACGAAGGTTCTGATGGTGTTGACCTCGCACGACCAGCTGGGGGACACCGGAAACAAGACAGGCTTCTGGTTGGAGGAGCTGGCGACGCCCTACTACCGCTTTCGGGACGCCGGATGGGACGTGACGCTCGCCTCACCCCAGGGTGGGCGGGCGCCCCTGGACCCCAAGAGCAGGGAGCCGGATTTCCAGACGGATGAGACCCGCCGGTTCGAGGCGGACGCCGAGGCGGCACGCCAGCTCGATTCGACGGTACGGCTCGACTCGGTGTCGGTCGAGGAGTTCGACACCGTCTTCTACCCGGGCGGCCACGGCCCGCTGTGGGATCTCGCCGAGGACGACACATCTGTCGAGCTGATCGAGCGGGTCGTCGCGGCGGGCAAGCCCATCGCGCTTGTGTGCCACGCACCGGGAGTGTTGCGGCGCTGTACGACGCCAGGTGGTGAGCCGCTGGTCGCCGGACGGCGGGTCACCGGTTTCACCGACAGCGAGGAGGAGGAGATGGGCCTGACGAAGGTCGTGCCCTTCCTCGTCGAGAGTGAGTTGACCGCCAAGGGGGCGGAGTTCTCCAAGGCCGGCAACTTCGAGCCGTACGTGGTGACCGACGGTCTGCTCGTCACCGGTCAGAACCCGGCCTCGTCGGGTCCGGCCGCCGACCAGCTGATCTCCCTGGTCGCCCGGAACGGCTGACAGCAGCGCCACCTCCATCCGGTGGGGCCACGACCGGTGGTCCCGCCGGACGGAGTCGCTACACCCGCCGACTGTGACATCTGATGTATGCGCGTGGCGCTATGCGTGTCGGCCCCGCCCGCCTCTACGGCCGCCAGCGAATCTCCTCTGAATCTTCCTGGTCACTGTGCTGGGGACGACAAGGTCCACATCGATCGATCGTTGCCTATCTCGCGACCCGGGTGTAACGTTCGCGAAACACATCGTATGTTTGTCGATCGATGGGTCGCCCAGGGCCCCACGCGGCGACATCGTGTTGTGGCACCACCGAGCGGATCCACTGTGGCTCTCATTCCTGTCGCGCGCGTGAAGTGGCCGGATCGGTCACCGTTTGGAGGATCGATGTCAGACCTGACCCGACGGCAGGCCCTGAAGATGGGCGCGGCCGGCGCGGGCGGCGCCCTGCTGCCGCTACCGTGGACGGCGGCGGCCCGAGGTGGATCCGCGGCGCCTCCAGCGGTGCTGGCGGCCGGGGATCTGGCGCTCTGGTACGACGAGTCGGCCGGCACCGACTGGCTCCGGGCGCTACCGATCGGAAACGGCCGACTCGGCGCCATGGTGTTCGGAAACGTCGACTCGGAGCGGCTACAGCTCAACGAGGACACCGTCTGGGCCGGCGGCCCGCACGATCCCAGCAACACCAGAGGTGCGGGAGCGCTGGCGGAGATCCGGCGACTGGTCTTCGCGAACCAGTGGACCCAGGCCCAGAACCTCATCAACCAGAACATGCTCGGCAATCCGGTGGGGCAGTTGGCCTACCAGACCGTCGGCAACCTCCGGCTGACCTTCCCCACCTCGGGCTCCGCCTCGCAGTACGACAGGCAACTGGACCTGACCACCGCGACCACGTCGGTGACGTACGTGATGAACGGTGTGCGTTACCAGCGTGAGGTGTTCGCGAGCGCGCCCGACCAGGTCATCGCAATGCGCCTGACCGCCGACCGGGCCGGGTCGGTCACGTTCACCGCGACCTTCGACAGCCCGCAACGGACGTCGGTCGCCAGCCCGGACGGCACCACCATCTCGCTCGACGGCGTCTCCGGCAACCAGGAGGGGGTCAACGGATCGGTCCGCTTCCTCGCGCTGGCCAACGCCACAGTCAGCGGCGGCACCGTGTCCAGCTCCGGCGGCACCCTGCGGGTCACCAACGCCACAAGCGTGACCTTGTTGATCTCCATCGGCTCCAGCTACGTCAACTACCGCAACGTCGGGGGTGACTACCAGGGTCTCGCGCGGGGGCGCCTCACCGCGGCGCGGGCGAGCAGCTACGACCAGTTGCGCGGCCGGCACGTGACCGACTACCAGGCGCTGTTCGGTCGGGTCAGCCTGGACCTGGGCCGTACCTCCGCCGCCGACCAGCCGACCGACGTGCGGATCGCCCAGCACAACAGCGTCAACGATCCGCAGTTCTCCGCGCTGCTGTTCCAGTTCGGCAGGTACCTGTTGATCTCGTCGTCGCGGCCCGGCACACAGCCGGCCAACCTCCAGGGCATCTGGAACGACTCGTTGACCCCGTCGTGGGACTCCAAGTACACGATCAACGCCAACCTGCCGATGAACTACTGGCTGGCCAACACGACGAACCTGTCGGAGTGTCACAGCCCGGTGTTCGACATGATCCGGGACCTCGCGGTCGCCGGCACCCGTACGGCGCAGGTGCAGTACGGCGCGGCGGGCGGCTGGGTCACCCACCACAACACCGACGCGTGGCGGGCCACCTCGGTGGTGGACGGCGCCTTCTGGGGCATGTGGCAGACCGGTGGAGCCTGGCTGAGCACCCTGATCTGGGACCACTACCTGTTCACCGGCGACATCGAGTTCCTGCGGGCGAACTATCCGGCGATGAAGGGTGCCGCGCAGTTCTTCCTCAACACCCTGGTGACCGAGCCGACCCTCGGCTACCTGGTCACCAACCCGTCGAACTCCCCGGAGCTGAGCCACCACACGGACGCCAGCGTCTGCGCCGGCCCCACGATGGACAACCAGATCCTGCGGGACCTGTTCGACGGCTGCGCCCGGGCCAGCGAGATCCTCGGCGTCGACGAGACGTTCCGCGCCCAGGCGCGCGCCACCCGCGACAGGCTTCCCCCGATGAAGATCGGATCTCGGGGCAACATCCAGGAATGGCTCTACGACTGGGTGGAGACCGAGCGCAACCACAGGCACATCTCCCATCTGTACGGGCTGGCCCCGAGCAACCAGATCACCAAGCGGGGTACGTCACAGTTGTTCGAGGCCGCGCGCAGGACGCTGGAGCTGCGCGGCGACGACGGCACGGGCTGGTCGCTGGCCTGGAAAATCAACTTCTGGGCGCGGATGGAGGAGGGAAAGCGGGCCCACGACCTGATCCGCTATCTCGCGACCACCGCACGCCTCGCGCCAAACATGTTCGACCTGCACCCGCCGTTCCAGATCGACGGCAACTTCGGCGCCACCGCCGGCATCGCGGAGATGCTGTTGCAGAGCCACGCCGGTGAGCTGCACGTCCTGCCGGCGCTGCCGCCGGCGTGGCCGAGCGGCCGGGTGGCCGGCCTGCGCGGCCGGGGCGGGCACACGGTCGGCGTCACCTGGGCCAACGGGCAGGCCACCGAGATTCTCCTGCGGCCGGACCGCGCCGGTACGGTCCGCCTGCGGTCGCGGATCCTGACCGGCACCGTCACGGTTGTCGACACCGCCGACGGCACGGCAGCCCGGACCACGCGGATCGAGAGCGACCTGATCGACGTCACAGTGCAGGCCGGACGCACCTACCGGGTCACCAGTTCCGGCGCCACCACACCGACGTTGGAGCAGAGCTTCACCAACGCGGGCATCACCAACGACACAAACACGGGCGTCGGCAACTTCGACGGCAACGGGGCCACGCTCTCCGCGCAGGCGCTGGCGCAGGCCGGCGTCACCCCGGGCAGCACGGTGAGCCGCGACGGGGTCACCTTCCGCTGGCCCAACGTCAGCCCCGGAGTCGCCGACAACGCCATCGCCTCGGGCCAGTCGATAAGCGTGACAGGCACCGGTCGTACCCTCGGGTTCCTCCTGGCCGGCACGTACGGCGCGGTGTCGGGGACCGCGGCGGTGGTCTACGCCGACGGCACCCGTCAGACGTTCACCCTGAGCTCTCCCGACTGGTACGGGGGACCGAACTCCGCCGGTACGGCGGCAATCGTGACCGCGTACCAGAACCGGCCCGGCAACCAGCGTCAGGCCACGGCCGCCTGCGTCTACTACGTCGGCGTGACGTTGCAGAACAAGGCGGTGGCCCGGGTGGAGTTGCCGAACATCAGTGCCCGGCCCGCATCCGGGGTGCCGACCATGCACATCTTCGCCATCGCGATCGGCGCCTGACGGCGTCCGTACGCACCTGCCGACCACCCGGCCCCGCGCGTGTCCCGTCCGGACGCGAGCGGGGCCGGGTGGCGCTTGACGGGCGACGGAGCCATCGGCGAGAGTCTATGGCGCAGAGGTTGGCACGCTGTGGGAGCCCGGTGTGTCATCGGGCAACTGTGTACGCGGGTACGGGTGCGATCGGGCCGCATCTGTTAGCGCTAACAGCGGTGCGTTCACCACCGATCCGGTCGTGGACGGACGCCGATTCTCGTGCGTGACGCGTGTGAAAGAGGCTGCGTCACCCCAGCTCAGGAGAATGCTCTATGAGGAAATCCAGAGGGGCAAACGTCGCAGCGGTGTCGGCCGGTGCCGTTCTGCTGGCCTCGACGGCTGTCGCCATGGCGGCGCCAGCGGGTGCCGCAGCCGCCGGATGCTCGGTGGACTACAGCGTGTCGTCCCAGTGGCAGGGCGGCTTCGGCGCCAACGTCACGATCACCAATCTCGGCGATCCCGTCAGTGGCTGGACCCTGACCTGGTCCTACAGCGCCGGTCAGACCGTCCAGCAGGCGTGGAACACGTCGTTGACCCAGAGCGGCACCGCCGTCACCGCACGGAACGTCGACTACAACGGCGCCATCGCGACCAACGGGACGGCCTCCTTCGGCTTCAACGGCTCGTGGACCGGCAGCAACCCCGCTCCGACCAGCTTCGCGCTGAACGGAGTGGCCTGCACCGGAGGCACCGGACCCACCACCCCACCCCCGACCACCCCACCCCCGACCACCCCGCCACCGACCACCCCGCCTCCGAACGGCCCGGCGGACATCACCGTGAACAGCGCCACCAGGTACCAGACTGTCGACGGGTTCGGGGCCGCGACACCGATCTGGGGTGGCACCTGGTCGACTGCCGAGACGCAGACGCTTGTCGGGATGGGCGCCAACCAACTCGGTCTGTCCATCGTGCGGACCGGCCTCTCGCCGGTCTCCAGTGAGTGGCCGACCCAGGTGAACGCCCTGAAGACGGCGAAGACGTCGGGCTCGGGGGTAAAGATCCTCGCGTCGCCCTGGACGGCTCCGGCCGCCTGGAAGACGAACAACAGCCGGACGAACGGCGGCAAGCTGAAGACCGACTACTACGACGACTACGCCAACCACCTGAACAGCTACGTCCAGTACATGCGTAACCAGGGTGTGGCCATCGACGTCACCTCGGTGCAGAACGAGCCGGACTGGCACCCGGACTACGACTCGATGGACTGGAGCGGCACCGAACTCCGCAACTTCGTCCGTGACCAGGGCGCGAGGGTGCAGAACACCAGGCTGATGGTCGCCGAGGCGGTGAACATGAACTACGGCTTCACCGATCCGACCCTGAACGACACCACCGCCCGGAACAACATCGGCTACATCGGCGGCCACCTGTACGGCACCGAGGACTCGGGTCGGCTGAGGCCGTACTCCCTGGCCGAGCAGTACAACAAGCCGGTGTGGATGACCGAGTGGAACTACCACGAGGCCGACGGCAGCGGCTCGAACATCTGGGGCAACCCCAGCAACCTCGCCGTCTGGAACGAGACGCTCGACGACATCATGCGGACCGTGCACAAGTCGATGGAGTCGAACTGGAGCGCCTACATCTGGTGGTACGGCAAGCGGTACTACTCCTTCGTCGGCGACGGTGAGGCGGCGTACGGCACCACGGCCGGCGCCCCGCTCAAGCGCGGGTACGCCTTCTCGCAGTACGCCAAGTTCGTCCGCCCCGGCTACCAGCGGGTCGCCCTGACGAAGAGTTCCAAGGCCTCGCCGCTGGAGGTGACCGCCTACCAGGGCGACGGGAAGATCACCCTGGTGATCCTCAACCGGTCGAACAGCGCGGTGAACAACGCGGTGATCCAGGCGCCGCAGAACGTCACCCGGGCGGAGCACTACCTCACCTCCCAGAACGCCAACGCGGCAAGTCAGCCGACGAGCGTGAACGGAGGGCAGGTCACCGTCAACGTCGGCCCGCGCAGCATCTCCACAGTGGTGTTCACCCTCTGACGGAGACGCCGGGCCGGCCGGGCGTGCGGGTGTGGCGGATCGTCCGCACCCGCACGCCCGATCGTGGTCCCGACGGGGCGGGAGCGGCACCTCTCCGTCCCACACTCCACAGCGATATTTAGTGAGGGTCGTCGATATTGACGTGAGCCGTCGGCGGCGACAGGATCTTGGCACCACCCCCACCGTGATCCCGTCTGTGAGGCGTCATGACCCGTCCCCGCCTTCCGTTCCTGCGCGCAGCCGCACGCCTGGCCGCACTCGCCACGGCCACCGCCGGCGTGCTGTTCACCGTCGCCACACCCGCGAGCGCCGCCGTGCCCACCGGCCGCTACGTCGCTCTGGGTGACTCGTACACCTCCGGCCCGCTGGTTCCGACGCAGATCGACCTGAACTGCCTGCGGTCCAGCCGCAACTACCCGGCCGTGGTGGCCGCGTCCGCCGGCTCCTCGTCGTTCGCCGACGTGAGCTGCTCCGGCGCCACCACGGACGACATCCTCTACGGCGGCACCGGCCAGTTGGGCATCACGCTGCCGCCGCAGCTCAGCGCGGTCACGTCGAACACCGCCCTGGTCACCGTGCAGATCGGCGGCAACGACATCGGCTTCGCCGGCATCATCGGCGACTGCGCGGAGGCCAGCCTCAGCAGCCCGCTCGGGCAGCCGTGCAAGGACCGCTACACCGCCGGAGGCGTCGACCAGTTGCAGGCCCGGATCACCGCCACGGCGCCGAAGGTGACGAGCGTGCTCCAGGGGATCCGCCGGGCCGCGCCGGGCGCGCGGGTCGTGGTGCTCGGCTACCCGGCGATCGTGCCGGACAGCGGGTACGGCTGCTGGCCCGTCGTTCCGATCGCCTACCAGGACGTGCCGTACCTGCGTGCCGTCGAGAAGTCGCTCAACGCGATGCTTGCCAACACCGCGGCCGCGAACGGCGCCACCTACGCCGACGTCTACACCCCGTCGATCGGCCGCGACGCGTGCAAGAGCAGCGGCACCCGGTGGGTCGAGGGACTCGTGCCGCAGAACGCGGCCGCCCCGTTCCACCCGAACGCCCGCGGTGAGCAGGGCATGGCCACCGCGCTGCTCGCCCGTCTCAACAGCTGACCGGACACGCGGTCGCCCGAGCCGGCCCCCCTTCTTCGCGAAGGCGGGCCGGCTCGGCCGCGTCGGCGCTGGTCCGGGCGATCAGGCGGGTGCGGGCAGGCTGTCCATGAACGAGCTGACCGAGAAGACGGCCCGACCCGCACCGGCCGGCCCGTAACCGGGAGGGCTGGAGAGGCCGTGGGCGTCCATCGTCGCCCGGTAGACCTCCAGCAGGCGGACGTGGTATTCCAGCGGCGCGCCCTCGGGGTTGGCCCGTCCGAGCGGCGTGGTGGGCTCCGGGCACCAGGTGGTGAACCGGGGCGTGATCCCGCGCGACATGAAGTACTCCAGCCCTTCGGCCGTGGAGTCGATCGCCTCCTCGACGCTCGTGAAGCCGTGCGGGGTGGCCATCTCGACGCCCGCAACGAAATTCGGGATCACGTTGCGCGGGCCGAACACCTCCGCGGAGTCGAGGATCCGGCGATGCCACTCCTCCCGGCCGACGTACCGCTCCTTGCCCGGGCAGTACAACTCGAACAACCGCTTGTCCCACACCTCGTAGTTGGGGTGGTAGATGCGGATCCCGTAGTCGTGGAACCGTTGCACGTCGGCTCGGGGGAGTGCCTGTGCGACGACCTTGCCGATCCACCGCCCCGGGAACCGTTCCTCGATCGCCTGCGCGTACTGGCCGTAGAAGTCCGCCTCGGCCAGCCCGCCGACGTGCGAGGTGATGCTGCCGCCGGTGAGGGTGTACGCCTGCGAGACCCGCTCGGTGTCGTACCGGTCGATGATTTCCAGGGCCTCCAGCACCTCGTCGACGGGCTTGACGCCGGTGTAGGGACGACCCGCCTGCTTGTGCTGCCGCCAGTTGTGGTTGATGTCGCAGTACTGGCACTCCTCCTTCGCCCCGAAGTACTGGCAGACCCGGAACGCGGTCAGGTAGATGAGGTAGCCCCACTGGATGGTCGGGGCGACCTCCATCACCGACTTCCCGTTGGCGAGCATGTGCCGGTAGTAGTTCGGCATCGGCGGTAGTCCGACGTCGGCGATCGGCCGTCCGTCCAGGAACAACCGCAGCCGCCCATCGCTGTCGGTGCGGACGCGGTACGGAGACCCGGGATTGGTCCGGACCGAGACGACAGTCCGGCGCAGCTCGTACGGCCCACCGGTGAGAACGATCTCCTCGGGCGGTCGGCGCAGCGCGGCGGTCCCCAGTTCCGGAAGCGTCCGGTGGTCGAAGGAGAAGATGAAGTACGACTTCGGCTTGACGTCGCCGTTCTCGTTGTCGGTCAACGCCGCGTCGTCGAAGGCGAGGCCGCCACGCAGCAGGTCCTCCTTGATGACCGCCTCGCGGGGCACCTGCGGGAATCGGCTCATCAGTTCTTCGACGAGGTTGGTACGCGACGTCATGCGGGTCCTTCCGATCGGGTGTGCCGGACCGGGTGGCGCGCGGCCACCCGGTCTCGACGGTTCAGCTCTGCTTGGTCTCCCAGAAGATCTTCGAGATCTCGTCGATCTTCGCGAGCAACTGCTCCGCGACGGCCGGGTCCGCAGCCCCCTTCGCGCCGCCGGCGCCGGCGAGCTTGGTGGCCTCGTTGAAGAGACCGTGCAGGTGCGGGTACTTCTCGAAGTGCGGCGCCTTGAAGTAGTCGGTCCACAGCACCCAGAGGTGGTGCTTGACCAGCTCGGCCCGCTGCTCCTTGATGATCAGCGACCGGGTGCGGAACTCCGGGTCGTCGCTTGCCTGGTACTTCTCCGCGATCGCCTTGATCGACTCGGCCTCGATACGGGCCTGGGCCGGGTCGTAGACGCCGCACGGGAGGTCGCAGTGGGCGCTCACGACGGTGCGCGGGCGGAACAGGCGGGGCAGGTGCATCGGAATCCCTCCAACGGCGAGCAACGTGATCCACGGCGGAGGTTAGGACCTCAACCGCGCTTCATGTCAACCTCCGTCGTCGTCGGCCCGCCGCACACCGATTGTGCCGCTCCTGCTCCGGCCGCACCCGGGGGAACGGCGTGTGAGAATCGTCGCCGTGACCGGCGTGACGCGGAGCGCCTCGTTCCAGGCCGACGTCACGCGGCGAGGCGGGTGATCGCCGCGACCGACAGGTCCACGTCCGCCTCCGTGGTGGTGGCGTTCGACACCGAGATGCGCATGAGTCGCCTGCCCCGCCACGTCGTACCGCCCGCCCAGCAGGTCCCGTCCGCCTGCACCGCGGCCACCACCCGGTCGGTGCGCACGTCGTCACCGAAGTCGACAAGCACCTGGTTGAGGACCACCTCGTTGACCACCTCGAACCCGGCCGCGGTCAGACCCTCGGCGAACCGGCGGGCCAGGGCGCAGCAGCGGTCCACCAGGGCCGCGAGCCCGTCGCGCCCCAGCTCGCGCAGGCCGGCCCAGACCGCGAACCCCCTGGCGCGGCGCGAGGACTCGGCGGTGAGTTCCGCGCCCGCCGGCACGCCACCGGAACCGACGAGGTACGCGGCGCTCAGGGACATCGCCGCCGCGTGCGAGCCGGGCCGGGCGCAGAAGGCGAAGGCGGTGTCGTACGGCAGGTTGAGCCACTTGTGGCCGTCGCAGGCCCACGAGTCGGCCAGCTCCAGCCCGTCCACGAGGTGACGGGTGGTGGGACTCGCCGCGGCCCACAGGCCGAAGGCGCCGTCGATGTGCACCCAGGCGCCGTGCCGGTGTGCCAGCTCGCAGGCTTCCCGCAACTCGTCGCAGGCGCCGGTGTTCACGTTTCCGGCCTGGAGGCACACGATGGTGGGGCCTACGGGGCCGGCCCGCAGGACGTCGCCCAGTGCCTCGGGGTCGATTGCGCCGTTCGGTCCGGCCGGCACCTGCCGCACCGCGTCCAACCCGAGGCCGAGCAGGCGCAGCGACCTGTCGATGGTGGCGTGTCGCTCCGCTGCGGCGACCACCCGGACCGGCGGCGCGCCGATCAACCCGCGTCGTTCCACGTCCCAACCCGCGTCGGCCAGCACCTGGTGCCGCGCGGCGGCGAGCCCGGCCGTGTTGGCGGCCTGTCCGCCGGTGACGAAGCCGACCGACGCGGTCGCCGGTATCCCGAGCAGCTCCTTCAGCCACGCTCCGGCGGTGGCCTCGGCCGCGATGGCGGCCGGCGAGGTGACGGCGTTGAAGGCGAGCTGGTCCCAGCCGACGGCGAGCATGTCGGCGGCGGTCGCCGCCGGTAGCGCGCCACCCACCACGAAACCGAAGTAACGCGGGCCGGCGCTGGCGACCAGCCCGGGCTCGGCCGCGGCGAGCAGGTCCGTCACCACCCGCTGCGCCGGGGCCGGTGCGGCGGGCAGCGGACCGGAGAACGCCCGTGCCAGCCCGGCCTGGTCGGGCGGCGCGACGGGCCGGTCCGGAAGCGACAGTCGGTAGTCGGCGGCGTGGTCGGCGGCCAGGCGGAACAGCTGGGTCAGGTCCTCCATCGACGCACCCTATCCCCGGTCGGGAACCGGTCGACTACCACTGTCGCGGCGAGGTGTCCGTGGCCGGGCGAGGATTTTGCGATGCTGTGGCGGTTCACCTGATGACATCACCCGATTCGAAGGGGGCACCGCGATGGCGAAGGTCATCTCCACGCTGTTCATCTCGGCCGACGGTGTGGCCGAGATCGACCCCGACTGGCACTTCCCGTACTTCGACGACAACATGGGGCGCGCGGTCGGCGAGGACTACGACGCCGCCGACGTCCTGGTCATCGGCCGCGAGACGTACGACAGCTTCGCCGGCGCCTGGCCGGACCGGGAGGCCGCCGGCGGGGAGGACGCGTCGTTCGCCAAGCAGCTCGGCGACGTACGCAAGATTGTCGTCTCCCGCCAGCCGCTGACGTTCTCCTGGCGCAACTCGGAACTGCTGGCCGGTGACCTCGTCGACGTCGTGGCCGCGTTGCGGGCCGACGCCGGCAGCAAGGGTGTCCTGATTCCCGGGTCGATCTCGGTGGTGCAGCAGCTTCTCGCCGCTGGACTGGTCGACGAGTTGCGCCTGCTGGTGCATCCGGTCGCCGCGCGCAAGGGCCGCAGGCTGTTCGACGACGGCGAGACGCCGTACCACCTGAAGGTGACGGCGACCGAGGTGTTTCCGACGGGCGTGATCCGCGTGATCTACGCGCCGACCGCGGCGCCCGGCGCCGTCGGCTACGACGAGGTCAAGGACCAGGTGCCGGCAGGAGACTGACGTCTTCGCCGTCGCCCGTCCCGGACCGCCGGCCCCACTCGACGGTGACGGTTCGAACCGGCCCCGCCGCTGTGTCGCGACGGGGCCGGTCGGAGCTGTCCGGACGCTCGCCGTTGTCAGGCGATCGTGCAGGCCGCGCCGTTGAGGGTGAACGAACCCGGCCCGGCGGTGTTGCCGGTGTGCGTGGCCTGGAAGCCGATGGTGACCGACCCGTTCGGCGGGATGCCCGCGTTGTAGGCGACGTTGCGGGCCGTCACCTGCCCGGAGGCGGGGGAGTAGGAGGCGTTCCAGCCCGAGGTGACGCTCTGCCCGCCGGGCAGGGTGAACACCAGGGACCAGCCGTTGACGGCGCTCGCGCCGGTGTTGGTGATGGTGATGTTCTCGGTGAGCCCGGTGTTCCAGGCGTTGATGGCGACACTCACCCGGCAGGCGCCGGAACCCGGCGGCGGCGTCGTGGGCGGGGGCGTGGTGGGCGGCGGCGTCGTGGGCGGCGGCGTGGTGGGCGGCGGCGTGGTGGGCGGGGGCGTCGTGGGCGGGGCGGACAGGCCGAAGAACGCGACGGCCGCCGCGGCCATGCCGCCGGCCGGCAGGCTGTGCCCGGCCCCCTGGATGCTGTACGCCTCGACCTGGACGGTGCCGGCGGCGTCGGCGTACCTGCGCCGGTTCCAGTTGGCCTGCGGCGTGTCGGTGGAAGTCGGTGTCTGGCTGAGACCGAACACGTTTGTCCACTGCTCGATCGTCTCCTGAAGGAGCGAGTACGGCACGAGCGTGTCGTTGGTGCCGTGCCACAACTGCACCCGTGGGCGGGGGCCGGTGTAGCCCGGGTAGGCCTGGCGGACCGCGTCACCCCACTGCTGCGGGGTGCGGTTCATGGCGCCGCCGGTGCACTGGCTGCTCGTGGGCGGGTAGTCCGCCGCGTTGGCGAAGCAGTTGAAGGGAACGCCCATGAACGCGGCGCCGGCCTTGAACACGTCGGGGTACAGGGCAAGCATGTGGTTGGTCATCATGCCGCCGGACGAGCTGCCGGTGGCGTAGACCCGGTCGGCGTCGGCGCCGTACTGCTGCTGCGCGTACCGGATCATGGAGATGATCGACACCGGGTCGCTGCCGCCGCCGCGACGCTTGGCGGCGTCCGACCAGGTGTCGAAGCAGTTGCCGAACCCGGCCTGCTGGGTCGCGCTCGGGTAGATCACGATGAATCCGTACCTGTCGGCCTGTGCGGCGAACTCGCTGCCGGAGTAGAAGCCGGGGCCGGACCCGCCGCAGCCGTGCATGGCCACCACGACCGCCGGCCGGGCCGGACGGGTGTCCGGCGCGTAGACGTGCATGCGCATCCGGCCCGGGTTGTCGCCGAAGCTGGTGACCTCGACCAGCGATGCTGCGTACGCGGGCCGGATGGTGGGAACCATCAGGCCGGCGGCCACCAGCGACACGGCGAGGCCCAGTAGTAGCAGTTTCCTTCTGATTGTCACGGGGACGACTCCTTCGATCACCTGTGCGGGCTGGGACTGGCCGCGCGTTCCGGTCGCGGGCGTGCCCGGCCGCCCGCGTGATCGCGCATCGCCTGGTACGTGTGCATGCCCTGCCGGCTCCGTACGGGATCGCGTAGCAGATAGTGTTCCCTCAGGACGGATAAGTGTCAATCGATGTACCTCGATCAAGAATGTGGGCGGGTCCGCCGGCGTTCGGTTTAGAGTCGGGACAACGTCCCCGAGTCGAGCCCGGAGGGCCTGTGGCGAGCCCGTTCGACATCGAGGAGATATATCCGGACGACGGGGAGCACTCGCTCCGGCTGCCCCGGCGCCAGGCCGGCAACTCGCCCCAGGGCGTCGCGGTGACCCTGCTCGCCGACTACACGGTGCGGACCCGCGCCGCGCTCCCGTCCGCAGCGATAGTCGCGCTGCTCGCCGAGTCGGGGGTGACCACTGCCGGCGCGCGGACCGCGATCAGCCGGCTGTCCCGTCGGGGCGTGCTGGAGGGCAGCCGGCACGGCAGGCGCAGCTCGTACCGGCTCAGTCGTGCCGCCGCCGCCAACCTGTCCGCCGGGGCACAGTGGATCCTGACCTCCACCGCCGCGACGACGTCGTGGGACGGGTGCTGGACGACTGTCGCCTTCTCGCTGCCACAGGACCGCGGCGCGCAGCGGCGGGCTCTGCGCGGCCAGCTCCGGTGGCTCGGGTACGCGCCGCTGTACGACGGACTGTGGATCTCACCGTACGAGCTGACCCCACCGGCGCGGGAACTGCTCGGTCAGCTGTCGGCGGGCCGGGTCACAGTGTTCCGCGGCCGGCAGTCCGCGCTCGACACGACAAGCCAACGAGCGCCCATCGAGGCCTGGGACGTCGAGGCGATCAGCGGACACTACGAGGTGTTCCTGCGGCGGTGGACGCCCCTGGTCCCACTCGTACAATCGGGGCGGGTCGACGGCACGGCCGCGGTGCGGGCGCGTACCGAGGTCATGGACACCTTCCGGCGCTTTCCCATCCTCGACCCGCAGCTGCCGCTGGAACTCCTTCCGGTCCGATGGCCCCGGCGGCCGGCCCGGGAGCTGTTCGCGGCCGTCTACGACGGCCTCGCCGAGCCGGCCGAGCGGCACGTCCGAGCGGTAGTCGCGCGGTTCACCGACGGCGCGGAGCCGGGCGTGCGGGCGCACACCACCACGGACCTCGTGACGGGAGTACGCGGCGACGAGAACCCGGGACGTGGCT
The DNA here is from genome assembly GCF_055587305.1 of Micromonospora sp. NPDC047521. Lineage (NCBI taxonomy): Bacteria > Bacillati > Actinomycetota > Actinomycetes > Micromonosporales > Micromonosporaceae > Micromonospora > Micromonospora sp. NPDC047521. Next base: position 120,725 of record NZ_JBVJGN010000014.1, on the reverse strand, counting down.
GCCGGGACGGGACGGCCGGTTGACGATCAGCGGGCCGTCGACCGGGCATCGCGTCGGTGGCGCGCTGTGTACCTTGTGGAGACGACGTGGCGATGGGAGGCCCGGGGTGACGTTCCGCAGCGGAGATCTTTCGGCGGCAGACCGGATCGACACCACTGTCGCGCACCCCGCCCGCAGGTACAACTACCTGCTCGGTGGCAAGGACAACTTCGCCGCCGACCGGCAGTCCGGCGACGCCCTCGCGGCCGCCATGCCCACCATCCGGCTCGCCGCCGTGGAGAACCGGATGTTCCTGCACCGCGCGGTGCGGTTCCTGGCGCAGCAGGGTGTGCGCCAGTTCCTCGACATCGGGACGGGCATCCCGACCGCCGACAACACGCACGAGGTCGCCCAGGCGATCGACCCGACGGCGCGGGTCGTCTACGTCGACAACGACCCGATCGTCCTCGCCCACGCCCGTGCGCTGCTCAACAGCACGCCCGAGGGCCGCACGACCTACCTCGACGCCGACCTGCGTGAGCCCGAACGGATCCTCGCCCATCCGGATCTGCGCGCCACGTTGGACCTCACCCAGCCTGTCGCGTTGATGCTGGTGGCCATCCTGCACTTCATCCGCGACGACGAGGGCCCCAGGAGCATCCTCGACCGCCTCGTCGCCGCGCTTCCGTCCGGCAGCTATGTCGTCGCCTCGCACGTGACCTGGGAATATCTGCCGCCCGAGGTGACCGCGAAACTGGAGGCGAACAACCAGGACGGCCGGTTCCAGGCCCGCACCACCGAGCAGTTCGCGGGCCTTCTCGACGGGTTGGAGCTCGTCGAGCCCGGCATCGTCTCGGTGTCGCGGTGGCGTGCCGACGACGCGCCCCAGCCGCGGCCATCCGTGCGGGACGTGTCGTTCAACGGCGCCGTCGCCCGGGTCAGGTGACGGGCCGCAACCGGTACGCGCTCCAGTCATCGACCGTCGTCACCGCGTCGAGCTGGGCTGCGACGTGGTCGGTCGCCGCGACCCAGCTCGACCAGGTGAACGTCAACTCGGGCCAGGGGCACCAGCATGTCTACCTGGAGGGCGACAGTCACGCGGCGCGCAGGACGGCTCCGGCGGCTGACCCGTCGCGCTCGCACCGCCCCTGTTCCGGCGGTGTCCGTCACCCGGGCAGGTCGGAGCCGCGTGCGGAGGCGATGACCCGCCCGCGCTCCGACTCGGGAAACCGGTCGAGCATGGCGCGCACCTCGGCGGCACTCACGTTCGCTCCGAACAACTCGCTGCCCGGTTCGAGCCGTACCCCGTCGGCGAGAGCGCCGGCGACGACCGGGTCGAAGCCGAGAGCGTCGACGAGGGACGCCACGGCGGCGAGATCAGCGGGGTCGTCGCCGGCGATCGCGATGGCCTTGCGGCCGGCGGCTCCGGCCGGCCGCGCCTCGTCCTCGAGATCGTGGTAGCCCATGTGGTTGAACGCCTTGACGACCCGCGCGCCGGCCAGGAACGCCTGGACGATCTCGCTTGACGACGTGCGCGGATCGGTCAGGTCGTCGCGGATGCCGTCGACCTCCCACCAGTAGTTCATCGCGTCGACGACGAGCTTGCCGCGCAGCGCCTCGGCGGGGATCGCCCGGTACTTGCCCAGCGGCAGGGCGAGGATGACGACGTCGGCGTCGGCCACGGCGTCGGCCGATGTGGTCGCGGTCGCCCCGGGGGTGAGCACCTCGATGGTGAGGGCGATCTTCGCCGGGTCGCCGGAGCCGGCGACCAGCACCCGGTAGCCGGCGACGAGCGCGAGCCGGGCCAGGACGGTACCCACCTTGCCGGCCCCGAGGACGGCGAGGCTCTGCGGCCGGTCGTTGACGTTCATGTCTTTCCCCTCCAGGGTGCCGGTGCGGTGGTTCAGCCGGCCAGGATGTCGCGGACCATGGGGATCACCCGGGAGCCGTAGAGCTCCACGGCACGCATCCGGGCGCTGACCGGCTGGGCTCCCGCCGTGTAGATGAGGTCGAACCGGCCGACGCCGAGGCTGCCGATGGCGCGGGCCATCCGGCGGGCCACCGTCTCCGGTGAACCGATGTACAGCGAGCCGTGCTCCACCTCGGAGTCGAACTCCTCGCGACGGATCGGTGGCCAGCCCCGCAACGCGCCGATCCGGTTCCGCATGACCCGGTAGTGCGGCCAGAACACCTCTCTGGCCTCCTCGTCGGTGTCGGCGATGAAGCCGGGTGAGTGCATCCCGACCGGGTGCGCGGTGGTGCCGAGCTGGTCGGCCGCCCGCCGGTACAGGTCGATGTAGGGCGCGAACCGCTCCGGAGCGCCGCCGATGATGGCCAGCATGAGCGGGAAGCCGTACTGCGCGGTGCGGACGACGGACTGCGGCGAGCCGCCGACACCCACCCAGGTGGTGAGGTGCCCCGATTCGGTCTTCGGGAAGACGTCGGCGTCCTTGAGGGGCGCACGGAGAGTGCCGCTCCAGGTGACCGGCTTCTCGTCGAGGAGCTTCGCGAACAGCTCGATCTTCTCCTCGAACAGCGTGTCGTAGTCCGCCAGGTCGTAGCCGAACAGGGGGAACGACTCGGTGAACGAGCCGCGACCGAGGATCACCTCGGCCCGGCCGTTTGACAGCGCGTCGACTGTGGCGAAGCGTTGGAACACCCGGACCGGGTCGTCGGAGCTGAGCACCGTCACGCCGGACGAGAGCCGGATCCGCGAGGTACGCGAGGCGATGCCCGCCAGCACTGTCTCCGGCGTCGACACCGAGTACTCCGGCCGGTGGTGCTCGCCGAGGGCGATCACGTCGACGCCGAGGTCGTCGGCCAGCACCGCCTCGTCGACGACCTGACGGATCGCCGCGGCGTGGGAGACCGGCATCCCGTTGTCGTCCTGCGGTACGTCGCCGAAGGTGTCGAGGCCGAACACGAGGTCAGACATGGGTGGGCTCCTTCGTCAACAGCTCCCGGACCCGCGGCGCGACCTCGCTGCCCAGCAGCTCGATGGTGCGCGCGCGTGCCTCGCGAGGCAGGTGCATGATGTCGTATTTGAGGTCGAATCGACTCAGTCGCAGATCACGGGCCATGGTGGCGATCTTCTGGGCGACCGTCTCCGGGGACCCGACGAACAACGCTCCGTTGTCGATTTCGGCCTCGTAGCGTGCGCGGTCCGGTTTGTAGAAGCCGCGCTCCTCGGCGAGCCGCGCCACCGTCGGCTGCCAGTACCGCCACCATGTTTCCACCGCCTCCTCGTCGGTGTCCGCGACAAGGCCGAGTGAGTGCTGCCCGATCGGCTGTACGGGGTTCCCGAACTGCTTGAGTGCCTGGAGGTAGAGGTCGACATGGCCGGCGAACCGCTGTGGCCGTCCGCCGATGATCGCGAGCATGAGCGGCAGTCCGTGGCGGGCTGCGCGGACCACCGAGTTGGGGCTCCCGCCGACACCGATCCAGGTCGGGATACCGCCCGGGCGCATGCGCGGGTGAAGTCGCGTGTCGACCAGGGGAGTCCGCACGGTGCCGGACCAGGTGACCGTTTCGTCCCGTTGGAGTCGGACGAAGAGGTCGAGCTTCTCCTCGAACAACCGCTCGTAGTCCGCCAGGTCGTAGCCGAACAGGGGGAACGACTCGGTGGCCGACGCCCGCCCGAGGACCAGTTGGGCCCGACCGTCGGACACCGCGTCGAGGGTGGCGAACTCGTGGTAGAGGCGTACCGGATCGTTGGTGCTGAGCACCGTGACCGAGGTGCCCAGACGGATCCGGTCGGTCGCCGTCGCCATGGCCGCGAGCAGCACAGGTGTGGCCGAGTCGTTGTGGCCCTCCCGGTAGTGCTCACCGAGGCTGAAGATGTCGAGGCCCACCGACTCCGCGAGTCGGGCCTCGTCGACGAGCAGTCGTACCGTCTCGGCGTCGGTCAGGGTCCGGTCGCCGTCGGTGGCCACCTCCCCGAACGAGTTCAGCCCCAGTTCGAAGCGTTGAGCCGTCATTGTCTCCTCCTCGGCGCTCCTGCCGGTGACCCGCGGGAAGCGGCCCTCCCTGTTGACGTGTCAATGATGTTAACCTGCCGATTGACGCGTCAATTCCATGGAGACTGACATGACCAGCGCCACACCCGAGCGGCGGAGGGGACGCCAGCTGCCGACCGCGGACGAGCTACGGATCTGGCGGGACTTCATCGAGACGACCGAGGCCCTGAGCTCCCGGGTCAGCACCCGCCTCCAGGCCGACTCCGCGCTCTCGCCGGGGGACTACGTGGTGCTGCTCGCCCTCAGTGAGGCGCAGGACCGGCAGATGCGTTCCTCCGCGCTGGCGGCCCACATCGGCTGGGAGCGCAGCCGGCTCTCCCACCATCTGGCCCGGATGGAGCGCCGGGGGCTCATCCGCCGCCAGGAGTGCCCCACCGTCCCCCGTGGGTCGGAGGTGCTCCTCACCCCGGCGGGAGCGGACGCCTTCCGGAATTCCACCTTTCCGCACCTGCGCGCCATCCGGGAGTTGTTCGTCGACGCACTGACGCCGGATCAGCTCCGCGCGGCCGGCGAGATCGCCGCGGCGCTGCGCGCCCACCTCGGCGCGCGGGGCGAGGACTGACGGCTACGGCGTCGGCGGTGATGCGGTGAACGCGCACCGCGGCCCGGGTGCGGCCAGTAGCGTGGTGATCGTCGACCGTGACTCCCGCACCCACACCAGGAGGCCGCGATGAGCCCGAAGGCCACGCCGGGTGACGCGAGCGCGATGTCGCGTATCGAGACCCTCGACGTGAAGGTCGAGGTGGTCGTCATCCCCGTGTCGGACGTCGACAGCGCGAAGCGGTTCTACGAGAGCCTCGGGTGGCGCCTCGACAAGACGCCCCCCGGCATCGTCCAGTTCACGCCGCGCGGCTCCGCGTGTTCGGTGCAGTTCGGGTCGCAGCTCACGTCGGCGACGCCCGGCTCGGCAACGGCGTACCTGGTCGTGTCCGACGTCGAGGCGGCCCGCGACGCCCTGCTCGCCGTCGGCGTCGAGGTCAGCGGCGTCTTCCACGTCGGCCCGGACGGGCCGGTCGACGGGCCGGATCCCGAGCGTCGCAGCTACTTCTCCCGCGCCACGTTCCGTGACCCGGACGGCAACACCTGGCTCGTGCAGGAGATCACCACCCGGCTCCCCGGACGGATCGAGGGGGGAGTGACGTCGTACACCTCGGACAGCGACCTGGCGGGCGCGCTGCGGCGCGCGGCCGCCGCCCACGGTGAGCACGAGAAGCGCACCGGTACGACTGACGAAAACTGGCCCGACTGGTACGCGGCGTACATGGTGAGCGAGCGGTCGGGGGCGAAGCCGCCCGAGTGATCCGGGCCGGCGGTCAGCCGTCCTTGTCGGCGAGGTGCCACACCTCCGGCACGGGAACCCACCAGTCGTCGCTTCCCTCCGGGGCCAGCGACTCCTGGCACGGCTCGGTCAGCTTCCACCACTCCTGCGTCTGCGGGTCGGCGGCGATCCGCGCCTGGTCGGCGGCGTGGTCGTCGCCCACGTACTCGTAGTAGCCGAACAGCAGGTCGTCGTGCAGGAAGATGCTGAAGTTGCGCATGTTCGCCTGCCGCAGGGTCTCCTCGACGGCGGGCCAGACGGCGGCGTGCAGCCGAAGGTAGGTCTCCCGGTGCTCCGGCCGGAGCCGGATGACCATTGCGTGTCGTCGCATCTCACGCCTCCGCGATAGTGGACAGGGGCGTCGGCACGCGCCTGGGCGCGCCTGCCCCTGCCGGACGCCGCGACCATACCGACCCGTCCGATGGCCGTCGAGACGCGCGCGTCGTATCGATGGCAGTCGTTTGACGTATGACGTTGTGAGCGCTAACTTCTGACTCGCGGGTCGCGTGGGCCGCCGGGGGCCCGGATGCGCGGCAGCGCTCCACCGGGCCGGCCGCATCCCGCCCGCACCACACCCCCCACCGTGCTGACGCCACCATCGGACGCCGGCACACACGCCAGGGCACGCGCGTGCGTCTCGCCCGTGGGTGACCCCTACCGAAGGAGTGACCATGAAGGCCATCGGTGAGGCTCGTCCCGCCTCTCGACCGAGACGTCGCTGGCGGTCGGCGTCGGCCGCGGCGGCCGCCGCGGTCCTGACCGCCGGCACGCTCGTCGCGGTCGACGCGGCGCCCGCGGCGGCGGCGACAGTGGACACCAACGCCTCGTACGTCCTGGTGAACCGCAACAGCGGCAAGGCGTTGGACCTGTACGGCTCGGCCACCAACGACGGCGCGCGGATCACGCAGTGGACGCGCAACAACGGCGCGAACCAGCAGTGGCAGTTCGTGGACTCGGGAGGCGGCTACTACCGGCTGAAGTCCCGGCACTCGGGCAAGGTCCTCGACGTGTCCAACTTCTCCACAGCCGACGGCGGCACCGTCGTGCAGTGGTCCGACCTCAACGGCACGAACCAGCAGTTCCGCCTGGCCGACTCGGACGGCGGCTACGTTCGGCTCATCAGCAGGCACAGCGGCAAGGCCGTGGAGGTGCAGGGCGCCTCCACCGCCGACGGAGCGAACGTCGTGCAGTACTCCGACTGGAACGGCGCCAACCAGCAGTGGCAGCTCGTCCCGACCGGCAGCACCGAGCCGCCGCCGTCGGGCGGCAGCGGGTGCGGCAAGGCGCCGACGCTGGCCAGCGGCACGCACACGATCCAGAGCAACGGCAAGAGCCGGACGTTCATCCTGCGGGTGCCCGCGAACTACAACAACAGCAACCCGTACCGGCTGATCTTCGCGTTCCACTGGCGGGGCGGCACCATGCAGGACATCTCCTCCGGCGGCACCAGCGGGGCCGCGTGGTCCTACTACGGGCAGCAGGAGCAGTCGAACAACAGCGCGATCCTGGTCGCGCCCCAGGGATTCGGCAACGGCTGGGGCAACGCCGGCGGCGAGGACATCACCTTCGTCGACGACATGATCAGCCGGATCGAGAGCGGCCTGTGTGTCAACCCGCGGCAGCGGTTCGCCCTCGGCTTCAGCTGGGGTGGCGGCATGAGCTACGCCGTGGCCTGCGCGCGGGCCACCGTGTTCCGGGCCGTCGCGGTCATCTCCGGCGCGCAGATCAGCGGGTGCAGCGGCGGTACGCAGCCCATCGCCTACTTCGGGCTGCACGGCATCTCGGACAACGTCCTGAACATCTCCCAGGGGCGGGCGCTGCGCGACACGTTCGTCCGGAACAACGGTTGCACCGCCCAGAACCCGCCAGAGCCGGCGGCGGGCAGCCGGACGCACATCACGACCACCTACTCCGGCTGCCGGTCGGGTTATCCGGTGCAGTGGGCCGCGTACGACAACGGCCACATGCCCGGACCTGTGGACGGGACGTACGCCGAGAGCGGCATCACGACCTGGACCAAGGGTGAGATCTGGAGGTTCTTCTCGCAGTTCTCGTGACGTCGGTCGGCGTCAGGCGGCGGCGTCCGCTCCCGTGTGCCGGGGGGCGGGCGCCGCCGTACCGTCCGCGACGGTCAGCGCTGGAGGCGGACCGGCTTGCCCGAACCGCTGCGGCGGACCAGCCACGCCTCGGTGATGTGGGTGAACATCGCCTCGGCGGCGCCGTCCGGATCCTGTGCGGCGATGCGCTCGTAGATGCGCCGATGACCCTTGTTGGAGGCCACGCACAGGGACCGTTCGGTCCGCCCCATGTAGCGGGCGGTGTTGATGACCTGGCTCTCCAGCGCCCGTACGACGCCGCGGGCGATGCGGTTGCCCGACGCCTGCATGATCGTGTCGTGGAAGGCCCTGTCGTGCTCGTGGTAGGTGACCTGGTCGTCGACGAGTTCGTCCATCCGGTCCACCTGGGCGCGTAGCCGCTCGACGGTCTCCGCGTCGGCGAGCCGGGCGGCGACGTTCGCCATGTCGGACTCCAGCACCCGCCGGGTGACGACGAGGTCGTCGAGGATGGCGAGGCTGTCGTCCACGGCGATGGTGGCCGCCAGGACCAGCTCGTCGAGCATGTGCCAGTCCGACTCGGGGGTGACCATGGTGCCGGCGCCCTGGCGGACCTGGACCAGCCCCTTCTCCTGAAGGATCTTCACCGCCTCCCGGACGACGGTCCGGCTCACCGAGAAGGTCTCGCAGAGGATCGGCTCGGGAGGTAGCGACGTCCCGGACGGGTGTACGCCGCGGACGATGCGCTCCACCAGTTCGGCGGTGACCGCCCTGGCGAGGTTGGCCGGTCGATGAACCCACGCCGGGGTCGCCGAGTTGTTCAGGGCTGTCTCCTGCGGTGGCGTCATGTCCCCCTCCGAACTGCTCGCCGTGGCACGACGTCCGGCTCAGTGTACGGCCGACTATTGACGTCACACGTCATACGAGTTACCTTCCCGTCAATATTGGCTCGCGGGACGCCCGCCGGCCACCCCACTTTCAGAGGTGACAACTGATGAGACAGCGAGCAATGTGGTCGGCCGTCCTCGTTGTGAGCCTGGCCTTGGCCGGCTGTGGAAGTGCCAGCGATTCGGGAAAGTCCACCACTTCGGACGGCAAGCTGGTGGTGTGGGACTTCAAGTCCGGTGAGGCGTTCGCCAAATCCTATCTGGACAAGGCGAAGGCGGACTTCAAGAAAAAGCACCCGGACGTCACTGTCGAGTTCGTCGCGCAGCCGTTCGACCAGTACTACACGTTGCTCGGAGCGGCCATCCAGTCCGGCAAGGGCCCGGACGTCATGATGTTCAACGGCGGCGGCCAGATCCGCGACCGGGTGGACGCGCTCGTGCCGCTCACCGACTACGTGGCCGAGGACAAGCAGCGCCTGGCCGGCTGGGACGCGTTCACCAAGGACGGCAAGATCTACGGCGGCCCGGTGACGCTGCAGGGCTATCCCATCTACTACAACAAGGGGATCTACGAGAAGGCCGGTCTCGACCCGGCGAGCCCGGCGACCACGTGGGACAGGTTCGTCGCCGACTGCGCCGCCATCGCCAAGGCCGGCGCCAAGTGCTTCGCCCTCGGCAACAAGGAGGGCGTCGGCATCCAGTTCTGGCTCTCCAGCCTGGGCTCGACCACCCTCACCTCCCAGGAGTACGACGCCTGGATCGCCGGTAAGCGCGACTGGAACTCGGCGAACGTGAAGCGGATCTTCCAGCTCTGGAAGGAGGCCGCCGACCGGAAGATGAACAGCGACGGGGCCAACTCGACGGCCATGTTCAACGACTCCTTCGCGTTCTTCCAGTCCGGCAAGGCCGCCCACGTCATGGGCCTGATGTCGGATGTCGGGCACTGGCAGGACTTCAACGAGTTCCTGACCCCGGAGAAGCTGGGCGTCATGAAGCCGCCGATCGTCACCGCCGGCACCACGCCGAGCCTCCCGTACGACGGGGGCATCGGCTACGCGGTCGCCAAGTGGACGAAGGACCCGAAGGTGGCCGCCGACCTGGTGCGTTCCCTGACGTCGACCGAGGCGCTCAACGCCTTCTACTCCGGCGCGGGCGCGATCGTCGCCGACACCACAATCGACGTGTCGCAGGCCGGCCCGGCCGCCGCCACGATCGTCGGCGAGCTCAAGAGCGGTAAGCCCGCCCTGCACGTGGCGCTCTCCTCGAAGACGATCGACCTGATGGGACGCCTCTCCCAGCAGCTGCTCAGCGGCTCGATCACCGTCGACGAGGTGGTGAAGCAACTGGCCGCTTCCGACCAGGCGGGCTGAGCACGTGCCGATCGGAAACACGCACCCGTCGGTCCGTCCGGCTCCGGCCGGGCGGGCCGGCGGGCCCGCAGTCACCTCGTCCACCCGGCGCGGCGGCACCCTCCGCCGTCGCGCCGGCGGCGGTGCCGGGGCCGAGCGCCTCGCCCCCTACATCCTGGTCGCCCCGGCCGTGCTGATCATCGTCCTGCTGCGGCTCTACCCGCTGGTCCTGGGGGTCAACTTCTCCTTCACCGGCGACGGCGCGCAGAACGGGACGGCCGTCGGGTTCGGCAACTACCGGGAGCTGTTCGCCGACCCGCTGTTCCGGACCGCGCTGAGCAACGTCGGGCTGCTGGTGCTGCTGCTGCCGGTGGCGGTGGCCATCCCCGGCCTGCTCGCCACGTTCATCTACCTGCGGGTGCCCGGGCACCGCTTCTACCGCAGCGTCTACTTCTTCCCGGCCGTACTGTCCCCGGTCATCGTCGGCGCGATCTTCAACCTGCTGCTCGCCTTCGACGGCCCCCTCAACGCCGTCCTCGGGGCGGCCGGGGTCGGCCCGATCGACTGGCTCGGCGACCCGAGCGTCGCGATGTTCATGGTGGTCGGCGTGCACATCTGGGCCACCTTCGGCATGGCTCTTGTGGTGTTCCTCGCAGGGTTCGCCACCCTGGACGCCGCGCTGCTGGACGCCGCACGTGTGGACGGCGCGTCGATGCCCCAGGTCGTCTGGCACGTGATCGTTCCGAGCCTCTCGCGCACCATCCAGTTCGTCTTCGTGACCACGATGATCGGGATGCTGACCTCGATGTTCGGGCTGCTCTACGTGATGACGAGCGGCGGGCCGGAGGGTGCGACGTACCTGCCGGAGTTCTACATCTGGAAGCAGCAGGGCCAGATGAACAGGCCGGCTCTCGCGTCGGCCGCGTCGACGGTCCTCTTCATGATCATGCTCGTCGTGGGGCTGTTGCAGATCAAGCTGCTCGAGCGCTCCGGAAAGGAGGACTGATGCCTCGCCTCCGCCTGGGACGATGGCTGATCGCCATCCCCATGTCGCTGCTCGCCGTGGCGACGATCTACCCCCTGCTGTTCACCGCCAACGTCGCGATGAAGACCCGCCGGGACTACATCCTGGACCGGTTCTCTCTGACCGACACCCTGCGGTGGGAGAACATCGACACCGCCTGGAACAGCGTCGGCATGGGCCGCTACTTCGCCAACTCGCTGTTCGTGGTGACCTCGTCGGTGGTCCTGCTGCTGCTGCTCGGGTCGATGGCCGGCTTCGCCCTGAGCCAGCTGCGGTTCCGTGGCTCGTCGACGCTGTTCCTGGGATGCCTGGCCGGACTCTTCATCCCGTTCCAGGTGATCATGGTGCCGCTCGCCAGGATCATGTCCGACACCGCGCTTATCGACACGTACCCCGGTCTGATCCTCGTCTACGTGGCGCAGTTCCTGCCCTTCACCGTCTTTTTGATGACCAGCTACTACCGGGGCATCCCGCCGGAGATCGTCGACGCCGCCCGGATCGACGGCAACACCGTGTACGGCGTGTACCGCAGGATCATGCTGCCCCTGGGCACCCCCGCGCTGCTGTCGGTCGGCATCCTCAACGCCCTGTTCTGCTGGAACGACGTCCTCATGGCGCTGGTGATGATGCCCTCGGCCGAGCACCGGACGCTGATGGTCGGGGTGACGTCCCTGCGCGGGCAGTACTCCGACAACATCCCCACCTTCGCCTCGGGCGTTCTGATCGCCGCGATACCCGTCCTGTTGGTCTACCTGTTCCTCCAGCGCCAGATCGCCGACGGCGTCGCCGCCGGTTCCACGAAGGGTTGACATGCGGATCACTGGATATCGGACACTCGCCACGGTCCAGGAATGGGGGCGGCCGGTCGGCGATGCCAACGGCGTCTTCGCCGACGGGGTGGTCCCGGTGTCGATCGTCATCGTCGAGACCGACGAGGGCATCTCGGGGGTCGGCCTCGGGCCGCACGTCGAGATCGAGCGGATCTTCGCCGCCGTCGAGGGTGAGGATCCGCGGGCGGTGACCACGCTGTACGACCGCATGCTGCGGCACACCTTCAAGGCGGGCCACGCGGGCCCGGTGTTCGGCACCATCGGCGCCATCGACACGGCCCTGTGGGACATCAAGGCGCAGGCCGTCGGGGAGCCGCTGTGGCGACTGCTGGGCGGACGCGACAGGCGGGTACCCGCCTACGCGTCCGGCCTGGACATCGGGCTCACCGACGACGAACTCGTCGCGGAGTACGAGGTCTACGCCAGCCACGGCCTGCGGGCCGCCAAGCTCAAGGGTGGCCTGGACATCGAGCGCGACAGGCACCGCCTCGCCCTGGTCCGGGACGTGCTGACCGAGGCCGGGAACGGGCTGCGGCCGGGTCTGATGCTCGATGTGAACGAGGCGTGGACCCGCAAGCAGGCGGTCCGGCACGTGGTGGAGATCGAGCGCGCCCTGGACCTCATCTGGATCGAGGAGCCGGTCCGGCGCTGGGACGCCGAGGGCCACGCGGCGGTCGGCCGGGGGATCAACGCGTCGGTCGCCACCGGGGAGAACCTCACCGGGCTCGAACAGTACCGGCCGCTGATCGCCGCCGGCGCGGTCGACATCGTCCAGATGGCTGCCGTCTGGGGCGTCACCCACTTCCTGCGGGCATCGGCGCTGGCACACGCCCACGACCTGCCGGTCAGCCCGATCGGCAACAGCCCGATCGGGCTGCTGCACGCGGCGACATCGGTCCCGAACCACCTGACCAGCGAACTTCAGGACCTGCGCCCACCGGTCGGCGTCACAGTCGACCACCACGTCGAGGACGGTGCGTTCGTTCTCGCCGACACACCCGGACTGGGAGTCCGCGTCGACGAGGAGCGGATCCGGGCGGCCAGCCGCCGCCCGCACGCGCAGACGGCCGAGAGCCCCAACGTCCGGCCGGAACGGGCCGGGCGCCGGTTGCTGGCAGGAGTCGACGGCGTCTCCGCCCGCAAGGTCCCCGTGGTGCCGCTGAACTCGCACAACGAGGTGTCGTCCACCGCACGTCACTGACAACACGTGAGCTGACCACCCACCCGGTCGGGACGAACGGCGTTCCGACCGCCGAGTTGGAGGATCGATGAAGGCAGTCGTCTACCGGGGTGCGCGAGACCTCAGGGTCGAGGAACGGGAACCGGAGGCACCGGGCCGAGGCCAGGTGCGTATCGAGGTGGCCTACACCGGGATCTGCGGCACCGACCTGCACATCTACCACGGAGACATGGACGCGCGGGTCGGCGCGTCGGCGATCATCGGGCATGAGATGTCCGGACGGATCGCGGCAGTCGGCGAGGGCGCCACAGGCTTGACCGTCGGCCAGGCCGTCACCGTCATGCCGGCCCGGCCGTGCGGGGAGTGCGCCGCCTGCCGACGCGGGCTCTCCCACATCTGCCACTCCATGAACTTCCTCGGCATCGACTCACCCGGCGCCATGCAGTCCTCCTGGACGGTGCCGACGGACCTGGTCCTGCCGCTGCCCGAGGATCTGCCCCTGGACCACGCGGCGCTCGTCGAACCGGTCGCCGTCGCGGTGCACGACGTCCGCCGGGGGAACGTGAGCGCCGACGACCAGGTGGTCGTGGTGGGCGGCGGTCCGGTCGGGGTGCTCATCGCCACCGTCGCGCGGGGTCGGGGGGCGCGCGTGCTCCTCGTCGAGCCGGACCCGTTCCGCCGCGACGTGGCGGGCAGGATCGGGGTCGAGGCGGTCGACCCGACGACGACCGACGTCGTGGCACTTGTCAACGATCGGACCGACGGCGCGGGCGCCGACGTGGCGTTCGAGGTCTCCGGCTCCGCAGGCGGTGTCGCCACCGCGGTCGACGTCCTCACCACCCGGGGCCGGCTGGTGATGGTGGCGATCCACCCCAGGCCGCGCGAGGTCAACCTGCACCGGTTCTTCTGGCGCGAACTGGAGTTGCTGGGCGCACGCCTCTACCAGCGCGACGACGTGGTGGAGGCGATCCGGTTGGTCGCGTCCGGCGCGATCCCGGCCCGGCAGCTCATCTCCCGGGTCGAGCCCGTCGAGGCGGCCGACGCCGCGTTCACGGCGTTGGAGAGTGGCGGCGTCATGAAGGTCCTGCTCGACCTGTCGGAGGGAAACCGATGACCCTGTTCGACCTGACCGGACGGACCGCCGTGGTGACCGGCGCCCGGCGCGGGATCGGGCTCGCGATGGCCGAGGCGCTGGCCCTGGCCGGCGCCGACGTCATCGGGGTCTCCGCCCAGCTCGAAGCCGACGGCAGCGAGGTGCAACGCCTGGTGCGCGCGGCCGGCCGCCGGTTCACCGCCCTGCGGGCCGACCTCGCCGACCGGGCAGCCGTGCACCGGCTGAGCCGGGACCTCACCGCCCTCGGCCCCATCGACATCCTGGTCAACAACGGGGGCACGATCGCCCGTACGCCGGCCGTCGACCATCCGGACGAGATGTGGGACCACGTGATCGAGGTCAACCTGAGCAGTCAGTTCGTGCTGAGCCGGGAGATCGGCCGGACGATGGTGGAGCGTGGCCACGGCAAGATCATCTTCACCGCGTCGCTGCTGAGTTTCCAGGGCGGCATCACCGTCCCGGGCTACGCGGCGTCCAAGTCGGGCATCGCCGGGCTCACCCGCGCGCTGGCGAACGAATGGGCGGGCCACGGGGTGAACGTCAACGCCATCGCCCCCGGCTACATCGCCACCGACAACACCCGGGCCCTGCGCGAGGACCCGGAGCGCGAACCGGCGATCCTTGCCCGGATCCCGGCGGGCCGGTGGGGTCGCGCCGACGACCTCGGTGGTGCCACGGTGTTCCTGGCGTCTGCCGCGTCGGACTACGTCAACGGGATCGTGCTGCCCGTCGACGGCGGCTGGCTCGGCAGGTGACGGGAGCGCCCCGGCCGGGACCGGCTCCGTTGCTCGGTGCCGGCCCCGACCGGGGCGTGCCGTCGTCAGTGCGGTTTCGTCACACCTGGGTGAACCTCCACTGCTGGTTGCTCGCGCCGTGGCAGGTCCACTGCAGGAGCCGGGCGCCGTCCGCCGTGGACGCGCTGTTGACGTCCAGGCAGAGGTTGCTCTGCACGTTGCGTACCGTGTAGATCCCGGCCGTCGTCGTGGCCGTGGCGGTGAACTTCTGCTGGTTGCTGTTGTTGCAGGTGGCCTGCTGGAGGAACGCGCCCGCCGCCGTGGAGCCGCCGATCACCTCGGCGCACTTGCCGCTGTGGACCGCCTTGAGGTAGACCGCGCCACCGCCGGCGTCGACGGCCTGCCACTTCTGGTTGTTGCCCCCGGTGGCCGCCCACTGGGTGAGCTGGGCGCCGTCGGCGGTGGAGACGCCGCTGACGTCCATCAGCTTGCCACTGTGCTGCGCGGTGAGCGTCCAGGTCTTGCCCGCCACGCCGGTGCCCGTGCCGGTGCCGGGAACGCCGACCCCTGCCCCGCCGAAGGTGTGCGAGTCGAGGTCGAACCAGTTGTTCGTGCTGCCCTTGAACACCATGTACAGCGTCTGCGTCCCCGCGAGGGCGGCGACACTCACCGGCGCCGTGGACTGGTAGTTGTCCCAGCCGCCGGTGCTCGGCACGGGTGTCGTGGCCAGCAGCGTTCCGGTGGGTGAACCGGCCCGCAGCTCGATCGTGCCGCCACCGGACGGCGACGACAGCCGGTAGCTGACCGTCGAGATGCCGGACAGGCTCATCGGGCTGAACGCGATCCAGTCGTTGTTGGAGATGTCACCGACGCGCTTGGTGCTCTCCGCCGCCGCCTGGTCGACGACCCGGACGCCGGACTGGCTGCTGAAGTACTCCGACTGCTTGTGCTTCGGCTGGAGGATTGCCTGCGCGGTGCCGGTGAGCGGAGCCGCGCCACCCGCACCGCCACTGTCGGTGTACCGCGCGTTCAACACGTAGAACAGGTTGGCTCCATCGGGGTGCCCGCCGAGCAGGTCGGTGGAGATGGTGCCCGAGCAACCCGGGTACTCAGTGGTCTCGTGCGCGTGGTCGTCGTGCCCCAGCGCCGGGTTGAGGAACACCTTCGAGCAGTCGACCGTCCCGCCGTCCGGATCTGTCACGCTGATCTGGTACGGCACCTTGTCACCGAAGGTGAGCATCCCGCCATTGGTCGGGGTGGTGATGGTGACCACCGGCGCGCTGTTGCCGACGGTGATCTGGACGTTGGCGAAGCCTGTCTTGCCTGTGTTGTCGGTGACCTTCAACTGCGC
The DNA here is from genome assembly GCF_055587305.1 of Micromonospora sp. NPDC047521. Lineage (NCBI taxonomy): Bacteria > Bacillati > Actinomycetota > Actinomycetes > Micromonosporales > Micromonosporaceae > Micromonospora > Micromonospora sp. NPDC047521. The sequence goes on along the minus strand of NZ_JBVJGN010000014.1, from coordinate 104,889 downwards.
CGTGTAGTTGCCGTTGGAGGTGTAGACGTGCGACGGATTGGCGGCGGTGGAGGTGGTGCCGTCGCCGAACGTCCACTGGTAGCTCAGTGTGTTGCCCGGGTCCGGGTCGGCAGTGCCCGCGCTGCTGAACTGGACGGTGAGCGGCGCGCTGCCGCTGGTCGGAGTGCCGGTGGCCTTGACGATCGGCGAGCGGCCGCCCTGGATGTAGTCGATCCGGTAGAGCCCGGAGTCGCTGTTGCCGCCACCGAAGTTGGTGCCCCACTCCAACAGGTAGGGCGAGCCGTCCTTGCCGAACTCCATGTCCATCGGCTTGTTGAAGCGCGTGTTGGGCAGGAACGGGTTGGTCCTGGTCACCGCCGTGGCGGAGTCGAAGTGCACCTCCTTGATGTAGCTGCGGGACCACTCGTAGAAGAAGTGCACGCCGTCGTAGTACGGCGGGAACTTGGTAGCGGACGGGTTCGCCGGGTCGTACCGGTAGACCGGCCCGCCCATCGGCGCGGAGCCGCCGGAGCCCAGCTCCGGGAAGGTCGGCGAGGTGCCGTACCCGTACCAGATGTTCGGCGCGACGATCGGCTTGAGGCTGGTCAGGCCCGTGTTGTTGGGCGAGTTGTTGACCGGCGCGTTGCAGTTGAACTTCGCGCCGACGACGCCCGTGTCCGGGTTGTACGGCGCGTAGGGCTGGTTGTCCCCGTGGCAGAACGGCCAGCCGTAGTTGCCGGCCGACTTGATCACGTTGAGTTCGACGAGCCCCTCGGGCCCGCGGTTGGTGGTGGGCGGGTTCCGGTCCGGCCCGTAGTCGGCCAGGTAGACCCAGCCGTTGGCCCTGTCGATCGAAAACCGGAAGGGGTTGCGGAAGCCCATCGCGTAGATCTCCGGCCGGGTCTGCGCCGTACCCTGGGGGTAGAGGTTTCCGGTCGGGATGGTGTAGCCGCCGCTGGCCGAGGGCTTGACGCGCAGCAGCTTGCCGCGCAGGTCGTTGGTGTTTCCGGCGCTGCGGGCGGCGTCGAGGTTGGACTTGCCCGAGCGCCAGTCCAGCGGTGCGTAGCCCTGCCAGTTGGGGTCGAGGTTCGGCGGCGTGTCGTCTCCGGTGGCGATGTAGAGGTTGCCGTCCGGCCCGAAGTCGATGTACCCACCGGTGTGGCCGGGCTCGGGGAACGTGCGGTCGCGGTAGGCGGGGATGTCGATGATCCGGGCCTCGCTGGACAGGTTGAGCGTGTCACCGGTGAGCGTGTAGCGCGAGACGCGGTTGACGTCGGTCGTGCTGCTCGCCGGCGAGTGGTACAGGTACACGTACCCGTTACTGGCGAAGTTCGGATCCAACGCCATGCCGGTCAGGCCGTCCTCACCTCCGGTGTAGACGCTGAGCGTGGCGGCGGTGACTGTGCTGTTTGTCGAGGGCTTGAAGATCTTGACCTGTCCGCCGCGCTGGACGTAGATGACACGTCCGTCAGGTGCCACGGCCAGCGCCATCGGGTCGACTGTGTTGTCGTCGAGGGTCCTCTTCTCGAAGTTGCCCCACACCGTGCCACCGCAGTCGCCGGGGACGTTCCCGGCGGCCCACTTGACACCACCGAGGACGTGGTTGCGGAAGTTCGTCTCGCTGTACGAGTCGATGGCGTGGCCCATCGCGGTCGCCCACACCCGACCGCCGCTGACGTTGCGGCACCAGGAGATCGGGTGGTCCGGGCCCATGGCCCGGGATCCCGGGTTGTACGTCCGCTCGTCGGCGGTCACCAGGACGTGTACGTTGCCGCGCGGGTTGCTGTCGAAGTTGTACCACTCCTCGCTGCGGTTCCAGCGGTCCGGCAGTCCCGCCGTCGACGGGTGCTGCTTGTCGGCGACGATGGCGGTGCCGGGCAGCACGCCGGGGGAGTGCTCGGGCATGTGGGCGCCGCCGTTGATGGTCTGGTCCCACCACGGGTACTCGGATTCGATGCCCATGTCGGTGGCGTTGTGGACGCCGACGATGCCCTTGCCGCTGGCGAGGTAGCCCTCGACGGCCTGGCGCTGGGCGGCGGAGGTCCAGACCATGCCGGAGGTCTGGAACATGATGATGACGTCGAAGGTCGCGAGGTTGGCCGGGGTGAAGACGCTGGAGTCCTCGGTCTGCACCAGCTCGAAGTTGTTGGCCGCGGCCTGCTGCTGGAACATGGAGATCCCGGCGGGGATCGAGTCGTGCCGGTAGCCGACGGTCTTGGTGAACAGCAGGGCGCGGAAGGCCGGGGCCGCCGAGGCGGGTGGCGCGAGGCCGAGCGCCAGTAACAAGCCGGCGATCATCGCGATGAGCAGTGTGTTGCGACGCATGGGCGTCTCCTAGGTCGGACGGGCAACTGCGGTAGCGGCCATGGGCCCCGCGCCGCGCCAGGTTGTGCCTGGACGCGCGCGAGGGCACGACTGTGGTGGTCGGTCCTCGTGCCGTTCGCCGAAGACGGCAGTCAGAACCGGGAGACGTCACCCAGCGTGATGAAGCTCGCGAGTTTCGTCTGATGATTCACGGGGTCAGGATGAGCCAGCAATAGGTAGCTGTCAATCAATGAACGTCGCCGCCGTCCTGCCCAGTGGACGGCGAGCGAGATCGACCCGCCGGCGGCGGGACCGCCGACGGCTCCTACTGTGGCCCCGTCAATCAGCCCCGGTCGAGGATTGCGGACCCCTATCCAAACATCTATCTTCATACGTGTGATGTTTCGGCGATGTCAAGGGAATGTTCGTACCGCAAGAACGTAAGTATCCGTCGATGTCTACGAAAGTTCGATGTTCAGGTCCTTGACGTGACCGTAGGGTCACATCGAATCCTGCTGATGACTACTGTCTGCGAGGGCTTTCGGGATGTCAGACCCACGGCCGGCGCCGCTGCTCACCCTCAGGGGCATCGGCAAGTCCTTCCTCGGTGTACGCGTGCTCGACGGTGTCGACCTCGACGTCGCGCCGGGCGAGGTCCACGCCGTCGTCGGGGAGAACGGCGCCGGGAAGTCCACCCTCATGAAGATCGTGTCGGGCGGGTACGCCCCCGACGGGGGGACCGTGGAACTCGACGGCGAGCCACGTGTGTTCCGTGGACCGCGCGACGCCCAGCGGGCCGGCATCGGGATCATCCACCAGGAGTTCAACCTGCTGCCGGAGCGCACCGTGGCGGAGAACGTCTACCTGGGACACGAGCCGGTCCGCCGCGGGTTGGTCGACCGCCGGGAGATGCTCGACCGCACCGCTCGGCTGCTCGCCTCGATCGGGGAGACCGCCCTGCCGGCCGACGCCCGGGTGGGACGCCTCGGGGTCGCGCAGCAGCAGGTCGTCGAGATCGCCAAGGCGCTCGCCCTGGACGCGCGCCTGCTGATCATGGACGAACCGACAGCGGCGTTGGCCGACCACGAGGTCGAGCTGCTCTACGGGCTGGTGCGCCGGCTCCAGGAGCGGGGGATCGGCCTGCTGTACGTCTCGCACCGGCTCACCGAGGTCTTCGACCTGTCCACCCGGATCACGGTCCTCAAGGACGGCCGCCGGGTTACCACTGTGGACACCGCCGCGACCACCGCCGACGAGCTGGTGCGGCACATGGTCGGCCGGGAGCTGTCCAGCTACTACCCCGACCGGGCCGCGCCCGACGACATCGGCCCGGTACGGCTCAGCGTCCGCGCCGCGGGGAACCGGAAGCTGCGCGACGTGGGCCTCCAGCTGCGCGCCGGCGAGGTGCTCGGCATCGGCGGCCTCCAGGGCTCCGGGCGCTCGGCGCTGGCCCGCGCGCTCTTCGGCGTCTCCCCGTTCACGACCGGCGACGTCACGCTCGACGGCCGACCGGTCCGGCTCCGTTCTCCGCGCACCGCGACGCGGGCCGGCATCGCCTACGTCACCGAGGATCGCAAGGGCGAGGGGATCGTGCCCCGGCAGTCGGTGCTCGACAACGCGCTGCTCGCCAGCCGGGCCGTCTTCGCGGCCCGGTCCGGTCACGCCGCGCGCACCGCACGGGTACGGGACCTGCTCGCCGCCGTGGAGATCCGCGGCGCCGGCGACGACCAGGAGATCCGCTTCCTCTCCGGCGGCAACCAGCAGAAGGTCGTCCTGGCCCGGTGGCTCGCGCTCAACCCACGGATCCTGCTCTTCGACGAACCGACCCGCGGCATCGACGTGGGAGCGAAGTCGGCCATCCACGACCTCGTCCGCCGTCTGGCCCGAGACGGCGCGGCCGTGCTGATGATCTCGTCCGATCTGCCCGAGCTGTTGGGGATGAGCGACCGCATCGTCGTCATGCGCGACGGCCGGATCGCCGGCGAACTGCCCGCCGGCGCGAGCGAGGAGGACGTCATGGCCCTGGCCGTCGGCACCGTACGGGAGGCCGCCGCATGAGCGCCCTGTCGCTGCTGCCGGCCCGACGCCCCGTGCCGGGCGTGTTCGTGGCCCTGACCCTCACTCTCGCCATCGGCTGGCTGGTCGTCCTTGTCGACGGTGGTCAACTGTTCAACCAGTCCACGACGGTGAGCCTCCTGCACGTCGCCGCCGGCCTCGGGCTCGTCGCCGTGGGTCAGACCCTTGTCATCCTCGGCGGTTCGCTCGACCTCTCCGTGGCGTACGTGATCAGCCTCAGCACCCTCGTCGCGGCCGAGACGATGAACGGCAGCGACGGCGCGCTGCTGCCGGCGATTCTCCTGGCGCTCGGGGTCAGCGCGGCTGTCGGGCTGCTCAACGGGCTTCTGTTCACGAAATTCCGGGTCAACGCGTTCATCGCCACCCTCGGCGTCGGGCTGCTGCTCAAGGGTTACCTCGACAGCGGCTACGACGGCCCCGCCGGCACCACCTCGCCGACCCTGGTGCAGACCCTCGGCTACCAGCGGATCGGTCCGGTGCCGTTGTCGTTCCTGCTGCTGGTCGCCGTGACCGGGGCGGCCTGGTTCGCGCTCTCGCGGACCCGCTTCGGCCACCACCTGGTCGCGGTCGGCGGTGACCCGGAGGTCGCCCGGCTCTCCGGCGTCCGCAACGACCGGGTTCTCGTCGCCGCCCACGTGCTGTGCTCGCTGTGTGCCGGGCTCGCCGGGATCTACCTCGCCAGCCGGCTCGGCTCGGGCGCCCCCCGGGTGGGCACCGAGGGCCTGTACGACCTGGAGTCGATAGCCGCTGTGGTGATCGGCGGCACCGCCCTCGCCGGTGGGCGCGGCGGTGTCGTCGGCACCGTCGGGGGCGTGCTGCTGCTCGCCAGCATCGACGCCATCTTCAACCAGCTCGAGGTCGATGCCTTCTTCAAGCAGGTGATCCGGGGCGCCATCATCATCGCCGCGGTCGCCGTCTACGCCCGCCGCGCCATGCGAAAGGCGGCCTAGCCATGCAGACCGTCCAGCCCCGTACGCTGTCGCTGCGGGTGCCCCGGCTCCGGCCCGGTGGCGTCCTGCCGATCCTCGCGATCCTCGCGGTGCTGCTGGTGCTCGTCGGCATCCGGCAGCCCGACTTCCTGGCCCCGTCGTCGCTGATGTCGTTCCTCGGTCGGTCGGCGCCGATCATCCTGCTCGCCGCCGGCCAGTACTTCGTGATCGTCTCCGGCGAGTTCGACCTCTCCGTCGGCTCGCTGGTCACCGCACAGGTGGTCGTGGCCGCCCGGCTGATCGACGGCGATCCGGCGCGTACCTGGCCGGTGGTCCTGCTGCTGCTCGCCTTCGGGGCGGTGGTCGGGTTGGTCAACGGCCTGATCACGACGCGACTGCGGGTGCCGTCGTTCATCACCACCCTCGGCATGTTCCTGATCCTCGTCGGCGCCGTCTACCTGTGGTCCGACGGCGCTCCGAAGGGTCAGCTCTCCGAGGAGTTCCGGCGGTTCGGCAGGCGTGCCGTCGAGGACGTGCCGGTGCTCGGTCGCCTGCCGTACGCCCTGCTGGTCCTGCTGGTCCTCGCGGCCCTCGCCGTGCTGCTCATGCGGTCCGACTTCGGCCGGACGCTCGTCGCCGTCGGCGACAACCCGCGCACCGCCGAGCTGAGCGGAGTACGCGTCTGGCGTACCCGGACCATCGCCTTCATCCTCAGCGGGCTCGCGGCGGCCGTGGCGGCGATCCTCCTGGGTGGCTACAGCGGCGTCTCGTTCCAGGCCGGCGCGGGCCTGGAGTTCGGCGCGATCACCGCGGTCGTCCTCGGCGGTGTGGCCCTGGGTGGGGGTCGCGGCTCCGTCGTCGGCGCGATGCTCGGCGCCCTGACCCTCGAACTGCTGTTCGCCCTCATGAATTTCTACGGCGTCTCCGGCGCCCTCAGGTCGACCGTCCAGGGCGCGATCATCCTGCTCGCCGTGGCGGTCTCGGCAACCCGTTCTTCGTCGAGATAAGGGGAAACCATAGTGCGACGTTCCATGGCGGCTCTGGCCGCCGTCACCCTGCTGTCCCTCGCGGCGTGCGCCACGGACGAGCCGGCGGCGGGCCCCTCGGGCAGTGCCTCCGCCGCCGCCGGGTCGGGCACCGGGGACCAGTCGAAGTTCTTCGTGCAGGCCGACTACGACGCCGAGCTCGCGTTGCTCGACGCGGCCCCGACCGGCCCGGCCGACAAGCCGTGGGAGCAGGTGCTCAACCCGACGATGGTGGACACCGCCAAGTTCAAGAAGAACGGCCCGCACAAGATCTGCTTCTCGAACGCGGCGCTCAACAACCCGTGGCGGCAGGTCGGGTTCAAGACCATGCAGGCCGAGGTCGAGGCGCAGAAGAGTCGCATCAAGGAGTTCGTGCACGTCGACGCCGAAGGCAAGGACCAGAAGCAGATCGCGGACATCAACGACCTGCTCGGCAAGGGCTGCGACGCGCTCATCGTCTCGCCGAACACCACCGCCACCCTCACCCCTGCCGTCGAGGCGGCCTGCCAGGCGGGGCTGCCGGTCGTCGTCTTCGACCGTGGTGTCAACACGAAGTGCCCCGTGACGTTCATCAACCCGATCGGCGGCTACGGCTTCGGTCACGTCGGGGCCGAGTTCGTCAGCCAGAAGATGAAGCCCGGCGGCAAGGTCCTGGCCCTGCGGATCCTGCCCGGTGTCGACGTCCTGGAGACCCGCTGGTCGGCGGCGAAGGTGGCGTTCGACAAGGCGAAGGTCGACGTCGTCGGCGTCGAGTTCACCGACGGCGACCCCGCCAAGACCAAGAAGATCGTCGACGACTACATCCAGCGGTACGGCACCATCGACGGCATCTGGATGGACGCCGGGGCCGTCGCCGTCGCCGCCGTCGAGGCGTTCCAGGACGCGGGCAAGCCCGTTCCACCGATCAACGGCGAGGACCAGCTCGACTTCCTGAAGATCTGGAAGGACAAGAACCTCACCGCCATCGCGCCTACCTACCCGACCTACCAGTGGCGTACGCCGATCATCGCCGCGCTGCGGATCCTCGACGGCGAGCAGGTCTCCAACCCCTGGAAGCTGCCCCAGCCGACCATCACCCAGGACAACCTGGACCGGTACCTCGACCCGAACATGCCGCCGCTGCACTACGCGATGTGCGGCTGCACCGACTTGCCCGGTTACCCGCAGCGCTGGAAGTAGGTTCCGGTGTACGCCATCGGCGTCAACCCCTGGGTGTGGGCCTCGCCTGTCGACGACGAGGCCCTCGCCGAGCTGATTCCCCGGATCGCGTCGTTCGGCTTCGACGCGGTCGAGTTGCCGATCGAGCAGCCCGGGGACTGGGACCCGATCCGTACCCGGGACCTGCTGGCCGCGCACGGTCTCGTCGCGGCCGGGGTCTGCGCGGTCACCCCGCCGGGTCGGGACCTGGTGGACGCCGCCCCGGCCGTCGTCGAGTCGACAGTCGCGTACCTCATGGGGTGTGTGGCGAGCGCGGCGGCCGTCGGGGCGCCGTGCGTCGGCGGTCCCGTCTACGCCTCGGTCGGCCGCACCTGGCGGATGTCGCCGACGGCCCGGGCGGCCTGCTACGCGGACTTCCGGCGGGCTCTGGCACCGGTGGCGGAGCAGGCTGGTGAGTCGGGCGTCAGCATCGGTGTGGAGGCGTTGAACCGCTACGAGACGAGCGTCGTCAACACCGTCGAACAGACCCTCGACCTGATCGACGGACTGCCACCGAACGTCGGCCTCATGATCGACACCTACCACATGAACATCGAGGAGTCCGATCCCTACGCGGCCCTCTCCGTCGCCGGCGGGCACATCAAGCACGTCCAGGTCAGCGGCACCGACCGCGGCGCTCCCGGCACCGACCACTTCGACTGGCCCCGCTTCTTCACCTTCCTGTGCGACACCGGCTACCGGGGTGCCGTCTGCATCGAGTCGTTCACGGCGGAGAACGAGACCATCGCCACCGCCGCGTCGATCTGGCGACCGTTGGCACCCTCGCAGGACCGTCTCGCCACCGACGGTCTGCGCTACCTGCGGGAGGTGCTCGCCTGATCCGCCGCCGTGCTCGGAACCCGCGCCGTCCAGGCGCCGCGCCCCTCTCACGTCAGGAGAACCATCCCGTGCCCGTCCCGTCCATCGCAACGCCGCGCCGGTTGCTGGCCGGCGCGGCCGCGACAGCGTTCACCGCGCTGGTCGCGGTGACCGCCTCGGCGTCCCCGGCCCAGGCGGCGACCACCACCCTCTACGCGTCACCCTCCGGCACCGGCACCACCTGCTCGGCCAGCCAGCCGTGTTCGCTGTCCGCCGCGCAGACCGCGGTGCGGGCGGTCAACAGCACGATGTCCGGTGACATCGTGGTGGAGCTGGCCGGCGGCGCGTACCGACTCTCGTCGCCGCTGCGGTTCTCCGCTGCCGACTCGGGCACCAACGGCTATCAGGTGATCTGGCGGGCGGCCTCCGGCGCACGTCCGACCATCACCGGCGCCCGCGCGGTCACCGGCTGGTCGCTCGTCGACTCCGGGAAGAACATCTGGCGGGCCAACGTTCCCGCCGGGCTCGACTCCCGTCAGCTCTACGTGAACGGGGCCGTCGCCACGCGTGCGCGCACCGCCGTGAACCGGTCCGACTTCACCTTCACCACGAGCGGAATGCGGTTCAGCACCAGCGCGCTCAGCTACCTCAACAACCTGGGCAACCAGAACCGCGTCGAGGTGGAGAGCGTCGGCTCGTTCACCGACAGGTACTCGCCGGTGCAGAGCATCAGCGGGAACGTCCTCACCATGCAGCAGCCCGCGTGGAACAACAACACGTTCGGCTTCGACACGCTCTCCAGCCCGCACCGGGCCGGGCCGTTCTACCTGACCAACGCGTACGAGTTCCTGGACTCGCCGGGGGAGTGGTATCTGAACCCGGGCAACGGCCAGCTCAACTACATCCCGCTCGCGGGGCAGAACATGAGCACCGTCAGCGTCGAGCTGCCGCAGTTGCAGTCCCTGGTCGCCATCGGCGGCACCTACGACGCGCCGGCGCACCACATCTCGTTCAGCGGCATCACCTTCACGGGCACCAGCTGGCTCGGCCCGAGCAGCAGCAACGGCTTCGCCGACCAGCAGACCGGCGCGCACATCACCGGCACCTGGTCCCGCCCGTCCGACGCGCTGACGTCCTGCCAGGCCGGCTGCCCGCAGTTCGAGGCCACCAGGCCGAACTGGAACCAGATGCCCGCCGCCGTGCAGGTCTCCGCCGCCAACACCATCACCTTCGGCGACTCCCAGTTCGTCAACCTGGGGCAGACGGCCATCGGGATCGGGAACGACGCCAACGCCCACGCCAGCGGCGTCGGGCTGGGCGCAAGCAACATCACTGTCACCCGCTCCGAGATCGCCCGTAACTCGGCCGGCGGCATCGTCGTCGGCGGCGTACGTGCCGACGCCCACCACCCCAGCGACCAGCGGATGGTCAACCGCAACATCACCATCAGCAACAACCGGGTGCACGATCTCGGGCTGGAGTACCGGGGCGTGGTCTCGATCCTGACCACCTACGTGAACACCGCGCTTGTCTCGCACAACGAGGTCTACAACATGCCGTACACAGGCCTGTCGGTCGGCTACGGCTGGGGCGCGAACGACGCGGGCGGCAGCCAGCACTACGCCAATCGTGGCCTGTACAACTACCAGCCGCGCTACACCACGGCCACCACGGCTGCCAACAACCAGGTCATCGGCAACTACGTGCACGACGTCATGCAGCAGATGACCGACGGCGGGTGCATCTACACGCTCTCGGCGAACCCGGGCGGGACGATCAACGAGAACCACTGCCTGCGTACCAACGGCTGGTTCGGGCTCTACTTCGACGAGGGCTCCCGCTACTACACCGCCCGCAACAACGTGTTCTCCTCCACCGGCACCTGGGCCACCGCCAACTACTGGTACGCGGAGAACATGGGCAACTTCACAGTCACCAACAACTGGTCGACGAACAACAGCACGAACGTGACCAACGGCGACCGCGGCAACGTGGTCAACGGCAACGTGACGGTCAGCAACGGGAGCTGGCCGGCCGGCGCGCAGACGGTGATCAACGCGGCTGGTGTGCAGAGCGGGGGCAGCACCAACCCGCAGAACGTGCAGCTCGTGGGCGTCCAGTCGGGTCGCTGTGCCGAGATCGGCGGGTCCAGCACGACGAACGGCACCCAGGCCCAGATCTGGGACTGCATCAGCGGCGCCACCAACCAGCGGTGGACCGCCACCGCCAGCCGGCAGCTCGTGGTCTACGGCACCAAGTGCCTGGACGCCTCCGGCCAGGGCACCAGCAACGGCACCGCTGTGGTCATCTGGGACTGCAACGGCCAGGCCAACCAGCAGTGGACCATCAACGCCAACGGCACGATCACCGGGGTGCAGTCGGGCCTGTGTCTGGACGCGAACGGCGCCGGGACGGCGAACGGCACCAAACTGATCCTCTGGTCCTGCAACGGCGGCGCGAACCAGCAGTGGCAGCCGCGCAGCTGAGGTAGCAGCCGGAGACCGGCAGGTCCGGGCTCGGGGGGCGCACCCCGGCCCGGACCTGTCCGGTTAGCGCCCGCCGTTCGCCCGCGTCGGGTCCACGACCAGCCCGGTCGAGGCCCGGTACCGCACGGGAATGGGATCGGTGAGTTCCCCGACGAACGTCTCGTCGACGTGGTCGAGGAAGCCGATGAGGGACCAGTCGTCGGCGGGCTCGGGGACCAGCCGGGGCGCGTACAGGTGCGGGTGTGCGAACGGCTGGGCGGACGCGATGTCCCACGGGCCGAGGGTGGTCTCGCCGGTCGCCACCCAGATCCGGTGGTCGTCCCGCCGGGCGCTGCCGGTGGCGTCGGTGGAGAACAGCAGCAGCGGCTGTCCGTCGAGGACCGCGACCTGGGGCACCTCGAGGTGACCGAAGCCGCCCGGCGTCGACAGGGGTGGCCGCACCGTCCAGGTCAGCAGGTCGCTGGAGGTGGCGTGGCCGAGGACGCCGCGCGTGTCCGCCGGACCGGTGTTGGCGCGGGCGGTGATGAGCATGTGCCACCCCGCGCCGTCCGGGTCGGGGAAGACCCACGGGTCGCGCCAGGCCTGCTCGTACCACAGGTCCGTGTCCAGCAGCTCGTACCACGTGGGGTCGGCCTGGACGATCGGCTCGGTGCCGTGCCGGCGCCACGTCGTCAGGTCGTCCGAGACGGCCAGACCGATGCGCTGGACGAGCCCGCCCTCGGCGTGACCGACGCCTGTGTAGAACAGGTACCACAGCCCGTCCGGGCCTCGCACGGTGCAGCCGGTCCAGGTCGCCAGGTCGTCCCAGCCGGGAGCGTCGGAGGGCACCACCGCGTCGGCGACGAGGCGCCACGAGCGCAGGTCCGCCGAGACGGCGTGGCCGATCGTGGCACGGCGGTGGCGTCGGTGCGGATCGTGCAGGGCACGGGACGCGCGCAGGAAGAAGACGTGCCAGAGGCCGTCGTCGTCCCGCGCGTACCAGCTGTCCCACACCCAGTGGTCGGCTAGACGAAGCATGGCCGGAACCTAGCACTAAATCGTTTTAGCCAGCGAGTGCGGCGGACCCGGTCGGGTCGGACCGTCGACGCCTCTATCCGGCGGGCGGCGCGAGGGACCTGCGTCGGCGCATCGGCAACGGCACCAGTGCGTTGCCCGTCGGGGCGCCGTCCAGGAGCAGCTCGACCGCGCGTCGGCCCATCGGTTCGTGAGGCAGCGCGGTGGTGGTCAGACCCGGACGCAGCCACGCGGCGATCGGGTCGTCGTCGAACGAGATCACCGAGATGTCGTCCGGCACGGTCAGCCCGGCCTCGCCGAGCGCCTGGTACGCCCCGAAGGCCAGGCGGTCGTTCATGCAGATGATCGCGCTGGGTCGAGGCGACCGGTTCAGGAGCCCACGCGTCGCGGCGTAGCCGTGCTCCGGCAGCCACTCGGTGCAGAAGCTCTCCGCCAGCAGGGTCACGCCGGCTTCGCCGAGCGCCTGCCGGATGCCGTTCAGGCGGGCCTCGGCGGCGAGCGACACCTCCGGGTCGCCCTCCTTGAGGCGGTTGCGGCCGATCAGGGCGATCCCGTCGCGGTGACCGTGTTCGAGCAGGGCGGCGGCGACCGAGCGACCGGCCCGGTCGTCGTCGGGGAGTACGCACGGCAGGTCGTCGGAGCTGGTGGCGTTGAGCAGCACCACCGGGCCGCCCAGGATGGCCGGGGGCACCGTCAGCCGGCGGGTCGCCATCGCCGCGTAGATCACTCCGTCGACCTGCCGGTCGAGCATCGCCTCGATGGCGTACTGCTCGAACGTTGCGTCGCCCTGTGTCTCGGTGATGAGCAGCACGTGGTCCCGTTCCCGAGCGGCGTCGAGCGCGCCCCGGATCAGGCCGCCGGCGAAGCGGGTGGTGGCGACGATGTCGGAGACGAACGCGATGGTCGCGGTCTTGCGGGTACGCAGGCTGCGCGCGGCGACGTTGGGCCGATAGCCGAGCTCCTCGGCGGCGGCGAACACGCGTTGGTGCGCGTCGGCCGAGAGGCGGGTGCCCTCCCTGCCGTTGAGCACCATCGACGCGGCGGTCTTGGAGAGCCCGGCTCGCCGCGCGACGTCGGCCAGGGTTGCTCTGTTGCGGCCCATCAGTCCTCCGAATCAGGCGCGGTGCCACGGGCCCGCTCCTGCCCATCATGATGCGTCGGCGTCCGACGACACGTCCGCCGGGGTTGTGAAGCAGGTGTTTCCGGACCGTTGCCAACTCGTCCTTGACAGCCTCCCGTGCCACGCGCATGCTCTGCTAAATCAGTTTAGCGACCACCTTTTGCACGTGAACACATGACCTCGTGGCCGTTCCCGCGGCCCCGAAATTTCCGATGGGAGCGGTCGCGTGGCCATCGGCCGCGCGACGCGCGGAGGAGTCAAGGAGTCGTGAAGTGGCAGAGTTGTTGACCAGGTTCCCGCGACGTCGGATGGCGGTCCTCGCCCCGCTGCTCGCCGTCGGGCTGGCCGCGACGGCCTGTAGCGCGCCGGGCGCGGACAGGTCGTCGACCACCGGGTCCGACGCCGTCGTCAAGACGGACCTCGGGACCGAACCGATCACGCTGGAGATGTACGCCGAGACCGGGTTTCCGCTCGCCAAGGCCCTGGCCGACGAGTTCTCCAAGCAGCACTCGAACGTGAAGTTCACCATCCGCGAGGACCAGTTCACGGTCATCGTGGAGAACGCGCCGCGAGTGATGGCCTCGGACAACTCGCCCGACATCATCCGGCTCCCCACCATGGTCGACCTGGTCAAGGACGACCTGCTCAAGAACCTGGACCCGTACTTCACCGCGTACGGCTGGGACAGGTTCCCCGCGTCCCAGCTGATGCAGCTGCGGGTAGGCGAGAACACCCGCGGCACCGGCTCGCTGTACGGGATGGGGCTCGGCTACAGCGTGACAGGCGTCTTCTACAACAAGAAGCTGGCCGCCCAGGTCGGCATGACCCAGCCGCCCGCCACCGTCGCCGAGTTCGAGCAGCTGCTGGCGAAGGCGAAGACCAGCGGCGTACAGCCGATCATGCAGTTCAACAAGAACACCGCCGGCATCAACTTCCCGCACCAGGCGTTGCAGAACCAGTTCGGCGACCCGACCCAGGTCGCCGACTGGATCTTCCAGAAGCCGGGGGCCACGTTCGACACCCCTGCCGCGTTGAAGGCCACCCAGACCATCCAGAAGTGGGCCCAGGCCGGCTACTTCCCCAAGGACGCCAACGCCCTGGACTACGCCGCCATGGTGGGGGAGTTCCAGAAGGGCAACGGCCTGTTCATGTTCAACGGCGACTGGGAGTCGGCCAACCTCGACAAGTCGATGCCCGGCAACGTGGGCTTCTTCCTGTTTCCCGCCGAGACCGCCGGTGGCAAGCACGTGGCGATGTCCGCCCCGAACACCTTCGGTGTCTCCGCCAAGGCCAAGAACCCGGACGCCGCCGCCTACTTCCTGAACTGGGCACACACCAACGCCAAGGCCCGCGAGATCGCCGTCACCGTCGGCGGTTCCAGCCCCGGCGGACCCAGCGACCTGCCGGTGCCGACCGCCGCCCCGAACACCGTGCTGGCCGAGACGCTGAAGGCGTCCCAGCAGCTCGGCGCGGAGAACGGCGCGGTGGACTTCACCGCCAACGCGACAGGTGGCATCTTCGCCGCCGCGATCACGCCTGAAATGCAGAAGCTGGTCGCCGGCCAGCAGACGCCCGAGGGGTACGTGAAGGCGGTCCAGGCCGAGTACGCGAAGGAACTGTCCCGATGACGTCTGCCCTCGGCAGCGCACCAACCGGGCGGGACGACCGGGTGTCGTCACCGGGTCGTCCCGCCCGCCCCACGCCCGCGCGGGCCCACCGACGCCGGTGGGCCCGCGCGGCCGGGACCGGCTGGTTGTACGTCCTGCCCGCCCTGGTGATGTACGCGGTCTTCGTGCTGCGCCCCCTCGCCCTGACGGTCCAGTACTCGTTCTACGACTGGAACGGCATCGGGGTGGCCCGGTGGACTGGCCTGGACAACTACCTCACGGTGTTCACCGACAGCGACCTGCTGAAAATCATCTCCAACGCGATCATCCTGATCGTCTTCTTCAGCTTCATCCCCGTCGCGCTGGGGCTGTTGGTGGCGAGCATGGTCCGCCGGATCACCACCGGCACGTTCGGGACGGTCGTCCGCACGGTCCTGTTCCTGCCGCAGGTCATCCCCCTGGTGGCGGCCGGCATCGCGTGGAGCTGGCTGCTCTCCTCGAACGGCCTGATCAACCAGGCGCTGCGCGCCGTCGGGCTGGGCGGCGTCGCCCGCGCCTGGCTCGGCGACTTCGACACCGCGCTGCCGGCCGTGGGCGTTATCGGCGCGTGGGTCCTGCTCGGCCTCTGCACCATCCTGCTCGTCACCGGCATGAGCAAGATCGACCCGGCCCTCTACGAGGCCGCCCGCCTGGACGGCGCCGGGCCGGTCCGCGAGTTCCTCGCGGTGACCCTGCCCAGCCTGCGGCAGGAGATCGGCGTCTGCCTCACCGTCACGATCATCGCCGCGCTGGCCAGCTTCGACATCGTCTACATCTCCACCAGCGGCGGCCCCGGCCTGCAGACCACCGTTCCCGGCCTGGAGATCTACCGGCTGGCGTTCTCGCAGCGGCAGGTCGGGCTCGCCTCGGCGCTCGCCGTCGTCCTCATGGTGCTGGTGCTGGTGTGTGTGCTGCCGATCCAGCGCCTGACCCGAGGGGAGAAGCCGTGAACCTGAGCCGACGTGAACAGGTGACCGGACGGGTCTTCCTGATCGCCCTGATCCTCGTCACCCTGCTGCCGTTCGTGAGCATGCTCTCGGCGGCGTTGCAGCCGCGTGGCACAGTGCCCAGCGGTCTGGCCTGGCCGTCGGACCCCCAGTGGGGGAACTTCGCCGACGCCTTCACCGCCGCCAACATGGGTGCCCTGCTGCGCTCCAGCCTGCTCATCGTGGCGGGTGTCGTACCCGTGTCCGTGCTCATCGCCACCATGGCCGGCTTCGGGCTCGGCCAGCTGCGGGTGCCCGGCGGCCGGATCGTCTTCGGTCTCCTCCTGCTCGGTCTCACCCTGCCCTTCGAGGCCGTGGTCACCCCGCTCTACTACCAGATGCAGGATCTCGGCCTGCTCAACACCCGGTGGGCCATCATCCTGCCGCTGATCGGCCTGTACATGCCGTTCGCGGTCTTCTGGATGCGGGCGCACTTCACAAACGTGCCGGTCGAGTTGTCCGAGGCGGCGCGGGTGGACGGCAGCAGCACGTGGCAGCTCTTCTGGCGGGTCCAGGTGCCGCTCGCACGCCCGGCCATCGCCTCGCTGACGATCCTGATGTTCCTCTGGACGTGGAACCAGTTCCTGCTGGCCATCGTCCTGGTCGACGACGCCACCAAACGCACGATGGCCGGCGCGCTCGGGGCGTTCCAGGGTCAGTGGGGCACCGACCTGGTGCTCCTGTGCGCCGGATCGCTGTTGATCCTCACCCCCACCCTGATCGTGTTCCTGATCTTTCAGCGACAGTTCATCAAGGCCCTGATCCAGGGGTCACTGAAGGGATAGACAGTGGTCACACAGCCGCAGATCCACGGCGACGTCGACGAACGCTACGGACGCGTCGCCGACGTCTTCCGCGACAACTTCGCCTCCAGGGGAGACGTCGGCGCGGCGGTCACCGTCTACGTGCGGGGTCGCAAGGTCGTCGACCTGTACGGCGGGACCGCCGACACCCGCACCGGTCGGCCCTGGGACGCGCACACGCCCGTCGTCGTCTTCTCCTGCACCAAGGGGATCCTGGCGATCTGCGCGTACCTGCTCGTGCAGCAGGGTCGGCTCGACCTCGACGCTCCGGTGACGCGTTACTGGCCGGAGTTCGGGCAGCACGGCAAGGAGCACATCCCCGTGCGCTGGCTGCTCACCCACCAGGCGGGCCTCCCCGCCCTGGACCGACCCCTGACCCTCGACGAGGTCCTCGCGTGGGATCCGGTCATCAAGGCGATCGAGGCGCAGACCCCGCTGTGGCAGCCGGGCACCGCGCACGGCTACCACTCGATGACCTACGGCTGGCTGGTCGGCGAGGTGATCCACCGCATCACCGGCCAGCTGCCCGGCGCGTTCTTCCGGGACACCGTGGCCGGGCCCCTCGGCCTGCGTACCTGGCTCGGGCTTCCCGCCGCCGAGAACGACAGCGTGGCCTGGGGACTGGCGCCACCACCGGACGCCGACCCGTTCGTCGACCCGGTCGCCGAGCGCGGAATCACCATGGGTGGCGCCTTCGCCTTCCCCGCCGACGCCGACGGGCTGGTCAGCTTCAACGACCCCGCCATCCGGGCCGCAGGCGTCCCCGGCGCGGGCGCGGTGAGCACCGCGGACGGCCTGGCGCGTCTCTACGCCGCCTGCGTCTCCACAGTCCTGGACGAGCCTCTGCTCAGCGGGTCGTCCCTCGACGACGCGACTGTCGTCCGGTCGCGCGGCCCGCAGCGGCACGGCCCGCCGGACACCGGACAGCGCTGGGGCAGCGGCTTCCTGCTGCACTCCCCGCCGGCCCGGCCGTTGCTCGGTGAGCGCAGCTTCGGCCACGACGGAGCCGGCGGGAACCTCGCCTTCGGCGACGCGGATCATCAGGTGGGCTTCGGTTACGTGGTCAACCAGATGCGCGGCGTCGGCGACGACCGGGCGAACCGTCTCACCGCGGCCGTCCGGGACTGCCTCGACGCCTGACCCGCCCGGCCTGCGCCGACGACGCGGGGCTCCCCGGTGTGTCCGTCCGCTGCGGCGTCGACACCGCGGAGCCCCGCGTCGCGTGCCCGGCCTCAGTCCGCCGTCTTGTCCTGGTCGAGCAGCCAGCGAAGGATGTCGCCGTCCTCGTAGGTCGGGCCGAACGCCGCGTGGTAGTCCGGCAACGAGAACGACTCGTCGGCGTACTCGGTGTAGCGCACCAGGTCGGCGGCCTGCTCCGGGGACCGGCCCCGAGCCTCGTACGCCTGCCGCAGCAGCGCCGAGGAGTTCCGCGCGCCGGAGACGTTGAGCAGGTGGTCGTGCTCGCCGTGCGTGATCCACAGTGGGATCTCGGCCGCCGCGATGGCGGTGGCCTGCGTCGCGTCGACCGGGAAGCCGCCGGTCACCAGCCCGCCGGCGAACAGGTCCGGTCGCTTCGTGAACGCCGCCCAGAGCAGCTGGGAGCCGTACGACACGGTGGTCGCGTACACCCGGCTGGTGTCCACGGCGAACCGCTTGACGAAGTCGTCGAGCAGCTTGATCAGCAGGTCTGCCTCGGCCGCTCCGCCGACCCGCTGGTGCTGCGGCGCCAGGACGATCACGTCCTCGGAGGTGCCGGTCCACTCCTGTTGCAGCCACGCGGTCGCCGGGATGTCGGCGGCGAGCTGGACGCCGAGGTTGTCGCCGTCCCAGCCCATGCCGTGGCCCGGCAGGACGACCATGAGCGGGTACCTGCGTCCGGGCTGGTAGTTCTTGGGCAGGTGGTAGTGGTACGGCAGCACCATGCCGCCGCTGAGGAAGGAGCCGTAGCTGAACTCGTCGACCAGCCGGTTGACGGGCTTCTCGGTGACCGGGCGGGACTCCCGGGGGGTCGCCCCGGCCAGCACGGGCCCCTTGCCGGACCCGCGGCCCGGCTGGCCGTGCACGTCCTTGCGCTGCACCACCCGGGTCGGCAACTCGGGGTTGACCTTCACCGTGCACAGGAACGTCGGGCACTTGGAGACGACGACCGTCCAGCCACCCGGGTCGGCCGGGTCCAGCTCCACGATGACGTACCTGCCGGGTGCCGACCGGTGGTCGGCCCGGATGTCCGGTACATCGTTGGTGTAGGTGTGCGTGACGGTCCGGTCGGCGAGCTTCGGCAGGTCCTCGACGGGGTTGAACCGGAAGTTGTAGATCGTGTCGGCCACCGTGAACGTGGTGGTGTCGAGGCTGCGGGGGTTCACGGTGGCGGCGTACTCGATCGCCACCGCGGAGACCTTCTGCCCGTACGTCTGGACTGTGGTGATCGGAGTGATGCCGCGGATTCCGTCCTCGCGCGGGCCGCCGTCCGGGAGGGCGTACGCCGTGCCCGAGGCGGCGGTCAGAACGAGGGCGGTGACGAGCGGGATCAGTCCTCTTCGCAGTCTCACGCGAGTCCTTTCTCGAAGAAGATGTCGTGCGACACGGCCGCTAAACTGATTTAGCAGAGCATGGGGGGCGACTCGGGACGTGTCAATACCCGGCTCCCGCGAAAACGTGGGAGACCTGCGGGTGGTGACGGCCGACGCGGAGTGTGCCGCGGCGGCACCCGGTGAACTTCATCTGTGCCGCCGGGTCGCGCGGCGCGGCGATTGCTGTCGTATATGGGCTCTGACCTGGTCTTTTATTCGCTGACCGGCTTATGGTGGGCATGCCTCAGCGCGGCGGCATGGATGCTGTTCTTCGTTTCACCGAGGACCGAACGGCAGCGCGTCTTCCGGAAGTCGCTGCACCGGTGAGGCTGCTACCGCAGTCCCCGTCGGCGGTGACGATCGACGGGTGAGCCCGTGGCGGCGCCGGAAGGGGGAGGAGCTGTGACAAGTGGACAACGAACAGTCAACCCCGAGGAACCTCGACCCGAGCGCTGATCTGCGTTACGCGGTGGAGTGGCGGATGGAGCAGCGCCTCAGCTCCCTCGAACGGCTGACCGATGCCAAGCTGGCGAACCTCACCACCAAGATCGACGCGCAGGCCGCGCAGGTTGGACTGGCTCTCGCGGCGGCCGACAAGGCGGTGACGAAGGCGGAAACCGCCACTGAGAAACGCTTCGAGAGCGTCAACGAGTTCCGGCAGACCCTGTCCGACCAGACCAACACGTTCATCGCCAGGGTCGAGTTCGAGGTGGTGCGGGAAAGCCACGCCGGGCAGATCACCGAGCTGGCCAGTCGGCTGGACAAGCTCGAGGGCAAGGGGGTCGGGCTCAACGCCGGCTGGGTCTATCTGGTCGGCGGGCTCACGGTCGTCGCCACGTTGGTGGGCCTCGTCATGGCGTTCGCCTAGGCGGCGTCTGACGGGGGGAGCCGACCGGCCCTGTACGCGGCCTGCCGCTGCCCTCCGGCCAGGGGCGGCTCCCGGGCGGCGACGACGACGGTGACCGCGAGCGCGCCTGACACACCCGCGGCGAGCTGCGCCCACGCCGAGCCCGTTCCGCATCTCCTCCGGCCGCCGGCCTCCCGGTAGGACAGCTCGACGAACCGCAGCGGGGCGGCCGGCGGCACCGTCACGGCCCGCCAGTCACGCATCGCCTCACCGGCAACCCGGTCAAGCAGCGGCAGCCGGTCCCGGTCCTTCACGGCGAGCCGGCCCGCGTGCCAGGGGCAGAGCCCTTCCGCCAGTGATTCGGCCCGCGACGATGTCGTGCCGCCTCAGGTGCTCAACGGGCCCTCTTCGTCGGCCGCTTGCGCGGCGGCGTCAACAGGTCGGCGATCGCCCCGATGGCGGATGGCACCAGACTGTAGTACGCCCAGACGCCGCGCTTGTCACGCTCGAGCAGGCCGGCCTCGGTGAGGATCCGAAGGTGATGGCTCACTGTCGGCTGGGAGAGGCCGAGTGGCGCGGTGAGGTCACTCACCGACGCCTCTCCCTCCGGAGCGGACTGGATCAGGCTGAGAAGTCGCAGCCGAGCCGGGTCGGCGAGTGCCTTGAGCACTCCCGCGAGTCGCTCGGCGTCGACGCGCTTGATCGGCTCGCCAACCAGGGGCGAGATAGCAGGCATATCGGTTTTCGCAGCTCCCACGCTCCCCATCGTCCCACCAACACCAGGGATAGACGGGTGGAACCGCCACGAGTACCTCGAAGGCGTCATCCGGCGGTGTCCACGTCGGCCACCTGACGCGCACGGTCGCCGTACTCGTCGTCACCTGTCGGAACATGAGACCTGTAGCATGCGGCGGACGACGGGCGGCAGTCGGAGCGCGCTCCGGCACGACTCGCCGCGACAGTGCCGGACCGGCGGTCGCGGCGCCGGTGCGCCGGGGTCGCAGTGAGAGAGGAACCTGCTCGGCGTGTTCCAGGAACCGGACCGGAGTCAGATGATCGGCGGAGAGCCACTCGACGGGACGCGCCGTGGCGCGTCGGACAACCCCGCGCCGGAGGCGTGGGACGCGGAACTCGCCAGGGCGGTACGGCGGGTCGCCGTGGTCCGTACGGGGTTCTACGTCGTCGTCCTGCTGGTCGCCCTCGGTGGTCAGGTGTCCGGGGCGATGGAACGGCTCGACATGCCCTGGTACGTGGCGCTCCCCGCCGTCGGCGCGCTGGAGCTGGGCGGTGTCGTGGTGCTGGCCAACGCCGACCTGCGGCGCCGGCTCGGCGAACAGGCGGTCCTGTCCCGGGTGCTGTCGGCCGCCATCGCCGTCGCCGCCGTGGCCTTCAACTGGCTGGCGCACAGCAACCACCTCGAGGGCGGCTTCTACGCCGGCATGTCCCTGCTCGGCTATCTGGTCTGGCTGATGAACACAGGGAACCAGCGGCGGGACCGGCTACGGGCCAAGCGGCAGCTGCCGCCCACGACGCCGGCGTACGAGCCGATCGGGCACTGGTTGCGGCACCCCTGGCTGACCCGTCGTGCCCGCTCGCTGGCAAAGGCCGACCCGGGCCTCGGGCTGTACGCGTCGCTCGACGCCGCCCGTGCGCAGATCCGCGCGGAACGGCGGCAGGCCGCGCTCAGCAAGGTGCTGCACCGCAAGATCACCCGCGCGTTGGACGCCACCACCGCCGACATCGCCGTGGCGGTGTACGACCTCGACGAGATCGCCCGGCGGCTGGCCGAGCACGCCGACTACGACGGGCTGACCGCGCTGATCGCCGCCGATCTGGCACCCGCGCGGGTACTGGCCGGAAACCTGCCGACGAACGGCCGCCGCCGACTGTGGCGTCGCTCCGGCCACCCCGACCCGGTCGCGCTGGCGTCGGCCGCGCGGCTGCTCGCCGACGCCCCGGAGCGACTGCTCCCGGCCGTCCCCGAGCCGGCCGTGGTCGCGGCGCCCGAGCTCGTCACGCCCCCGGCCGACGCCGACCGGGACGGGCCGCCGGCAGATCTCTTCGAGCGTCCCAGGACCATCGAGCGGGTCGACGACGGCGCCGAGCGACCGACGGCACGACGCTCCCGGACGACACCGGACCGTGGCGGCCAGCCGGCGACGCGGTCGGAGGCCCCGGACCAGCCCGCCTCGACCGGCGATCAGCCCGACCCGCCCCGAGCCTCGGACTGGGCCGCGCTGCACGCGGAGCTCGCCCCGCTCCTGCCGGCCGCCGCGCCGCGACGGACGACGCGCAACACGCCTGACCGATCGGACGCCAGCCGGGTTGAGGTGCCGCCAGCCACGGACGCACGGGCGGCAGAGGCAGCGCCGGCCGCCGGACCGCCGGCCACCGCAGCGCCGGTCGCGACCAGCCGTAGCGCCACGCCGACGGCGCGAACCGCGACCGGACGGGCCCGGGTGGCTCGGGTCGCCGACCCGGTGGGGGAGCCGGGACCGCTCGCCGCACACACCCGGGAGCTGCCCCTGGTGGTCGGTCGGGACCTGCCGGACCTCGTGGACGCCGCGGCGAGCCGCGTCACGCCACCCACCGCGTCGTCCGACCGGGCGCAGGGTGCCACGGAGCAACGACCGGCGCCGCGACCCCGGCAGCGCCGGCGCGACGACGCGGATCCGCGACCGGCCTCGGAGACCCCTCGTCGCCGCGCGAGCACCCAGTCGGCCGAGGCCGGCCGAGCCTGACCGACGACGTTCGACCTCGCGCCAGGCGAGCCGTGGCGGCCGAGCGGGACGGGGCTATCCTGCTGATGTGAACGTTCGACGTGTCGTCGCGGTGGTCACCTGTGTTGTTGTGGCGGGCTTGGCTGCGACGTTCGTTCTGTTGCGGTGGGACTCCGCGAATCGGGTCGCGACCATGGCCTCGGCCCTCGGTGCGGTCGCCGCTGTTGGGGTGGCGATCTGGGCAGCGACGCCGGGACGGGTGAACTCGATTCGAGTTTCCCGATCCGGTGCGGCGACCGCTGACGGCGGTGTGGCCGTCAGCGGCGTACAGGCGTCCGGCACGGCCGCGGAGATGCGTGCCGATCGCACCGGAGATGCCGCGAGTGTCGGCGACGGACAGGCGACATCCGGCATACGGCTGGATTGACCGAGGTGGAAGCCGGTTCGGTCACATCGATGAAGGCCGGGTCCGCGTCCGCAGACCGCGGCGGGGTCGCGGTTTCCGGAGTCGTCATCGGCGACGTCTTCGCCGGTGTGCCGGTCCGATCGCGCTACGAGGAGCAGGTTCGGCGGATCGCGCCGCCGGAGTTGGTCGGCCGCGACGAGGAACTGGCTGAGCTGGCCACCTTCTGCACCGCTGCCGACGTGCCCACGCCGTACATGTGGTGGCGGGCCGAGGCGTGGGCCGGCAAGTCCGCGCTGATGTCCTGGTTCGTGTTGAACCCGCCGCCAGCGGTCCGCATCGTGTCGTTCTTCGTCACCGCGCGGCTGGCAAGTCAGGACGATCGGGTCGCCTTCGCGGACAACGTCCTGGAACAGGTGGCGGCCTTGACCAAGGAACCTGTTCCTGCCTACCTCACGCCGACGACCAGGGAAGCGCACCTTCTGGGGCTGCTCAGGGAGGCGGCGCACCTGTGCCGCGCGCGCGGCGAGCGTTTGGTGCTGCTGGTGGACGGTCTCGATGAGGACACCGGTCCAGATTCGTACAGCGTCGCCGCGCTGCTACCGGCCCAGCCCGCCGCCGACATGCGGGTCATCGTCTCCGGACGCCCCGACCCGCCGATCCCCGGCGACGTTCCGGACCATCACCCACTGCGAGATCCGGCGGTGGTGCGACCGTTGCACCCGTCCCCAGCGGCGCGGGCGGTCCGCGCGGACATGGAACGGGATCTCGACCGGATGTTGGCCGGACCGCAGACCGACCAGGACCTTCTCGGGCTGGTTGTGGCCGCTGGCGGTGGACTGAGTAGTAATGATCTTGCCGACCTGACCGGCTGCTCTCTACGCCAGGTCGAACGGAAGCTGAGCAGGGTCGCCGGCCGGTCCTTTGCGTCCCGACCCAGCCACTGGGCTTCGGCGGATGCGCCGGTCACCTATGTCATGGGTCACGAGGAACTCCAGCGAACCGCCGTCGCGGAATTGGGTGAGACCAGACTGGCCGCCTACCGGCAACGACTGCACCAGTGGGCGGATGGATACCGGGACCGTGACTGGCCGGACCGCACTCCGGAATACCTCCTCCGCGGGTACCACCGGATGCTCACGAGTACGTGTGACCTGGGCCGTATGATCGCGTCAGCGAGCGACGCCGCCCGCCACGACCGGATGCTGGACAGGTCCGGCAGCGATGCGCAGGCGCTGGACAACCTCCTCGTGACCCAGCGAGCGATCGTTGACTCGGCCGTGCCGGATCTGGCGGCACTAGCCCGGATCACCATGCACCGGGACAGGTTGTACGACCGCAACACGCACATCCCCACTTACCTACCCGCCCTCTGGGCCATGCTCGGGCACTTCGGGCGAGCCGAGAAACTAGCTCTGCTCGCCCAGGAGGTCGATCCGACAGCCGAGACCCGGGCCAACCTGATGCGGGTGCTCGTGTCGTCGCAACACGCCGGCCGGGCCGAGAGGCTCGTTCAGCCACTCGCCGACCAACCGGACGCGCTCGCCGACAGCAGCGCCGATCTGATCCGGATCCTGGCCCGGTCCGGCGAGCTCGAGCGGTGCAGAGTCGTCGCCGCAGGTCTCGTCGGCGCGCGGGAGCGGGCCAGCGCGCTCGCCGCACTCGCCTGGGCCGAGGCCTCCAACGGCGACGTGCGGCGGGCCCGGACCCTGGCCTGCGACGTCCGGGCGCTGGCACTCTCGCTTGCAGATCCGGAGGACCGGCAAGGGGCCTTGGTCCGACTTGTCGAGGCGTTGGCAGCGGCCTCGGACTACGACGAGGCCGAGACAGTCGCCAGATCCATCACTCACTGGCTGTTTGGCCCTCGGGCTGCGGCGGTGCTGATGGGGAGCCTGGCGCTCGCGGGCCAGGTGGAACGGGCCGACGCGATGCAGGCACGGGTGACCGAGACCAGTGCGTCGGCTGCCGCGGTGGCGGCCCTGGTCAGTGCGGCCACCCAGGCCGGCGATCTCAGCCGGGCCGAGGCGCTGTGCCGGGAGGGTGAGGATCTCTACCTACTGTCCAAAGCGCGACTCAACCTGGTGCGCGCCTATGCGCAGACGCATGCGTTCGAGCGGGCCGCCGAGATCGGAGCCATGATTGCCGATCGTCATCTCCGCGCCGAGGCGTACGGCGCCCTGGTCCTCGGCGTCGCCGAATCGGGGGATCTGGACCGTGCCCGAGCCTTCGTCGAGACCACCCCAGACCTGCGGCCTGCCGGGTTGACTGGGCTTGCTCTGGCGAGGCTGTCAGCCGGCCACCCCGATGAAGCTCTCGCACTCGCTCACGAGGCGCAGCAGGCGACCCATCTCGTCTTCGACGTGCGCGACAGGGACCGACAGGCCTGTGACCTGATCGAGGCGATCACGGCGGCCAACGGCTACGCGGTCGGTGCCGAATCCCGCGTCACCGCCTGGGTCGAACCCGAGCGACTCGATCACGTCGTCGACGCACGCGTTCGGGGCCTGATACGACGTGGCGCCCTGTGCGAGGCGGAACGCCACGCTCTTACGCTCACCGACCATCTCGATCAGGTGGGGCATCTGCTCTGCATCGCCGAGGCGGCGATCGCTGCCGATGATCACGATCGTGCTCGTCGCCTGGCCGAGATCATCCGCGCTCTTCTGCCCTCGGTGTCCCAGACCTATGGGCGGGCGGAGCGTGGAGCCGGACTCGCGACCATCTACGCCACGTTGGGTGACGCTGACCAGTTCAGCCAGTCCGTGGTCGACGTGGAGGACGTTCTGGAATCAATCGACGACCCGCACCTGGAAGGAAGCGTGCTTGGTTCGCTCGCCAACGCGGTGCTCGTCGCCGGTGACGTCCGACGAGCTGAAGAACTCGTGCGTGCCATTCGTGATTCCGACGCGGCGCTGCGAGCGGCTTGTGTCCTCATCGAGACGGCGGTGCGAGCCGGCAGACACATCGAGCGCGTGACCGCTATCGCGAAGTCGGTAGTTGACCCCATCGAGCACGAACGATTGACCCGTGCACGCGTCCAGGGACTCGTGCAGGCCGGCGAACTGGATCAGGCAGAGCAGATCGCCGCCATGATCACGTCGCCCGACGTTCGTGCCGACGTTCTCGTCGACGTGGCCGTCGGTGGAGAGGCCGACCGCGCACGGCGACTCTCCAGCACGATCGTGGAGCTGCGGCCGACGACGGAATACGCCCACGGACGCCCATGGCTTCTGTTGCGGCTCGCCGAGGCGCTCGATCAGGCGTCAGCGGTCAAGCTCATTGCCACGGCGTACCCGATGCTGCGATGGCACGGTCCACTGGAAACGATCGCGCGGGTTTGTCCTGCCGATCTGCCGGCGATCGTCGATGAGTTCGTCACTCTCCAGCAGAGGGAAAGGCAGGGCCGCGAGCGGGGCCACTCCTCGGGGCAGGTGTGAGCGGAGGACCCGAGGGGTAGGGACAACAGCCACGACGGCCGCTCCGGCGAGATGCTGCCAGACATCTGACGGGTGGTCGCCGGCCCGTGGCCCCGACCTGCCGGCGCACGCCGGCCGACAAGGACTTCCGCGATGACGCAGCCGAGTTTGGATCCGGCCGACGCGCTGGCCGAGTTGGGTCGGATCAGGCTTGACGAGACCAGCCTCGACGACATGTTGAGCCGCACCGCCGAGCTGGCCAGCCGGAGCGTTCCCGGTGCCAGGGAGGTGTCGGTGACGCTCGTACGTGGTCGGGCCGGTTGGACCGCGGCATTCACCGGTGACCTCGCGCGTGAACTGGACGAGTGGCAGTACGAGCAGAACCGGGGCCCGTGCCTGGACGCCTCCGCCAGCGGCGACACCATCTCGGTGCCGGACATGGTCGCCGAGCAGCGCTGGCCGACCTGGGCGGCCGTCGCCCGCACCGCGGGAGCCGGGAGTTCGCTGTCCATCGGTCTGCCGATCCAGCAGTCGGTGGTGGGTGCGCTGAACGTCTACGGTGCCGCACCGAACGCCTTCGACCCGTCGACGATCGCCGTCGCGGAGGGCTTCGCCGCGTACGCGGCGGTGGCGCTGGCCAACGCGCACCTGTACGACAGCGCCGCCACGCTCGCCGAGCAGATGCGGGAGGCGATGCGGAACCGGGCGGTGATCGAGCAGGCGAAGGGGATCATCATGGGTGAGCGCCGGTGCTCGCCGGAGGAGGCATTCGCGCTGCTGTCGAAGATCTCCCAGGACACCAACCGTAAGGTGCGCGACGTCGCTGAGGCGATCGCCGCGAGGGCGGCGCGGGGCGCCCGGGTATGAGGGCGAGCCCGGACCAGCGATCCGATGACCTGTCGGAGGCGCTGCTCGCCCTCGCCAGCCTGCCCGACGACTCCGCGGCGCTGCCGGGGCACTTCGGCACGATCGTCCGGCTGAGCGCGCCCGTCAGTATGCGCATTGACGCGGGTGTGGTGACGGCGAAGGGCCGACCGTGCGGGGAGCACGGGCGGCCCTTCGCCGGATGGCCTCGGGTCAGCTGTCCGAGGGCCTGCGCACGGCGTCACGGACTCGGTCGATGACGGCCAGTGCCGGACCGGCGGCCAGGTTGCCCGTCGCCGACTGGGTGCTGGGATGCGGCCGGGTCGGCGCTGTCTTCTCCGCCGCCCGGACGGCGGCGGCGAGGCTCCGCAGCCGCTCGGCCGGAACGTGCTGGCGTAGCAGGGGGAACTCGTAGCGTTCCTCGTAGCGGGCGTGGGTGAGGACCGCGTCGCGCAGCAGGAGGATGCCTGTGTCGAAGCCGTCGGCGTCCACACCGCCCGCGATCAACGTCCGCAGTGTCTCCTTCGCCTGCCGCTCCTCCTCGAGCCGGTCGTCGACCATGGCGTCACCGCCACCGCCCGGCAGGCCACGCGAGAGCGGATGGATGACCTCCTCCTCCGCGGTCTCGTGCGCGGCGAGCAGCTTCACCAGGTCGTCGAAGGCCTCCCGGCGGGTGTCGCCGGTGCTGCCGATGACCAGCAGGAAGAGCTGCTCGACCTGAGCGTGCTGGGCGAGCAGGAGGTCCACCACGTCCTCCTCGGGACCCGGCGTGGCAGGGATGCCGGTCTCAGGCATGGCTGCCTCCCGTGGGACGCAGCGACTCGACCGGGTGCGGCCCCTCGGTCTCGATGCGGTACTCGTCGCCGAAGCGCTCCCGGTGCATGTCGATGACCTGCTCGCTGGGCGGCTTCTGGCCGTCGTGCAGCTGCTGCTGCATCCACTCGAAGCGCTCGTGGGCCTCCCGGACGTAACCCTCACCGAGCTTGTTCACGTCGATCTGGGTGGCCAGCAGGTGCCGCAGATAGTCCTTGTTGGGCTCGAACGTCAGCGGCTCCGGCAGTCCGGCGCTGCCGACGATCTCCTCGGGTTCCCGGCCGTCGTGCCGGCGCAGCAGGTCGGCGGCCTGCTGGAGGTGGGCCAGCTCCATCTGCAGGTGCAGCTCCCAGACCGCCTTGATCCGAGGGTCGCTCTCCTGCTCGAGGAACGAGTAGTAGAGCCAGCACTCGTTGTACTCGTGGGTGAGCAGCCGCTCCCACCAGTTCTCGCCCGGGTCCAGCAGCGACTCGTAGTGGGTGACGTGCTCCTGCTCGATCAGGCTGATCTCCTGGTAGAGCTGGCGTGCGATCGGCTCCATGTACTGCGGGCCGACGTTCATGTAGTAGAACATCACCTGCTGCTCCGCCGAGAGGATCGTCAGCGCGTGCAGCTTGGAACGCGGGTCCACCGAGTTGCGGTCGTACGGGGTGCGGACCTCGTCGAAGGGGTGCCGGTGCTCGACGATGGTCGGTCGCCCCGGCATGACCTCGGTGAGACCGTTGACGATCTTCTCCGCCTTGCGCCGTTCGACCATCTCGTAGAGGTTGGCGTAGCGGTACAGGTGGTCGAAGTCCTCGAGCACGCCGAACTCGTACGCCTGCTTCAGGTACGGGTCCGGCTCGTGCCGGGCCACCCAGGCGGTGAGGTCGACTGCCACCTGCTCGTAGCCGAGCGTCGTCTCCAAAACACTGGCGACACCCGGAAGCAGCCAGTTCACCACCCGCTGCTGCTGGCTCTCCACGTACCGGACGTAGGCGAGCTGCCGGCGGACCTCCTGGTCCGGACAGTTGCGGGCGAACTGGTGCTGGAAGTTGATCGCCTCGACCTCGATGCCGTTCATGGTGATGATCCGGCAGCGGGTGTACGGGTCGACGGCCTCGGGGTCGATGGGCTCGACGTTCAGCTCGCGCCAGTTGCGGATCTGGCTCTCCAGTGGGATCCCCTTGTGATCCAGTGGATTGAACATGTCTCTCCTCTATCTGGGGGAATATGGGCGCTGTCCGGCCACGCGGTTCGAGGACCGTCGCGCCGGTGGGGGGCGGGCAAGCCGCAGGACGACGTCCGTGGGCGCAGTGCCGCCCGGCGTGGGTGCGCCGTCGAGGTCCACCTGAGACATCACCCCGGCCGCGCCGAGGACGCGGAGTACGAACGGTGAGGGATCACGAAGCGTGAGCCGGGCTCCGGTCGAGGTGACGAGTTTGTTGGCCTGGAGCAGGGCGGTGATCCCGTGTGCGCCGAGGAAGCGAACCGCCGACAGGTCCACCGCGATCAGGGGTACGGGCGACCGGCACAGGAACTCCACCAGCTCGGTGAGCAGGTGGGAGTTGCTCATGTCGATCTCACCGGCGACGGTGATCAAACTGGTGGAGCCGTCGCGGCTCCAGGCCAGGGACATGATCGGCGTGTGCAGGCCCGGTGGCAGCTGCCGGCGATCGGTGAACTGGTCTGTCACATGCTGCCTCCGCCCTCGACGAGGGTGGCCCACCCGCCGGGCGTGGTGCCGGGGCAGGGTTGACCACTGGAGGGCGCATGTCTTGACCCGACAGTCACCCTACCCGCCGTCTCCGGAGGTGAAACAGCCGGTCGTCGGGGCGGCGTGGCGCGGACGGAGGCGCGTACCCGGAGCGGGGTGGTTAGCTGTGCGGATGACGACCCCGGTCTCCCTCGGTACGTGGCCGACCCCTCTGGAGGCCGCGCCGCGCCTCGCCGCCCGGCTGGGGCTGGCGGAGTTGTGGTTCAAGCGCGACGACCTCAGTGGGCTCGGCGGAGGTGGCAACAAGGTCCGCAAGCTGCGCTACACCTGCGCGGAGGCGGTGGCCGTCGGTGCCACCACGGTGATCACCTCGGGTGGGCCGCAGAGCAACCACGCGCGGCTGACCGCCGCGGCGGCCGCGCGTCTGGGCCTGGCCTGCGTGCTGGTGCTCGCCGGCCCGCCCGCTCCGCACCGGCGCGGAAACCTGCTCCTCGACGAGCTGGCCGGTGCGGAGATCGTCTGGAGCGGGGACCGGCCGATCGCCGAGGTGGTGGCGGTCGAGGCGCAGAGGCGGTCGGCGTACGTCATTCCGTTGGGCGGAACCTCGCCCGTGTCGCTTCAGGGCTACGTGGACTGTGGCCGGGAGCTGCGCGCCCAGGTGCCGGACATCGACGGGGTCGAGGTCGTGGTGGCGCTCGCCTCCGGCGGCATGATGGCCGGGCTGGTCCGCGAGCTGGGCGCCGAGCGGGTGGTCGGCGTGGACACCGGCGCGATACCCGACCCCCGCGCCACGGTTGCCGACCTGCTTGACGGTCAGGTCGAGCCGGCCGCCCTGCGCATCGACGGATCGCAGGTGGGCGCGGGTTACGGCACGGTCACCGACGCCGTGCGGGCGGCCCTGTACGCGACCGCCCGCGAGGAGGGCGTGTTCCTGGACCCGACGTACACGGGTCGGGCGATGGCGGCGTTGCTGGAAGGCAGCTTCCCGCACGGTGACCGGGTCGTGTTCGTGCACAGCGGTGGACTGCCGGGACTCTTCGGTCATGCCGAGGTCGGGGACCTCACTCCGGCCAGTCCGACTCCTCGATGACCCGGACGAAGTCGATGTGGCGGTAACCGGGCACGCGGTGCTCGAGCACGTCGCCGTTGACCGTCCCGAACGTGGTGTCCGGTCGGTGCCGGAACCCGTCGGCGAACGCGTCGACGATGGCGCGCTTGAAGTGCGGCCGTGGGTGCGCCGCGACCACCGCGGCGATGTCGGCGGGGGACAGCTCCCGGTAGCCGATGCCGAGCACGTCCGTCTCGACGCCCGCGCTGACGAGGGCGACCTCGGGCTCCAGCCGGTGCGGCACCTCGGGCGTGGTGTGCAGGGCGATCGCCTCCCACACGAGGCGCGCCTCGTGCTCGCCGATCCCGTGTGAGCGCAGGAATCGGCGTGCCTCGTCCGCGCCGTCCAGCTCGAAGCGCTGGTCGTCGCGACGGTACCGCTCGGTCAGGCCCAGGTCGTGGAACATCGCCCCCACGTAGAGCAGCTCGGGGTCGGCCGTCAGACCGAGCCGCCGGCCCTGGAGGGTGCCGAAGACGAAGACCCGCCGGGAGTGGTGGAACAGCAGGTCGTCGGTGGCGGCCCGGACCAGGTCGGTGGCCTCGGTGGCGAGCGGCGAGTCGGGGATCTTGACCCCCGCGATTGTCTGGATCATGGATGTCCTGTCGGTCCGGGGAGCCCGTGGCGTGCTCCGGTGCGTCAAGCGTCACGCCGGGAGGCCGTCCGCTGCCCTGTCCTGTCTGCCATGCTTCCCTCAGATCGGGACACGTCGGGGAGGGCGGCACGGTGACGGACCACGCAAAACGGGCGCACCGGGTCTGCGCCCTCGTCTTCGACGGGATGAAGATGCTCGACCTGGCCGGACCGTTCGAGGTGTTCGCGGAGGCCGTCAGGTTCGGTGCCCGGTACGAGCTGGAGGTGCGGTCCGGCGACGGTGCTCCGGTCCGCTCCTCGACCGGCCTGCGCGTCCCCGTCGACGGGGACGTCGAGTCGGCGACGGATGTCGGAACCGCCCTGGTGGTCGGCGGCGACGACCTGCCGACGACCCCGATCAGTTCCGAGCTCAGGGCCGCTGCGGTGTCGCTGTCGGGCCGCGCCTGTCGTACCGCGTCGGTCTGCACAGGCGCGTTCCTGCTGGCCGAGGCCGGCCTGCTGGACGGCCGTCGGGCCACGACGCACTGGCGGCACACCCGGCTGCTCGCCGCCGCCTTTCCGCGCGTTCGGGTGGAGCCCGACGCGATCTTCGTGGAGGACGGGACGATCATCACCTCCGCGGGCGTCTCCGCCGGCATCGACCTCGCCCTGGCGCTCGTGGAGCGGGACCACGGAGAGGAGGTGGCGCGATCGGTCGCGCAGTCGCTCGTGGTGTTCCTGCAACGGCCCGGTGGTCAGTCGCAGTTCTCGCCGTCACTGACCCTGCCCCGGCCGAGCAGCCCCGTCCTACGGCAGGTGACCGACGCGGTGGCCGCCGACCCGGCCGCCGACCACTCGGTGCCGGCGCTCGCCGCCCGCGCGCATGTCAGCCCCCGGCACCTCTCCCGGATGTTCCGGCAGGAGACCCGCAGCAGCCCCGCCAAGTACGTGGAGGGTGTGCGGGTCGACGCGGCCATCCGGCTGTTGCACGCCGGGCACTCGGTCACCACCTGTGCGCAACGGGTCGGCGTCGGCAGCCCCGAGACACTGCGCCGGATGTTCCTCGCGCGGGTCGGGGTCTCGCCGAGCGCCTACCAGCAGCGGTTCCGGACGTCGACGCGCGGCGCGGCGCCGGACGACGAGGACTGACCGTTCCCCGCCCCGTCGAGCCCGGAACGGAACACGCTGCGTCGAATCGTGTGTGCCGTCCCCGGTGCGACGAGCGGCTATGGCGCGATCGCGTGATGTGGGCGCACCTGCTCAACCCCGAGGATCGAAGGACGGCGGCGTCTCGCACCCGGATCCGGTCCGATCGGAGTGAGGAGTCAGTGACCATGGCGAACAGCGACCCCCAGCCGCGTCGCGGTGACGAGGGCAGCGCGCCCATCGCGGGCCGTAACGTCGAGCTGGAGCGGCAGAATCCGGATCTCCTCGTACCGCCGACGACCGACAGCCGGCTGGTACCCAACCTCAAGTTCTCGTTCTCCCAGGCGCACACCCGGGTGGAGCGGGGCGGTTGGACCCGCGAGGTGACAGTCCGGGACCTGCCGATCGCCACGATGATGGCGGGCGTCCAGTTCGGACTCGAACCGGGTGCGTACCGGGAGATCCACTGGCATCAGCAGTCGGAGTGGGCGTACATGCTCAGCGGCAGCTGCCGCATCAGCGCCGTCGACCACGAGGGACGCAACTTCATCGAGGACGTCAAGGCGGGCGACCTGTGGTTCTTTCCGCAGGGCGTGCCGCACAACATCCAGGCGCTCGACGAGGGCGCACAGTTCCTGCTGGTCTTCGACGACGGGGCCTTCTCGGAGAACAACACGTTCCTGCTCAGCGACTTCTTCGCGCACACGCCCCGGCACGTGCTGGCGAAGAACTTCGGCTGGACGACGCAACAGATGGAGAACCTGCCCGAGCGGGAGAAGTACATCTTCCAGGGCGACGTCCCGCCGCCCCTGCAGAGCGACCGGGTGATCAGCCCCACCGGCGACATCCCGCGCAGCTTCAAACACCGGATGACCGCCCAGACCCCGCAGCGCTTCCGTGGTGGGTCGGTCCGCATCACCGACTCGACCAACTTCGCCGCGTCCACCACGACCGCCGCCGCCCTCGTCGAGGTCGAACCCGGGGGGATGCGCGAGCTGCACTGGCATCCGACCACCGACGAGTGGCAGTACTACATCTCGGGCACCGGACGGATGGGCGTGTACGCGGCCCAGGCCAGCGCCCGGACGTTCGACTTCCAGGCCGGCGACGTCGGCTACGTGCCCTTCGCCTACGGCCACTACATCGAGAACACCGGTGACGAACCTCTGGTGTTCCTGGAGATGTTCAAGCATCCCCGGTTCGAGGACATCTCGGTGATGCAGTGGATGGCGAACACCCCCCACGAGATCATCGCCGACACGATCAACGTCGAGAAGTCGATCATCGACGAGCTGCCGGCCACCAAACAGACAGTGATCTGACGTGGACGGGTGCGAGACTCTCCTGGTGGTGGGGCCCGAGAGCGACCGGCTAGGGTTCCGCTGTGTTCCGCATCGTCGTGATCATCGCCGCCGTGGTGCTCGCCGTGGACCAGGCGACGAAGTTCTGGGCCGAGTCCACGCTCTCCGACGGGCAGGCCGTTCCCCTCGTGGGTGACCTCCTGCAACTGCGGCTGGTCTACAACCCGGGCGCCGCCTTCTCCATCGGCTCGTCGTACACCTGGATCTTCGGGCTGACGGCGGCCGCGGCGGTCGTCGCGGTGACGGTCGTGGCGCGACGGGTCACCTCACGTCAGTGGGCCGTGGCACTGGGGTTGGTGCTCGGCGGGGCGGCGACCCATCTGCTGGACCGCCTCTTCCGGGAGCCCGGGTTCGCCCGGGGGCACGTGGTTGACTTCATCGACTACGCCGGGTTCTTCATCGGCAACGTCGCCGACATCGCGCTCGTCGTCGGTGTCGGCATCGTCCTGCTGCTCAACCTGCGGGGCGTACCGCTGCGGGCGCCGGCCGTGCCCGACGACGCCCGCGCCGACGAGCGGGCACTGCCGAATCCCTGACGTACGCATCGGCACGGCACCAGCTGACCGGCACGTCCCACGGGTTGCCGGCGGCCGGTGAACGTCGGTGGGGGATGCTTGTCGCGTGCAGATCACGATCCTCGGCCCGCTCGCCGTCGACGGTCGACCGGTCCGGGGCGAGCGGCTCGCGGCGGTGGTGCGCGCCCTGGTCGACGCGCGTGGGCGGGCGGTCTCCACCGCGCTGCTCGTGGACGCCGTGTGGGACGGCGTCCCGCCGGACGACGCGACGGGCGCCGTCCAGGCGCTGGTGTCGCGGGCACGCCGTCTCGGGCTGCCGGTCGTCGCGGTACCGGGTGGATACCGGCTGCCCTCCGACGAGATCACCGTCGACGTGGTCGAGGCGCGGGCGCTTGTCGAGCGGGCGAACTCCGCGCTCCGGGCCGGGGATCCGTCGGCCGCCCGGGACGTGGCCGACCGGGCGCGGGCGCTGTTCCCCGAGGTCCCGGATCTCGACACCACCGAGGACGCCCGCCTGTTCGCCGACGTCGCCGCGCTGCGCGCGCGGGCGGCGCTCGCCGGTGCGGGGCCGTTCGACGAGGCGGACCTGCGCCGGCTCGCCGCGCGTACCCCACCGGACGAGCCGTCGGCCGCGCTGCTGGTCCGGGTGCTCGCCGCCCAGGGCCGCGACGCCGAGGCCCTGGAGGTGATCGAGCGGCTGCGCGCCGAACTGGCCGACCGGTACGGCACCGACCCGTCGCCGGTGATCGCCGAGGTCCACCTGGCCCTGCTGCGCGGCGAACTCACCACCCCGACCGTCGTGGCGCCGCCCCGGCAGCCGGCACGGATCACGCTGCCCGCCGCGTGGCGTCGGCCACTGACCGCCCTCGTCGGGCGGGAGCGTGACGTCGAAGCCGTCGCCGACGCGCTGACCGGGACGGCGCTGGTGACGATCGTGGCGACCGGCGGCGCGGGCAAGACCCGCCTCGCCGCCGAGGTGGCGCGGCGCGCGGCGGCGGCCGGGCAGGCGGTACGGGTGATCGAGCTGGCCGGCCTGCGCTCACCCGACGAGGTGCTGCCCACGGTGCTCGCCGCGCTGGGCGGTGCGGACACGTCGCCGACAGGCGGCAACCTGGGCCTGGAACGGCGCGTCCTCAACCCGGTGGAGCGGCTGCGCGCCGTGGCGCCGGACCTCGACGGGCTGCTGGTGCTCGACAACTGCGAGCACGTCCTCGACGCGGCCGCCACCGTCGTCGCGGACCTGGTAGCGGTGACATCGGCGGAGTTCGCGGTCCTCGCGACGAGCAGGGCGCCGCTGGGCCTGGCCGGCGAACTGGTGCACCGGCTCACCGCCCTGCCGGACGCCGACGCGCTCGCCCTGGTCGAGTCCCGGGCGCGGGCCGGAGGCGCGGTGCCGACCTGGGACGACGAACGGGCACTCGCCCTGTGTCACCGGCTCGACAACCTGCCGCTGGCGCTCGAACTGGCCGCCGCGCGGCTGCGGCACATGCCGATCGACGACGTGCTGGCCGGTCTGACCGACCGGTTCGCGCTGCTCGACGACGCGTTGCGTGGCCTGCCGGAGCGGCACGCGAGCCTGTGGGCGATGGTCGACTGGAGCCGCGAGTTGCTCGCGCCGGCCGACCGTGAGCTGCTCCAGCGGGTGGCTGTCGTCCCCGCCGCGTTCACCGCCGATCTCGCCGCCTCGGTCGCCCGAACCCCTGACGTACGGCGCGGTCTGGCGACGCTCGTCGAACAGTCCCTGCTGACCCTGGTCGAGGGGGAGGGGCCACCGCGATACCGGATGCTCGAAACCGTCCGCGAGTACGGCGAAGCGCGGCTCGACGCGGCAGGTGACCGGGACCGCACCATGGCCGGGCTGGTCGACTGGGCGCAGGCGCGAGCCGTCGACCTCGCCAGCCGGTTCGTCGGCCCCGACCAGGTCGAGGCGCTCGACGACTGCGCCACCGAGCAGGACAACCTGATCGCGGCTCTGCGCTGGGCCCTCGGGCACGACGACGAGCCGGCCGCGGTCGACGTCGCCACCGCGCTGCTGCACCTCTGGACGGTGCGCGGCCTACACCTCGAGGTCTCCGGGTGGGCGCGGGGTCTGCTGCACATCGACGACCCACTGCGGCGGCGGCGCTCGGCGATCCAGGGCCGGGTCGTCGACCGGGCACTGCCCGACGCCGACCGCCTCGCCTGGCTGGCCCTGCTGATCGGGGTGAATGCCGGCATCAGCGGTGAACTGCGGCTCGCCGGACTGGCCCGGCGGGTCCTGCGGAGAGTCCTGGCCGAGCGGCCCGGCGAGCTGTCGCCCCGGATGACCGCGCTCGCGTCGGCGTTGCCCGGTTTCGACGAGTCCGACCTGGACAAGAGCCTGGAGAGCGCCACCGAGATGATCGCGCACCCGGACCCGTACATGCAGGGGCTCGGCCTGTTCGCCCGCGCGGCGGTACGGGAGAACGGCGGCATGCCGCAGGCGTCCATCGCCGACGCCGAGCGGGCGTACCACCGCTTCGAGGCGGTCGGCGACCACTGGGGCATGGCCATGGCGGCCGGAGCCGTGGGGCAGTTCGTGACGCCGGCCGGGGAGCCCCGGGCGGCCGACTGGCTGGCGCGCAGTGTCCGGCACATGGAGATGATCGGTGCCACGCAGGACGCGCGGTCGATCCGGGTGCGGCTGGACATGCAGCTCGCCCTGTCCGGGGACGCGGAGGCCGAGCGACGGTTGACCGAGACGGCGACCTCGGATCAGGCCGAGCAGATGGACGTCGCCCAGGCGCGTCTCGGTCTGGCGCACCTCGCCTGGCAGCGGGCACGGTACGACGAGGCGCTCGCCCACGCCGACGGCGTGGTCCGCACACTCAGCCGGGACGTCGGGCCGCCACCGCAGCCGCGTGCCCTGCTCCGGGTCGCCGTGGCGGTGCTGCGGCTGCGGGTGGCCGAGGTGTGCCGGACTCCGGCGGACGAGGTCGATCCGCAGGTGGCCGCCCTGTTGGCGGTCGCCGCCGACGACGCGCTGGCCGCCCGGGACCTGCCGGTGATCGGGGCGTGGGCGCTTGGCGGCGCCGAACTCGCCGCGTACCGGGGCGACGCCGGCACCGCCCGCGAACTGTCCGCGCTCGGGACGCGGATCGGCACGCACGTCGAGACGCTCTTCCCGCTCGGGCACGGCGAACGGCTCGACGCCGTCCTCGGGGACGAGGAGCAGCGCGAGCCGTCACTTGCCGTGTGGCGCGGCCGACCGGTCGCCGTCGTGGTCGCCCGCATCCGCGAGCTGATGGACGACCTGCTGGCGTAGGTCAGATCTTCCTGCGGTACGCGCCCAGCGCCAGCGGCATGAACACCGCCACGAAGCCGACGCACCAGGCGAGGGTCCACCACACGTGCGCGCCGAGCGGAGTGCCGAGGAACAGCCCGCGTACCGAATCCACCAGGTGGGTCATCGGGTTGACGTCCACGAAGGCCTGCATCCAGCCGGGCAGGGTGTCCGCGCCGACGAACACGTTTGACGCGAAGCTCAGCGGCATGATCAGCGCGAACATCAGCCCCTGCACGGCGCCCGGGGTGCGGACCTTCATCGACACGTAGACCGGCAGCCAGCTCAGGCAGAGCGCGAACAGCACCGCGAGCAGGCAACCGGCGATTGCCCGGAACGGGTCGGTCTCGATCCGGAACCCCATCAGGTAGCCGATCGCCAGTGTCGAGACCGTGACGATCACATACCTGACGACGTCGCCCAGGACCGCGCCGACAAGCGGCGCGGAGCGCGGGATCGGCAGCGACCGGAACCTGTCGAAGATGCCCTTGGCGATGTCGGTGTTGAGGTTGACGCCGATCGCGATGGCCCCTGTCGCGATGGTCTGCGCCAGGATCCCGGGCAGCAGGAACTGCAGGTAGTCGTGGGTGGAGCCGGCGACCGCGCCGCCGAAGACGTACACGAAGATGACGAGGAACAGCACCGGTTGCAGCGTGACGTCGATCAGGGCCTCGGGCGTACGCCAGGTCTTGATGAGACTGCGCTTGGCGAGTGCCAACGAGTGTCGTACGAGCCGGAACGGTCGTGGGTTCGGGGCGACCGTCGACAGGGCGGAACTCGCCGTGGGTGGTGCGCCGACCAGGGTGCTCATGCCGCGACCTCCGTGCGGTGGGTGGTGTCGTCCTCGGATGCCGTACGCCCGGTGAGGGTGAAGAACACCTCGTCGAGGCTCGGCAGGTGCAGGGAGAGTTCGGTGACCGCGATGCCGGCGGCGGCGAACCGCGCGACGCTCCCGGTGAGCGCCCGGTCGTCGGTGACCGGTACCGCGAGTACGCCCTTGCGGATCTCGTCGGCCTGCGCGCCGGAGCCGACCTCGGACAGGATCGCCGCGATCCGGGGCAGGTCCGCGAGGTCGGACGGCCGGACCTCCAGGGTCTGCCCGCCGACCACCCGCTTGAGCCCTTCGGGGGTGTCGTGCGCGATGACCCGCCCGTGATCGATCACGGTGATCGAGTCGGCGAGCGCGTCGGCCTCCTCCAGGTACTGGGTGGTGAGCAGCACCGTCGAGCCGTTGGTGACGAGCGACCGGACCACCTCCCACATGTCCTCGCGCTTGGCCGGGTCGAGGCCTGTCGTCGGCTCGTCCAGGAAGATCACGTCCGGTGATCCGACGAGGCTGGCGGCCAGGTCCAGCCGCCGGCGCATGCCGCCGGAGTACGTCTTCGCCGGCCGGCCGGCGGCCTCGGTCAGGTCGAACCAGTCGAGCAGTTCGGCGGCCCGCCGCCGGGCGCCGACGCGGCCCAGCTCCAGCAGCGTCCCGAACAGTTCCAGGTTCTGCCGTCCGGTCAGGTCCTCGTCGACGGAGGCGTACTGGCCGGTGAGGCCGATGCTCTGGCGGACCCGCTCGGCGTCGCGGACGACGTCGAAACCGCCGATCCGGGCGGTGCCGGAGTCCGGGGTGAGGAGCGTGGAGAGGATGCGTACGGCGGTGGTCTTTCCGGCGCCGTTGGGTCCGAGGACCCCGAGCACAGTCCCCCGGGGTACGGCGAGGTCGACGCCCTGTAGCGCCCTCGTCTTCCCGAAGTTCTTCACGAGGCCCTCGGCCTCGATCACCAGGTCAGCTGTCATGTCCCACAGCCTGCGCCGGGCTCCTGACACCGCGCCGACACGGCACCGACACCGCCACCGACACGGGCGGGTCGGCGGGGCGGTAGATCCATAACCCGGGGAGTACGACCCAGAGGGGATGACGCGCAACATCCACGGCAATCAATATGATGACCGCTATCCCGATCTGGTGCGCTCACGGGGCGTGCCGTACCGATGCGGAGGAATGCATGGTTCGCTGGCGCACCCTCACCGGCCTGTTGGCCACCGCGCTGGCCGCGGTGACCGCGGGCAGCCTCACGCTCGCGGCCCCGGCCGCCGCTGACAGCCCGATCACCCCGAACGTCGTCGGCGGCACCCGCGCCGCCCAGGGCGAGTTCCCGTTCATGGTGCGTCTCTCGATGGGCTGCGGCGGGGCGCTGTACAGCCCCCGGCTGGTGCTCACCGCGGCGCACTGCGTGGGCGCAACGGGCACCAACACCAGCATCACCGCGACCCTCGGCGTGGTCGACCTCCAGTCGTCCAGCCGGATCACCGTCCGGTCGAACTACGTCTACCGTGCCCCCGGCTACAACGGCAGTGGCCGGGACTGGGCGCTGATCCGGCTGGCCACCCCCGTCACCGGCTTGAGCACCCTGCCGATCGCCAACACGACCGCCTACGACAGCGGCACCTTCACCGTCGCCGGCTGGGGCGCCGCGCGCGAGGGCGGCAGCCAGCAGCGCTACCTGCTCAAGGCGACAGTGCCGTTCGTCAGCGACTCGACCTGCAACTCCTACTACGGCGGCGACATCATCGCCGCCCAGGAGATCTGCGCCGGGTACGCCAGCGGCGGCGTCGACACCTGCCAGGGTGACTCCGGTGGCCCGATGTTCCGCCGCGACGCCAACAACGCCTGGATCCAGGTCGGCATCGTCAGCTGGGGCAACGGCTGCGCCCGACCCAACTACCCGGGTGTCTACACCCAGGTGAGCTACTTCGCCTCGACTATCGCCTCGGCCGCCGCGAGCCTCGGCGGCTGACCCGTACGGCCCGGCGGGCGGTCCGGACCACGCGGTCCGGGCCGCCCGGCAGTCGTCATCCGGGAAAGTGCAGCGCGTCGTCGCGCAGGACCGCGTGCGCGCCGACGGTCTCGTTGACGATCTGCGTCACCCGTACGTCGACCGCGACGCTGGCCAGCGCGGCCGCGTCCGCGCGGCTGACACCGTGCGACAGTTGCAGCAGGGCGAGCATCGAGTCCAGGGCCATGAACGTGGCGTCGTCGAGGGACGCGCCGACGCCGAGCGTCAACCAGGCGTCCGGGGTACGGGCCACCGGGCCGGTGATCGGGAAGTCGTCCCGGACGTCGAAGGTCAACGTCACCTCCTCCATCGGACACTCGATCGCGGTGCCGCCGACCTCCCCGTCGCCCTGCGCGGCGTGCCCGTCCCCGACCGAGAACAGCGCGCCGTCGACCGGGATCGGCAACAGCAGGGTGCTGCCGGCCGTCAGGTCCTTGCAGTCCAGGTTGCCGCCGTG
Organism: Micromonospora sp. NPDC047521; assembly: GCF_055587305.1. Lineage (NCBI taxonomy): Bacteria > Bacillati > Actinomycetota > Actinomycetes > Micromonosporales > Micromonosporaceae > Micromonospora > Micromonospora sp. NPDC047521. The sequence goes on along the minus strand of NZ_JBVJGN010000014.1, from coordinate 63,890 downwards.
CGGTCGGGGTGGGGTCGTAGAGTGCCGCCCCGGCTCGGCCGGCGGCATACCGAGCACCCCCATGAACGGGCGCAGTGGAATCGTGTGGCCGTGCTGGTTGCGGCCGGTCATCGTCACCGGGTCCAACTCCCACGAGTGCACCACCTGGTCGTGCTCGACGCCGTAGCGCTCGTTGAAGCCGCTCGGCCAGCCGCCGGCCACTGTGGTGCCCCAGGTGCCCGGGGTGATCGCGTCGACGCGTACCTCGAGGGTCTGGCCGGCGCGGGCGCCGCGCACCGCGACCGGGCCGATCAGCGCGTGCCCGTGCTCCGGCTGGCGCTGCGGGACCCGGGGTCGGTCGCGGTTGTACCCACCGGGGTACGGGCCGGCCGACCACCAGCAGTCCAGGGTGCGATAGGTGACGGTGTCGCCGGGGTCGATGGTCAACACCGGCGGAAAGTCGACGGAGAAGTGACCGTGCAGGGTGGCGTCGCCAGGGGTGAGGGTGTGTCGCATCTGGGCAGGCTATGCCCCGGCGTCCAGGACGTCCCGCAGTCGGGCGGCGAACTCCTCGGGCTTGCCGGCGTAACCGAACTCGCCGCCGAGGAATCCGCCGTGGTGGCTGGGGAAGACCACGGCCTCCTGACCGAGCAGCGTCGCGGTGCCCAGGGCCGTGCGCGCGGTGTACGTCCCCGCCGACTCCTCGCCGACCGCGATCACGATCCGCGTCGGGGCCGCGGTGAGCACTGTGGCGTCGGGACGGTAGTCGGTGATCGCCCACGAGTTCTTCGACAGCAGCGGATCGTCGCGGGTGCCGTCGTCGTCGGCCGGCATGCCGAACATCGCCGGGTCCGAGCTCGGCTGGGCGAAGTAGGCGTCGGTGAACTCGCCCTGCCAGGACGTCATCGCGATGAACGAGGCCATCCCCGCGCCGCGCCCCTTCGCCTGGTACGCCTCGTGAAAGCGGGCCCGGGCGCGCTCGGCGGCCGAGGCGTCGGGCAGGACCGCGTTGATCGGCGGTTCGTGTGCCACGAGCGTGGCGACGTCCTCGGGGTGGGTGGCGACCAGTTCGAGGGCGGTCACCGCGCCGCCGCTGCTGGCGAACACGTCGACCGGCCCGACGTCGAGCGCCTCGATAAGCGCGTGCAGGTCGGCCGCCTGCTGCTGCGGCGTGTTGTCGATCCGGCCGTCGGTGCGGACGCTGCGACCCAGGCCGCGCGGGTCGTAGGTGACGACCGTGCGGTCCGTGAAGTGCGGAGCGAGCGCTCCGAAGCCGTCCGCCGTCATCGGCTGGCCGATCATGAGCAGCGGACGGTGACCGCCGGCCGGGGGCAGCGGCCCGCGAACGTCGTAGACGAGGTCGACGCCGGGAATGGAGAGGCTGTGCGTCCGGATGTCCGTCATGCGGGTGAGACTACGGCCGGCGGATCCGTCCGGGAGTGCGATGAGCACGTGGCGCGGCGGATTTCGGCGCTGGTCGTGAGGGCGAGGGTGTGGGCCGCGGAGGCGTCCGGCGGGTCCGCGGCCCACGGGGGTGTCACGACGTCGGGGGCACCCGATCCAGGAAGCCCAGCACCTGGGTCAGCCGGCCGTTGTCGTCGGTCACCGCCACGTCGAAACCGACGACCGGCGCCTCGACGTCGTCCGGTCCGAGTTCCCAGGTGAAACGGGTCTGGTTGTGGTGGGAGTCGACAGGTCCGACCAGCCGGAACATCATGCCGGGGAACTGGCTCTGCACGGCCGCTATCGTCGCGTCGATCGCGTCGCGGCCCTCGGCGACGACCATCGGGTCCACGTAGCGCCCGTCGGGGGCCCACAGGTCGTCGATGTCGCGGCGTCGTCGCTCCGGGTCGGTCTCGTTCCAGGTCGCGATGTACCGCTCGGCCAGCTTGTCGAACGCGGTCGTCATGGGTCTCTCCTCGTCAGCGGGGAACTGCTGTTTCCGGTGAGGAGCCTTTCCCGGGCCGTGGTGCGCTGTCGATTACGTCGGAGGTAATGGTCCGTGCGCCGCCGCGGAACTAGGGTCGGTGAAGTGACGATCATGACCAGGACCGGGCGACAGGTGGGGGAGCTGCTCCGTGACTGGCGTCGGACCCGCGGGCTGAGTCAGCTCGACCTGTCGATCGAGGCGGGCGTGTCGACCCGGCACCTGAGTTTCGTCGAGACCGGCCGATCCCGACCCAGCCCGGACCTCATCCTGCGGCTTGCGGAACACCTGGGCATGCCGCTGGCCGAGCGCAACACGGTCCTGCTCGCCGGCGGGTACGCGCCCGCGTACCCGAGCCACGAGCTGAGCGATCCGGAGTTGGCGCCCGTACGTGCCGCCGTCCGGCAGATCCTCGACGGGCACCGCCCGTACCCGGCGCTGCTCGTGGACCGGCACTGGCACCTCGTCGACGCCAACCCCGCCGTCGGCCTGTTCACCGCGGACGCGCGGCCCCACCTGCTCACGCCACCCGTCAACGTGTTGCGGCTCAGCCTGCATCCCGACGGCATGGCGCCGCGCATCCTCAACCTGCCCGAGTGGCGCTCCCACCTGCTCAACAGGTTGCGCCAGCAGGTCGACGTGACAAACGATCCGGTCCTGTCCGACCTGTACGAGGAACTCCTCGGCTACCCCGGTGCCGACGCCAGCACGTCACCGGTCAGCGACACCCTGTCCCGTGTCCTCGTGCCCCTGCGCTACCGACACGACGACCGGGAACTGGCCTTTGTCAGCACCACGACCCTCTTCGGTACGCCGTTGGACGTCACCGTCGCCGGGTTGGCCGTCGAGGCGTTCTTTCCCGCCGACCCGGTGACCACCGAGGTGCTGCGCGCTATCGCCCCGTCGTGAGCCTCACCCCTACGGATCGCGCTGGGGAGGCAGCGGCTGGCGGAGTCGGTCGTCGATGATTCCCGGCATCCGCCGCGCCACCCCCGCGAGGAGGTCCGCGACCTGGACGCGCGGGTCGTCGCGGGAGTCCACCATGAGCAGGCCGGCCAGGGGTGACACCCCGGGCGGCAGCGCACCGGCCTCCGGCGCGCCGGCCAGCGCCCGCTGGAGACGGGTCAACCGGTCGGCGGTCAGGGCGCTCTGCTCGTCGTGCGTCACCAGCACCTGCCGCCGGCCGTCGCTCCACGACAGGACCGTCTCCGCCAATGCCGGCAGCAACGGCTCCAGCGGCGGGGGGACCGACCTGTCGTCCCCGTCGAGCCGGGCCACCAGGGCCCGCACCCGCCGGGGGTCGAGCCCGTCCAGGACGGCGTCCGCCGCCGCACCGAGCCGGTGACCCAGCAGCGCGTCCCGGGCCTCGAAGAACCGCCGTACCGTCAGGTCGACAGGCAACCGCCGCTTCATCCGCACGAGATCGACGAACGCCGACAGGAAGAGCGCCCAGTCGCTCCCGGCCGAGCGGCCGGCATCGTGCAGCGCGACTGCGGCCTGGTGGTGGTCGCGGGCCAGGCGGGTGCCGGCCGCGTACGACGGCTCGGTCAGCAGGAGGTCGACGATCCGGGTGACGAGGAAGAACTCCTTGTCGATCAGGTGGACATGTGCGCGACCGGTCAACGCCGCGAGGAACCACTCCAGGGCCTCGTCCGCACCCGGTCGGCGCAGGAAGTGCCCGGACTTGAACTCGTGCGGCGAGAACCGGAACCCGGACCGCAGCGCGGTGACGAGCGCGACGGCCTCGTCGACGGCCAGGTCGACACTCGCGTGCGTGATCACCGGGGCGGTCGAGTGCAGCAGGTTGGTGCCCGAGAACCCCGACTCGTCGCAGGCGACCTCCACGACCGCGCCGACCAGCGGGCCGCTCGGCGGGAGCCCGCCCTGAAGTGGCGACCGCACACCCGAACCCCCGCCCATGCCGCCATGCTCGTCCGCACACCCGCGGCGGACAAGCCGATTGTGTACGGGTGGCCGGGATCAGCGGAGCCGGCGGATGTCGCCGTACGCCCGGTAGAAGCCACCCCGGCCGGACTCGCGGACCTCGGTCACCAGGTAGCGGGCGCCCGGCTCCCGGATGCCCTTGGGGAACTGCACGGCCCAGTCCCGCCGATACCCGTCGGACAGCACCTGAACCCGCAGCCGTCCCCGGTCGTCCAGGCACTGCACCACGACCCCGGCGCCCGAGTCGCCGGCCACCTCGACGATCGTCGGCTGCACGGTACGCGGCGTCTCGCGGGGCGCCTTGATGTCGCGCACCTGCGGCACGTCGCCGAGCTGGGCCGCCCGGATCGCCGGCTCGCTGGCGTCGACGCAGGCCAGGTGACCGCCGGTGGTCACCACGTAGAGCCGACCGTCGTGATACTGCATCGAGTACGCCGAGCCGCAGCCGGTGCCGAGCTTCCACAGGCGGGTGCCGGCCGCGTCGAAGCAGTAGATCGAGGACTGGCTGTCGCCGGCGAAGACGTACTCGCCGCCCTGGGCCGTCGCGCAGGAGAAGACCGGGGCGTCGCACCGGTAGCTGCGCTCGACGCGGCCGTCCTTGGCCAGGCGCACCACCTCGCGGGTGCCCGTCCCGGCGAACACGCTGCCGCGCTCCTGCCAACCGAACAGCACCGAGCCGGTCCTCGTGTGCCACAGCTCCCGGCCGGTACGCCAGTCGAAGCCGGTCACGCCCTGCGAGTGGCCGTGGTAGAGCGCGTCGGCGTCGCAGCGCACCATCCAGGCCGAGCGGCCCCGCCCGGGCCGACGCCAGAGGAACTCGTCCTCGTGGTCGATGGCGGCGATCCCGCCGTCGGCGTCCGAGACGCCGAGGACGCCGTCGTGGATGTCGAGCCAGTAGATGTCGATCTCGGGGGCGATCGCGTACGCGACCCGGGGCACCTTTCCGGAGAGGTCGTAGACGTTGCCGTCGTCGCAGCCGGCGTAGACCCAGGCGTCGTCGGCGACTATGCACTTCACTCCGTCGGGGAGGCGGACCTGGCCGCGCACCTGGGCGTCGTGCCCGAGGGTGGTGATCACCCCGTGCTCGTTGCCGACCATGCAGTGTTCGTCGTCGACGAAGATGCCGAAGGCGGGAGCACCGGAGTCGTACCGCCAGAGCACCGGAGCGGTGTGCGCCGTGGACCGGGTGCTGACGATCTGTCGCCGCGAGACGCTGCGCTTCTGGCGGACGCCGGGGACCGCCGGCGCGTACCCCTTGCGGACCTTCTCCCCGATCTTCTTCGCCGCGGCCGCGCGGGCGCGGGCGTTGTCCGGGTAAGCGCTGGCTTTGACCTGCCCCTGGTCGCCGATCCGCCCGTAGCGCACGGTCAGCGTGGCGTTGTCGACCACGACCTCGTAGAACTTGTGCGCACCATCCACTTCGGACAGTTCGAGGTAGGTCGTCTCCTGGGACATGGGGGCCTCCGAGAGGGGTCAGCTGCCGGCCCGACATGGCCGGCGCGGCGACGGTGCCCACACGCTAACCGCCACCCCCGACAAGATCCGGTGCGGCGACGACGCCCCATGCGACGGCCTTGTATCGATGGATGTCGACTGCCATGCTGTGGTTCGGTCGTGCTCGGGAGCCAGCGCGACCCGCGTCCTCTCCGGCCCACGGGACGCACGAGGTGGCCACGCCACCCGTGCCGGGCAGTCCTCGTCGGTGGCCGGACACCCGTGTGCGGCACCGGCCAGTTCGGTCGCCCGGTGCCCGGTAACCACCGGAGGTACCGATGCTCCGTACGTTCCTCGCCGTCACCACCCTGGCGCTGGTCGCCTGGACACCGACGAGCAGCGCCACCGAGGCGACGCCCACGCCCACCCCGTCGGTCACGCCCACGCCGACGCCCACGCTCACCTGCCCGCCGGTGCTGCCGATCACCGCCACCGTGGCCGGGGCGACCACCACGAGCCTGACCCTCTCGTACTCGATCTTCCTGCGGCCGCCCTGCGGCTACGACCCGCCGATTGCGGTCCAGCTCTTCGCCAGCCGGGACGACGCCATGAAGTGGCTGAACCCGGTGGCCGAGGCGGTGTCCGGCCCGGAGCGCGACGGGACCATCACCATCGGCCGGCTGACGCCCGACACCGAGTACTGGTACCGGTTCGGCGACGTCGAGGGCCGCCGCGACCCGTACATCGTCGGTGGGCCGGCCCGTACCCTCGCCCAGTCGACCTGCCGGGCGACGGCCACCATCGACGCCCGCTGGGGCAACGGGTTCGTCGCCACGGCCACCGTCCGCAACACCGGAACGGAGTCGATCGACGCGTGGCGGGTCTCCTGGCGCTGGTCCGGGGACGAACGCGTCCAGACGGTCTGGGGCGGGGTGGCCGAGACGGCGGGTGCTGACGTCACGGTGCGCAACGCCCCGTACAACGGGACGCTGGCGCCCGGCGCCGCCACGACGTTCGGGCTGGTCGTGTCGACGAGCGCGGTGCCCGACGGGCTGACGCTCACCTGCTAGCGGGTGAACAACGCCGCCCCGCTTCCGCCGTCGTGGCGAGAGCGGGGCGGCGGCACATCGGTCAGGGCTTGCGGGCCACCGCGCCGTACGCGTCGATGCCCTCCGCGTCGGCCGCCTCGGGGCGCCACAGCGGGATCGGCACCAGACCGGGCTCGACCATCGTCAACCCCGAGAAGCAGCTCGCGAGGTCCTGCGGGCTGCGCAGGATGTACGGCACACCGCCGGACTGCGCCAGCCGCTCGGCCCCGGAGACCACCGCCGGGCTGGTGTTGGTGCCGTCCCACAGCACCAGGTGACTGCCCGACGGCATCGCGTCCATCGTCCGTCCGACGATCGAGCGCACCACGTCCAGATCCGGCTCGTAACCCATCACGCCCATGTACATCACGGCGATCGGCTCGTCGAAGTCGAGAGTCCGCGCCGCCTCGGCGAGGATCTTCTCCGGGTCGTGGTAGTCGGCGGGCACGTAGGTGGTGACACCCTCGGACGTCGCGCTGGACAACAGCGCCCGGGCGTGCACGAGGACCATCGGGTCGTTGTCGACGTAGACGATCCGCGCGTCGGGAGTGATCCCCTGGGCCACGGCGTGCGTGTTCTGCATGGTGGGCAGGCCGGTGCCGATGTCCAGGAACTGCCGGATGCCGGCCTCGGCGGCCAGGTAGCGCACCGCCCGCACGAGGAACACGCGGGACTGCTGCGCCATGAGGACGATCTCCGGGTAGACCTCGGCCACGGCGTCGCCGGCCGCCCGGTCGGACTGGAAGTTGTCCTTGCCGCCCATCCAGTAGTTCCAGATCCGCGCCGCGTGCGGCACGTCGGGCTGAAGCTTCGCGGCGAGTTCGGCATCCGGGCCGGCCATGCCAGGCTCCTATCGAGGGGTTCGACGAACAGACCTACAACAGACCGGGATCGTACCCCCGTGCGGTCCACTGTCGACGTGAGTGTCGAGGAGCTGGCCGGAAGCGACCCGGGTGGGAACAACGGCGTGAACCGGCGCCCGGTCCGGGGCATCCAACTCTCTGACAGATCCTCCAGGGAAAGGGAACGCCCATGCGCGCAAGACCGCTCATCGGTGTGCTGTCCGGCCTGACAATCGTCGTCGCCGGGTGCTCGTCGCCGATCGATCGTCTCGGCGGCGACGCGGCACCCGCGGGCTCGCCACCCGGCACCGCCAGCCCGTCGAACCCATCGGCGTCGAGTACGCCGGCGCCCGGTACCACCGGGCCGGGTGCTCCGGCGACCGACGGTTCCGGGCCGGGTGCGCCGGCAACCCGCAGTGCCGCCCCGGGTGTTCTGCCCACCCGCACCCCGGGACAAGGTGGTCAGGCGAGCGACATCCGAGACACCGACTGGCGCAACGCGGTGATCAGCAACCTGGGCTTCTGCGGGGAGTCCGACGACAGCGTGACGTTCCGCAACGGGTCCAACGGCCTCGACATACCGTGCACGATCCTGCCCGGTGGTGCGCAGCCGGTGTACGCCGAGTTCGTGGTCGAGGAGCCGGCGAACGCGCCCTCGACGGACGACGCGCTCGTACTCGTCGAACTGGGCAACCCCGGCGCCGCACGGCAGCAGGCCCTCGTGCCGGTCCAGCTCTCGGACAACGGACGGGGCCGGTACGCGTGGCCGGTCATCAAGGGGGACCGTTCCAGCTCGACAGGCTCCCAGGTCATGACGTTCCTCTCCTACCGGGTGGTGGGGCAGAACGTGGAAGCGACTGTCCGCAGGCTGGATGGGAGCACCGAGACCCGTCGGTGGCGCAAGGCCGACGGCAGCGGGAACTGGGAGCGGTACTAGCCGTGCTCGACCGCCGACCCGTCCACCCGCAACGTACCGAGGATCTCGTCGGTGCGATCCGTCTCCCCGATCTGCTTGAGCTGGACGTAGACCCCGAACGAGCCATCGGCCGCGAGCAGGGTGACCTCGCTGAAGGAGGTGGCGGTGCCGCCGCACCGCGTCCATCGCCCGACGCTTCCGCGCAGGGTGCCGACGGCGATCGCGCGGTCGGCCTGACGGATGCAACCGCTGTGATCAGGCAGCGTTGGCCGGCGACCGCCGGTGAGGGACCGGCTCACCCCGGCGAAGACCCCGGACACCTGACTGCGGACGTCGGGCCAGACGGTGAGGTCGGACCCGACGAGCAGGCCGGGCCCACGTCCGCCGGGCAGGCCGACCACTGCCGGGTTCCAGCCGGCATCGCGCAGTTGCCTCGCCCAGTCGTCGGGTACGGCGACGGAGACGGTGCCCGTCACGTCGCTCACCCGCGTCCAGCCCGGTGGTGTCGGGGGAACGGCGGACGACCCTGCCGCGAGCAGCGTCGCGGCGACGATGCCGACGGCGGCGACGAGCCGGCGGGTACGCCGCAGCAGGGGGCGGGCCGGGACCCGGTGCGCCGCGAGCAGTTCCTCCAGCGCGGAGGCGTACGTGGCCGCGGACGGCCAGCGGCGGTCCGGATCGCGGTGCAGCGCCCGACGTACGACCCGTTCGACGGTGGCCGGTGCGCGGTGCGTCGTCACCGCGGTCTGCCCCGGCGGCAGACCTGTCACCATGTGATGGGTCAGGGCGCCGATCGCGAACACGTCGGCCCGGGCGTCCAGCCCACCGCCCGGGACGAGCTGCTCAGGCGCCATGTAACCGGGTGTGCCCGCGACCACCGTGAACCCGGAGGCGTGCGCGAGTGTCTTGGCCAGGCCCAGGTCGGCGACCAGCACCCGGCCGCCGGCGGCAGCGGTGTCGAAGAGGACGTTGGAGGGCTTGAGGTCGCGGTGCAGCACTCCGTTGTCGTGCAGGACGGCGACCGCCCTGGCGATGTCGACGGCGATGCGCAGCGCCTCGTACACCGGCAGCGGGCCGTCGGTCAGCCGGTCGGCGAGAGTGCCGCCGCCGGCATACGTCATCACCAGGTACGGCCGGCCGTCGGGCAACTCGCCGACGTCCAGCACACGGACCAGGTGATCGGAGTCGACCTGTCGCATGAACCGGGCCTCCTGGCGGAAGCGAGCCCGGATGTCGGCACGCTGCGACCAGTTGTCGGCCAGCACCTTCACGGCAACTGGGGACTGCAACTCGTCGTCGTACGCCAGCCACACGGTGGCGAACGCTCCTGCGCCGACGGGGCGCACGACGCGATACCTGCCGACCTGTGACGGGATGGACACCACCGTATTATCCGATGACCGGTACGCCGGTGACGCACACGAGCGGGGGCGCGGGTGGCGGACGGGCATTCCATCGAGGACATGGCACGCCGGGCGGCGGCCGGCGACAGCGCGGCACTCGACGAGCTACTGGCCGCGATCGGTCCGCGGGTGCTCGACCAGTGTGCGCGGTTCCTGCCCTGCCGGCAGGACGCCGAGGAGGCGGCACAGGACGCGTTGATGCAGGTGGCCCGCCATATCGACCGGTTCGAGGGGCGGTCGCTGTTCTCGACCTGGCTGCACACGGTGGTCGCCAACTGCTCCCGCCAGACCTACCGCTCGCTGCGGCGCCGAGCAGCCGAGCGGCCGAGCGCGCTGCTGCCCGTCGCGGTGGCCGACCCCCGTACGACGAGTGTCATCGCCGGATCGCGTCTGGATCTGCTCGACGCCCTGGAGCGGTTGGAGGCCCACCGACCGGAGTTGGTGACGGCGCTGGTGCTTCGTGATGTCTGCCAACTGGACTACCAGGAGATCGCCGCGCAGCTCGGCATCCCGGTCGGCACGTTGAAGTCCCGCATCCATCACGCCCGCAGACACGTTCGCACGACGTTGCAGGGCGGGTGAGCCCCGCCGGTCATGCCTGTCGACAGGACTCCCGGTGTTCGCCCGACCTCCAGTGGACACTCGTCGTCGGCTGTGGCGGTGACTACCGGCGCGGAACTGGCTACGGTCGTGGTGCCGGCTCTCCGCCCCTTTCAGGAGTGATCGCATGCCGCTCTCCCCGTCCCGGGTCTTCGCCCAGTTGACGACCGCCGAACGACCGGCGCGGACCAGCGTGGTGATGCGCCGTGCGGTGGTGCTCGGCGGCAGCATCGCCGGCCTGATGGCCGCGCGGGTGTTGAGCGACCACGCCGAGGAGGTGCTGATCGTCGAGCGTGACCCGTCCGATGCCGACGGCGGCCCACGGCCCGGCGTTCCGCAGGGCAGCCAGGTGCACGCCCTGCTGCCAGCCGGCCAGGTGCAGTTGGAGCGCTGGTTTCCCGGCTTCGCCGAGGAGGCGCTCGCGCTCGGCGCGCCGCAGCCGCCGAGCGACGGCGGCGCCCGGGCGAAGATCTTCGTGAACGGCGAGCTGGGCCTGCCGCCGGCGCCGTCCGGCGCCGGGCCGGCGCTGATCACCACGCGGCCGTTCCTGGAGGCGCTGGTCCGCCGGCGGTCCCTCGCCGTCGACAACATCACGATGGTGTACGGGCGGGCCGAGGGCCTGGTCTTCGCCGACGGACGCGTCACCGGCGCCCGCTACGTGCCCGAGGGCGGCGCCGAGCCGGTCGTCGAGCCGGCCGACCTGGTGGTCGACGCGATGGGGCGGTCCAGCCGACTGGGCGACTGGCTGGCCGACAACGGCTGGCCCCGGCCGCCGATGCGCCGGATGCCGATCAGACTGAACTACGCGACGGCGCTGTTCAGACGCGACGAGACGGTCAGCGACGCCTGGGTGGCGGTCTACCACACCATGGCCGGCAAGGGCCGTACCGCGCGCATCGGCGGGATCAACTCGGTCGAGGGGGACCGTTGGATCATGCTGGTGGCCGGCTACGACGAGGACCGGCCCAGCCGCGACGTCACCGACTTCGTCACCCGCTGCCGCCAGCACTATCCGCAGATGTTCGGCGACATCGCCGAGCGGGGGGAGATGCTCGGCGGCGTGGTCACGTACCACCAGGCCGACAGCCGGCGGCGTGACTTCGACAAGCTCGACCGGCTGCCGGCCGGGCTGGTCGCGGCAGGCGACGCCGTCGCGTCGTTCAACCCGGTGTACGGCCAGGGCATGACCTCCGCGACGCTGCACGCCTCCTGCCTGTCCGCGTACCTGCGCTCCGGCCCGGCACCGCACGAGCAGCCGGCGCGGGCGTACTTCGAGCAGGTCCGCGTGATCGTCGACGCCGCCTGGCAGATCTCCACGTCGGCCGACATCGAGCTGCCGCACGTCGACGGGCCGTACCCGCCTGGTTACCGGATCACCAAGTGGTTCGGGGACCTGCTGTTCCGCACGTCGCTCACCGATCCGGTGCTCAACGACCGGCTGGGTCGGGTCACCACCATGTTGGAGCATCCGGCGACCCTGAGCCGCCCCGGCACCCTGCTGCGGGCGTTGCGGCTCGGCCTGTTCCGCCGCCCGGCCGCGACGGCCGTCGTCAGGGCTCCTCGGTGAGGGGCCGCCGGGCGATCCCCAGCAGGTGGGTGTCCGGCCAGTCCAGCGGCCGGCCGTCGGTGTCGGTAAGCGTTGCCACCGGGGCGATCCGGTTGTCGATCACCCAGTCGTTCCGCAGCGGCGCGGACGCCGGGTCGATCTCGAATCCGGCCTCGGCCAGCAGCTCCAGCCACTCGTCGAAGCCGAGGCCGCAGAACTGCTCACGTGTCTCGGACAGCCAGTTGTCGACGTAGTCCTTGCGGGTCAGGTAGTCCATCGCCGAGCCGAGTTCGAGCCGGACGGCGCTCTCGTCGACAACCTCGTACGCGAAGGGGAACGCGAAGTCGACGGCGAACTGGTCCAGCCGTGCCCGCGTCGACAACCCGCCGACGTACCGCCTGACCTCGCCTTCGGATAGTTCGGCGAGGTCGTGACGTGGGGCCGGCGGGTTGGCGCCGTCCTCGGTGGCCAGGCGCAGGACCACCTGGCGTCGCCGGTCGGCCGGCCCGCACACGTCGCTGTTGATCCAGACACCGCCCGGCACGGTGTGGTCGTGGATGCGGCGGGCGAACTGCAACAGCGACTCCCGCTGACGCCCGTACGACCAGATCTCGTGGGTCAGGGCGAAGGTGAGCGTGGTGTCCACGGAACGGTCGGCGAAGATCGCGCCGCCGAGGACGTTGCGCTGGTAGAAGTACACGTTGGCATTGCGGAAGACGCCTTGCGCCTTCTTGTGCACGCACTCCTGGTAGAGGTGTCGGGCGACCTCGACGCCGATCAGGTCACTCTCGTGCAGCGCGGCCTCCCGGTCGGCCAGCTCCAGCACGGAACCGGCGCCACAGCCGATGTCGACGATGCGCCCGGGCTGCACGTGCCGGCGTACGGCGGTCCACTTGCGCTCGGCGGCCTCGGTGAAGGCGTCCACGTACGTCCGGTAGTCCCGGGTGGCGGTGAGACCGCCCTCGTCACCGACGAGCGGGTCGTTGACCACCGACCGGACCTGCTCGACCAGGCGGTAGCGCTCGAAGACGTCGATCGTCGCCGGGTGGGCAAGCGTGCGCCAGGCCGGGTCACCCGAGGCCAGGCGGAGCAGCACATCCCAGGGGCGTTCCGGGACGACGTCCAGCTCAGGGTCGGCCTCGACCTGTGCGATCGGGAAGCCGATCCGTTCGTAGAGCTTCGCGACGGCGGGCGTGGAGCAGGCCACGACGGTGTCGGCGGGGGTGAGATCGAGGCCCGTGGCGACGGTGATGGTCTTGAGGGTCACCTCGGCGAAGGCGTCGGTGGGCGCGGTGTCGAAGACCGGGACGACCAGCGAACGCAGCCCGGTCGGCGCGCTGAACCGCTCGATCGCGGCCTCGCGGCGGTGGTACGGCACCGGGTTGCGCCTGGTGTTGTCGTGGTTGGCGGAGGTCACCGCCCAGACGATCGTGGTGTCGCCGGAGCGGGCGAGTCGACCGAGGTAGTCCGCCTGGAAACGGGTCAGCAGATGGTGACGGCCCGGGAAGAGCACGAACCGTGGCGGCAGGCCGATCGTGATCACCCCATGTGGTGCGGAGCCGAGTGGGACGCACGAGCATAGCGAGTCGGTACCGCGCGTCGCCTGAACGGGGGAGCACCGCGAGACCTCGCCCACGGCATCATGACGGAGTGCGGCGGCGAATCAGGCACATCCTCGCGGACCTGCGGCACCGTCGGTTCATCGACCTGTACGCCACCACAGTCGTCGCGTTCGTCTTCGCGGCGTTGCTGCTCGTCGGCGCGGATCTGCCGGACAGCGTCCGGTGGTCGCTGCTCTTCGCCGGGTTGGGATTCCTGCTGCTGCGGCTGGCGTTCGCCAACCACCGGGAGGACCGGTTCCTGGACCGCAGTGACTACGACAGGAACCCGATCACCGAGGACCTCCGCACGGCCCGGGATGTGTGGATCTTCGCCCCGGTCGGTTCGAACTTCCTCACCGAGGAGCGCTGCGACGTGCTGCGCCGGGGCCCGCTCGCGCGGGCCGACGGCACGGTCCGGATCGTGGTGTTGCAGGAATTCGACGCGGGCGACCCGATATCGGAGCAGCTCGACGCGCTGCTCGACTTCCCGGTGCAGCGGGCCGCCGACTCGCTGCGCGAGACCAGGGCGCGGCTCGCGTCGATGCGGCAGTGGACGGTGCAGGGCACCTTCGCCTGGGGCGAGATCGGATTCAACCCCGGGTTCAGCCTGGTCGCGGTGAATCCCCATGCCGCCGGCGGGTACGCGAACGTCGAGTTCCACGGCTTCCGCAACGACGCCATCCGCTCCCGCATGCACATCCACCTCACCCGCGACGACGGCCAGTGGTACACGTACTGGCTCGACCAGTTCGAGGAGATCTGGCGCTCGACCCTCGAAACCGACGGGTCGTGACGGTGGCTGGGCCCCGCGTCGCGCCGGCCGCCGTGTTCACCGGGGCGGGCATCAGCGGTGACGAGCCAGCCGCCCTGCCCCGCGGGTTCGGCCTGCGCGACGACGTGCTGGCGACGATGCACGAGGCGGCCCGCCGTCGGCTGGCCGGCCTGGTCACCGACGCGCAGCTCGAGGCCGTGCGCGCGGAGTCGTACAAACTCGAGGTGGTCCTCGGCCGGCTCTGGGGCACCGTCGGGCCGGACGCGCTGAACTGCGTCTTCGCGCTGCGGGTGAGCGTACCCAACGAGGCGCACCTGCTGGCGGCGCTGCACCTGTTGCGCGGTGGCACCCACGTGACAGTCAACTTCGACGTGGGGATCGAGCTGGCGTACGACCTGATCTGCGGCCGCGCGGACCTGCCCGCCGACGCGCCGCACGACTATCACGACGCTCTCCCGGCCTGGCGGGCGCTCGCGCCGTCCGATCCGCCGGCGCTGCTCGCGGTCTCCAGCCACGGGGAGTTCGCCGACTGGCTGCGCGCCGGTCGACCTCCCGCGCTGCTGAAGGTGCACGGCGGCCTGGACCGGCGGCAGAGCACGCTCGCCGACGTGGTGGTGGTGGACATCGAGGAGCTCGCCCAGCTCACCGCCGAACGGGCGGCAGCGGTCGAAGGTCTCGGCGACGCCGATCGTCTCCTCATCACCGGGTACTCCGGCGGCGACCCGGACGTGTACGGCCCGCTGCTGGCGGCGGGCGCGCGCACGTCCACCACCTGGTGCTGCCTGAGCCTGCCCGTCGCCTCGACAGTCCCGGCGGACGCGCGCCGGCACGGTATCGACCTGGTGCAGGGGGTGCCTGACGGACTGGCGGTCACCGCGCTGCGGGGGCTCCTCGGCGGGGTCCCGCCGCCGGCCTGGCCGTCGGTACGCATCCCGGGCGACGGCTACCAGGTGCGCTTCGAGAGGTGGAGGCGGGGACTGCGCGCGGCGCATCCGGACGAGCTGGTCGCGCAGTCCTGGGCGTGGCTGATCGCCGACATCGGCGACCTGGACGCGGCCGAGGCGATGCTCAGCGCCCTGCCCGAGGACGCGCCTGGCGCGCGGCTGCGACACGCGGAGATCCTCTACAACCGGGCCCGGGGCGACGACCGGGTCCGAGCCGGCCGGATGTTCCGGACTGTGGCGGCCGGCGCGGCGGACGCGGCGACCCGGCTGCACTGCCTGCTGCGGCTGGGCGACATCGCGCGGGGTCGGGCGGCGCGCGACGCCAGAGGCGTACGGATCGTGTCGGACCTGGTCGAGGCGTACGCGCGGCCGGCGCACGTCATAGTCGTCACCCGCAACGGTCGCCGTCAGCCGGAGGAGGCAGGCGACGCGTACCGGGCGCTCCAGCAGACATCGCTGCGCCTGCTGGAACGACTGGTGCTTGTGGCGCCACGGCCGATGTGGCCTGTCGTCGCCATCCTCTGCCGGGGCGCCGCGGTCCTGGGTGGACAGGCGGCGCGCCTGGCCCGCAACGGCAACCGCCTCGCGCTGGTCCGGCAGCATCGGGGGCTGCTGCGGGCGCTGGTCGCCCTGCTGGGAGCCCGACCTGGCCCGGTGGACGTTCGCGACGACATGCGCGCGCTACGCGCCACCTACCGGGCCGCCGACGACCTGCCCGGCGCCGCCGGTTGTGCGGTCACCCTCGCCGTGCTGGCCGCCGCCGACGGTGACCTTCCCGGAGCCCGCGCCCTGGTCGCCGAGGCCCTTCGCGACTACGTCGCCGGTCGGCCCGACGGACGGCCCCTGTTCGCCGGTGAGGCGCTTGTCGACGTCGCGACCCGGCTGATCGACAGGCTCGACGGCGTCCGGCCATGACGGACAGTTGGTCTCGCCGAGGGCAACTTAGTTACCGATAGGTATTGTTCGCCGTCCGAAGATCCAGACCAGCGCCGCTACTATGACGGCAGCCTTGCACAATTGATCAAGGTTGACGCGGAGGTTCCGGTGAGCCCTTACCTTCGGAACGAGATCGTGGAAGCAATCCGGCGCGGCGACGCGATCTTCATCGTCGGCGCGGGCGTCTCTCTGCTCGCCTCGGACGGCGCGGAAAGTGCATCGTGGAAAGGGCTGATCCGGGCCGGCGTCGACCGATCCGCCGACCTCGACCAATCCCTTTCCGGGCGGTGGCGGTCGAGCAAACTGAAGGCCCTGTCGTCCACTGCCGACAGCGCCCAGATGATCAGTGTGGCGCAGGAGGTGGAACGCCACCTCAAGCAGATTCCCGGTAATCACTACGGCAAGTTTCTCGCCGAGACGGTAGGCAGCCTGCCGATGGTTCGCAGGGGCATCATCGACGTCCTGAAGGACTCCGGAGCGCCGGTCCTGACGACGAACTACGACAGCCTTCTGGAACAGGGCACCGGTCGGGACGCCGCCACCTGGCAGCGGATCTCCCATCTGCAGGACGAGATCAAGCAGCCGGGCCGATTCATCGTCCACCTGCACGGGCACTGGCGTGAGCCGGAGACGATCGTCTTCGGTTACGAAAGCTACGCACGGGTCATCGGTGACTCGGAGTCGCAGGCGATGTTGCGCGCGTTGCTGGCCACCAAGGCGATCGTCTTCGTCGGTTTCGGCCAGGGCCTGGAAGACCCGAATTTCGCGGCCCTCACGACGTGGCTGACATCCACCCTCGGGTCGAGTGGTATCGCACCCGCTGTTCTGGTCAGAAACAGGGAACTCGCGTCCGCGCAGTCCCGATTCCGGGCGCTCGGTGTGAACGCTCTGGCCTACGGCGACGCGTACGACGATCTGGAGCTGTATCTGGCCGACATCGTGCGGGAGGCCAACGCGGTCCCGACACCGGGTATCAAGGAGTTCACCTGGGAGTCGCTGGCCCCCAAACTGATGCGACTTCACAGACGTATCGCGAGGAGTTTCGCGCCCGACTTCCTGGTGGCGATGTCGGGGCCGGGAAACTTCGCTCCGGCGTACTGCCTGGCGCACTCCAGCGAGGATCCGCCGCTGCTGGCGGCGGTGACGTTTCCCCGCCGACCCGATCGCAGCCGGCACAATCTGGCGTTCGAGAAACTGGCGTCCAACGGCGGCTGGCTCCACCACGAGTCCGACAAGTGGGACGTGTTCCTTCCCAATGTGATCCGGGACTTCCCGGCGGGCTCGCGCGCCCTCATCTTCGACGACCGGGTCGTGGGTGGGCGGGTGCAGTACGCGATCGCCGAGATGCTCAAGGGCTTCGGCTACGAGGTTCGCCGTGCCGCCCTGGTGGTCGATCCCCGACAGACATCCGCAGTGGACTTCTATGAGGAGGTAGTCGATGGAGACTTCGTCTTTCCCTGGGGTGGCAAGCACGGCAGGGGTGAGCCAGCTTCTTGAGCGAACCGAGGCCGGCCTCGTCGCGATGCAGGAGGCGCAGCGGGCGTACGACGACGCGATGTGGGACATCGAGGACCCCGCCTTCGCGAAGTTGCGCCACGTCCACATCCACCTGTCGGTCACGGTCGGAAAGATCGCCAAGCTCGTCGAGCCGGCGGACCACACGGACCACCGTGGCGAGCCGGTCGACGTCGGCGATCTGCGTGAGTCGCTGGCGTCCGCCGTCGCGGACCTGCTCATGCACTCGGCCCAGATCGCGAACCTCGTCGACGGCGACCTGGGGGAGTTCCTGCGGAACCGGTACCGGCAGAACGCCGCGCGCTTCGCTCCCGACTCGGACTTCGCCGCGCTGTAGGCGTCGCGCTCCGGGTCGTGTGCCGCACGGCCCGGGGCTCGCGGTTCTTGCGCCGTACGACTCGCAGGCGGAAAAGCGTAATTCGATCTCGTCCTGCACGGTCGGCCCTGACCTGCGGAGATAGCGCTCTCACGGATGGTGGGAGAACGCTTGACGCGGATGTGATCGAGCCGTAACGATGCATTCACATGGCTCGTCTCCACCGCCTGGCGTGATCGGCGCACGCCGTCCCCCCGCACCGCGAAAGGACCTCCCGTGCGCAGATCCCTGAGATCGTGGCTCGGTGCCGTGCTGAGCGCGATCCTCGTGATGGGCGGCGTCGTCGCCGCGCCCCCCACGGCCAGCGCCGCGCCGTTCACCGTGCTGGTGTTCAGCAAGACAGCCGGATTCCGGCACGGATCCATCACCCCGGGCATCGCCGCCATCCAGCAGCTCGGCGCCGCCAACGGGTTCACCGTCGAGGCCACCGAGGACGCCGCCCAGTTCACCGACGCCAACCTGGACCGCTTCGCGGCCGTGATCTGGCTGTCCACCACCGGCGACGTCCTCAACGCCGCCCAGCAGGCCGCGTTCGAGCGCTACATCACCGGCGGTGGCGGGTACGTGGGAGTGCACGCCGCCTCCGACACCGAGTACGACTGGCAGTGGTACGGCGGCCTCGTCGGCGCGTACTTCGCCTCGCACCCCGCCGAGCAGACCGCCACCGTGAAGGTCGCCGACCAGGTGCACCCGTCCACCAGGGCGCTACCGCAGCGGTGGAGCCGGTTCGACGAGCTGTACAACTACCGCACCAACCCCCGCGGCAACGTGCACGTGCTGGCCACCCTCGACGAGAGCACCTACACCGGCGGCAGCATGGGAGCCGACCACCCCATCTCCTGGTGCCAGAACTACTCAGGCGGTCGAGCCTGGTACACGGGCCTCGGCCACACCGACGCGTCGTACACCGAGGCCGGTTTCCGCCAGCACCTGCTCGGCGGCATCATGACCGCGGCCGGGGCCGTCGACGCCGACTGCGGTCCCACCGTCACCAGCAGCTTCCAGCAGGTGGAGCTGGCCAAGGGGGCGGCCGAGACCGGCGAGCCGATGAGCCTCACCGTCCTGCCCGACCGGGGGGTGCTGCACACCTCGCGCAACGGCGTGATCAGGCACACCGACGCCTCCGGCAACACCAAGGTCGCCGCCACCCTGCCTGTCTACACAGGCGACGAGGAGGGCCTGCAGGGCATCAAGGCGGACCCCAACTTCGCCGGCAACCGCTGGGTGTACGCGTACTACGCGCCACCGTTGAGCACGCCCGGCGGCGGCGCCCCGGCCACCGGCACCCCTTCCGACTTCGCCGTCTGGGACGGCGTCAACCGGCTGTCCCGGTTCACAGTGAACGCGGACAACACCATCAACCTGGCCAGCGAGACGCTGATCCTCAACGTGCCGACCAGCCGGGGCATGTGCTGCCACGTCGGCGGTGACATGGACTTCGACGCGGCCGGCAACCTGTACCTGTCCACGGGCGACGACACCAACCCGTTCGACTCGGCCGGCTTCACCCCGATCGACGAGCGGGCCGGACGCAACCCGGCGTTCGACGCGCAGCGCACCTCGGCGAACAGCAACGACCTGCGCGGCAAGGTGCTCCGGATCAAGCCGAGCGCGGCCGGCGGCTACACCATCCCGGCGGGCAACATGTTCGCGCCGGGCACCGCGCGGACGCGCCCGGAGATCTACGCGATGGGCTTCCGCAACCCGTTCCGGATGAGCGTGGACAAGGCCACAGGCATCGTCTACCTCGGCGACTACGGTCCCGACGCGGGCACCGCCGACCCGAACCGGGGGCCGGCGGGCAACGTCGAGTTCGCCCGGATCGACAGGCCGGGCTTCTACGGCTGGCCGTACTGCACGGCCCGCAACGACGCGTACAACGACTACACCTTCCCGTCCGGGCCGTCCGGGGCGAAGTTCAACTGCGCGGGCGGGCCGGTGAACGACTCACCCAACAACACGGGCATCACCCAGCTGCCGCCGGCCATCCCGGCGTGGCTGCCGTACGGCGGTTCCGGCTCCCCGCCGGAGTTCACCGGGGGCGGCCTGTCGCCGATGGGAGGGCCCGTCTACCGGTACGACCCGAACAACACGTCCCCGGTGGCGTTCCCCGAGTACTACGACGGGACCTACTTCGCCGGCGAGTTCGGCCGTCGCTGGATCAAGAACATCAAGCTCGACGCGTCCGGCCAACCGTTGAAGATCAACCCGTTCCCGTGGACCGGGACGCAGGTCATGGACATGGAGTTCGGCCCGGACGGCGCCCTCTACGTGCTCGACTACGGCACCGGCTGGTTCAACGGCGACGCCAACTCGGCGCTGTACCGCATCGAGTACGCCCGCGAGGGCAGAGCGCCCGTCGCGAAGGTGTCGGCCAACCCGACCAGCGGCACCGCGCCGCTGACCGTGGCCTTCTCCTCGGCCGGCACACTCGACCCGGACGGTGACCCGTTCACCTACGCCTGGGACTTCGACAACAACGGCACCACCGACTCGACAGCGGCGAACCCGAGCTACACGTACACCACGAACGGGACCCGCAGCCCGACGTTGACGGTCCGGGACACCACGGGCAAGACGGCCACCGCGAGCGTGGTCGTCACGGTCGGCAACAGCGCCCCGGTGGTCACCGTGAACACCCCGCTGAACGGGCAGACCTTCAGCTTCGGGGACGCGGTGCCGTTCAGCGTCACCGTCACCGACGCCCAGGACGGTGCCGTCGACTGCGCCCGGGTCAAGGTGAACTACGTCCTCGGGCACGACTCGCACGGGCACCAGCTCGGCAGCGCGCAGGGCTGCACCGGGGTCATCCAGACCTCGGCCGACGGCGAGCACGACACGGCCGCGAACATCTTCGGCATCATCGACGCCGAGTACACCGACCTGGGCGGTGGCCAGCCGCCACTGACCACGCACACCCAGGCCGTGCTGCAACCACGGGTACGCCAGGCCGAGCACTTCGGTGACTCGTCAGGCGTCCAGGTCGTCGCCGGGGCGGCCGGGCACGGCGGGGCCGCCGTCGGCTACATCGACAACAACGACTGGATTTCGTTCCGGCCGTACAACCTGACAGGCGTCCAGTCCTTCAGCGCCCGGGTGGGCGCGCCGGCCGGTGGCGGTGGCACCCTCGAGCTGCGGGTCGACTCACCCAGCGGGCCGCTGGTGGGCTCGGCGACCGTCGTACCCACCGGTGGGTACGCCAACTTCGCCACCGTCACCGGTGGGGTCACCGCGGCGACCGGCACCCGCACCCTGTTCCTGGTGTTCAAGGGCGCCGGCCCGTGGTTCGACATCGACGAGTTCACCCTCTCCGGCAGCCCCGGCGGGCCGGGGCCGGACCCGGATCCCGAGCCGGGCGCGAACCTGGCCCGGGGCAAGCCCGCGCGAGCGTCCAGCTTCGAGGGCGCCTTCGTCGCGGCCAACGCGTTCGACGGGGCGGTGGGCACCCGGTGGGGCAGCTCGTTCAGCGATCCGCAGTGGATCGATGTGGACCTGGGCGCCACGTACGCCATCGGTCGGGTGAAGCTGACCTGGGAGGCGGCGTACGGCAGCGGGTACCAGATCCAGACCTCCACCGACGGGGTCACCTTCACCACGATCCGGACGGTGACCGGAGGCGACGGCGGCGTGGACGACCTGACCGGGCTGATCGGCTCCGGCAGGTACGTCCGGCTGCTCGGCACCGCCCGGGGCACCGCGTGGGGCTACTCGCTGTTCGAGTTCGAGGTGTACGGCGGCACCGGCGGACCGACCGGCGACAACCTGCTGCTCAACAAACCCACCGCGACGTCCAGCAACGAGGGGGCCGACGTGTCCGGGGCCCAGGCGGTCGACGGCAGCGTCACCACCCGCCTGTCGAGCACCTTCTCCGACCCGCAGTGGATCCGCGTCGACCTCGGCAGCCCCACCGCTATCGGTCGAGTCAAGCTGAGCTGGGAGGCGGCGTACAGCAGCGCGTACCAGATCCAGACCTCGAACGACGGCACCACCTGGACCACGGTGAAGACGGTGACCGGCGCCGACGGCGGGGTGGACGAGCACACCGCGCTCGGAGCCAATGGCCGCTACCTGCGGATCTACGGCACAGCGCGGGGCACCGGATACGGCCACTCGCTCTGGGAGCTGGAGGCGTACGCCAGCTGAACCGGCACCGGCGACGGGACCGGCGCGGAGTCTTCCGTGCCGGTCCCCGTCGGCCCCGGCAGTGTCGAACGCCGTTCGCCTGACCCGGCGGGCTCAGTCGTCGGCGACCGCCACCGGTTCCGAGCCGATGCAGCGCACCTTCAGCTCGTGCTCTCCGGCCGACCCCGCGAAGGTGACCTCGACGTCGTCGTCCGGGCCACGGTCGACGTCCCGGACCCGGTAGCCCTGCGCGGGCGCCCAGGAGACGAGGCGTACGCCGCCGGCGCCGCACTCGGCCACCGCCGTACCGCCGTCGGTGGCGAACACCCGGCGGACTCCGGAACTGGTGCTGGGCGCGACGGTCCCGGTGGACGCGCCGGGCGAGGCGCCGCCCGTGGCCCCGGTCGGCGCCGGCTCGGGCGAGGCGAGAGCCCGTTCGATCTCCGCCTCGCTTCGTACCCCGCCGGGGGTGCCGGTGATGCTCTCGCCGACCAGACGGATGGCGCCCAGCCCGATCAGGGTGGCGACGGCGGCGGTGGCCACCCACCCGGCGGCCATGAGGATCGAACGACGGCCCATCACCTGACTATCCCCGATCCACAGTTGTCGGCGGCACATCCGGACGCTAAGGCACGGTTAACGTCCGCCTCGCCGCCAGCGGTAGCGGTTAGCCTGCCACCTGTGGCCCGCCTACTGCTCGTCGAGGACGACCTGACGATTCGTACCCCGCTGATCCGGGCGCTGCGCGAACGCGGGCACGCGGTGGCCGCCGCCTCGACCGCGATGACCGGCCTCCGCGACGCCCTGGACGACCGGCCCGACCTCGTCGTACTCGACCTGGGCCTGCCCGACCTGGACGGACGCGAGCTGCTGCGGATGCTGCGCGCTGTCAGTTCGGTGCCGGTCATCGTGGCCACCGCCCGCGACGACGACGCCGAGATCGTCCGGGTGCTCGACGCCGGTGCCGACGACTACGTGGTCAAGCCGTTCACCGCCGCGCAGCTCGACGCCCGCGTACGGGCGGTGCTGCGACGTGGCCCGTCCGGCACCGACGGGCAGGACCCGTCGCTCGTCGTCGGCGGGCTGCGCGTCGACCCCCGGTCCCGGCAGGTCACCCTGGACGGGGTGGCGGTGGAGCTGACGCCCCGCGAGTTCGACCTGCTGCACCACCTCGCCGCCCGTCCCGGCCAGGTGGTCACGAAACGCGAGCTGCTCACCGAGGTCTGGCAGATCCCGTACGGCGGCGCCGACAAGACGGTCGACGTGCACCTGTCCTGGCTGCGCCGCAAGCTGGGCGAGAACGCCCAGCAGCCCCGCTACCTGCACACCGTCCGTGGCGTCGGGGTACGCCTCGAAGCGCCGGCGGCGCAGCCGTGAGGGCGCGCCTGGCGCTGCTGGTCGCCGCGGTGAGCGTGCTCACCCTCATCGCGTTCCTGGTGCCGCTGGCGTTGCTCGTGCGCACCGTCGCGGAGGACCGGGCCACCGTCCGGGCCACCGCCGACGCGCAGAGCCTGGTGCCGGTGGTCGGCACCGCCGACGCGGCCACCATCCGCCTCACCGTCGAGCAGCTCGCCGCCGAGTCCGGTCGACCGGTGAGCGTCTTCCTGCCCGACGACACGGTGCTCGGCGCGTCGGCGCCGCGTACGCCCGCGGTGGCCCTGGCCGCGCGCGGGCAGAGCCTCACCGGTGCGTCGGGGGCCGGGCGGGAGGTGGTCATCGCCGTGCAGGGCAGGGCGGACGGCACCGGCGTGATCCGTACCGTGGTGCCCAGGGACGAGCTGACCGCCGGCGTGACCCGGGCGTGGCTGGTGCTGGCCCTGCTCGGTGTGCTCCTGGTGCTGATCGGGCTGGCGGTGGCCGACCGGCTGGCACGCACCCTGGTCCGGCCGATCAGCGACCTGTCCGCTGTGTCGCACCGGCTGGCCAACGCCGAACTGGACGCCCGTGTCACACCCGCCGGCCCGGCCGAGCTGCGCGAGGTGGCCGGCGCGCTCAACCACCTGGCCGGCCGTATCCAGGTGCTCCTGGTGCAGGAACGCGAGCATGTCGCCGACCTGTCGCACCGGTTGCGTACACCGTTGACGGCGCTGCGGTTGGAGGCGGAGTCGCTGCGTGACCCGGACGACGTGGCCCGGATCACCGCCGCCGCCGACGGACTGGAACGCGCGGTCACCGGACTGATCAGGCAGGCCCGGTGGCGTCACTCACCGGCGGTGGCGCCGGCGGGTTCGGACGCGGCGGCGATCGTCGCAGAGCGGGTCGCGTTCTGGTCGGTGCTGGCCGAGGACACCGGCCGGGCCGTCACGCTCGACCTGGCCGCCGGCCCGCTCCCCGTCGGCGTACCGGCCGACGACCTGACCGCGGCCGTCGACGCCCTGCTCGGCAACGTCTTCGCGCACACCTCCGACGGCACGCCGTTCGCGGTCCGGCTCGCCCGGGAGGCGGGGGAGGTGGTCCTCGCCATCGCCGACGAGGGGCCCGGTATGCCGGACGGCGCGGTCCGGCGGGGCGCGAGCGCGGCCGGGTCCACGGGCCTCGGCCTGGACATCGCCAGGCGTGCCGCGCAGGCCGGCGGTGGTCGCCTGGAGGTGCGGACCGGCCCGCGGGGTGGGGCGCAGGTGCTGCTTCGGCTCGGCCCCCCGACGTCGCCACCGCAGGCATAGGCGCTGCGGTGCCGGGTAGCTGCCCCCTATGGCGCGGTATACGAAACCCGAGCTCAGAGAGCAGATCAAGGAAGAGATCAAGGCTTCCGACAAGGGTGGCAGGCCGGGGCAGTGGTCGGCGCGCAAGTCACAGCTGGTCACTCAGGAGTACAAGAGGCGCGGCGGGGGATTCCTCGGCGAAAAGGACGAGCGGCAGAAGGCCCTCCAGCGCTGGGGCAACGAGAAGTGGCAGACCAAGGAGGGCGACACCCGGGCCCGCAAGGACGGTACGACGAGCCGATACCTGCCCAAGAAGGCCTGGGACGAGATGTCGGAGAGCCAGAAACGCGCCACCGACACCAAGAAGCGCGAAGCCTCCCGGACGGGCAGGCAGTACGTCGCCAACACCGGGCCCGCCAAGCGAGCACGTCGGGACGCCACCACGGCCGGCCGGATGTCGGAGATGTCGGTGGCCGAGGCCGCCAAGCTGGTCCGTGGGCTCGATACCCGCCAGCTCAGGACCGCGCTGCGCAACGAGCGCGCCAGCAAGGATCGCAAGACGCTCGTCCGGCGGCTCGAAGCGGAACTCGACAGGCGCGGCTGACGTGCCCGTCGACCACCTTAACCCGGCCTTAGCGTCCCGACAGCGCGCTGCTATCCCGATTTGACCGATCCTCGGAGTCGAAAACCGAGGAAAGGTGGACACCACCATGAAGCGCACCAATCTGCTTCTGGCGACGGTCGGCGGTTCGGCGGTGCTTGCGGTGGCCGGGGTCGCGCTCGGCGTCAACGCCGCGAACGACTCGCGGACCGGCGGCACGGCACTGGCCGCGGCGACCGTCGCGCCGACGGCCACGGACGCGCCCGGGGCCAGCGGTTCGCCGTCGGCCAGCGGCACGCCGTCGGCGGGCACCCCGTCGGGTACGCCGTCGGCCGGCACCTCGTCGGCGGGCGGCACCGTCGACGAGAAGCGTGCCGGCGAGATCGCGCTCGCCAAGGCCGGCGGTGGTCAGATCGTCGAGGTCGAGTCCGAGCAGGAGAACGGTCGACAGGTGTGGAGCGTCGAGATCGTCGCTGGCGACACCGAGCACGAGGTGGACGTCGACCGGGACAACGGCTCGGTGGTCAAGGCCGAGCAGGAGCCGGTCGACGACGACGACGCCGACGACAACGATGACAACGACAACGACGACGACGACGACGACGACGACAACGACAACGACGACGACTGACCGTCCGGCGCCGCCGCCCGTCGCGGGGACCCCGCGACGGGCGGCGGCTCTGGTCCGGCAGCGGGCGCGGCCGGTGCGCCGGCCTCAGATGGCGACGCGTTGCTCCTTAACCGTCGGCTGGTCCTGGTCGAACTGGGTGCGGTACAACTCCTGATACCGACCGCCGGCGGCGAGCAGGTCGCCGTGTCGCCCACGCTCGACGATGCGTCCGTCCTCGACGACGAGGATCTGGTCGGCCGCCCGGATGGTGGAGAGTCGGTGTGCGATGACCACGCTCGTACGGCCGGTCAGGGCTTCGGCGAGAGCCTCCTGAACCGCGGCCTCGGAGGTGGAGTCGAGATGCGCCGTGGCCTCGTCGAGGATGACCACGCGTGGACGGGCCAGCAGCAGTCGCGCGATGGTGAGCCGTTGCCGTTCCCCGCCCGACAACCGGTACCCGCGTTCACCGACGACTGTGTCGAGCCCATCGGGAAGTGTGCGGATCAGGTCGTCGAGGCGGGCCCGCCGCAGGACCTCCCACATCTCGTCCTCGGTCGCGTCCGGTCGAGCGAACGCGAGGTTGGCCCGGATGCTCTCGTGGAAGAGATGCCCGTCCTGAGTGACCACACCCAGCGCCGTCCGGATCGACTCGGCCGACAGGTCGCGTACGTCGACGTCGGCGAGCCGCACCGCGCCGTCCTCGACGTCGTACAGGCGGGGGACGAGCTGCGCGATCGTCGACTTGCCCGCCCCGGAGGAACCGACGAGGGCGACCATCTGCCCCGCCTCGGCGCGGAACGACACACCGTGCAGCACTTCCTCGCCGCCTCGGGCGTCGAGCTTCGCCACGTCTTCGAGAGACGCGAGCGACACCTTGTCCGCTGACGGGTAGCCGAACCGTACGTCGTCGAACTCCACAGCGACCGGCCCGTCGGGAAGCGGGCGGGCGTCGGGCCGGTCGAGGATCAGCGGCTTGATGTCGAGGATCTCGAACACCCTCTCGAAGCTCACCAGCGCGCTCATCACCTCCACCCGGGCGCTGGCCAGCGAGGTCAACGGCGCGTAGAGGCGCGACAGCAGCAACGCCAGGGCGACCACGGTCCCGGCGTCGAGGCTGCCCCGCAGGGCGTAGAGACCGCCCAGCCCGTAGACCAGGGCCAGCGCCAGCGAGCCGACGACGGTGAGCGCGGTGATGAAGACCCACTGGAGCATGGCGGTGCGGATGCCGATGTCCCGCACCCGACGCGCCCGCGCCGCGAACTCGGCGGACTCCTCGGCCGGCCGCCCGTACAGCTTGACCAGGGTCGCGCCGGGCGCGGAGAAGCGTTCCGTCATCCGTGTGCTCATGGCCGCGTTGTGCTCGGCCGCCTCACGCTGCAACTGGGCGAGCTTCGAACCCATCCGGCGCGCCGGGAGAACGAAGATGGGCAGCAGCACGAGCGCCAGCACCGTGATCTGCCACGAGAAACTGAGCATCACGGCCAACGTCAGCATCAACGTGACGGCGTTGCCGACCACGCTCGACAGGGTGTCGCTGAAGGCCCGCTGCGCGCCGATCACGTCGTTGTTCAGGCGGCTGACCAGCGCACCGGTGCGCGTCCGGGTGAAGAACGCCACAGGCATGCGCTGCACGTGGTCGAAGACGGCCGTCCGCAACTGGACGATGAGCCCCTCGCCGATGCTGGCGGACAGGAACCGCGTCACCATACCCAGGCCGGCTTCAGCCAGGGCGATCACCGCGATCAGCACCGCCAACCGGATCACGACGCCGCTGTCGGCGCCGTCCACGATGGCCTCCACCACCCGTCCGGCGAGGACGGGCGCCGCCACCGTGAGGACCGCCGTCACCACGCTCAGCAGCAGGAACCTGACGATCAGGGCCCGGTGCGGCCGCGCGAACTCCACGATGCGCTTCAGTGTGACACGGGACAGTGGTCGTTCTTGCTGCGCGTTCATCGCGTGGTGCAGAGACGTCCACGCGGCAAATTCCATGCTCATGCCCTACCTCCGATACGGGAGGTTAGGACCTCACCCGCGCTTGAGGTCAAGTCACCGCGCGGGGCGTTCCAGTTCGGCGCGGATCTGACCGAACACACCTCGCGGGTCATCGGCCTTCGTGAAGTTCACGAAGGTCACCATGCCGATCGTGTGCTGATCGCTCCACACGCAGACGTCGACCGGGATGCCCGTCCCGGCCTGACCGGTGCCGCAGCCGGCCACCCCACCCAGCGGGCCCGGCGCGACCGACCCCACGTCGGTGACCTTCGGCAGCCCGGCGAAGACCTTGTCCAGTGTCGCGGTCGGGTCGGTGATCGTGCCGGACACCGCGCTGATCTGGATGACCCGCTGGTCATCGCCGGGGATGTGCAGACCACGCTCTCCGGAGCGCACCTCTTCGGCCCGGACGTAGGCGGTGCCCGTCGCGCTTGTGGGCCCGGCGGCGAGCAGCTTCGTGAAGTTGCCCATGGTCTGCTCAGCCTGGCCGCGGATGACCCGATCCACGGACTCGGGCCAGGTGCCCAGTAGCTTGGCTGGCTTGTCGATGCGCATCGCCGCGGCGGGAGTTGACGACTGCGTAGCCGCTGCCGCCGTGGGAGTGTCGGACTGCCCCGAACACCCGGTCGCGAACAGCAGGATCGTCGACGTCAGCGTGCCGACGATCGCTGAGCCAGTCGGCACCGTGCGCGTCATGAGTTCCGTCCCCGTGGTGAGTGTCGCGCGAAAGATATCGCACGCCCCGCAGCCACCGGACCCGGCCCGAGCGCTGAGCGACTCTGGACAGGAGCCGGGATCGTGCTGATCGGGACCGCGCCGAGCGACGGCGACCGGCCACCAACGCGGTAGTGCGGGCCATTGCGCGCACGCACGACTGGACGTCGGCACACGCGCGAATCGCGTGGACCCCGCCAGCGTGACCGACCACTCTCCGCTGGCGGTGCCTACGTTCGTCGGTGGTAGTGGTTGCGGCGGGGAAGTTGGTCGGGGTCGAGCCAGGCTGGCGGTATGAACTCGGGGTGGCTGTCGTCGCCGAGCCGCACGGTCCAGTCGCTGTGGTGCAGGTGGCGATGGTGGTGGCCGCAGAGCAGGACGGCGTTGTCGAGGTTGGTGGGGCCGCCGTCGGCCCAGTGGTGGATGTGGTGGGCGTCGCACCAGCGGGGTGGTCGGTCGCAGCCGGGGAAGGCGCAGCCGCCGTCGCGGAGCACGAGGGCCCGGCGCAGCGGGCCGGTGACGAGGCGGCGTTGTCGACCGACGTCGAGGACCTGACCGGCGCCGCCGAGCACGGTGGGCAGGATTGTGGCGTCGCAGGCGAGTCGGCGCACGGATTCCGGGGTGAGTCGGAGGCCGAGGTCGAGGGTGCCGGCGGACAGCTGCCGGGTCGGCGCGTCGTAGTTGGTGGTGATGACGATCTGGGCGGAATCGCCACCGCCGTCGGGCAGCTCGCCGGTTCGGAGAGCGAGTCGGCACACGTCGGCTAGGGCGTCGTGGCGTCGTTGCCCGGGGGAGCGGGTGTCGTCGGGTCCGGATGGGGCGGTCAGTGGGTCGATGGCGGCGCGCAGCAGGCCGGCGGTTTCGGTGTCGAGGGTGCCGGTGAGTCGTAGTCGGCCGTCGGTCTGCTCGGACAGGGTCAGGTGCCGGTCGCGGGCAGCGCGGCGTGCCTCGGTGTCGAGGGCGGCTTTGGCGGTGGCGTCGGCAATGTCGGGGGCTACGTGGTCGAGGATGCGGGTGCCGAGTTTGCGCAGGTGGGTGGGGTCGAACTGGGCGGCCCAGCCGACGAGCACAGCGACTGCTTTGTCGGCGGTCTCGGTGTCGGCCGACGTGCTCATGGTGTCGACGGTGTCGACGATGACCCGGGCCTGGTCCAGGCTGATGGCGCCATCGGCCAGCGCTTGTCGGATGCCGGGGCTGCCGGTGTCCAAAGCGGTGGCGAGGTCGATCAGGCGGCGGGCGGCGGGAACGGTCAGCCGCAGTCGTTCGCGGAGCCACACCGCGGTGGAGGAGGCTCCTTGGGTGCGGGCGGTGCCGCGGCCGTCGACCTCACGGATCAGGGTGAGGGTGACGGCGGCGAGGCGTTGCTGAAGGCGGTGCGCGGCGTCGAGCGCGGCGATCAGGTCATGTTCCGGGAGCGGCCACGCGGGGGCGTCGACGCAGGCAGAGATCGCATCGTCTGCCTGCGCCAACTCCTCAACCATGGTCCGAGACTAGAACAGGTGTACGACACTGTCGGTCATCATGATCGATGTGCCGGCTGGTCACCGGAGACTCGTCGGCGGACTCCTCCCGGGCGACGACCGGGTCAGTTCACCCGCAAATCACGACGCCGATGTCGGCGCCATCGGCAGCCGTCTCCACCACCGCCCGGCGAGGACCCGTGCCGCCACCGTGAGGACCATCGTCGCACCGCTCAACAGCAGGGGGCGGCAGTCGACCGGCGGTGGCGGTCACAGGCCGGCGTGCATGGTCAGGCTCTGCCGCAGGTGCAGCTTCGGCCGGGACCCGACGACCGAGCCGACGACCTCGCCCCCGCGGAACACCAGAAGCGTCGGCAGGGACATGACGCCGTAGCGCCGCGTGGCCTGCGGGTTGTCGTCGGAGTTGAGCTTGGCGATGACCATCCGGTCGCCGAACTCCCCGGCCAGCTCGACGAGGCTCTTCTCGATCATCTTGCAGGGCGGGCACCACTCGGCCCAGAAGTCGACCACCACGGGCCGGTCGCTGGCCAGCACCAGCTCGGCGAACGTGTCGTCGGTGACGGTGATCAGGGACCCGACTGTCGTTTCCTGGGGCATGTTTCCTCCCGGTGCGCGATGGCGTGGCTGAGTTGGGTGTGCAACTGCTGACGGACCGCCGTGAGCCGATCGAGGTAGTCGTCGACCTCGGCGAGCTTGCGCCGCAGCACCTGCACCGAATCCGGACAGACGTCGCCGGACGTGTTGCCCGCTCGTAGGCAGGCGACGAACGGACGGACGTCGTCGAGGCCGAAACCGACGTCGAGCAGTGCCCGGATCTCCCGGACGACCCGCAGCTCCGCCTCGTCGTACACGCGGTAGCCGTTGGCCGAGCGCCGCGGGCACACCAGCCCGTGTGCCTCGTAGTAACGCAGGGTCCGGGTGCTCGTGCCAGCCCGTTCCGCCAGCTCACCGATCAGCATCAGACCTCCTCGACCAGCCCGTCGCGACCAGGCTAAACCTTGTCGTCAGCGTCAAGGCAAGGCCGCGCCCGGGGTTCCCCGGGCACGACTCAGGGCGCCGCTGGGCGGCGCCCTGAGCGCCTGCGCGAGGGTCTAGCCGATGCGGAACTGGTCGCCGTAGACGGCGAACACCAGCGGCGTGTTCAGGGTGAAGTTGCCGTTGTTGAGGAACACCCGCTGGGCCGTGTCGACGCGGGACGTGTCCGAGTGGGCCGCCTCCTTCTTCATCTCGATGACCCGCTCGTCGAGGAACGCGTTGAGCCAGGTCCGCTCGTCGCCACCCTGGGCCGGCGGCTTGGCCCGGGCCAGGGCACGGTTGCGGATCTGGCGCATGCCCTCGTACCCGTGCATGACTGCCGCGTCGTAGTAGGCGAACTGGCCGAGCGCCCGGACCTGGTCGTTCTTGCCGTCGCGTACCGACGGGTTGAAGTAGACCCGGTCCCGCTCGGCTTCCTGGGCGGCCTGGAACACCGGGTCGTTGGCCGCCGCCCGCCAGTCCCGGGGGAAGTTCGGGTCGAGGCCGGAGTGCGACGGCGTGCCGTTGACGGTGCGCAGCGCCGGCAGGTAGCCGGCCAGCACGTTGCCCGGCTTGGTGCGGGTGTACGCCTCGACGAGTTCGAGCATGTCGCCGGTGCCGGAGCAGAAGCCGATGATGCCGGCGGTGTAACCGCGCCCGTCGCCGATGTCCTCGATGTAGGAGAACTGCGCCCGCCAGTCGAGCGAGGAGTTCTCCGCAGCCGAGACGAGCTGCATGGCGACGTCCTTCTTCGCGGGGTCGTCGAGGTTCGCCCCGGTGGGGGTGGTGGGCGGGGGAGTGGTGGGGGTGCCGCCGCCGGGCAGGGTCCACTGCTGGTTGGTGGTGCCGCCGCAGGTCCAGATCTGCAGCCGGGCGCCGTTCGCGGTGCTGCGGTCGGTGACGTCGAGGCACTTTCCGGAGCCGGAGTTGACGAGCGCGCCGTTGCTGGCGGTCCACTTCTGCGCACCTGTGTTGTTGCAGTCGTACAGCTGCACCTTGGCGCCGTTCGCGGTCGACGCGGCGGTGACGTCGAGGCATTTGCCGAGTGCTCGGATCGAGGCGTCGGAGTTGCCGACGGTCCACGTCTGGGCCGCGCTGCCGTTGCAGTCGTAGAGCTGGACCGGCGTGCCGTTGGCCGGGTTGGCGGCCGCGACGTCGACGCACTTGCCGCCGAGGCCGGTGATCGGGCCGGCGGTCGCGGCGCTGGCCGACGGCAGGCCGTAGCCGAGCCCCGCGACCGTGATCAGCAGGGCGCCCACGGCGTAGGCGGCTGTTCTCTTGTGAACCATTGGTGTTCCTCGGGGAAGGGGCGGCGTGCCGCCGGCCGGTCGGTGGCCCGGCGCGGCGGTCCGGCCCCGGCGGGCTACCGCGAGCATCAGGAAACTGTATTAACAGATACCAGTGCGTCGATTCCTCGTCAATCGATGACCGCGAGGCGTGACGGGCCCTGTTCAGTCAGTTGATGACCCGGCGCGCGTCGTCCCCGCCCAGGTCAGGCGGGGGCGACGCGCCTGTCACTGCTCCCGGTAGGTGGCCAGGTCGAAGTCGGCGTACACGCCGTCGCCGCCGAGGTCCTGCACCCAGAGGCCGAGGAACGCCCCGGTGAAGCCCCACGCCGCGGGCTCACCGTCGATGATCAACGCGGCGTGCTCGTCGGACAGGATCGTCGCGTCCAGGTCGACGGGAAGCCGCTGCCAACCGGCACCGAGGTCGTAGTCGAAACGCACCACAGGCCCGTCGAACACCGCCCGCAGGCCGACCCGGGTGACGCCGCTCGCGTCGACTGTCAGTTCGGGGTACGGGGTGCGCCGCCCGTTGTCGGAGCTGAGCAGCTCCAGCACGGTGCGCCCGTCGTCCGCCCGGGTCAGGTAGAGGTGGTGCCAGTTGAGGGTGTTGTAGTAGGCGGTGACTCCGGCGAGCTGGCGGTGGTCCACCGGGTCGAACTCGACGACGGTCTCCAGCGAACACCTGGTGGCGCCGACGCGCCGCGCGACAAGGCTGGGCGCCTGCCTGCCGACCGGCGACTGTCCACCATGGATGCGCAGGTGTGACGGACGCGTCCGCAGGTCCACCCAGTCCGGGGTGGCCGGCCGGCGCAACGTCGACCAGCAGTGCCCCAGCTCGGCGTCGTCGAAGTGGTCGGTGGCCGGTTCCGCCGGCCACGGGTGGGTGGGCAGGTCGGGTGCGGCCACCTCGTCGGCGGGCACCCCGCCCGGCACCCGGGGCCAACCGCCGGCCGGCCAGTCGACCCGCTGAATCGCGGTCTCCCTGCCCAGCACGCAACTGCCCAGCGGGGAGTAGGGGCGGCCGACCAGGTGCGCCAGATACCACTCGCCGTCCTGCGTACGGACCAGGCTGCCGTGCCCCGCCTTCTGCAACCGCAGATCCGGCCGGCCCACCGAGGTGAGCAGTGGCCCGTCCGGATCCACCTCGTACGGCCCGAACAGGTCGCGCGAGCGCGCGACGGTCACCTGGTGCTCCCAGCTCGTGCCGCCCTCGGCGGTGATCAGCCAGTACCAGCCTTCGTGGCGGTACAGGTGCGGCCCCTCGGTCACCCCGACCGGAGTGCCGGTGAAGAGGATGCGGGGCCTCCCGACGAGGGTGCGGGTGGCCCTGTCGTACTGCTGGATCTCGATGCCGCCGAAGCGGTCCCGCCCGGGTCGCCAGTCCGCGCTCATGCTCAACAGCCAGGTGGTGCCGTCGTCGTCGTGGAACAGCGCGGCGTCGAAACCGCGGCCGTGCAGTTTCACCGGATCCGACCAGGGGCCGGCGATGTCCGGTGCGGTGACCAGGAAGTTCTGCGGGTCCCAGTAGCCACTGGCGAAGCTCGCCACGTCGCTGTAGACGAGGTGGAACTCGCCGTCGTGGTACGTCAGGTCGGGCGCCCACACCCCGTTGGAGTCGCCGCAGCCCCGCAGGTCGAGCAGGCGGCGGTCGGTGATGACACCGCCGAGGGGACGCCAGTTGACGAGGTCACGCGAGTGGTGGATCCGTACCCCCGGATACCACTCGAAGGTCGAGGTGGCCAGGTAGAAGTCGTCGCCGACGCGCAGGATCGACGGATCCGGGTGGAACCCGGCGAGGACGGGATTGCGGATCGACCGGGCAGCGGTCGCCACGTCAGCGGTGTCGGTCGACACGAAGGCTCCTCTAGGTGACTCTGAAAACTTCCGGAAACTTGCGGTCCAGGATGACTGGAAGTCCTGCCTACGCTAGCCGGTCTTCGCGCGATAGGACAGAGGGTCTTGACCGGTGGGGAAACTGCTCGTAGCGTCCCCGCCATCGATCGGTAATACCGGCGAAGCAATGAAAGTTCCGGAGATCCAGGTTCGAACCCTTGCCGGCTCGGCCGGCGTTCCGAGCAACCCGTGAGTCCCCGAAGGGATGGATCATGACAGCGCACCTTTCCCGCCGAACGCTGCTCGGCCTCGCCGGCGCCGGCGCCGGCGCCTACCTGCTCAGCGCGTGCAGTGATGGAGAGTCGGCCGACCCGAACGCTCCGCAGACGATCAACTGGTGGCACATCCAGAACACCGAGCCGATGCTGCCGGTCTGGGCGGCGATGGCCAACGAGTACAAGACCGCGCACAGCAACGTCACGTTCACCATCCAGCCGCTGGAGAACGAGGCCTTCAAGGCCAAGCTCACCACCGCCACGCAGGCCGGCGACCCGCCGGACCTGTTCCAGTCCTGGGGCGGCGGCGTGCTCAAGCAGCAGGTGGACGCGGGCCTGGTCAAGGACCTCACCGACGACGTGAAGGACCTGGTCGCCGGGATCCTGCCCGCCGCCATGCAGCCGTACACGATCGACGGCAAGATCTACGGCATTCCGTTCGACATCGGCATGGTCGGGTTCTGGTACAACAAGGAACTCTTCGCCCGCGCCGGCATCACCGAGACCCCCACCACCTGGACCGGTGTGCTCGACGCGGTCCGCAAGCTCAAGGCTGCCGGCATCACCCCGGTCGCCCTGGCCGGCAAGGACAAGTGGCCGGCCCACTTCTACTGGTCCTACCTGGCGATGCGCATCGGCGGTGTCGACGCGTTGCAGAAGGCCGTGGACAGCAAGAACTTCGACACCCCCGACCTCGTCGCCGCCGGTGAGCGGCTCAAGGAACTCGTCGACCTGCAGCCGTTCCAGAAGGGCTTCCTCGGCGCGGAGTTCGGCTCGCCCGACGGTCAGGCCGCCACCATGGGCAACGGCAAGGCCGGCATGGAGCTGATGGGGCAGTGGGCGCCGGCGGTGCAGGCGTCCAGCTCCACCAGCAAGAAGGGCCTCGGCGACAAGCTCGGCTTCTTCCCGTTCCCCTCCGTGGACGGCGGCAAGGGCGCGGCGACCGAGGTCTTCGGCGGTGGCAACGGCTTCGCCGTCGGCAAGGACGCGCCGGCCGCCACCATCGACTTCCTGAAGTTCCTGCTCAGCGTCGAGAACCAGAAGCGCTCCGCGCAGACCGGCGCGGTGCTGCCCACGGTGAAGGACGCCACCTCCGCCATCAGCGACCCCAACAACAAGGCCGTCGCGGAGGCCCTGTCCAAGAACACCGGCTTCCAGCTCTACCTCGACCAGGCGTACGCGCCCGCGCTCGGGCAGCAAATCAACGACAGCGTCGCGGAGATCATCGCCGGCAAGAAGTCCCCGGCGGCGATCGTCAAGGACATCACGCAGGTGGCAAAGACCGCCTGATCGTGACCCGTCACCCGTCCGTAGCCGGCCGTAGAACCCGAGTGGAGCAGGAATGACCAGGCCATCGACCGTGTCCGACCTGAGGCGCGGCGACACGGCGACCGATCCGCCGGCACCGGGGCCGGGCACCGCGCGCAAGCGTGGCCGCCAGCCCCGGCCGGGCCGGGGCGGCGTCCTCGCCGTGTTCCTGGCGCCTGCCCTGGCGCTGTTCGTGCTGTTGGTCCTCGCCCCCATCGTGGTGGCCGCCTACGCCAGCTTCTTCAAGTGGAACGGCTTCGGCCTGCCGGAGAACTTCATCGGGTGGGACAACTACACCCGTGCCTTCGGCGACCCGACGTTCCGCGGCGACCTGTGGCGTGGCCTGATTCTGGTGGTGCTGTCCCTGGTCGTGCAGCTGCCTGCTGCGCTGGCCCTGGCCATGCTCCTCAATCAGCCACTTCGCGGGCGGGCCATCTATCGGCTGATCTTCTTCGCCCCGTACGTGCTCTCCGAGGTCACCACGGCCGTCCTGTTCACCCTGGTGTTCTCACCGAACCGAGGGCTGGGCGAGGGCGTCGCCCAGTGGCTGGGCGCCGACGCGGGCACCGTCTTCGCCGACCCGGACACCGTGCTCTACGCCGTCTTCCTGGTGGTGTCCTGGAAGTACTTCGGCCTCTACATGATGCTCTTCCTGGCGGCCCGGCAGGGCATCCCGAAGGAACTGCACGAGGCAGCGGTCACCGACGGTGCCACCGGCTGGCAGGCGTTCCGACACGTCACCCTGCCCCTGCTCGGCCCGACGATCCGCATCAGCATCTTCCTGTCGGTCATCGGCACCATCCAACTGTTCGACATGGTGTGGGTGCTCACCGGTGGTGGGCCGATCCACTCCTCGGAGACGCTGGCCGTCACGATGTACCAGTTCGGCTTCCGTCGCTTCGAGGTCGGTTATGCGAGCGCCATCAGCATCGTGATGTTCCTGCTGAGCCTCGTCTTCGCCCTGTTCTACCAACGCATCGTCCTGCGTCGTGACACGGCGGGCGCGATCACCACCCAGGGAGGCCAGCGATGACCGCCACGGCGAGTCGCGCCCAGCGGACCCGCAGCGTCGTGCTGCACCTCGTCTGCATCGCCGTCGGCGTGCTCATCGTCGTTCCGGTGTACTTCGGCGTGCTCGGCGGCTTCAAGGACAACGGCCAGTTGTCCACCAACCCGCTGGGCTGGCCCGACCCGTGGGTACCGAACTACTTCGAGATCCTGGGCAACGGGGTGTTCTGGCGGCAACTCGGCAACAGCCTGCTCATCGCCGTGACCAGCACCTTCATCGTCGTCGGCGCGGCGGCGATGGCCGCCTTCGTCTTCGCTCGCTACGCCTTCCGGGGCCGCGAGTTCCTGGTCACCCTGTTCGCGATCGGTCTGATGTTCCCGTTCGCGGTGGCCATCCTGCCGCTGTTCGTCCTGCTGCGCGGCATGGGCCTGCTCGACAACCCGCTCGGCGTCATCCTGCCCCAGGCCGCCTTCGGGCTGCCGATCACCATCATCATCCTGCGACAGTTCTTCCGTACCATCCCCGCCGAGGTCGAGGAGGCAGCGGTTCTCGACGGCTGCGGCTCCTTCGGCTTCTTCTGGCGGGTCCTGCTGCCGATGGCCCGCCCCGCGCTGGCCACCGTCTCGGTGCTGGCCATCGTGACCAGCTGGAACAACTTCATGCTCCCGCTGGTCGTCTTCAGTGACCAGAGCTGGTGGACCCTGCCCGTCGGGGTCCAGGCGTTCCAGGGTCAGTACGCGGACGACACCGCACGGGTGCTCGCCTACGTCGTGCTGTCCATGCTCCCGGCGCTGGGCTTCTACGCCGTGGCCGAACGCCAACTCATCGGCGGCCTGACCGGCAGCGTCAAGGGCTGAGAACGAAGGGCGGACCGTGGGCTCCGACAACGGCCGAAATGTCACCATCGCCATGATCGCGCGGCTGGCCGGTGTTTCGGTGCCCACGGTCTCCCGGGTCATCAACGGGCGCTCCGACGTGGCCCCCGACACCCGGGAACGCGTCGAGGCCCTGCTCAACCATCACGGCTACCGCCGGCGGTCACCGGCTCGGCGCGACGACGCCGCGCTCATCGACCTGGTCTTCAACGACCTCGACAGCCCGTGGGCCGTGGAGATCATCCGTGGCGTGGAGGACGTCGCCCGCAGCAGCGGCGTCGGGACCGTCGTCTCCGCCATCCACTGGCGCATCTCCTCGGCCAAACAGTGGCTCGACAACATGCGTACCCGATCCACCGAGGGCGTCATCTTCGTGACCTCGATGGTGAACCCGCCACTGCAGGCCGAGTTGCGCCGGCTGCACCTTCCGGTGGTCATCATCGACCCCGCCGGCGTCGACCCGCAGGAGTCACCGACCATCGGCGCCACCAACTGGGCGGGCAGCCTCAGCGCCAACCAGTACCTGATCGGGCTCGGCCACCGCCGCATCGGGTTCATCGCCGGGCCGCCGCACCTGACGTGCAGCAGGGCCCGACTGGACGGCTACCGGGCAGCCCTCGGCGCCGCAGGCATCGCCGTCGACGACGCCCTCATCCGACCCGGCAACTTCTACCACGAGGCCGGCTACACCGCCGGCACGCAGCTACTGGCACTGCCCGACCCGCCCACCGCCATCTTCGCCGCCAGCGACCAGATGGCACTGGGCGTCTACGAGGCGGTCCGCAAACGCGGCCTGCGGGTGCCCGACGACATAAGCGTCGTCGGCTTCGACGACCTGCCCGAGGTCCGCTGGTGCTCGCCCCCGCTGACCACTGTCCGCCAGCCCCTCGCCGAGATGGGCATGATGGCCGCGCGGACCATCCTGCGGCTCGCCGGGGGAGAGAAGGTCGAGAGCCCTCGCGTCGAACTCGCCACCGAACTCGTCGAACGGGACAGCGCCGCGCCACCCCGGTCGTGACGCGCGTCAGCCGTCGCGCAGCGCGTCGTCGACGCCGGTCTCCCGGCGACCGAGGTGAGCTGGATCCCTACCGGACAGCAGATCCACCGCCGCCTTCACCGAGGCGCCGTACTCCCGGGACGAGCTGAACCACCACGTGTGGGCGTACCGCTTGGCGCTGTCGTCGCCCACCCCGTTGGCGTCGATGCCGAGCCGCCGGCACAGCGCGACGGCGCGCGGAAGGTGGAAGGACTGGGTCACCACAGTCGCCCGCCGCACCCCGAAGATCCGCTCCGCCCGCGCACACGAGTCGTACGTGTCGAACCCGGCGTAGTCCAGCACCACCTTGCCCGCCGGCACGCCCCGCCCCACCAGCCAGCTACGCATCGCGGCGGGCTCGTTGTAGTCGGCGTTCATGTTGTCGCCCGACACCAGGATCGCCCGGACCTTGCCCGCGTCGAACAACCGCCGCGCGATCTCCAGCCGGGCCGCCAGCACAGGTGACGGGTTACCGTCCGCGTCCACCTTGGTGCCCAGGACCAGCGCGACAGGCGCCTCCGGCACGTCGACCTCGCCGTAGAGATGCCCCTGGGCGGTGTCCCGGATCCACGACACGCTGGCCACCGTGCCCGCCGTCAGCACCACCGCACCCGCGATGAGCGCTCGAAGCGTGAGGCGCACCAACCGCCCGCGCTGCGCGTACCACGGCCTGGCCGCGATCAGTCGTCCTCGCATGCCGCCAATCATTCCTGTCATAACCGGGACGGGTTGTTCAGCCCAGGTCGTGTTCATCCAGGCCGGTGTTGAGGACCCAGGCGAGTGGCATCGTCGCGCGCGCCACGTAGTCGCCGCCGTCCAGGCGGTGCATCGTGACGGTCTGCGCCGCATCCTGGTCTACCACCCAGTACTGGGGAATGCCCGCGGCGGCGTACTCGCTGCGCTTCGTCACCGTGTCGACCCCCTCGGAGCCGGGCGAGACGATCTCGATCACGAGGAGCACGTCCGCGACCGGCAACCAGACACCATCGGCCTGCGGCTTGCTCCAGACCACGAGGTCGGGGATTCGTCCGCCGACACCGCCGTCACGGCCAGGTATCCGCAGCCCGACGGCTTGGGCGACGCGGTCGGCCGGGACACCGCCCTGCGTGAGCCAGACCATGAGCCGGGTCGCGATGATCGCGTGGGCATATCCCGGCGGCGGCATGATCGAGACGACTCCCTCAGGGCTGATTTCGTACCGGTGGTTCTCGTCTGCGGCCATCATCGCTGTGAGGTCGTCGAGCGTCACGACCGGGGGCATATACCTGCCAACCGCCTCTGAGCTCATGGGCGCATCGTACCGTTCAACTCCGGAAACCTCTGGTGGGAGCCGCTTCGACGCTCGTTCCGTACGTGTGTCGTCGCGGCTCCTACCGCCAGTCTGCGGACTGGCAGCGGCTCCACTACTCCGAATCATTCGGTCCCGGGAACCCGGCCGAGTAGGTGGCGTCCACCAGCTCCTGAAGGTGCCGGATGACGTCAGCCTTCTGCTCGGTGTCGGGGAGTTGCCCTTCGCCGGCCTCGACCAGGCTGTCCCGCCACAGCCCGACGATCTCGCGCCGTGCCGGGGCGGGCAGATCGTCGACCCAGAGCGAACCGAGATTGTTGTCGACGATTTCCTGTAGGTGGTCGGCGGCCTGCCTGTCCGAGAGGCGAGAGATCAAGAACTCGAGCGTCCAGTCGAACAAGCCGCCCGTCGCGGTCCAGTCGACGCCGGGTTTCAGCACGATGAGGCCAGCCATCATCTCCCCACGAGGAACACTCGCGGACCGAGGCCTCGGTCCGCGACGAACTGTTCGAGCTGCGCTACCTGTGCCGGCGTGAACTTCGAGACGTCCACCGGCACCAGA
This sequence comes from Micromonospora sp. NPDC047521, assembly GCF_055587305.1. Lineage (NCBI taxonomy): Bacteria > Bacillati > Actinomycetota > Actinomycetes > Micromonosporales > Micromonosporaceae > Micromonospora > Micromonospora sp. NPDC047521. The sequence goes on along the minus strand of NZ_JBVJGN010000014.1, from coordinate 23,416 downwards.
TCCGCCTTATCCAGGTGTCGCACTATCTGATACTGCAGTTGGGGCCATTGGCGGTCAAAGAACTGCGCCGGAAAGTTGCCCACCGCATCGTAGGTCCGCCCGGCCTCGTCGAGCCAGTCCGCCGACGACCCCACCGGAGCGCGGGTCAGCCTTACGCCCAGCTCCTGCTCCAACCGGACAGCTGTCTCTGCCTCGCCGGGCCGGAACTTCCCAGTCGCCGGATCCATTCCGAGGTCATGAATCCGTTGCTGCTCCGTCCTGAAAGAGGCGGCGGGTGTCTCGTGACGCGGATCGGATCCTGGGGTGTTTCGGTCCGGTGGCGGTTCGCCTCTCTGGAGCCGTCGGAGGAGCTGTTGGAGTCTCTCGATGAGTCCACCGAGTTGGCGGATCATCGGAATGAGTCGACGGAGGCTGGCCAGCAGTCCGCGGAGCAGCCGCGCGATCCGTGCCCCCCACGACGCGACAAGTGTCGTGACCTGTTCGGCGACGAGCGGTGCGGCGAGTCCGCCGGTGGCGACGAGTTCGCCGGCGTACACGATGAGGCGGGAGACGCAGGTGGCGATGGCGTCGCGGACGAGGAGCCGGACGGCGGCGACGAGGCCGGCGGCGCCTTCGGTGATCGCGGCCAGGGTGTCGGCGCCCTGGGCGAGCCCGATGATGGCCTGTTGCTGCTCTCCGGCCCAGGTGCGGTAGGCGGGGCCGGCGGTGCCGCCCCAGGCTGGCACGTCGGTGCGGACGGCGGCGGCCAGCCCGGTGGCGTCGTCGCGTAGCGAGGCTGCGACGGTGCGCCAGGTCTGGGCGTGGGCGGTGATCTCCGCCGGGTTGCCGGCGAGCCAGTCGAGGGCTTCGGTGAGCGGTTTGACGTGTTCGATGAGCCAGGCGATCCCGTACTGCAGGAGCGCGCCGAGGGGGTCGGAGACGAGGGCGAGGGCGTCGAGGCCGGCGCTGACCACACCGAGGGTGCCGTCGATCCAGCTGCCGGTCCGGATGCCCTGGGCGATGAGGTCGATGTCCTCGCAGATCCAGATGCCGGCCCAGGCGTGGGGAGTCGTGTCGGCGGCGGTGCCGATGAGCGGGTTGACCGTCACGGGTCAGCTCCGTGGGCGGCGCAGGCGTTGTTCGGCGCGGGCGTCGGATGCCCGGTAGCGGTCCGCGCTGACGCGTAGCCGGTCGGAGGTGTCGCGCGCGGACTCGGCTGCCGCGCCGATGCCGGCTACCAGGGTGCGCTGAAGACCGTCCAGGAGGGCGGGCATGATCGCGCAGAGCCGCCCGTACGCGTCGGCACCCAACTGGACGTGCTGGCCAGCTCGACGGGCGGTGTCGACCCGGTCGGCGAGGCGGTCGGTGTGACGGGCGTGCGCGGTGAGGTCGTCCGGATCGACGTGGAAGCCGTCAGCGTCGGGCATCCGGTTCGTCCTCGGTCGGGTCCACCCGCCGCCGGTAGGAGTCGATGACCGCCTGCCCGGTCGGGTCGCCGGCGCCGAGGGTTTCGACTGTCGCGTCGGTGACCCGCTTGAGGAGGTCGGCGTGGGCGGCGCGGGTGGTGTCGGTGATCTGCCGGGCGGTGCGGGTGGCGGGCTGCTGGCGGATCCGTTCGTCGAGGCGCAGGTCGGTCAGCAGGCCGTTCGAGTCGACCGTCACCTCGACGGCGCCGTCGGCGCTGGTGGCGGTGCCGGTGATCGGCCGCAGTCGAGTGGAGAGGGCTCGCGCGCGGGCGGCCCGCTCGGCCAGGGACGTCTCCCATTCGTCGAGGCGGCGGTCCGCCGCGTCCAACGCGGCATCATCGGCCCACACGTCGACCCCCCGGGACATCGGCGACCATCACCGCGTAACCGCCGCCACGTTACCAACCAGTGGCGCTGCGTGGTGTCCCCGCTCGGCGCGGAGGTCCGTTGACCCGGCGCCCCTTGAGGTCCCCGATCCGGCCGTGACATTCTTGGCCGTCGATTACAGGCCACGCGCGGGCCGACGCCGTCCACTGGGCAACCGGGATCCGACCACGGATCGCGGGGGACGGGCACCAGCGACAGGGCACCGGGGCCTGTCCGTCCACGAGTCCGCCCGTCCTGCGCGGGGCGCCCTGCCGGCCGGGCGACTCACCGTCGTTCACCGCGAAGGAAACCCCGCCATGCGCATCCCCCGAAGCAGGGCGACGGTGCTGGCGAGCCTGCTGCTCGCCGCGACCGCTCTCTCCGGCGTCACCCCATCGACCGCCAGCGCGACACCCGAACCGGCCGCCGTCGCGGTCACCGTCAACGCCCGCGCGGGACTGGCGACGGTGCCGGACACCGCGTTGGGCGTCAACCACGCCATCTGGGACCAGAACCTGGGCACCGCCGAGACGTCGGACCTGCTGCGCGACGCCGGCGTGCAGATGATGCGCTACCCCGGCGGCTCGTACGCCGACATCTACCGCTGGAAGGACCACACCGCGCCCGGCGGGTACGTCGCACCGAACACCGACTTCGACACCTTCATGGCCGCGGCCCGGCGGGTCGGCGCACAGCCGATGATCATCGCGAACTACGGCACCGGCACGCCCGCCGAGGCCGCCGACTGGGTGCGGTACGCCAACGTGACAAAGGGCTACGGCGCGCGCTACTGGACGGTCGGCAACGAGAACTACGGCAACGGCCACTACGGCTCGGCGTGGGAGGCGGACAACCACCCGGACAAGAGCGCCAGCCAGTACGCGCGGCTGGTCGTCGAGTACGCCGACGCCATGAAGGCTGTCGACCCGAGCATCAAGGTGGGCGCGGTGCTGACGATGCCGGGCAACTGGCCGGACGGCATCACCGCCGGCAGCGACCCGGGCCCGTGGAACCAGACGGTGCTCTCCATCGCCGGCCCGAAGATCGACTTCGTGGACGTGCACTGGTACCCAGGTGGCACCGCCGCCGAATCGCTGTCCCGCGTCAACCACCTTCCGGACGCCACCTACCTGCTCCGGCAGCAGCTCAGCCGGTACGCGGGCGCGAACGCGGACCGCATCGGCATCAGCTTCACCGAGTTGAACGTCGACGCGGGCCGGACCACCCAGCCGGCGGCGCTCTTCCTGGCCGACGTCTACAGCGGGCTGCTGGAGAGCGGCGTCTTCACCGTCCAGTGGTGGAACGTGCACAACGGGCTGGGCGCGGTGACGCAGGTCGCCGGCCAGACCGACTACGGCGACTTCGGGATGCTCTCCAGCGGCTCCTGCAACGAGGACGGCTCGGTCTGCGAACCGCCGCTGAACACGCCGTTCGCGCCGTACCACGGTCTCAGCATGATGAAGTTGTTCGCCCGGACGGGCGACCAGTTCGTGCGCGCGGGCACCGATGAGCCCCTGGTCACCGCCCACGCCGTCCGTCGGGGCAACGGCGACCTCGCCGTGCTGCTGGTGAACAAGGACCCGGACAACGACCACCCGGTGACCATCGACTACGCCGGGTTCACCCCGGCGGCAGTCGCGCCGACGGTGTCCACATTCACCAACGGCGCCACAGGCATCGCCACCAGCCAGTCCGGGTCGGCGACCAGCCGCACACTGCCGGCGTACTCGTTGACCACTATCGTGCTGCGACCGGCCGGCACGTCCGCCGGGCGCCCCTCGGCCCCGGGCCAACCCACCGCGAGCGGCGTCACCGACCGCGCCGCGACGATCACCTGGCCGGCTGCAACCCCGGGCGGCAGCCCCATCGCCAAGTACGAGGTGTACCGGCAGAACGGCGCGGTGAGCGAGCAGTTGGGCGAGACCAACGCGACCTCGTTCACCGTCGGCAACCTGGTGCCGGGCAGCAGGTACACGGTCAACGTGCTGGCCCGGGACACCGCAGGTCGGGTGTCCTGGTCCTCTCCGCCGCTCACCTTCGCCACCGGAAGCCCGACGGCCAGCGCGTGCACCGTCCGCTTCACCACCGCCAACGACTGGGGCAACGGCTACATCGGCGGCGTCGAGATCACCAACAACGGTACGAAGCCGATCAGTGGGTGGACGCTCACCTGGACCTGGCCGACCGGTTGGCAGCAGGTGAGCAGCGGCTGGAGCGCCACCTGGGAACAGGTCGGCACCGCCGTGCGGGTCACCCCGACCGACGACAACCGGCAGATCGCCCCGGGTGCGAGCGTGAGCGCCGGCTTCGTCGGTGCGTACAGCGGCCCCAACGTGCTCCCCACGGCGTTCAGCCTCAACGGCACCGTGTGCGCGACCGGCTGACGCTGCCGTCGGGTGGCCTCCCCGCCCGCTCGTCGGGCCGGTCGGCCACCCGATCAACCGGGCCGGTCCTTTCTGGTCCACGCCCGGGGGCGGACCGCTTCGGCGATCCTGCGCCGGCGCTGCCGTTCGACGGCCGCGACCGAGGCCGAGGCGTGGATCCCGGCCTGGCCGACAATGGTCGGTCGCAGATGTGGATAACCAACCATTCAAGGGCCAAATTTTGGCGGGGCCACGATAGTGAGGACCATGAGTTGGTGGCAACGGTCCCGACCTGACTACGCGGTCGACGGTGTCAAGCCGCAGCGCGTCGACGGCTGGGACGTCTTCGACGGTGACGCGTTGGCCGGGTCACCCGCGGTGGCCGAGGCCGCCGCGCGCCTGCCGCAGGATCCGGCGCTGGAGGATCTGCCGGGCTATCTGGCCGTCTCCACCAGGGACGGCCGGGAGTGGACGCTCAGCTTCGACGACGGCAAGCTCGGCGTCTTCGGCCTGTCCCGACCCGGCAGCGACCTCTTCGAGCAGGTGCTGACGGCCGCGCCGTGGACCGAGTCGGTCGAACGTGTCGACCGCGAGGTCTTCCTGTTCACCACGGCCGGGGTGCGGACGGCCGACGTGGTGCTGGCGCACTGCGTCGACGTGTGTGGTGAGGTCTTCCGCCGGCTCGGCGCATAGTCCCCATCACCCGCGCGCACGACGGAGCGCCCGCCCCCACCGTGGGGACGGGCGCTCTGTCGTGCCAGGTCCGTCAGGCGACCACGGACCGCAGCGGCACCCCGGCGTTGCGCAGCGCGCGTACCAGATCCTTCGCGAACGGGTGTTCGTCGGCCTGGAGTCCCTGCGGGTTCGGGATCACCACGTACGCCGAACCGTCCTTCACGGACACCCGGGCGTCGGTGGCGAAGCGTCCGACGATGGCCTGCGCGCGCGGCAGGTCCGCCGACGCCACCTCGACGGTGATCGGCCGCCACCCGCCGCCCAGGTCCGCCGCCACGGGCGTGGCGGCGGCGCTGGCGCGCGCCGCGTCGGTGCCCGTCGTCCGCCGGGCGTCCGGCGCGCCCGTCGGGTAGAGCAGCGCGTTGGCCACCAGGTGCAGACCATTCTCGTTGTACGCCCTAAAGAGCGGATTGAACGCGAACAGCACCGCCCGACCCGTGCCGGTCGGCTCGTCGACCACTGCCGCCGTGCCCTTCAGTGTGTCCGCGCCGACGGTGTAGCCGTTGGCCCAGAACGTGTCGTCCGTCGGGTAGGTGAGCACGTTCGTCCCGGTGGTGCTCGGGTTGAGGATCGGGTCGCTGTTGTTGAACTCGAAGTCCTCCGCCGGGCGGCCCAGGGCGACCGGGTTGTCGGTGTCCACGTCGACCCGCAGGTGCGAGCCGATCACCAGGTAGTCGGCCGGTTTGGTCTTCTCGGTGGTGGACGTGAGGCCTGCGGCGCGGGCCAGCCGGGTGCCCTCGTTGCGCAGCCCGACGTACGTGTGGCCCTGGGCGATCCAGTCCCGCAGGTTGGCCTGCCCGGTGGCGGTGAGACCGCCGGTCGGGCTGCTGCCGTCCGGGACCAGCAGCACCGTACGCCCGGTGAACGCCTCGGTGTTGTCGTTGATGTCGGCGGTGGTGACCGGCTTCAGGTCGAGGCCCCACCGCTTGCCGAGCACGTACCGGGCCTCGCCGTGCGAGCCGGAGGTGGTGGAGATGCCGGTGCCCTGGAACAGCCCGACATCCGGAAGGCTCAGCCGGGTGCCGGTGACCCGCCCCGCCGGGGTCAGGGTGACGCCGAGCGACTCGGCCAGGTCGTCGACAGTGCGGCTCACCCTGGTCGCCGCGACTGCCACCGTGTTGGTCTCCAGGTCACGCGTGAGCGGCACGTCGCTGCCCAGCAGGGTGAACGTGAACTCCGCGGCGGCCGCCGAGTCCAGCTTGTACGTGTACGAGCCCCACGGCCACGCCAACCCGCTGCGGCCGCCGGAGACCGTGCGGACCAGTTGGGCCTTCGGCCGGACGGCGTCTCCCGTGTAGAGGGCGTTGACGCCCATCAGCAGCGGGTTGCTCCAGGACGACACGTCGTAGAAGTACGGGAACGGGACGTACGGGTCCTCGCCCATGATCGCCTGGATCCAGTGCTTCTGCGGCTGGTCCATCGGGATCCAGTACGCGCCCTTGGGCACCGTCACGTTCGTGGCGCTGCGCCCGCCGAAGATCCGCGCGGTGGGCACCCGGGTGGCCTTCTGTACCTCGTACACCTCGACGTCCATCCGGCGGAGCCGCTCGACGAGCTGGCGGACGTCGGCGAGCTGCCGGTCGGGAAGCAGGAAGTACGAGCGGATGGTGACGTCCGGCACCGGGAACTGGACCTCGTTGGTGGGCTGCACCACCTCGTTCGGCTCCAGCGTGCCCGCCCGGCCCTGGGCCAGCGCGTCGGTCCAGATGTCGAAGTAGTCGCTGAGCACCTCGCGCTTGTTCGCGGCGGCCCACCCCAGCGTCGACCACTGGGTGTGGAACTGCTGCTGCACCCGGTCCGCGACAGCCGACGCGCTGCCCTTCTCGTACGTCATGCCTGCCGCGCCGAAGCCGGTCGTCGGCACGGTGTCGCCGTAGCCCATGAAGAACATGTCGTACGTGTCGTAGTTGAAGTAGCACTCGGTGGTGACGGTGTCGTCGCAGGCGCCGTTGTAGCCGAAGCCGGCCTTGTTGGCCTCGCCGATCCGGTTGATCCAGTCCACCGCCTCGCCGGCGATCTCGTGGTGGATCGGGTCGGCGTTGGGCGGGAAGAAGTACTGCCGGCCACCCATCTCGTGGGCGTCGATGAACACCTGCGGCGGGTAGCGGCGCAGCAGTTCGAGCTTGCCGTCGGTCTCCTGCTGGGTACGGGCGAACCAGTCCCGGTTCATGTCGAAGCCGAACTCGTTCTGCCGTCGCGTCGCGTCGCGGCCGTCCGGGTTCTGCGTCGGCACGATGATGGTGACCAGGTTGTCGTTGCGCCGCGCGACCTCGCAGGACAGGCCGGCGGCCAACTCGTACAGCGTCTTGAGGGCGGCGTCGGTGCCGCTCTTCTCGCCGCCGTGCACGTTCGCGGTGACCCAGACGATGGCCGGGCTGTCCTTCGCCGTCCGGGCGGCAGTGCGGGCGCTGGTCCGGCGCGGATCACGCAGGTCGCGTACGTTGTCGGCGATCTCGCGCAGCGCGGCCGGCCGGACGTTGCGCTCGGTGGACACCACCGCGTACGGCAGTGGCTGCCCGAGCACGCTTGTGGCCATCACGCCTGTGACGACGCGGTCCGAGGCGCTGTCGACGGCCCCGAGGTAGGTGCGGACCTCGTCGTTGGTGACGACCCGCTCCTGGCCCAGCCCGAGCGGGAAGCCGAGCACCGACTCCGGGGTGGGTACGCCGCTCAGCCGGGCGGTCGGGTCGGTGCTGCACCTCGATGGTGGGGCGGCGCTGGCGGCCGACGGGCCGCCGAGCAGGGGCGTCATGCCGAGCAGGAGCGCGACGGTGGCGGCGCTCGCCAGCCGCTTCGGGGGGAGGGGCCAGAACGGACGTGACGATGGGGCCATGTCTCGGGTTCCCTTCTTGGGGGAAAGCCTCGCAGTGGCCGGAGCCTATGGACGGGCGGACGGGGTGGTCAAGCCTCTGATCGACTTCGGTGACTGCGTGGGATGCCGGCGCAGGGGTCGGCTGGCAGGATGGTGGCGTGACCCGCCGTCGTCGGGAAGGAGCGCACCGTGCCGGAGGTCATCACGCTCACGGTCAGTCCGGATCTTCCGTCCGCCGACGCGCAGCGTTCGCTGGCGTCCTGGCTGCGCGCCTACGACCGGCTGCGGGACGGGGCGACGGTGACGCCGCCGAAGGGGGCGGCCGAGAGCGGCGCGGACGTGCTGCGGGTGGCGGTCGACGACGCGGGTGCCGCCATGATCCTGGTCCAGGCGGTCGCCGGTTGGCTGACCCATCGCCGCGACGACGTGACTGTGACACTCGGCCGGGCCGACGGTTGGTCCGCCGAGATGGACGTGCGTCAGGCCCGTGACATGGGCCAGGTGACCGCGCTCATCGCCGAAGCGGTGCGCGCGGTCACCCCCGGGTAGCGGCTACCAGGTCGTCAGACCGAGGCCTATCGTCTTGGTGAGCGTGGCGTTGTCGTCGTCGCCGTCGAGCGACCAGATCATCGCGCCACCCAGGCCGGTGCGGCGGATGTAGAGCATCTTCTGCAGGACGACCGCCGGATCGTCGTACGTCCAGAACGTCGTACCGTCGAAGAGCCAGGCGTGCCCGGCGCGCAGGTCGCGGTGCACGGTGTAGCCGTTGCCGGCCAGGGTCTTGAGCTTCTTGTAGTCCTCGTACCCGGCCTCGAAGGTGGCCGGCGCGGGCGCGGCGGCCGGCCCGAATAGGCCGTTGCCGCCGCCGGTGACGCCGGTCCAGCCGCGACCGTAATAGGGGATGCCCAGGACGAGCTTGTCTCGCGGCGCCCCACGGGCGATCCAGCCGTCGACGGCCACCTCGACGGAGAAGTCCGGGTTGTCCGGCGAGCCGGCCGGAACGCGCAGCGCGGACTGCTGGTTGGCCACCGCCTCCCAGCCGCCGTGGAAGTCGTACCCCTGCACTGTCGCGAAGTCCAGGTACTTGAAGATCTTGCGGCCCTCGTAGCCGGCGTCCATGGTGGCCGGGTTCGCCGGCAGGAAGGCGGTCAGCGGGTGGTGCGTGCGGGTCGTGCGCCCGTACGCGTCGAGCTGCCTGCGGAACTCGGCGAGCAGCTTGGTGAAGTTCTCCCGGTCCTGCGGGCGGATGACGTTGCCCGGCTCACCGTCCCAGTTCGGCCACTCCCAGTCCAGGTCGATCCCGTCGAAGACGCCCGCGCCGGCGCCCGGGGCGCCCGGGAGATTGCCCTTGAGGTAGAGGTCGATGCAGGACGCGACGAACGCCTTGCGGGAGGCGTCGGTGAGTGCGGCGTTCGAGAAGTACGTCGACCAGCTCCACCCGCCCAGCGAGATCAGCACCTTCAGGTCGGGGTGCTTGGCCTTGAGCTTGGCGAGCTGGCCGAAGTTGCCGTTGAGCGCCTGGCCCGGGGCGTCGGCGACGCCGTCGACGCTCTCCTCGGCCGGTACCGGACGCTGGTAGTCGGCCCACGCGTCGCCCTCGCCCGGCCCGCCGTCCAGGTAGCAGCGTCCGTCCTCGCTGACATTGCCGAAGGCGTAGTTGAGGTGGGTGAGGCGGCTCGCCGCGCCGGAGGTTTCGAGCTTCTTGACCGGGAAGGCGCGGCCGTAGATGCCCCACTGCGTGAAGTAGCCGACCCGGTGGTAGCCGGCCCGGTCGGGCTTGGCGCCCGCGCTCGCGGCAGCGGGCGGAGCAGCGGTGATCAGTAGGGTCGCCAGGGCGACGACGGCTGTGAGACGGCGGTGGCGGAGTTGTCGCATCGGCACACTCCCAGAAGAATCAATCAGATTAGTAAAGTTACTTATCTGATTGATGAAGCTAAGCCGACCACACTCGACGGTCAAGAGCCGTCCGGCCACCAGGGGCAGCGACGCCCTGACGCCAGCGGCCAGGGCGTCTAGTCGGCACCCTTCAGCCGACCTGGCTGTTGTCCTTGAGCGACCCCCAACCGTGCCACCTGTCGATCTCGATGAGGGCACTGACCCGGGCCCGCTCCCGCCGGGGGTACGCGTTGCCCGTGTAGTGCCGCGACAACCTGTCGATGTCGGCGAGATCCTCGTCGGCGCGCAGCTCGGCGACGTGCCCGATGATGCTGACGTGGGTGTACCAGCCGGCCTCGTCCAACACGGTCAGGGACACCCGTGGATCGTTGCGGACGTGCTCCAGCCGACGGCGGCTCTCGTCCATGTTCACCAGGATCCGACCGTCCTCCCACAGGTACCAGGTGGCAGCGGACACCGGCTGACCACCGTTGCGAAGCGTGGTCATGACTGCCGGATTCGGCTTGCGCAACATCTCGACCGCGGCTTCGGGAAGCGGTGGCTTGGACATACGTTCCTCCTCGCGTCAACGGTTACCCCTGCACGTTACGCACCCGGGGGCTCTGGTGCGCTCGGATGGGCGGGGCGGGAGCCGTCACCCCCGCTCACCAGGGGCGGGACGGCGCCGAGCCGCTCCCGCACGCGAGATTCGACGCCCCGTAGCCGCTCGAACATCGGTGGCCTCCGGTCGACACCGTGATCGTCGTAGACGTCGTTGAGGACCCGCTCCGAGCGGCCGACAACGAAAACCACAGAGGTGAACAGGACGACGAGCGCGCCGATCGTCGAGAGGACAGGTCCGACCAGGTAGGCGATCACCGCGGACAGGGCCGCCGTCGCCACGCAGGTCACCGCCAGGGTGACGAGAAGCCCTCGGATCCTCGTGTACGCCTGCCTGCTCCGGGGGAACATCTCCGGCTCGAGCCGGGTGACCGTGTTGAGGAAGGCCACCGCGCCGAGCAGCGCGAAGACAGCTGTGGCGATCCACCACGCCTGCGGGTTGCCCAGCAGCAGCGGTGGGACGATCTCTCCGACGCCGAGCACGACGGGCATGGCGGTGTCGCGGAACGTGGGAGTCCACCGCATGACGGTGGAGAACCACAGATACTCGTACGAGACGATCACCAGGCAGGCAAGGGTCAACGACGACTGCGCGAGCGTGGGCACCAACGGCAGCGGGCTGTCCTCGCGGGTCAGCGTCCGGACGGTCTCCACGATGAGCACGCTCAGTGCCACACCCTGGATGATGCTGATGTTCATCAGATAGCCCTGGGGGAAGATCTCGATGGACCGGTCCCGCAGGATCCGCGGGTGAAGCGGCTGCAACGGCCGTCGTCCACCGCCCTCCGACGGCGTGACGGTCGGGGTCACCTCGTCGGGGACGGCTGCGGCATTGACTGCCGCCGTCGTAAGGGGTGATCCGCCCTCGCTGAAGTAGCGGCTGGCGGAGAACGCCGTCAGCAGGGCGAAGACCGCCACGAGCACAAGCGCCGTGACCGGGACCCCGGCCGGCACCGAGGTGTTCGTCTCGGTGAACGTGATCAGCGCGGACGAGCCCAGCAGTGACGCGAAGGACAGTTGCGTGGCGAGACGCGCGACCCTCGTGACCGTGTCGAAGCGACCGGACGGTGCCCTGCGGAAGAACAGCCGCAGCAGGCATGCCGCCAGCAGGGTCGCGACGAGGGCGGCGATCGCCACCCAGTCGGGCCAGCCGTAGAAAGCCTTGTCGCCCTGCCGTTGTTCGAGATGGTCCCGCAGGCCGCTCCACATCAGCAGGACGAGCACCGTGGGAAGGTACGAAACGATTATGGTACGCATGAACCTGATCGCGGCGATGCTCAGCGAACGGCTCAGCGGCGCGTCCTCCTGAAGATCGCAGAGCAGAATGTAGATCGCGTATATCAGCATCGCTCCGGCAATGCTGAACCCCATTCCGGCCACTGTCTGCAAGCTCGCCACCCGCGCCGAGCCGACCGGCTCACCGGTCACCAGGGCGTAGTCGAGGCTGGCCGCCACCAGCCCGATGAAGGCGCTCACCAGTGGGCCGAGGCTGCGAACGACAGTCGTCGTCGCGTTACGAGCCGTCAGTTGGGTGGTGACCAGGCCGACCACGCCTGCGAAACCGAAACCGGCGAGTACGGCCGCGAGCTGCGAGTAGTAACCGGCAATAGCCGGAAGGTCGGGCACGTCCGTCGGCGACGGAGACGGCGTCATCGAACGACCTCGGTGCTTACCGGCAACTCGGACGCCTCTTGGGGCGAAATTGGGGGACGGTGATGACAGGTCCGCGCCGCGAGCACGGCGAGTACGGCCAGGAAGACGAAACTCGCCACTTCGATGAGGATCTGGAGCCCGTCAGGGAGCAGGTAGTCAGGGGGCATGCTGGCGACCGCGATCGCACCGACGACGGTCACCGCAGGGACGCCGATGGTGAGCTGTGCCATGACCCGGGCAGTCCAGGACGGCGGTGGAACGCGCGGCCTCCAAAAGGCGATCATCGTGGCTGCCGTGAGGATGCCCAGCAGCAGAGTCAGGCCGAGTCCCAGGCCGAAGGGCTCAGTGAGCGTCAGTTGGTCGCTAACGCGGCAATTCGCGGTAGCGGCGCGCCGGCACTCCTCGATGGACAGGTCCATGCTCGACCCGGCCACGAGCAGCATGGCAATCGTCGGCCCGACAGACCCCAACAGGACTCGCGCCGAAACCAGCATCGGCGCAAGGTGCGGAAACGGAGTGGCCGCCAGTGCGGTGGCGAAGAAGATGCCGAGGATGGCGAGGCAGAAGGCGGGTCCGTTGACCATCATTCCGGAGAGGGAATTACCGCTGTCCGGCGCTCCACCGGCCAGCATGCCGTACAGCAGCGCGCACACGATCAGCCCGCCCAGGGTGTTGAACAGCACCACCGTCACCTGATGGCGGACATCGGGCTGACGAGAGTCCTCACGAACTCGGCCCGACGTGGCGACGTCGTCGGGCTGTCGGGCCAGGTACGACAAGAGAGTGGTGAAGGCGAATCCCGCGAGTACTCCGGCGATCTGCGAGTAGAGGCCGGCTGTCGCGCCGACGTTGATGAAGGGCGGGGTGTCGAGCACAGTTTCCTCCCGATGGGAGCGCGGCTGCACAATGTCCGGGCAGCGTGGCATTTCTGGCCCGGTGACTCCCATCGGCTGAAGGTTCCGTCACATCCGATGATTCAGCAGGAGGCCTGTCCGGATCACGCGGAGCGCTTCCAGCCCCACGTGCCGGCTGCTAATCTGCGCGCCGCCCACGGACGGCCCGGGTCAACGGCGCCGGCCCCCCGGGGCGCGTCACGGACGGCGCCGGCCACTCGGGCGCGCCACCCACGGTGCCAGCGAGGCGGGCGTACCCGCTCGTGCGGGGATGCGCGCCGCCGGAGAGGATGGGGCCATGACCGATCCCGCACTGCCCGGACGTGTAGTCGTCACCGGCGCCACCGGCAAACTCGGCCGCGCCGTCGTCGCGCACCTGCGCGGCGTGGGCGTGGACGTCCTCGCCGTCGACCGCGCCGGCGGACGTGACCCGCGCGACGTGGACGGCGAGTTCCTGCTCGTCGACCTGACCGACTACGGGCAGGTGGTGGAGGCGTTCACCGGAGGGGCGGACGAGCACGCCGGTGGGATAGACGCGGTAGTGCACCTGGCGGCCGTACCGGCGCCCGGGTTGATGTCGAACGCGACCACGTTCGCGAACAACTCCGCAGCGACGTACAACGTCTTCGCCGCGGCCCGGGCGGCCGGGATCCGGCGGGTGGTGTGGGCGTCGAGTGAGACGGTGCTCGGGTTGCCGTTCGACACCCCGCCGCCGTACGCCCCGGTCGACGAGGCGTACACGCCGCGCCCCGAGTCGACGTACTCGTTGAACAAGGCCCTTGAGGAGGAGATGGCGCGGCACTTCTGCCGCTGGGACCCGGAGCTGGTCATGGTGGGTCTGCGCTTCTCCAACGTGATGGACGTCGAGGACTACGCCCCGTTCCCCTCCTTCGACGCCGACCCGACGCTGCGCCGGTGGAACCTGTGGGGTTACATCGACGCCCGCGACGGGGCGCAGGCGGTCGAGCGGGCCCTCGCCCACGACCAGCCGGGCGCTGACGTCTTCATCATCGCCAACGCGGACACCGTCATGACCCGCTCCAGCGCCAGCCTGATGGCCGAGGTCTACCCGGGCGTCGAGATCCGCAAGGAACTCGGCGAGCACGAGACGCTGCTCAGCATCGACAAGGCCCGCCGGGTGCTGGGGTACGAGCCGCAGCACTCCTGGCGCGACCATGTCTAGGCCCGGTCAGCGCGCCGCCTGGTAGGCGCGGCCCACGGCGGTCACCTCGCTGCCCGTTCGGAAGAGCCCGCTCCGGTCCCTGTCCGTGGCGGGAAGGCCGAACCAGGCGTACCTGTGCAGCCAGGACAGGCCGCCCAGCATCCTGGTCGCCGCGGTGAGGAACGCGGCCTGCTGCTCCTGGCTGGGGAACCGTACGCCGTCGGAGAAGTCGATCAGGGCGAACTCGGTGAGCCAGACCGGCAGCCGGTACCGGTCGTGCACCGCCTGGAGGTACGACTTGAGCTGGCTGACCGCGTTCGCGGTGGTGAAGTCGCCGCCGTACCAGTGCAGGGCGATGAAGTCGACCCGGTAGCCGCGCTGCTTCGCACCGGTCATGAAACGGTCGAGCCACTCGCCGGGCCGGTCGCCGCCCCACGCCACGGCGGGGCTGCCCAGGGCAAGGCCGGTGGCCTCCAGTTGCGGCCACAGCTCCAGCGCCCGCTCCACGCTCATGTTCGCCTGACCGCCCATGTCCGGCTCGTTGAACCCGAGGAGCTGCCGCCCGTTCGTGCTGGCCTGACGCAGATTGCTGGCGGTGACGCTCTTCGCGCCCCAGATCATCGGGACGAACTCGGCGCCCTTCGGGCTGGTGACGCCCGGGTGGGCGACGTCCCAGGTGTAGTACCAACTCGCCCCGGAGCCTGCCAGCGCCCGGTCGACCCCGTCGAAGGTCCACACCCCGACGCCCTTGCGCCTGGACGTCACCCCGGCCGCCGTCGCGGCGGCCGGGCGTCCCGCCGTGGGCTTCGCCGTCGTGGGCGTCGGGACCGCCGTCGTCGGGCTCGCCGTCGCGGCAGGACTGGTCGGTGCGGGTGGGCCGGCCGCCGCGACGGCGGGCGGCGGCGTGTCGAGCGCCTGCGTCGCCGCCGGGGCCGGCGCGGGACCGGCGGGCTGGACCACGACGATCACCACGGCAACGAGTACGGCCACCGCGACGGCGACGGCGAACGGCCACAGCAACAGCGGTCCCCGTCGGGGTTTCGCGTGGACGCCCCGGGTCGCCTTCGCGGCGTCCGACTCACCCGGGTTGGTTGCGCGCATCGTCTCGGCTCCTTCGTCAGGTGTTCTCATCCGGCCGGCGGGCTGGTGGATCAACGCCCTCCCCTCAGGAGACCGGCGGTTCGCGCCGGGATAACGGTTTCTGGTGCCGTCCCGGGCTACCGTCGGCGTCCACGGTGCGGTTCGCGTCCTCGGCGGACGCGAACCGGCTTCCACAACAGGGGGAGACGCTCGGATGAACTGGACGCTGGAAGTGGTGGTCGTACCGGTTTCGGACGTGGACCGGGCCAAGGAGTTCTACGCCGACCGGCTCGGCTTCGTCGTGGACCACGACACAGTCATCAACGACGAGGCGCGGATCGTGCAGTTGACGCCGCCCGGCTCGGGCTGCTCGGTCGTCATCGGCAGGGGAGTGGTGCCCGACATGCCGCCCGGGTCGCTCAAGGGGCTGCAACTGGTGGTGCCCGACCTGCGGCAGGCTCGCGCCGAGCTGCTGGAACGCGGTGTCGAGGTCAGCGAGATCCAGGTGGTGGGAGCCAATCCGCGGCCGGTGCCGGACCCGTTGGACAACGTGGGATTCATCTTCTTCGCCGACCCGGACGGCAACGCCTGGGGGGTGCAGCAGATCTCCAGTCGGGCCTGAATTCCCCCCGCTGTCCGCATACCCGCTGAGATCGTCGGCTTCCTCGATAAAATCGCTCAAAAGGGACCAGGCGGCGAGGAGGGCTCGGGGCGATGATGCGCGCCCGGATGCGCGGCCTCGGTGACAGTCGGAGCCCGCGCTCGGCGACCGTCCTGGAACTGCTGTTCGACATCGTCTACGTGTTCGCGCTCGCCCGCCTCGCCGGGCGGGTCGCGGACGACCTGACAATCGTCCGGCACACGCTGCTGTCGGAGGCCGGCCAGACGCTGCTGTTCTTCACGGCGATGTGGATGATCTGGTCCCTGAACGCCCTGCTGGCCAGCACCTACGATCCCCGGCGTGTCGATCTCCAGGTCGTCCTGCTGGCCACCATGTTCGGCACGCTGGTACTGGCCGTCTCGTTGCCGCAGGCGTTCGGCCAGCGCGGCGTGATCTTCGCGGCCACGTACGTGATCATCCAGGTCGGCAGACCTCTCTACCTGTCGTTCGCCCTGCGGGGCCATCCGGGCCGCGCGTTCGCGATCCGGGTGCTGACCTGGCACGTGGTGTCCGGCGTGCTCTGGATCAGCGGCGGTATCAGCGGAGGCCTCGGCCGAGGCGTCTTCTGGTCCCTCGCCCTCGCCCTCGAACTCATCGGCGCGTCCACCAACTGGCCGCTGCCCCGGTTCGGCCGTGAGCCGGTCAGCAGCACGGTCACCGTCTCACAGGAGCATCTCGCCGAGCGGTACAACCAGTTCTTCATGATCGCGCTCGCCGAGGTGGTGCTCGAAGCCGGCGCCGCTGTGAGCTTCCCGGGCTTCTCGTTCGAGCGGACCGTCACCCTCGTCGCCGCGTTCGTGGCGACGGTCTCGTTCTGGCGGATCTACTTCTACCATGTCGGGCCCGGTCGGCACGCGACCTCCAGCGCCGCGGGGGACGGGATCCGGCTGTCCCGCTGGGCGAGCTACAGCCTGCTGTTCATCGTCGGTGGCATCATCTGCACCGCCGTCGGCTTCGGCCAGGTCATCGAGGACCCGCATCCGCCCATCGACTGGGCTCTGGTGGTCATCATCTTCGGCGGTCCGGTGCTGTTCCTGCTCGGGCGCAGCTACCTGGAGGAGGCGACCCCCGTCGCGCCGCACTGCCGGATGTTGTCCATCGGCGCGCTGGCGCTGGCCGTGGCGGCGGTGCCCACCGTGTTCCTTCCGCCGGTCGCCGTGGCAGGCGCGGCGGCACTGATCCTGGCCGTGATCGCGGTCCTCGACGGGCAGGCGCACCAACGCGGCTCGGAGACCAACCCGACGCTGTGAGCCGGGGCCGACAGACCCGTCGCGCGCCCGGTATCGTGTCGGGCACGCCGTCGAGCCGGGAGGAGGTCAGAACAATGTCCGATGTTCTGCGCCCCCTCCGCGCCCCGGCGTCCACGCGGATCTGACCCGGGGCGCTCGCTCTCCGGAGGACCAAACCATGACCGACCTGGTCATCCGTCCGCTCGTCGCGGGCGAGGAAAATCTGTTCGACTCGATGCCCGATCCGCTGCCGTACCTGCGTCAGGTCGCCTACGCCGACGGGATCGCCGGCGGCGGCTACCGGCCCGAGACCACCTGGGTCGCCCTGCGGGCCGGCCGGGCGGTCGCCCGGGCGGCCTGGCTCCTCCCACCGGGTGCCGTCGGCGCCCCCTGGCTGGAGCGATTCGACCTGGACGCCGAGCCGGAGGTGGGGGCCGAGCTGCTGCGCGCCGCCCACGAGGCGCTGGGCGGCCCCACCCGGTACTACGCGGCCCTGCCGGCGCACTGGCGACGCCGACCGGAGGTGCTGGCCGTGGTCCGGGCTCCGATGGAGGCGGCCCGCCTCGCCGGCCTTGTCGAACGGGGGGAACGGCTCAGGTGCTCCTGGACGGGCACGCCCCTGCCGGCGTCCTCCGGACGGTACGACTTCCGCCCGCCCGCCGACCCGGCGGAGATCAACGAGCTGGTCGCCCGGATCGCCGAGCCGGACGTGCTGACCGGGGTCGAGATCGCCCAGGCGGTCGGCGGCGTCGACCTGGCCACCGACCCGCTGGCCTGGCTGGGCGAGGCGGTGCGGGGGTGGCGCGTCGCTTCGGCGGCCGGTGAACCGGTGGGCCTGGTCGGAACGGCCGGGGACGCCTGCTACCCGCTGCTGGCCTATCTCGGCCTCCGCGACGAGGCCGCCCGACCCGAGCTGCTGGCCGAGGCGGTCCGGGTGCTCGCCGCCGGTGGCGCCCGCGAAGTGATCGCCGACGTGGACGCCCACCGGGTGTCGGTGCTGGCGGAGCTGGAACGCACCGGCTTCCGGCAACTGCGCGCGCGGGTGCTGTTCGCGCCGGCCGACGAGGGCTGACCAGTTGGGGGTGCGCCCTGTCACCAGGGCGCACCCCTGGACCGGCCAGCCCCGCGTGCGCTGCCAGGATCTGACCCGTGCCGGAGATCATCGCACTCGTCGTCGGCGTCCTGGCGCTGCTCGGGACGTCGGTCGCCGGGCTGTACCTCTGGCCGCTGGACCGCCACCATGCCGCCGGCACCTCAGGGCAGCGCCTCGACTTCGCCGACGCCGTACGCGCCGCGGAGACCGTCATGTCGGCCGACGCCGACGATCCGCGGGTCCGACCGGAATCCCACAGCCGCCTGCTGAGCCACGGCCGCCGCACCACCCGGGCCGTGCTGCTGCTGCACGGCTACACCCTCGCGCCCGAGCAGTACGACGAGCTGGCCCGGGAGTTCTTCGACCGCGGCTACAACGTCTGGATTCCCCGCGCCCCGCAGCACGGCACTGTCGACAGCGCCCATCACCGGGTCGGCGCGGTCGAGCTGACCGCGTACGCCGACGAGGCCCTGCGCGTCGTGGCGGGCCTCGGGGACGAGGTGGGTGTCGTGGGCATCTCCGGTGGAGCGGTGCTTGCCGCCCGGCTCGCGCAGGTCCACTGTGACGTCGTGCGGCATCTCCTGCTGCTGTCGCCGTTCTTCGGCCCGCACCCGCGCCAGGCGCCGGCGTTCGCGGTCAGACCGCTGATCGTGCTGTACGGGCGTCGCCTCCTGGCCGACCGTGTCACCTCGCGCGGCTACTCCCTGTCCGCCGTCACCCAGTACCTGACGATCGCGCGTGGCCTGCCGAAACCTGCGCGTCGGACCGGTCTGGCGAGCGCGGCGGTCGCGATCAGCCCGCTCGACGCCGTGGTGGACCCGACCGCGGCGGTGACCGTGGCGCGTCGGATCGCCGACGCGAACGCCGTCCCGCTGCGGGTGTACCTGCTGCCCGAGGCGCTGGGTGTCGGCCACAACACCCTCGACCTCGGGGCCCTCGGGGCCGAGGGTGACGAACTGCGCCGGCGGTACGTCGCGCTCTACGAGGGGGAGTCGACGCAGACCGCCACTGCCACCCGGCGGTGACCACGTGCGGGCGCCGAACGCGGCCACGACCTGCTCTGCGGGTCGTGACCGCGGGGCCGGCCGCGTGCCCCGGGCATCCCTAGCTCGTGGGCTCGGCCGCGCCGTTGAACACAGGCGGGGTGTAGCCGGCCGGCTTGTCGCCGATGCCGAGGCCGGGGCTGACCACCCAGGACTGGTACTGCGGGGTGAACATGCCGTACGGCATCCCGAGCCGCGGGGCGCTGGCCTCGTCGAGCCGTCGACGGGCGTCGGCCGGGATCTCGAAGTCGAGCGCGTCCATGTTGCCGGCCAGCTGCTCGGGGCTGCTCGCCCCGATGACCACCGAGCCGACGGCCGGTTGGGTGGCCACCCAGTTGATCGCCACCTGCGCCATGCTGCGACCCAGGTCGGCGGCCACGCTCTCCAACGCGTCGATGACCTGCCAGTCGCCGGGGCTGATCTGCCGGCCCGCGGCGGCGGGGTTGGTCAACCGGCCGGTCCCCGTCATGCCCTCCGCGGTCCGCCGGTACTTGCCGCTGAGCAGGCCGCCGCCGATCGGGCTCCACGCGGTGAGCCCCATCCCCAGGGTCTGCGCCATCGACACGAACTCCGCCTCGATCTCCCGGGAGACCAGGGAGTACGGCAGCTGCACGGTGACCATGGGAGCCAGCCCGTGCGTCTCGGCGTAGCTCTGCGCCCGAGCCGCGTACCAGGCCGGCACGTCGGAGAGCCCGGCGTACCGGATCCTGCCGGCGCGTACCAGGTCGTCGAAGGTGTGCACGACGTCCTCGACCGGGGTGATCCGGTCCCAGGTGTGCAGCAGGTACAGGTCGATGTAGTCGGTGCCGAGCCGGCTCAGCGACGCCTCGACGGCCCGCATGATGTGCTTGCGGCCGTTGCCGCTGGCGTTCGGGTCGGTCGGGTCGACGGTGTTTGTGGCCTTGCTGGTGAGGACGAGCCGTTCGCGTACGCCGGCCCGGTCGATGAGGCGGCCGAGGATCGTCTCGCTCTCCCCGGCGGTGTAGAAGTCCGCCGTGTCGATGAGGTTCCCGCCCGCCTCCAGGTACCGGCGGAAGATCGGTTCGGCCTCCTCCTCGGTCCTGCCGTACGCCGCGTGGAAGCCGCCGGTGCCGAAGTTCATGGTGCCCAGCGCCAGCCGGCTCACCCGTAGACCGGACCGGCCGAGCAGGTAGTAGTGGTTCATCGTGGTGCCTCCCGACTGTGGTGTCGGCCCGCAGCGGACCGCGTCACAGACCTTTGCTCGGCAAAAATGGACCCGCAAGTCCAGAACCCGCGCTAGGGTCGGCCCATGACACGCGCGCTGACCCGCAAGGGCGAGGCGACGCGCGCGCGGATCGTCGTCGGCGCGGCCGCCGAGATCCGCGAGCGCGGCGTCGACGAGGTACGCCTCGAGGACGTGATGGCCGCCACCGGCACCAGCAAGGGTCAGCTGTTCCACTACTTCCCCGAAGGGAAGGAGGAGCTGCTGCTCGCGGTGGCCGAGCACGAGGCCGACCAGGTGCTCGTCGACCAGGAACCGATGCTCAGCAACCTGACCTCCTGGCCGGTCTGGCTGGCCTGGCGGGACCGGCTGATCGAGCGCTACCGCGCCCAGGGGGTGAAGTGCCCGCTCAACGGTCTGCTCGGCCAGACCGGCCGGCGGGCGCCTGGCGCGCAGGCGATCGTGACCGGGCTGATGTGGCGCTGGCAGACGGCGATCACCGAGGGCATTCGGCACATGCAGTCGACCGGGGACATCGGCCCGGACGTGGACGCCGACCGCGCCGCGGCGGCCCTGCTCGCCGGCATCCAGGGCGGCGTACTCCTGCTGCTCTCCACCGGGAGGACCGACCACCTGGAAGCGGCCCTCGACCTCACCATCGACTCGCTGGGCGAGCGCGCGGCAAGCCGGCAGCCAGGGAAGGCATGACGATGAATAGGAACGAGCCCCGTCCACCGCTGGTGCTGCCGCACGGCCTCACCTTCGACAGGCGACAGTGGGGCCCGGTCCGGCGCGAACTCGCGCTTATCGACAGTGCCCGGCAGGTGCTCGCCCTCGACCTGCCCGGTCACGGCGATTCACCCCGGCGGGCGTCCTACCGGATGGCGGAGGTCGCCGAGGTCGTGCACGACCAGGTGGCGGCGGAGGGCCTCGCCCAGCCGGTCGTGGTCGGCACGGCCGGGCGTGCGGCGAACGGGCGGAGTCCGAGCCGAGGCGTTCATGCCGGTCGCGTCGGCGCCGGTGGGCGGTCGAGCCGGTCGAGGCGTGCGAGATCGGCCGTGCCGGCCCGGACGACGGCGGTGGCCATCGCGGTGGTGCCCTGGTGGACGCCGCCCTGCTGCTCGGCTGTGGCGACCCGGACGGACTGCGCGAGGTGCGCGCGCAGATGCGCGGCGAGCAGCCGCTGAAAGGGCGTGCCGGTCGCCGACCGCAGCGCGGCCAGCTCATCGACGGTGATCATGCCGGGCATGTCGTGGCCCTCGTGCGGGTTCGTCGCCGGCGCGCCGGAGTCGGCCAGAAGCTGGTGGGACCGTGCCAGGTCGGTGCCACTGCCGGCCCGCATCTGCGCGGCCAGGCGCCGCCACGCGGGGTCGGTGGTACGGCTCGGCACCAGGTCCAGTACCGGGAGCAGCCGTTGCGCCATCGCGACCGTCAGTTGCAGCCAGGCGATGTCGGTGGCGCTGAACGGCCCGGCGGTGCCAGTGGCCGGCGCTGTGGACACCACACCCGTGGACGGTGGCGCGCTGGCGTCGGCGGCCGGTGTGCCGGTGGTGCACCCGGAGACGAGCGTCACCGCCACGAGCAGCGCGATCCGGACTCGCATACCGCCTCCTTCCGCCCGAGCCGGCGGGCCCGGTCGTGACCGGACCCGCCGCCTCGGGTGCGACCGGTCGGCTCAGATCGGCCGGCCGTCGTGACCGCACTTGATGACCGGGCGGATGCAGTCCTGGACCCGGCGGGCCATCTCCGCCACCGGCCAGGCGTTGAAGAAGTCGCCGTGCATGGTGTAGCCCGGCCCGGAGGCCAACCGGAAGTGCGACGGGTCACCGCTGACCGGGTACCGCAGAACCTGGCGCAACTTCGGCACGTGCACCGGGTGGGTGCTCGGGCAGGCCTGGTTCACCGGGTACGCCAGGTGGCTCTTGTGGTCCGGCGAGTCCAGGTCCCGGCCGTTCCAGCACTGCGGGAAGTCCAGGTACGACTCCAGCATCGTGCCGGCCGGGCAGTTGACGAAGTCCTTCGACGGTGGCACCTGTCCGGCGTGCAGACAGGACCAGCGGGCGATGCTGTCGTTCGGCCCGGTGGCCTTCGCGTTGCCGGCGACCAAACGAAGACCCTGCGGGAACGGCTGGGTGTTCGCGACGACGTCTGCACGGACGCCCTCACCCAGGTAGTAGAACGTGGCGATCGCCGGCTCCACCGCGACGTTGTCCCGGTACAGGGTCGGCACCCAGTACGACGAGACGTCCACCCGCGGGTTGCAGGTGGTGGGGGAGGTGACCAGGTCCGGGAGCGTGGTGTTGGCGTTCGTCACCGTGCTGCCGAAGAAGCTGTGCATGTGCGAGGCGCCGGGCAGCCGGGGAAAGACGATCGGGTCGTCCGGCAGCCGGTGGCTGTAGGTGCAGTCGGCGGGGAACTCGGCAACCCGGATGACGTTCGCGACCGGGGCGGCGTCGGCCCGGTCGGTGGCGGAGACCAGGTACGTGCCGAGCAGTGCCAGCAGGGCGCCGATCGCCGTGGCGAGGCGCAGTCGGCGGGGGATGCCGGATAGGGGTGCGGCCCTGTCCATCTTGTGACTCCTGTCGGGAGGCCGGGTCAGGGACAGCTCCGGTGCCGCCGCCGAAGACAGCGGAGTGTCCTGGCCAGACGTGGTGGTGGCCTGTTGAGCCCGTGCTAAGAGAGCGCTCTCTCTCGTCGTCCAGCCTCACCGCTATGTCGATTCTTGTCAATACGTGCCGCAGTTGGTGGAAATGACGACGAAGGGCCGGACCCCTGGTGGGGTCCGGCCCTTCGCTTCGTAACCTGGTGTGGGGGTCAGCTGGTGGCGTAGCCGCGGGTGGCGATCCAGTCGGCGAGGTGCTCGACGGTGACCTCGTAGGAGGCGGTGTTCGGGTCGGCCGAGTCGGCGATCTTCACCGTCTGGCCGTTGTCGCGGTAGCCGACGACGCTGATGTAGTGCCCGCCCTCGAAGGAGTGCACGCCGCCGTCGGTGTCGGTGGTGGTGCCGGCGATGTTGGCGACCACGGCCCGACCCTGGTCGACGGTCTTGACGATGTCGGCGCGCAGCGTGTCGGTCTGCTTGTCGTCCGCCGCCGGGGTGGAGATTGCCACCGACCGGTAGGCGTCGTTCTTACCGGTCTCCTTGTTCAGCACCGGGGTGATGTCGTTGATGGAGTTGGTGCCGGCCTCGGTGGTGCCCATC